>JBPCYB010000031.1:0-118288 GCA_051007995.1 Woeseiaceae bacterium | reverse complement strand
CTCCGCGAAGAACATCCAGGCTTGCGATTCGATCGGTACCGGTTACCGGCCCGGCGGCTGTGCTCTCTATCTCGTGGTCACTCATGCTGAGCTCCATCGTTATTTAATTGTATTTTGGCGCTCGGTTCGAGCGACCGAGCTAAATATGATATCGCATTGTAAATGTTATTTATACCATTGTTTTTAGAGAATTTTTTCTTGGCAAGCGGAAGAATTTTGGGGATACTGCGCTTGGGCAAACAACATCAAAGGAGGTGATCCATGTCTAGTGAGATATCAAAGGTGTCAGGAAAACCATTGGGTCTTGTTTGGATAATGGAGCAACCTTCCGTAATCCTCTGACCAGTTTTCCGTACCAATCTCACAAGAGGCCGCCGCAAGGCGGCCTTTTTTGTGAACGAGTCGCCGCCGCAAGGCGGCCTGTGGCCAATTCTTCTTAGGCCACCGCGCCTTCGATCACGCGTAACGTCTCGTCAATTTCGGCGACCGTGTTGTAATGCACCGGGCCCACCCGCACAACACCACCTGACTCCATTAGCCCGAGCGCCTTAACAGGCTCAACGGCGTAATTGTGGCCGCACCAGACAAATATGTTTTGTTGCGACAAGGCTTGAGCGATCACCTCGGGTCGATGTCTTGCATGCGTGAATGAAACTGTGGGAACACGTCGGTCCATGGCGTCCGGATCCGTAATACCGTGCACAATAACGCCATCAATATTTTGCAAGCCGGCAATCAGCCGGCTTGAAAGCAATTTTTCATACTCAAACATGTGCGTAAATCCGCTGACCAGCCTGTCACGGCGGCTACCGGCCTCTACCGAATCGCCTAAGCTTGCGAAATAATCGATTGCTGCTCCTGTTCCGGCAATGGCTTCGTGACTCTGCGTGCCAGTCTCGAATCGCCATGGCAGCTCTTCGGGCGCTGGCCTTAGTTTGTACGGCTGCAGGGATTCGAGTAATTCCCGACGACCCCATAGAATGCTTTGGTGCGGACCGAAGAACTTGTACGCTGAACACGCGAGAAAATCGCAACCGAAATCCTGCACATCCGGCAATTCATGCGGCGCCGACTGTACGGCATCAATGAAGCTCCACGCACCAGCAGCCCGCGCCTTGCCGCACAGGCTTTTGACGTCATTCAATGTGCCGGTCAGATTGCTGGCACCACCAATGCAAACAAGCCTGGTACGTTCAGAAAGGACGTCATCGAGTGCATCTGCATCGAATTCGAACGTCTCGACATTAAATGGTAGCCATTTCACCTCAAGATCGTAGTCTCTGGCGATCAGCAACCACGGCGATATGTTCGCATCGTGTTCCATTTTCGACAGAACAATCTCGTCACCTGCATCGAGGTGACGACCAATTGATCGTGACAAATGCAAAGTCAGAGTGGTCATGTTTGGGCCGAACATAATTTCGTCCGGCGACCGTGCATTCAAAAAGTCGGCGCTCGCTGCGCGCCCTTCGTCTACGATCTCTCCTGCCAGGTCCGAGGTTCGAAAATTGCCGCCAATATTCGCATTTCCATGCAAAAGGCAATCGGATATGCGTTGCACGACCGAAAGCGGTACTTGCGTGCCGCCAGGGTTGTCCATGTAGATTCTACGCAAACCATCGTCTGTTTCTGACAATGACGGGAATTGCGCACGCACAGCATCAATGTGCAAGCTCATTCCTGTTCCTTGCCGCCCCACTTCTCGCGATGCGCATCTTCAGCTTGTTGGCGAACCTTCGCGTGACGTCGGGTCAATAGGAGGGAGTTTGGGTCGCAGATCTCGGCACGAATCAAACCGAGATCACTTGCCGCATCAAACAGACTGGGATACCAGCGTTCCCAATTCGGTAGTAGGGCTTCGACTTCCTCGCGTAGGTTCATGCAGGCAATGTAACCGAGCACTCCGCCGGTGACAATGAATTACTTGCCGCTGAATTACTCCTCGCTGAGTTTGAACATAGAGACGCCGATGAGTAACAGACAAGTGATCGTGAGTGCGATTGGCAGCTGTCCCAACATCGTGTCTGAAACTTCGACCGATATTCCCGGCATGGACTCGCTGACAGTTGCTGCTACTGAGCCTAACTGCATAAGCGGCTTGATCGCGATTGCGCCACCAAGCAACATTGCGACCGGCAACGCGAGGCGACGTAGCCAAATGCCGCGCCGAATACGGCGCACGATGCGATCACTGAAACCGTCATCCGCTATTGGCTCCGATTGAAACATCGAGTCCAGTAACTGGTCTTCAGCATCTCTGATTTTTTCAGCCATGTTTATGATCTTTGATGTCAAAACTTGTCCTGATCTTTTCTTTGCTACGAAATATTACGGATTTCACTGTGCCCGTCGGAAGTCCGGTCGCTTCGCCGATTTCCCGATGCGACAGCCCGCAGGCGTAGGACATTACAACAATCGCTCTTTCGTCCTCAGTAAGTACGGCGAGAAGCTTGTCAAGATCAGATACTTCGTCTGATGGTTTAGTGTAGCTCCTGGCCTCTGTTTGCGCGACGTACGCCGCCTCATCGAGAACTTCTGCATACCGTTTGGACCGTCGCTTCGATTGCAAGAACGTTGTGTAAGCGATTTTCAGCAACCAGCCGATAAAGGAGCCTCGACCAGTAAACGTTTGCAACTTGTTCCACGCATGTAAGAAACAATCCTGTGCCAAATCGTCGGCAATCGAGACGTCACCGGTCAACTTGCGCAGAAAATTTCGAATCTGCGATTGATGGCGTCGGATCAATTCGCCGAAAGCGGCCATGTCCTGCGAGGACACGGCACGTGCTACAAGGTATTGATCCTCACCTTCGAGATATGAAGCGGTCGCTGTTATGACGATCTATCCGTGAAACGATACATGATCAAATACGCAAGTCCGATGAAGAATGGGAAAGCTGCCATTCCCATGAATATCTGCTGTACCTCGTCATCATCTTCTGGAATGCCAAAGCCGAATGCGGTCATGCCCAGTGCAAGCGCGATCCACAACAATGCCAGTCGCAAATCCCTATCCTTGGGAGCCTTCGGCGTACCCAGGCGATCGATGATCTCCGGACTCAGTTCCTGGCCTTTGTCGATCGCGGTGCGAATCGTTGCCTGCATCTCGCTGCGGGTTCGAAAGCGAAACCAAAAAAATAGACACAAGACAATCGTCAGTCCAATGAACAACGCAATTGGAATCATTTCTCCAGACACAATCATTTCTCCTAAGGTTATTTAGCTGCCGATAAGGCAGTTCTCACGAGGTAGATGTCTCGCGGCCAGCATTCGGATGCGATCTTTTTGAAAAATCGCATGAGAAAGCTTAACTCCTTATTTTTATTATAGTAATTATGTAAGCCCGCGCGCCGGAATTCGCCCCTTTTTGGTCAATCTGGTCGTATCATGAGAGCGTTGAGTCAACCAATAGCTACTGGCCGCGTTCAAATAGGTACCAGTACAAGGAAGCTTGCGGCATGAGCATTGAAGCAGCCATTGCGGCCAATCGCTTCGGATTGGGCGCCAAACCAGGCGACCTCGCCGACATTGAGCCCGACCCGCAAGCTTGGTTGCTTGATCAGCTGCAAGGCCCATCACAACTATCCAGCGACATCCGCGACCTGCCGAATTCTTCCACTGTCTTTGTCGATGTGCAGGAATTGCGCCGCGCCGAGCGTGGTGCTGATGAAGATTTCGTGAAGAAGTACGGCAAGACAATTCGCGAACATTTCGTTGCACAGACTTCTGCTCGCTACCGCGCCGCGGCAGATACCGATTATCCATTTCACGAACGTCTCGTGCACTTTTGGACGAACCATTTCGCGATATCTGCCGACAAGCAACCGATTCCGGCCATTGCCGGATTATTCGAGAACGAAGCAATTCGGCCGCATGTCGCCGGCAACTTTATCGACCTGCTACTGGCCGTCGAGCAACATCCGGCTATGATTTTGTATCTCGACAACCAACGCTCAGTCGGCCCAACGTCGATACTGGGCAAGCGAGCGAATCGAAATTCAAACGCGAGAAACGTCGGCTTAAACGAGAACCTCGCGCGCGAAATTCTCGAACTGCACACGCTCGGTGTTGACGGCGGCTACACGCAAGATGACGTTCGATCGTTTGCGAAGGTAATCACAGGCTGGTCCATCGGTGGCGCGAGCGAAGCGGGCCGCTTTGCTGAAGGCGAGCCCGGTAAGTTTGAGTTTCGCGACATGATTCACGAGCCTGGGTCACAGCGGATTCTCGGCACGAAGTATTCGCAATCCGGTGTCAAACAAGGCGAGGCCGTGCTGCGCGATCTTGCGACGCATCCTGCCACCGCAAAATTCATTGCGACAAAACTCGCGCGCCATTTCGTTGCCGACGACCCGCCCGTTGATCTCGTTGACAAACTCGCGAGCACCTATCTGGAAACTGGCGGCGACCTGCCTGCGATCTACACCGCCTTGATTGCGGCACAGGAACCCTGGGTACAGACATTTGCCAAGTATAAGACGCCGCACGATTTCGTCATCTCGACGTTTCGCGCCTTTGACCACGTGCCAGACGATTCACGATTTGTCATCGGCGCTCTTGATTTGATGGGCCAGACGCCATATCGCCCAGGATCCCCGGCAGGCTGGCCGGACACGGCCGAGCAATGGGGTGGCGCCGATGCCTTATATAAGCGCATCGAATGGTGCAACACGGTAGCGCGTGTTGTCGGTTCGCGTGCAAATCCAGTTGATCTTGGCGATGCAGTACTCGGTGCTGCTTTCAACGCCGAAACCCGCAAAGCGATTGGACGGGCCGAAGACTTCACGCAAGGAATGACCTTGCTGCTTGCATCACCCGACTTCCAACGGAGATGAGCATGACTACGAGACGCGACATACTCAGAGCTGCGGGCGCGGGCGCATTTGCGACTACAGTGCCTTCGCTGGCTTTCGCAGCGGCCGAAACCGATGCGCGCTTCGTATTGGTTGTATTGCGTGGCGCAGCGGATGGACTTGCAATCGCAGCGCCGTATGGTGATGGCAATTATGACTCACTGCGTGGCGAGCTTGCGTTACCTCGACCAGGTAGCGAAGGCGGTTTGTTGAAACTCGACGGCATGTTCGGGCTGCATCCATCCTTGCCCGGTATCTATAGTGAATTTGGTAAGCAACAGGCGGCCATCATTCATGCAATTGCGAGCCCGTATCGTGAGCGCTCCCATTTTGACGGCCAGGACGTGCTGGAGAACGGAGCAAGTGCAACTGGCGTGCTGCGAGATGGTTGGTTAAATCGCGCACTTGCACCGCTCGGCGGTTCGCTTGGCAACGAGCCGGCGATCGCGATGGCACAGAACACACCGCTCGTTCTGCGCGGCGAAAACTCGGTCACGAGCTGGGCGCCGTCGCAGTTGCCTGATGCCGACGACAGCACGATTCGACGGTTACAGAATCTCTACGCAGATGATCATTTTTTTGCCACGCGTCTGACCCAGGCACTCAAGTCTCAGGACATAGCGGACAGCCAGGCCGACATGCAAAACATGCGGCGGCGCGGCAACGACACGCAACAGATGTTGGGCATGATGCAGGCGGCTGCGAAATTCCTGACTGCCGATAACGGGCCGCGCATTGCAGTTCTCGAGGCAGGTGGCTGGGATACGCATGCAAATCAGGGCACAACCAACGGCGCGCTCGCGAATCGACTTGCAGGTCTTGACGACGGACTGATGGCACTGAGGACGGGTTTGGGCGCGACCTGGTCAAATACCGTGGTCGCCGTAGTTACCGAATTCGGACGTACTGTGAAGGTCAATGGAACGCGTGGCACCGACCACGGCACTGCGACCGCAGCCATTCTGCTCGGTGGCGCTGTCAATGGCGGGCACGTCTTAGCTGATTGGCCAGGTCTGCGTAAATCAGACCTGTATGAGGGCCGCGACTTACAGCCGACCGCCGATACTCGCAGCCTGTTCAAAGCCGTGCTGGGTGAGCACCTCGGTCTGGCCCGAAATTTTGTCGAACAAAGCATTTTCCCGGACAGCTCAACGGCAGTACCCATGCGTGATCTGATTAAAGCTTGATATGAATTAGACCCGATCAGGCGTCAGCGACGTTTGTATCGGGCATGAACGCCTTTTTCAGACAATTTTTCACTGGCCTCGATCCACGCTACTACCAGATCGCTGTTTTGAGTCTGTTGCTCAGCTACGGCGTGTTTGCGCTCGACTTCGGCATTCACTGGTACAACGCCGTGGCGATTTTGCTAACGGCACAATGCGTTCAGTTCATCGCATCGCGTATGGTCGGCCTGCCTGCTTTTGATCCGCTAAGCGCACTGATTACGTCGCTATCCTTGACCCTGTTATTGCGCACCGACGTCATAGCTTTGGCTGTGCTGGCCGCGTGCATAGCCATTGGCAGCAAGTTTCTAATACGATTTCGCGGCAAGCACATTTTTAATCCGGCGAATGTCGCTCTGGTTGTCCTGATGTTCGCTAGCGAGCGCGCCTGGGTCTCATCGGGTCAATGGGGCAGCGCTGCGATAGGCGCTTTCGCGCTTGCCTGCCTCGGTTTTATCGTCCTCACTCGCGCGCGACGTGCAGAAACGACATTCGCGTTCCTTATTGCATACGCCGCGTTTTTGATCGGACGTGCCGTTTGGCTGGGTGACCCGCTGAGTATTCCATTGCATCAATTGCAGAACGGCGCGCTTCTGATTTTCGCCTTTTTCATGATTTCCGATCCCAAAACGGCACCAAATACACGCGGCGGGCGCGTCCTCTACGGCGCCTTGGTCGCAAGTGTCGCTTACACGATTCAATTCGTTTTCTACGAACCCAACGGGCCGATTATCGCGCTGATCCTGTCTGCGCCGCTCGTCCCAATCATCGACTTGGCCATGCAAGGCCGGATATATCGCTGGCGACAGCAGCAAGGAGTTATCTAATGCGTACTTTAGTTTTAACGATCACCGCGACCTTAACAGTCGCGATAACAAGCACAGCACAGGCGTTCTGCGGATTTTATGTCGCGCGTGCCGATACGGGCTTGTATAACCAGGCATCGCAGGTTGTCCTCGTCAGAGACGGCGACCGCACCGTGATTACGATGGCGAACGACTTCCAGGGCGAGGTCAAGGACTTCGCCGTTGTCATTCCCGTGCCTACTTTCATCGAACGCGAACAAATCAACGTCGCCGACAACGCGCTGATTGAGCATCTCGACGCCTACACAGCGCCGCGTCTGGTTGAATATCACGATCCCGATCCCTGCGCGATGTATGAGTATGATGAGATGGCGCTCAAAAGCAGCAGGCCGCGCGCTGAAGCCGCCGATGTTGCGCGCAATCTCGGGCGCGCGAACGGCGTCACGATTGAGGCTAGCTACACAGTTGGTGAATACGACATTCTTATCCTGTCCGCCGAAGAAAGCGGGGGCCTGATTAAGTGGCTGAAGGAGAACGATTACAAGATTCCGAATGGTGCGGAGAAGGTTGTCGACAGCTACCTCAAGCAAGACATGCGGTTTTTTGTTGCGAAAGTAAATCTTGAGCAGCAGTCCTCACTCGGCTATGCAAAGTTGCGTCCGTTGCAGGTCGCCTACGAAAGCAACAAGTTCATGCTGCCGATTCGGCTCGGTACCTTGAATGCGAAAGGCAAGCAAGAGCTTTATGTGTATGCACTCACAAAGACTGGTCGTGTCGAGACCACCAACTATCGTACGGTGAAGCTGCCGAGCGGCAGCGAAGTGCCGGAGTTCGTACAATCTGAATTCGGTGACTTCTATCGGGCGATGTTCAAGAAGCAAACGCGGAAGGAAAATGAGCGAGCCGTGTTTCTCGAGTATGCCTGGGACATGGCCTGGTGCGACCCATGCGCTGCTGATCCTTTGAGTGCCGACGAATTACGCAAACTGGGTGTTTTCTGGATTGACCAGCAAAACGGCCGCGTTGCGAACTCACCGGCACAGAACGTTTTCGTTTCGCGACTGCATGTCAGCTACGACAGCAAGAACTTCCCTGAAGATCTCGTGTTTCAGGAAACCGGTGACCGCCAAAACTACCAGGGTCGTTACGTCATCCGACATCCCTGGAAAGGCCAGTCAAGTTGCGATATCTCCAAGTATCAGGCGGCAACGCGTGATCGGCAGGAACGCGAAGCACAACTTCTCGCGAGCCTGACGGATTGGGACATCGACGACATCCGTCGCAAAATTCCGTTTCTTGGTGGCGTCAAACCTGAGCCAGAACCAGCCCCCTGGTGGAAACGTCTTTGGCAGTAAGCCATTCGTTTTCAGGCTCCGCCCCGGTCATCTGGCCGGGGCGTTTTTTTGCTCACGCGTTCCGTGTTTTCCAGGCGGCGATCAGTTCGGCTTCTTGCTCGGGCGTCATTCCTGCTCTCATTGTCGCCGTACGTTCTTCGGGCAAAGTGTCCCACCAGGTGAGCAGGTCGCGAATCGTTTCGCGAATCGGTCGGTTATGCAGTCCAGCAGCACGCGCACGTTGACCGGAAACACTCGACGCAGCCGCATCGTCACCACTTAGTGCGTGCCAAATGGGCAACATGCCCCAATTTCGAACCGTATTGTCCTTCTCTGCCTCTACAGCAAACGCCTCATCCACCCAAACCGGCTCTACGGTTGATGCGGATACGGCCAGGCTGTCGTCGAGGACACTGCCAATCGTCATAGAGCCGACTGGCGTAACCGTGTTGTAGATACCGGCCTGATGATTGCCCAGGCAATCGATCGTGAAGTTCGCAAGATCGCGAACATCGATGACTTGCAATGGATAATCGGCACCACCCGGCAACAACATTTCTCCACCTTTTGACGCCCGGACCGCCCAGTACGAAAAGCGATCCGTGTGGTCGCCGGGTCCCGCAATGTAGGTTGGTCGCAAAATCGTAAGTCTGTCGGCGTCTACCTCAGACTGCGCCCGTTTCTCGCATAGCGCCTTTAGTGGCCCGTAAGTTGCGCCGGTTACTTCCTCAACGCTCTCATCTTCGATCGTTGCGAGTTTGGCATCTTCGTCAGTCGGCGCAGACAAACTGTCGTAAACAGATATTGTCGAGATATACAGATACTGACCGACGTTTTTGGAAAGCGTTGCGGCCGAGTTTTGCACGTGACGCGGCACATATCCTGAATTGTCGATCACCGCATCCCATTTTCGACCCTCCAGCATGGTCAGGTCTCCGCCACGATCGCCCTTGATCGTTTCGAGATCAGGAAATAATGCATTGTTGGTGCGGCCACGATTGAACAGCGTCACCGAATGACCACGACGCAGTGCTTCACGCACCATGTGTGGCCCGATGAATCCTGTTCCGCCGAGCACGAGAATGTCGAGCACTTTATGTGACTTCTTGTGCTCGGTCGCTGCAGTAACGCCTGGCACGCTGGCGGCCGCAATCGCGGCGCCGCCGAGCAAACTGCCCTTGATAAATTCCCGCCGGTTATTGCTCATGACTACCTTTATAGCGCTTTAGCGATAGCGATTCAGGATCTTTTTCAGCTCATCAGCGCCCGGATGCAAAGTTTCAAGCGGTAGCTGCGCCAGCGGTGTTTCAACATTGCCCATCAAGTCATGCATTTCCTTGCGTGACTCGTCGATGTACAACAGACCGGTTGTTATTTCGCCGGCATTAAATCGTTCACGTAAATACTTGAATGACGCAGCGCGGCTCGTCGGATCGTATTCCTCATCGACCTTGCGTAATACGATCTTGCTGCCATCGTGCAGTTCAATTGGCATCGCAGACCCTTCCGCGTATGCCGCCTTGATCTCCTCCGCCGGCGGCACAAAATCTGCGTCAACGACATGATGATAAAACTTCCGCGTGTGTGCGTAACTCTTGGTAGAGCCCTCGTGATCGTTAAACGTCACGCAAGGACTAATAACATCCACCAACGCAAAGCCGTCGTGCAGCAACGCGCCTTGTATCAACGGTACGAGTTGTTCCTTGTCACCCGAAAAGCTTCGCGCAATATATGTTGCGCCCAAAGACAACGCCGTGCTGACCGGATCAATGGGCTCCTGCTCATTGGGTAAGCCTTTCTTGGGCTTGCTGCCAATATCGGCAGATGCCGAAAACTGACCCTTAGTAAGACCATAAACACCATTATTTTCAATGATATAGCACATATTCAAATTTCGACGAATGGCGTGTACGAACTGGCCTGCGCCGATCGACAGTGAGTCACCATCACCCGAGACACCGATGTACGTCAGCGCCCGATTGGCAGCATTAGCACCGGTCGTAACGGACGGCATGCGGCCATGAACGGAGTTAAATCCGTGTGCTCCACTTACAAAATACGCGGGCGTTTTTGATGAGCAGCCAATGCCACTCATCTTGGCCAGCATGTGCGGCTCAATATTGAGTTCGAATACCGCCTGAACGATCGCGGCCGTCACAGAATCATGACCACAACCCGCGCACAGCGTCGATACTGTGCCTTCGTAGTCTCGCGCCGTAAAACCGAGTTTGTTCTTCGGTAAATTCGGGTGTGAAACTTTCGGTTTGGCAATGTAACTCATGCAGCTTGCCCCTTTGCGATTTCCTCTAGTACCCGGTCAACGACAAAACCCGCATTGAGGGGCATGCCATTGTAATGCAACACCGACACCAACTTCGATGGATCGGCATCAATATCCAACATAAGCATTGATCGCAACTGGGCATCACGATTTTGTTCAACGACATAAACAACGTCGTGCTGTTGTATGAACTCGCGAACAGCCGCGCTAAACGGAAACGCGCGAACGCGGCAGTAATTAATATTCAAATCCTGCGCAGCAAGGCGGTCGCGAGCCTCAACGCACGCACCGTGACCACTACCTATCGTCAGTATTCCGCTCTTGTTGAATTTTGAATATTCGATTTCAGCTTCCGGAAGAGTGGTACGTGCTGTCTCCCACTTCACAAGCAATCGATCGACCACGTCCTGGTACGCAGCGGAATCTTCCGTATAAGCGCCATATTTGGTGTGGCCCGAACCGCGCGTGAAATAGGAGCCTTTTTCATGCACGCCGGGCAGCGAACGCGCCGCAATCCCGTCACCGTCGACATCGAGGTAGCGGTAAAACTTGTCGATATCTTCAAGTTGTTCGGCGTTCAGCACCTTGCCACGATCCGGAACCTTCGCCTCATCGAATTCAAGATCGGGGACCATCCAGTCATTCATTCCAATATCCAGGTCGGACATCACGATGACCGGTGTTTGCAGTCGCTCAGCAAAGTCGAATGCGGACTGCGCCATCTCGAAACATTCCTTGGGATCTGCCGGAAACAACAACACATGTTTGGTGTCGCCATGTGACGCATACGCACAACTCATAATGTCTGCTTGCTGCGTTCTCGTCGGCATGCCAGTGGAAGGTCCGGTGCGCTGCACATTAAATATCACCGCCGGAATTTCGGCGTAGTACGCGAATCCAATGAATTCGCTCATGAGCGAAATACCGGGCCCGCTCGTCGGTGTGAATGAACGCGCGCCATTCCATGCCGCGCCCAATACCATGCCAATAGCTGCCAACTCGTCCTCTGCCTGAATAATGCAATAGGTGCGCTCGCCGGTTTCCGGGTCCACCCGATACTTGGCACAGAACGATCGAAACGCATCCATCAGCGAAGTCGATGGTGTAATCGGATACCACGCACCGACGGTCGCGCCCGCATACATGCAGCCCAATCCGGCCGCCGTGTTGCCATCAATAACGATGTGTCTGTCCGTTCCCTGCATCGTTTCGACTTTCTTTGGCAGCGGACAAACGAAATTCTGTTGCGCGTAGTCGTAACCCAGCCGAATCGCCTTCATATTTGATTCAACCAGATGTTTCTTGTCTGCAAAGGTTTGCTCGAGCAGCGCTGTAATAATGTCGAGGTCCATATCGAGCAATGCAGCCACGGCGCCGACATAAGCAATGTTTTTCATCAATATGCGGGCACGTGCACCGTCGAAACTCTCATTACACATTCTCGAGAGCGGCACGCCCAACACAGTAACGTCGTCGCGATCGAGCTGCTTGTGACGCGGCCAGGTTGAATCGTAAAGCAGCCATCCGCCCGGTGAAACTTCGGCAAGATCGCGTGCATAGGTCTGTGCATTCATGGCGACCATGAGGTCGACACGATCCGAACGCGACTGGTAACCGTCGCCAGTAACGCGGATCTCGTACCAGGTTGGCAAACCCTGAATATTGGATGGGAAATAATTCTTGCCTACGACGGGAATGCCCATTCGAAAAATAGACTTCATCAGCAGGCCATTAGCACTCGCCGAGCCCGTGCCATTGACGGTCGCTATTTTGACAACAACGTCGTTTATCGATGCCACGTCAGACTCCTGCCGCCTCATCTACAGCATAAGGAATGCGGACAGTGGATTTTTGCATGTCCCACGCACCGGTCGGACAGCGCTCAGCGCACAAGCCACAGTGCACGCACATGTCCTCGTCTTTGATCATGACACGCGCCGTATGCGGCAAATCTGCAGACACGTACAAGTCCTGTTCGATGTTTTCGGCGGGCGCGGCCAGTCGTGCTCGTAACTCAGCCTCGTCCCCGTTTTCTGTAATCGTCAGACAATTCACCGGGCATATGTCGAGACAGGCATCGCATTCGATACAGAGCTCGGCTGCAAATACAGTTTGAATATCACAATTCAGACAGCGCTCAACTTCCTGCACGGTTTGCTCAACTGTAAACCCAAGTTCGACTTCTATATCGAGTTTCTTAAATCGTTCTTTGAGGTCAACGTGCGGCATCAAACGGCGCGCCGATGGATCATAGTCGTTTGAGTAGCTCCATTCGTGCATACCCATCTTCTGACTGGCCAGATTGACACCCAACGGCAATCGCTCGGTCAGAGCTTCGCCCTGACAATATTTGTGCATCGAAATTGCAGCTTCGTGACCGTGCGCGACGGCCCAGATGATATTTTTTGGTCCGAATGCGGAATCACCGCCGAAGAATACGCCGTCTCTGGAGCACATCATCGTGGTCTCATCCACGATCGGGCAATCCCAATCGTTAAACTCGATGCCAATGTCTCGTTCGATCCACGGGAACGCATTGTCCTGCCCAATGGCAAGAATGACATCGTCGCAGGGAATGACTTTTTCGCCGACGACGGTGCCGCGGTCGATACCGCCTTCGTCATCGATCTTGTACTCCATCAATTCGAACGTCATGCCGACGAGCTTGCCATCTTCGATGACAAAGTCTTTCGGTGAGTGATTGATCAAAATCTCAACGTTCTCTTCTTCGGCATCCTCAAGCTCCCAGTCGGACGCTTTGAAGAATTCGCGCGGCTTACGCGCCATCACTTTGACGTCATCTGCGCCGAGACGCAGCGATGTCCGGCAACAGTCCATCGCCGTATTGCCAACACCGATGATCAGCACCTTCTTGCCGATCTGCTTGAGATGTTCGAAGGCCACAGATTCGAGCCAATCGATACCGATATGGATGTTCTCACTGTCGTAGCGACCGGGGATGTCGAGATTCTTGCCGCGTGGCGCACCAGTACCGACGAATACGGCGTCGAAATTCTCATCGAGCAATGCACGCATACTGTCAATAGGGTGGTTCATTTTGACATCGACGCCCATATCAACGATGTAGTCGATTTCCTCATCGAGAATCTTCGGCGGTAATCGAAACTGCGGAATATTGGTGCGCATCAAGCCGCCGGTCGTATCCAGCGCCTCAAATATCGTGACATCGTAGCCGAGCGGACGCAGATCATTCGCAACGGTCAGAGATGCGCAGCCCGCACCGATCAATGCCACCTTTTTGCCGTTGCTCGGCGCGCCTTGCGGCAACCGATCCCTGATATCATCTTTGTGGTCTGCGGCCACCCGTTTTAAGCGGCAGATCGCGACCGGACGTTCCTCTACACGACCGCGTCGACACGCAGGTTCACACGGACGATCGCATACCCGACCAAGAATGCCGGGAAATACGTTTGATTTGCGGTTTTCGATGTAAGCGTCGCTGAATCGGCCCTGGGCGATCAGTCGAATGTACTCGGGTACGTCGGTATGCGCCGGACACGCAAACTGGCAGTCGACGACCTTGTGGAAGTACCCAGGGTCGGAGGTATCAGTCGGTTTCATTGCTGTAACGTGCCAGCCTCTCTGTACATGTCAGCACGCGGTTCAATCCGCTATTTGGCGTTAGCATAGCGGGATCGATCAGAAAGGCAAACTTTATCGCGACCGCGTAAATTCAAGACGTTGGCCAGCGATTTCGCCGTTCAATTTACCGTCGCTAAAAACGACCCTGCCGTTGATTATTGTCGTATCGACCGTCGCGGAAAATTCATGACCTTCGAACGGTGACCATTGGCACTTGTGCAGGATATTGGATTGCTCAACACGATATGGTTTCTTGGGATCAATGATGACGAGATCCGCAAAATAGCCTTCACGAACATAGCCCCTGTCTGTAACCCCAAATAAGTCAGCCGGTGCATGACAGGCTCGATCAACTAACAACTCAGGACTGATTTCCTTTTTCCTGACCAAATCGAAAAGGGTCTGCACGGCGTGTTGTACCAGCGGCAGTCCGGCAGGCGCTTTGAAGTAGGAATTGTCCTTTTCAGCAGCAGTATGTGGCGCATGATCCGTAGCGATGATATCAAGCCGACCGTCGTTCAAAGCCGCGATCAATGCCTGGCGATCGCTGCTTGTCTTGATTGCCGGGTTGCACTTAATGCGTGTGCCAAGTTCGTCGTAACTCGATTCATCGAAAAACAGATGGTGGACACAAACTTCCCCGGTGATGCGTTTTTCTGAACGATGCGCAGTCGAGAACAACTCCATTTCGATCGCGGTCGTCAAATGCAGGATGTGTAATAACGCGTCATGGCTGCGTGCCAGCTCCATCGCAAAGCTCGACGATGTCAGGCAGGCATTGGCGGAACGAATTTTCGGGTGCTCCGACATCGGCACATCTTCGCCGAATTTTTCCTTCGCGTGTGCCTCATTTTCCCAAATGGTCGGCGAATGCTCGCAGTGAGTAACCACCATGATGGGCGCGTCGGCGAAAATGCTGTCGAGCACCTCAGGATCATCCACCAGCATGTCACCGGTCGAGGCGCCCATGAACGCCTTTATTCCGCAAGCCTCACCAACCTGCAAGCGCCGAATTTCTTCAATATTCTTGTTTGTTGCGCCGAAGTAGAAACCGTAGTTCGCCGTACACCGATCGGCCGCGGCAACATATTTGTCGGCCAACGCCTCGCGGGTCGTGGTTTGCGGATTGACGTTCGGCATATCCATGAAGCTTGTAATGCCGCCCGCCGCGGCTGCCGCCGATTCGGTCGCTAGATCACCTTTCGCGGTCAGACCAGGCTCACGAAAATGCACCTGGTCATCGATCATGCCGGGCATCAGAAAACGGCCACGTGCATCAATGACGTCCATGCTGTCGTCAGCGGGAATCTGTGTATCAATCTTCTCGATTCGCTCTGCGTCGACAAGCACGTCAACATCACGAATCTCGCCTTCGTTAATCAGGCGCGCATTGCTTATGAGTAGTTTGGCCAATCGAGATATCCTACTTCTTTGGTTTTTAGCAGTATGCGAGGGAATTTCGGCAATTGCCACCAATGTGACGGCGTTGCCTGTGCCGCGCGGGTGTGCGATAACCGCAGCATGAACGACTTTGTCGAACAGGTTGAAAATGCGCGCGTCTATGACGTTGCGATTGAGTCTCCACTGGAGCTTGCGCCGAATTTGTCGGCCCGCCTTGGGAACCATGTATTACTCAAACGCGAGGACTTGCAGCCGGTCTTCTCATTCAAACTACGCGGCGCCTATAACAAGCTCACCGCAATTGCCGATGAGGATGCTGCAAAAGGAGTGATTTGCAGCTCGGCGGGCAACCATGCTCAAGGCGTAGCTCTGGCCGCGAAACAGCGAGGTGTACGCGCCGTCATCGTCATGCCGATAACGACCCCGTCAATCAAAGTCGATGCGGTTCGGGCGCTTGGCGGCGAAGTGGAATTGCATGGCGACAACTATGACGAAGCCTTTGCCCATGCGTCGCAATTAATGCGCGAGCAGGATTTGACCTTCATTCACCCATTTGACGATCTTGCTGTCATTGCGGGTCAGGGCACGATTGGCGCTGAAATATTGCGCCAGATCGATGCAGATTTTGAGTCTCAAATTGACGCGATTTTTGTCCCGATCGGCGGTGGCGGTCTAATCGCCGGAATCGCAAGCTACGTTAAGGCGGTTCGTCCCGACGTGCGCATAATCGGTGTAGAGCCCGAAGATTCTGCGGCCATGCGTGATTCGGTCGCCGCTGGCGAAGCGATTACTCTTGAACACGTCGGAATATTCGCCGACGGCGTTGCCGTAAAGCGAGTAGGCGAGGAAACCTTGCGACGATGCCAACAACATGTCGATGAATTTATTACGGTCGATACCGACCAGATATGCGCTGCAATTCGCGACATTTTCGAAGACACCCGATCGATTGTGGAACCAGCGGGTGGACTCGCGGTTGCCGGGCTCAAGAAGTATCTCGCCGAGGACGACGCCTCGGGTAAGACCTTCGTGACAATCAATTGCGGCGCGAATGTGAATTTCGACAGACTGCGCCATATCGCAGAGCGTGCTGCCATTGGTGAACAATCGGAGATGTTGCTGGCCGCTGAAATCCCTGAAGAACCCGGCAGCTTTCGGCGCTTTTGTGAAACCATCGGTCGTCGCGGCATCACTGAATTCAACTATCGCTACAACGACCGGAAGAAAGCACACATATTTGTAGGTGTGCAGTTGCGCCACGGACTTCCCGAACGAGTCACACTGCTTGCCGACCTGCGCGCCGCGGGCTACCTCGTAGAAGATCTCAGCGATAACGAGATGGCCAAGTTGCATGTGCGGCACATGGTTGGCGGGCCTTCATCAGGCATCGCGAGTGAACGCCTGTTTCGCTTTGAGTTTCCCGAACGCCCCGGCGCGTTGATCGATTTCCTGAAGGCAGTTGGCACCGACTGGAATATCAGCCTGTTTCACTATCGCAATCACGGTTCAGACTTTGGCCGCATTCTGGCCGGAATTGATGTCCCGGCAGACGAGACCGAAGAGCTGGAATCGCATCTTGCCGAACTCGGTTACGCACACTGGGAAGAAAGCGACAATCCCGCGTACCGGATGTTCCTGTCCTAATCGCGAAACGATGCGTCTCTGCGATCGAGTTTGCGCAATAGTCCGGGCCACACGAGCGCGCCACCGAGACCACGCGTAACCTCCTCGGCCTGCGCCCGGATGCCGGCAACAATCGGCTCTGGCACCTGTACCAACTCACCACCGCCTGACTGCGCGAGAATCTGTGTCTGACATGCGGTTTCGAGCACGTACATCATCAAGAAAGCGTCAGCGATGCTCGCGCCTGTTGTCAGCAAGCCGTGATTGCGCAGGATTAGCGCGTTCTTCTCGCCAAGATCAGCAACCAGTCGCGGCTTTTCATCCTCATTTAGAGCGACGCCCTCATACGCGTGATATGCCAATGTCGCGTACGGAAACAACGATACCTGCGATATGGGCAACAACCCGTCCGCTTGTGCCGATACAGCCACGCCGGCTTTTGTATGTGTATGCAGCACGCAAACAACATCTTCGCGCGCTTCGTGGATCGCGCTGTGAATTACGAATCCTGCCGGGTTAATTGGATGCGGAGATTGCAGCACCTTTTCCCCAGCGAGATCGACTTTGACGAGACTACTCGCCGTCACTTCCTCGAACATCATGCCGTAGGGA
Organism: Woeseiaceae bacterium; assembly: GCA_051007995.1. GTDB lineage: Bacteria > Pseudomonadota > Gammaproteobacteria > Steroidobacterales > Woeseiaceae > UBA1847. Next base: position 100,549 of record JBPCYB010000031.1, on the reverse strand, counting down.
TTGATCAGGAAGTGTTCGTCGGGGCCTGCAACCCGCGCTGAAATGTGTGTGAAAACGAGGTCGTCCCAACCATGCATGGCGATAATTCGATAACACGCGGCCAGATCGACACGCAGTTGCCATTCGTCCTCACTGACCTGCGCTTGTACGTCCTCACCTGTAGCCATGTTCCCACCCCTCCGCCGAGCGTGCATGAAGTTTCAAACGAAACTCAGTTTTTGTCATATACGGCTGCATTATTCCAAATTCATTCAGCAAAACTTGCAACCTTTCGCCACGTTGAGGCATCCAAAGCATACAGACAAAACGTAAACAAACTTATATTCCCTTATGCTGTTTGTTTCGTTGTGACTGGCGGTGGCCATTGGCCACCGCCCTTTTTTCTCACCACATTTCACGCATGCGCGCTGCTACATCGATGCGCTTGTCGGTTCGTGGCGTTTGCCGGTTGCTCGTAGATTCATCGCTGCCGCGAAAAGCGCGTTGCATTGTCGCCAGCAGCGCATCAGTTAGAAATCGACTGCGCGCGCCATACACGTGCTTGTCGCCATCACGGCGTTGCTGCGTTACATGATATTTAAGCGGTGCTATCAACGACAGCGATTGTTTTGCCCGGGTCATCGCGACATACAAAAGGCGGCGCTCTTCTTCAATCATTTCGGGTTTACCCGTGGCAAATTCGGACGGAAAATTTCCGTCCGACATATTCAAGACATAGACCGCATCCCACTCCTGACCTTTGGCTGAGTGCACGGTCGACAACACGAGATAGTCTTCGTCGAGTAAAGGGTCACCGGCCAAATCTCCCGCAGCGCTCGGAGGGTCAAGCGTCAACTCTGTGAGAAATCTTTCGCGCGTCGCATAGCGGCCTGATATTTGTTCGAGTTGCTCCAGATCTGCTTCGCGAGTGTCGAGCCCATCGTAAATTCGTTCCAGATGCGGTTGATACCAGCGGCGAACTGCCGAGATCTGCGTCTGCCAGGACTCGCTGTCGGCTGGCTCAGCCGATACATCCTGCAGCAAAGAACAAAAAACCGACCAATCGGCTACGGTCGCCGCAGGCGGTCGAAAATGTTGCAATGATGAAAACTGAAAATCTGCGATAGCCAGATGCTCGAAACATCGAGATGCGTATGACGGCCCCATCCCCGGCAACAATTTGAGAACACGAAAAGCGGCAATCTCATTCTTCGGATTTTCGGCCCACTTAAGGACAGACAGCAGGTCTTTGACGTGCCCGGATTCAAGAAATTTCAGTCCGCCGTACTTAACGTACGGAATGTTGCGCCGCACAAGTTCCAGTTCAAGCCTGTCGCTGTGATGTGAGCCACGAAACAATACGGCCTGATCCATCAGGCGCATACCCATCTCACGATTGCTTAAAATCGACTCGACCACAAATTCCGCTTCCGCATTACCGTCCTCTACGGTCACATACGCAGGTTTCGCACCATCTTTGCGATCCGAAAACAAATTCTTGCGGTACTGTCGCGCACTTTCTGCAATCAACAAGTTTGCGGATTCTAAAATTGGCTGACTGGAACGATAGTTTTGCTCCAGCGATACTACCTGCGCAGTCGGCATGAATTGATCAGGAAAACCCAGAATGTTTTCGACTTCCGCTGCACGAAAGGAATAGATCGATTGTGCATCATCGCCAACGACAGTCACGCCATCACCGTGCGGCTTTAGTGCCCGTAGAATTTGCGCCTGAATGACATTTGTATCTTGATATTCATCCACCAACACATGGTCAAACCACGAACCGATTTCGCTGGCAAATTCTTCTTCCGACACAAGATGATTCCAGTACAACAGCAAATCATCGTAATCGAGCGCCTGACTCTGCTGTTTGCGCGCAACGTAGAGACGGAACAGTTCGCGTAATTCGGTTTCCCAGTCCGCGCACCACGGATACGTTTCATTCAGCACATCAAGTAATGGTTTTTGAGTATTTACGCAGCGCGAATAGATTGCGAGACAGGTATCTTTCTTTGGAAAGCGACGCGACTTTTTTGACAAGGACAATTCGTGCCGCGTGACATCGATAACATCTGCGGCATCACCACGATCCAGAATCGAAAAGCCTGGATCGAGACCGAGGTTGCTTGCATAACGACGCAACAATCGATTCGCGATCGCGTGAAACGTTCCTGACCAGGGCAACACACCAGCGGGTAGTGCGGTCGAGTCGTTAGCCGCCATTGCCTTGCGCACGATGGCATCGACGCGACGTGTCATTTCCTGCGCGGCGCGGCGCGTAAATGTCAGTAACAAAATGCGTTCCGGACTAACGCCCGAAATAATCAGGTGCGCGACTCTGTGCGCGAGCGTCATTGTTTTGCCTGTGCCCGCCCCTGCGATGACCAGCAAAGGCCCGGAACGAAAAGAATTATCCCCGCTCAGTTCGCCATATTCGGCAGCTTGCCGCTGCGCCGGGTTCAGCATGTCGAGATAATCGTCGAATCGCTCTGCTGCCTGCACTGTAGGGCCCCGGGGAGAAAGATCTGTATTTTTATACAGTACTGGATAGATTTACAAGTGATTACCTAGAAATCCTGTATAAATTAGTGTCATACGCACCAAGGGCACCGCTACAGACGAATGACATGATCGAATGACGCCTGACATAGCAATCGTACTCGGCGTACTAATCGTCTCGCTGATCCTCTTTATCAGCGAAATCATCCGCATGGACCTCGTGGCGCTGCTGGTTCTCGGGGCATTGGCCGTATTCGGCATCGTCAATGCCGACCAGGCATTCGCCGGCTTTTCCAACAGTGCAGTTATCACCGTCTGGGCCATGTTTATCCTCAGCGAGGGCCTGACCCGAACCGGAATCGCGGACATCATCGGCCGCCAGGTCATGCGCGCGGGCGGTAATCGCGAAATGCCGATGATCCTCGTCATAATGATCACTGGCGCGGTGTTGTCTGCGTTCATGAATAACATCGGTGTCGCAGCGCTAATGTTGCCGGTCGTGGTTGATGTCGCAAGACGCACGCGCATACCTGCGTCACGTCTGCTTATGCCGCTCGCCTATTCCACTTTGCTCGGCGGCCTGATGACTTTGATCGGCACACCCCCAAACCTGTTGATCAGCGAATCGCTGGTGCAAAACGGCCGTGCACCGTTCGAAATGTTTAGCTTTACGAAGATTGGCGGCGCCGTGATGCTTATCGGCGTCGTGTTCGTCGCAGTGGTCGGTCGCTTCCTGTTGCCAAGTCATCGTGACGTCCGCGACAAACAGGTCAGTCAGCGCAGTTTGCGTTCACGTTACAAATTGCATGAGCACACATTCATGCTGCGCATCCCGCACCATTCTGTCCTGGTCGGCAAGACACTTGCAGAAAGTCGCATCGGCGCATCGACGGGCATGATCATTCTCGCCATGGTCCGGGCGGGACGCAGCGACACACTGCCAGGTCGCCAAACGATTCTTCGCGGTGGCGATGGTATCCTCGTGCAGGGCCGAATCGAGCAGTTTCGTGAATTGCGTCGCTGGAGCGATCTGGTTATCGAGCGTGAGGCGCCCGTACTCAAGTCCATGGTCGCTGCCAAAGTTGCCTATGCCGAAGTCACCATTTCCGAAACCTCACCTTTGGTTGGCGAGCTGGTGCGAGATGCGGCTTTTCGCACGCGCTTTAATGTCGCAGTCGTTGGCCTGCGCCGCGCCGATCGATATCGCCTGACCAATCTCGCCTATGTTCCTTTGCGCGCCGGCGAAAGAGTCCTCGTACAGGGCGAGATCGAAGCTATTGACGCGCTCGAAAAGTTCTCCGATTTCACGGATAGCGAAGCGCTGACTCCGGAACGCCTCGCCGGGGAATACCACACTGACGAACGCATGTTTGTCGTACGACTGCCAAAGGCCAGTGAACTCGTCGGCGCAACGCTGCGCAAAAGCCGCCTTGCTGATGTATTTGATTTTCGCGTCGTTGCAATCTTTCGCGACGGCAATCTCTCGGTCATGCCGGGCGGCGATGAAGAACTCGATGGCGGCGACTTGCTGCTAATTGAAGGACAGCTCGACGACCTCGAGGTTCTGCGTGGTTTGCAGGAGATTGAAATTGAAACCAGCGTACCGTCCAACCTCGGCGCATTTGAATCCGAACGATTGACGCTGATGGATGCAACACTCGATCCGCGCAGCAGGCTTGCCGGCCGCTCCGTCGGCGAGCTCAATTTTCGTGAACGCTATGGCATCGAACTCGCAGGCATCTGGCGTGAAGGACAAACGCTGGGTGCAGACTTCACCAATGAACAACTACAGATCGGCGACGCGCTGCTGTTATTGGGGCCACGCGACCGCCTGCGACTGTTGTCGTCTGACTCCGATTTTCTGATTCTCACGCCACTGGGTCAGGAGCCACCAGACACGCGCCGTGCGCCACTCGCGGCGTTCATCATGGCGGGCGTCGTGGTGGCAGTCATGCTCGGCTATGCGCCAATATCCATTGCCGCTGTTGTTGGTGGCAGCCTGATGGTTCTGTCGGGTTGTCTAAACATGGAGCAGGCCTATCGGGCCATTGACTGGCGAGCAATCTTCCTCATAGCCGGCATGTTGCCGTTAGGTACGGCAATGCAGGAAACCGGTGCGGCGACCTATCTCGCGGATCAAGTCATGTTGCTGCTGGGCGACGCGGGCCCGTGGCCCGTCATCATGGGGCTCTACGTATTAACGGCGATGGCAACGATGATCATCCCAACAGCTGCACTGGTCGTACTGATGGCGCCGATCGTACTATCGGCAATGGCAGATATGGGGCTGCAACCTGAAACCGCGATGATGGCTGTCGCTATGGCCGCGTCTGCGAGCTTCACCAGTCCGATATCTCATCCTGCAAATATTCTCGTAATGGGTCCGGGCGGGTATCGATTCGTGGATTACCTTAAAGTCGGCGTGCCGCTAACAATTGTCGTCTTCATCACCGTCATGGTGCTGCTACCGATAATCTGGCCGTTGCAAGCCGCATAATCCTCTTGGCCATTTAGGATATGTTTTGACTACAAGCGTTGTAATCGCCGGCGCGGGACACGCCGCCGGCCAGGTCGTTGCAACCCTGAAACAAAAAAAGTTTAGCGGCCAAATCGTGCTGCTGGGCGACGAGCCGTATTTGCCGTATCAGCGGCCGCCGTTGTCCAAGAAGTTTCTTGCCGGCGAGCTGGACGCTGAACGACTGCATTTCAAACCATCGACTTTCTACGATGAAGAAAACATCGACGTGCATTTACGCACTCGTGTCGAGGCGATAGAACGCGACGAACAAATAGTGCGCACCGACGATGGCCAGTCTATCGCTTACGACAAGCTTGTCCTTGCGCTCGGTTCGCGTGCCCGTCAAATACCCGTTGAAGGCCAGGCGCTTGACGGTGTTTTCTATTTGCGGGATATCGCAGATGTCGATGCAATCCGAGCAGAAATTGCGGCCAATAAGAAACTCGTTATTGTCGGGGCTGGATATATCGGACTGGAGGTGGCGGCCGTTAGTCGCAAACTGGGGCTCGATGTAACTGTCGTTGAGATGGCCGATCGCGTTATGAGTCGGGTGGTCTCGCCACAGGTGTCAGCGTTTTTTCAACAACACCACGAGTCACAGGGTGTCGAATTCCGACTATCGAGTGGCGTGCAGGCAATCAGGGGTAACGAGCGAGTCAGCGCCGTAGAAGTGGACGGCGGTGAGTTGATTGACACAGACATTGTTATTATCGGCGCCGGCATCGTGCCTAACACCGAGCTTGCCGCTGCAGCCGGGCTTGCGGTCGACAACGGCATCGCCGTGGACGAACGCTGCCAAACCAGCGACCCGAATATTCTTGCAGTGGGCGATTGCACCTCGCACCCGTGCGGTGTTTACGATCGTCGAGTTCGGTTGGAGTCGGTCCACAATGCACTCGAACAAGCGAAGACGGCTGCAAGCAATATTTGTGGTGACGAACTGGTTTACTCGCAAGTGCCGTGGTTTTGGTCCGACCAGTATGATCTAAAGCTGCAAATTGCCGGCCTGTCTGAAGGCTACGATCAAACTGTGCTGCGCGGCGATCCAAACGACGGTCAGTTCGCTTGCCTGTACTTGAAGAACGGCGTGCTAATTGCTGTTGATGCAATCAATTCGCCGCGCGAATTCATGCAGGGAAAAAAATTAATTGCGGAACAGGCGGTTGTTGATCTGGCTACGGAGCCGGATTCTCCTTAGGCAGTAACTCAACTGACAATTCTCCGGTGATTGCGACTGGGCCGTCGGCTACTGAATACGCCTTCGCAGAAAGCGCTTCTACCGCCTCTGTGTTCATGCCGGCAAACTGTCCACTGCCGCCCGCTACCCAGGCCGTGCCAAGCGCGCCCGGACCATCAGTGATATTGCCTAACCAGGTACCGCGCCAGTTGTCTCCCGAACTGCGGTATGCCGGCACGACGATTTCGTGAATGTAATTCCAATAATTCTCCGACTGTTCGATGAACAGGCTGCCGCGCTCTGGAAGGTAAATGTGCCAAACGCTGTTAACGAGTACTTCTGCGTCGAGGAAGTTCGTCGCTTCCGAGTGCGATGAAAATTTGACACCGAAACCGACAGGCTCGCCGCGGCTATCGGCAAGAACAGTTACTCTCGCCGTCGTGCGTCGAACAGTCGGCTCCCAAAGCTGAAGTACTTTCGCCGGATGCGGCGACACTTGCGATTCGCCATCATTGGTATAAATCAGAGAATCTTCGGCGGCGGCCGAATAAGCCAGGCGAACCACCTCATTGTCGGTCACGGAAAGTGGCGACAGATTATTCGCTGACGCCATAGGGTTGTAATAGACCGCAGCTGCCAGCGCGGCACCGCCAACTAACATTCCAACAAGAAGGACGACGAGATAGCGGGTCACAACGGCTCCTCTACGATCGCTGTCGAAACGAACCTGGCCTGTAGTTCAATTCTTCCGGCAGGCGCATCTTCAGCGTCGCTCGTGTCTGCAACCCATTTCTCGCGAATCTGCCCTGCGAGATCGGCGAACTCGTGAGTCCCGGCTCGCAGCTCACCGACACGATCACCACTTTCTGTCAGGTTCGGGCGCATCAAAACATACGCCGATCCTCGTGCTGGTAAGTGCAATACCCATTCGATGAGATCGCCGTTTTCATTGCTTGCGGCGATGCGACTTGCCACACCAACCACGGCATCCCGCGAGTTACGAATCTTGAACAACTCGGTACGTGAATCCGCCAGCAATTCGTCACTGGGCCAATCGAGTCCGGCCGGCAGCGGTGTCTGCTGCCCTGGTGCACCAACCATGATGCGATCCGTCGGCACGTTGGCGTGAAATTCTTCGGAATTGCCACCGTTGGGCAGCACGCTAATGATCGAGTGCTCGCGAACCTGATCTACAGGCGACAGGAAATACAAAGCCGCGCCGCCTGCGACGACGCCGAGAAAAATTCCGATGACAAAGGTCTTAAACAATGTGCTTGGCCATATCGTAGAGCATCAGCTGCCAAGTTTAGTTAAATTGACCCTGCGGTCACACTGCCGACCGCCAAATTGTGACAGAGCGCACATGAAGAACCCGGATTGGCGACCCACTCGAGCTCTAAGCGCTTAAATTTCAAGGCTTTTCGCTGACAGCAGCGCCCTGTACAATTCGCCGACCTAAGCCACCGCTACGCCTCAAAACCGCAATGTCCAATCCGATCTGCCTCTGGTCCGGGCCCAGAAACGTCTCCACCGCCCTGATGTACAGTTTTGCGCAACGCGACGATACGCGTGTCGTCGACGAGCCGCTCTATGGCCACTACCTGCAAGTCAGTGGTGCCGATCACCCGGGCCGTGATGAGGTCATTGCGAACATGAACTGCGACGGCGACGCCGTCATGGCCGAGCTTCTCGAAGTCGCTCGCCAGGACGGATCGAGGCAACTTTTTCTCAAGCACATGGCCCACCACCTCGTTGAGCTCGAATTACGCTTTCTCGATCAAGTACGAAACGTATTCCTGATTCGCGATCCCCGCGAAATGCTGCCATCGCTCACTGTACAAATTCCACACGCTGGACTCGCTGATACGGGTCTGCAACGACAGTGGCAATTGTATTGCGCGCTGACAGAGCATGGACAACGGCCGATCGTGCTTGATTCACGTGAACTATTGCTGGATCCGGCGGCGGTATTGCGGCAACTGTGCGACGCAATAGACTTACGTTTCGATGACTGCATGTTGCACTGGCCGGCGGGACCAATAACCGAAGACGGCGTGTGGGCACCCTATTGGTATCACGCCGTTCACCAAAGCACTGGATTTGCGACGTATCAGGCCAAGTCCGACTTTCCACAAAAACTCGAACCTCTACTCGAAGAATGCAAACCGTGGTATGACCAGCTATTCGCACACGCAATTCGCGCTACTGACACTGGAGACTAGACATTGAATATTCCTGACTCGCGCAATAGCGACATTTTCATTCACGTCAACGGCGAACTGGTTCCCCGCGCTGAGGCGAAAGTGTCAGTGTTTGATAGCGCCGTGCAAGGCGGTGACGCTGTCTGGGAAGGATTGCGCGTCTACCGTGGCCGCATCGCTGAACTGGACGGTCACCTGCAACGATTACAGAATTCGGCAAAGACATTGGCATTTGAATCGATCCCGAACAGTGAATCTGTCAAAGACGCGATATTCAGCACGCTTGAAGCCAATGGTATGCGTGATGAAGCGCATATTCGCCTGACTTTGACGCGTGGCGAGAAAGTTACCTCAGGCATGAACCCGCGATTCAACCAATCTGGTTGTTGCCTGATCGTGCTGGCTGAATGGAAACCGCCGGTCTATTCGGACGACGGCATACGCGTAATCACGGCGTCGACACGGCGTAATACTCCACAGTGTCTCGACTCCAAGATTCATCACAATAATTTGCTGAACAATATTCTCGCGTCGATCGAAGCTAACGTTGCTGGCGTCGACAGTGCAATCATGCTCGACATCGATGGCTTCGTAGCGGAAACAAACGACACTAACCTGTTTATCGTTCGTGACGGCCGGGTGTTAACGCCCTATGCCGACGCCTGCCTACCCGGTTTAACACGGCAGATGATTCTGGACATATGCGAAAACCAGAGCATTCCCGCAGCCGAGTGCAGAATGTCGATCACCGAATTGTATTGTGCAGATGAAGTCTTCACGTCCGGAACGATGGGTGAACTGACACCAATTCTCGAAGCTGACGGGCGCATTATTGCTGACGGCAAAATTGGTGACATGACCAAACGACTGCAGGAACTGCACCGTGATTATGCCTTCGAGCATGGCACATCGCTGCCGTTCTAATTAAATCGAACGAAAGTACCTCGCCAGGTATTCATCAAGGCTGATCGAATCATTCGCTTCGATTTCCCGTTGTCGTATGACCGACTCTTTCGCCTCATTTTCGAATTGTGCTTGTCGCGACTCCGACAATGGCGCGATCGCCGCAAAATAGTCGCGATGCCTGTTCGCGAGATTCAGCGCAAGTTCGAAAAAGCTGCAATTTTCTGAGCGTAACTCAGCCAGCACACGGGCAGACGGCGTTTCGTCTGGGTTTGCAATGAGAGACTGCATCAGCCGGGTCGCGTCGGTGTAGCTGCTGCCGCCTTCTTCGGCGTCGATGGCTTCTGCTATCGCCAGAACCTTTTCCAGTATTTCTTCAGCCCATTCGCGCAGTGCGACAGTCTTGCCGTCACGTTGCAAGCGAAATTGTGGATCGCGTCCGTGTTTCGCCGTCAGCGCCTGATTGTGCTTGGTTTCGTCAAGCGACTCATCGCACAGCGGCGGACTATCTTCGATCAAACAATAGATGAGAAACGCTTCCATAAAACGCATTGTGTTCTGATTGATACCGGAAGGATCGTCAACATTAATGTCCAGTGATCGAATTTCGACGTATTCAATACCGCCGCGACTAAGTGCGGAGGTCGGCCGTTCGCCACTCATAGCGACACGTTTCGGGCGCACCGAACTGTAATATTCATTTTCGATTTGCAAGACATTGGCATTTAATTGCCGATACTCGCCATCGACCTTCACGCCGATCGCCTCGTATTCCGGCTGCCTGGTTTCGATCGCATTGCTTAGGTCCGCGACGTACTGATCAAGGCTGTTCAACGAAATATTGAGTCGCGACTGGTTTTGATTGCTATAACCCAGGTCACTCATTCGCAGCGACGTGCCGAATGGCTCGTACAAAGTCTCGGGGTTTAGCTCAGGCATCTCAATCTCGGAGTCTCCCGCAAAGGACTTGCACATAGCGGGCGATGAGCCGAACAGGTACAGCACCAGCCATCCGAAGCGACGAAAGTTCCGCACCAGACCGAGATAGTGTTCAGAGCGAAAGTCGTCCTCGTCCTGCTCGCTGCCGATAGCATCGCGATAAACCGGCCAGAACTTTTTGGCGACCGAGTAATTGAAATGAACGCCGGCGATCGTTTGCATGTGCCTGCCGTAGCGATAACCAAGCCCACGCCGGTAAATTGTTTTCATTTGACCGACGTTTGACTTGCCATAACGCGCCAGCGGCACCTCAGCATCGGCAGGAATCCGGCACGGCATGCTTGCGGTCCAGAGCAACTCGTTCTCAAGGCCAGCGTAGGTAAACTGATGTATATCGCACAGGAATTGCTGCGCTTCCCAGGTACTTGGTAATGCCGGTGTAATGAATTCGAGCAGTGCTTCGGAAAAGTCCGTGGTTACGTAGCCGTTTGTCAGCGCTGATCCGAGCGCAAGCGGATGTTCGGTCTGCGACAAATAGCCACTTGCATCCACTCGCAGCGACTCTTTCTCCACGCCTTTGAGTCCACGGGCCAGCACGCTGCTGTCGCTGTTTTTGAGCGCGCTGAAGCGCTTTTCGAATCCGCTGCTCATTATTAATGCCCTTTTACCATAAGCGTGCGCACTCCGCGCCTGTCATCTGCGCTAGAATCAAGGAACACCTGTTATGAAAATTCTGTGCCAAAAACCGTTCCTGTCCACCGCCGCATTGCTGATCGCACTTTTGCTGGCCGAGCCCGCTGCCGCATTTCGCTGCGGTAGCAAGTTGGTCAAGGACGGGATGCACGAAGCGCAGGTTATCGCTGTGTGTGGACAACCGACGACGATGCGAAATCTGGGAGTCGCATTGCGCGGCTACAACTACCGGTATCGCCGGCAAATCGGTTCGGGCTGGACTGAGTATCATAATCCCGGCTACGCAGGCTATGCCCAGGAAGTCGTCATAACCGAGTATGTGTATAACTTCGGTCCGCGAAAGCTGATGCGTCGTTTGCTCTTCGAGGGCGGCGTGCTCGTCACGATCGAGACCATCGGCTACGGCTATCGCGAATAGCGCTGCTCGCCTGTCTACGGGTACTATGCGCCCAGACCTACCGATTTCAGCTGGAGCTAAACTCGTATGAACGATTCACATTCGCGACGACTGCGTGACCGGTCATCCGGACCCGCCACTCTTATCAGTGAAGGCTGCAAGATATCCGGATTGATCACCGGTGACGGTGATTTCCTCATCAGCGGCGAAATTGATGGTGATTGTGACCTGGCCGGAACAGTCACTCTCGCCAGGAACGGTTTGTGGAACGGCACAATCAAGGCCGGCAACGTCATCATTTCGGGGCATGTTGAGGGCGACATCGTCGCAAATGGCAAAGTCGAGATCACCGACACGGCGAAAATCACGGGCACGGTCTCAGGCGAAGCGATCGCTGTCGCCGAAGGCGCGGTCGTTGAGGGCGTCATGAAGACAACCGGGCGCTCTGATCCACAAGAATTTGTTCAAAAGCGAGAGAACGACTGATTGCGCTAAACCGCCACATTTGCACGAAATAGCGCATATATAGAGATTTTTCGCGATTAGTTGGTCCGAACTGGAAATTTCTACGGCTGAATAGGACCGATGCTACACTGATCATCACTGTGATCGGCACGTTCTGATCAGAAGAATAAGAATAATGATCGGTAGCAAAATTCCACGATATCTACTGCTAGGGCTCGGGCTCGGCGTCGCCGTCGGCGTGATCATGTTGTCCATGTTCTACGGGCAGTACCGTTGGCTGGCCAATGAAATGGTCACAACAAGCAGTACCGAGCACAACGCATTTCTGCAGTCGAGCTTTGAGCGCCGAATTCGCGCACAAATGCATGCGATGTCAGATCAGATCGCAGCCGATATCGAATCGACAAATGCTGTGCCACAAGCCGCCAGCCTTAACGAGCTCCTGGCTGAAAATAGCGCGATAACGGGATTGCGCGTTCAAATAGACGGAGCAACCGCAGTGCAGGTCGGTGATGTTGCGACAATGAATTCGGATGCTGACACCGCCTGGCTCAGCGATTCACTCGCCATGTCCTATCCGATCATGAGGGACGAACAACAAATCGGCGTGCTGTCCGGCAACTTCTTGCTGGATGAATTACGTGCTGAGTCGGCGGGTTTTGAGAACGAACTTGTCACCACCGAATCGCAAATTCGTCATTCAAGTTTCTACTTGATGGGAATCGGCACTGCCGTGACGTTAGCAATGTTTCTCGTCATTTATTGGCTAATCGTACGCCGCCAGACGGCCCGTGTTCGAGCTCTCAAAGTACAGGCCGAGAAACTTAGAGATGCTGACTTCGGTGAGCCACTGCTGCAAACACGGCGCGACGAACTCGGCGAACTCGCTGCCGTTTTTAACGACATGCGCGATCGTCTCCGGGATACGACGATCTCCCGTGATTACGTCGATAGCATTTTGTCCGGCATGAACGAGGCGATCGTTGTCACAACATCGGACGGCAATATAAGACGCATTAATCGGGCAACGATAATTTTGCTCGGTTTCGAAGAAGAAGAACTCATCGGCGCACCAATCTCGCGGATCGTTGACGAGTCGAAAACGCCCTCGCTAGAAGACTGCGGTAACTCAGGCGTGCCAAAAGAGGCATTCTTCCAAAGCAAGTTCGGCGAGACAATTCCTGTGTCCTATACCTGTTCGGTCGTTGCCGGACAAGATGGTCAAGGTGAAGACAGAATCTACGCGGCGCAAAACATAACTGAGCGGCGGCGAGCCGAACAACGAATTCGGTACCTGGCGAGAATTGACGCACTCACAAAAATTCCGAATCGCATGCAATTTCAACACCTGTTGCAACGTGGCATTGCGCGAGCACGTCGCGCAGGCAAACCTCTGTGCCTGTTCTACGTAGACATCGATCATTTCAAGGAAATCAATGACACGTTTGGACACTTGGCTGGAGATGCGACGCTCGAAACGGTGGCGGAACGCCTTACGACAGCCCTGCCGGACAATTCAATTATCGGTCGTCTCGCAGGCGACGAGTTCGCCGTAATCGTCAATGACCTCGGTTCGAGTAGCGAAGGAAAGCAGGCGACTGACAAGCTGGCACGCGCTTTGCTCGACCGACTCGCAGATCCTTTCTACGTACAGGGACATGAGGTATTCATGACCGCGAGCCTCGGAATCGCGTATTACCCGAAGGACGCGGCGAATGTTATTGACCTGATCCGTAACGCTGATGCCGCTTTGTACAGTGCGAAAAAATCGGGCGGCAACGTATACGCCTACTATAGGCCGCAAATGAATGAGGCTGCCGTTGAGCGCCTCATGACCAAGAGCCGGCTCAAACGCGCGTTTGAGCGCGATGAGCTACTCGTTCACTACCAGCCCAAATTCAATCTGGTCACTGGCAAAATCGACGGCTGTGAAGCTCTCGTGCGTTGGGAATTGCCGGATCGCGGATTGATTCTACCGTCGGATTTCATCCCTATCGCTGAGGAGACGAACCTCATTATCGAAATCGGCGAGTGGGTACTGGACAAGGTTTGCGAGGATTTCAAGGCCTGGCAACGGACAGTAACCTCGCCTGGCCGTGTGTCGGTGAATCTATCCCTGAAACAGCTGAAGCAAGCCAACTTTATTCAGCGCATTAACTCGATACTTCGCGGCCACGAAGTCTCGCCTACGTCGATGGAACTCGAGATTACCGAGACGACGCTGATGGAGAACCCCGAACGTACGATCAAATTGCTCGATCAGCTATACGGACTGGGATTGCATCTGGCGATCGATGATTTTGGAACCGGCTACTCGTCACTGAGCGCACTGCAACAATTTCCGATCAGCACACTGAAAATTGACCAGTCGTTTGTTCGCGACGTTGCCACCAGTGCGGACGACGCAACTTTGGTCGGGACTATTGTGCAAATGGGGCGCAATCTGAATATGGACGTCGTTGCCGAGGGCGTCGAGAACGAAGAGCAACTTAACTTTTTGCAGCGCCTGGATTGCACGTACGTCCAAGGGCTGCTGTTCGGTGACCCAATGAGCTCGGACAATTTTCTAGAGCTATTGCTCGCCCAGGCGGAAGGCACAGACACGCATCGCGCGCTGTTTGCCTGAGTTGAGCGCCGGCAAACCTTTGAAATAAACTGCTTTTTTTGACCGCTTCACACTGCGGTTTCATCATGCTTAAATTACCCAAAGACTAAACCCGGCCCGACGTACTGGCTACCCATCATGGAAACCGAAACATGACTAATACATTTAAGATTGCACTTGGCTGTCTATTGCTGATTGCCGCTCCAATTACCTTCGCTTGCGATTACCCGGAGCGCCCGAACATTCCAGACGGCTCAACTGCGTCGAAAGACGAGCTTCTGGCTGCGAAGGACTCCGTAAGTGGCTATCTGGCCGGTGTCGACGAATACCTGACTTGCATTGAGTCGGCTGAGAAAGCAGCCGTAGCGGCGCTCGAGGATGCTGATCCGGAAGACTTGAAGCGACGCGACGAAATGATCGGCAAGAAATTCGACGCGGCCAATGATGAAAAGGCACTTGTTGGTGAGGAATTTAACCAACAGGTCCGCGCCTACAATGCGGCACGCAAGGCGGCTGAATAACCGCTAAGAACCACTCGCGTTTCGCACAAGCGACTTTGAACGCCCGCAGATTGCGGGCGTTTTCTGTTTAGAGCTTGTTAATTTCGCTGCGTAAGTCGAATTTATTTTCGGTGACGATTCTCTCCAGCACTCGAATTCGTTCTTCCAGCGCATCAACCTGTTTCAGCGCTTCCGCGAGTTCATCGTCCTCGCCCCTTTTTCGTGCTCTGTTCTTACTTAGTTTATTAATCGTATCTGCTCCAAAAACGATTGCGACAATACTGACGATGGCAATCCACATGTTCATAGGAAAGTCCCTTATTTAAGTTCTGTAGCTGCAGACCCCAAAATTCTCCACAGCTTTCAAAAATTTTCACAGCTTCCTGAATTCCTGGTCGAGCTGATATCTGGAAGATGTTATGTATTTTTCTAGCGTTGCCAGGCGCTCGTCAAGCGACTGACATTTGCTGCGCACTACCGCAGCCGCTTCTGATGGCGCTGCTTGTGCTTTTTGTTCGGCCTCACGACGTGCTTGCTTGCGCGCTCGGCGACGATCTCTGCGACACATTTTTTCTTTTCTGGCCGGACGCTCGTAATGTTCATTGCGAGTGCCGCTGCGCGCGGGGATCAGAAAAACGACCGCCAGATACGCAATGACTGTCATCGGCATTGCACAGACAAACGCGATGACTGCCATCGCACGGAGCACTTTAAGGTTGAAACCGAAGTAGTCGGAAATCCCCGCACAGACACCGCCCAGAACCGCCCGATCGGCTGATCGATAGAATGCCCGAGATCTGTAGGTCTCAGAAGCACTCATGAGCGACTCCATCGGTCGCCGTGACTGCGGCGCCAGAATTCATACTCGGTTTGTCGACCTGAATAGATCAGCGGTTTTTCCCGGATCAACAAGGTTGCCCCGATATAGATTGCCGCGGTCAACCAAGAGAACAACAGGAAGCTGATGATCGCAATAACGCGAACAGTGCCAATTCGAAAATTGAAGCGATCGGCAATTCCCGCACATACACCGAAAATCCAGGCCGAATCACTATCGCGGTATAGACCCCGCAACGGACCGTTATCGATATTCCAACTACGTTGACTCATCAATGCCTCCTTTCTTAGCCTTCAGCGACCTTCTTATCGTTTTGTGCAACCCGGTGCTTAAGTTCATCAAGCTCTTTTTGCACAGACTCTTCGACTTCTAGACCGGCAAACTCGTGATTAAGGTCTTTCGGCATACCTAGATCATAAGCCTCGACGCGGCCTTCCACATCATCGATGCGACGTGTGTACTGCTCGAAACGAATCATTGCGTCATCGATCTTGTAGTCGTAAATCTTCTTGCGTGCGGCGAGGCGGCTACTTGCCGTCTTGTGCCTGGCCAACAGGGCCTTCTGCCTTGTTTTCGCGTCTTCCAACTTAGCTTCCAGCCGTGCAATGTCTTCATTAAGTTTCCCAAGTCCTTCGTCAACCGCCTGGTAATCCTCTTTGAGGATATCGGTAGCACCGCTGACCCGAGACTTTTCGACCAGGGCTGCCTTCGCAAGATCTTCGCGCCCTTTGCGCATTGCGAGCTCAGCTTTGTCACCCCAATCGTTCAGCTCACGATCCAGTGACTCGAGCTTGCGATTTAGATCTTTCTTATCGGCAATGGATCGAGCTGCGGCCGACCGAACTTCAACCAGCGTGTCTTCCATTTCCTGAATCATTAGTCGAACAATTTTCTCCGGATCCTCTGCCTTGTCGAGAATCGCGTTGATGTTCGAGTTCACGATGTCTGAGAATCTCGTGAATATGCCCATGAATATTTCCTCGTGTTTGCGTGAATTCTGGGTCTTATGTTGCAGCTTCCGTGCCAACCTTAGCGAAAAACCTCTAAGTGATTGTTAAATAAAGTTTTATCGGTGAATTCAGTAATAAAAATAGACTCAATGTAATGGCTATTTTCACTACCTTTTGGCATTTCTTGCTAACCTGTGGTCAAATCTACTAATGGCTGACAGGCGTCCAACACAGCCGATAATCGGCGAAGCACCAGCATTCCTGGAGATGCTTGAACACGTGTCGCGTGCCGCACCCCTCGATAAATCGGTGCTGGTCGTTGGCGAGCGGGGTACCGGCAAAGAGCTGATCGCCTCGCGTCTGCACTTTCTGTCAGAGCGCTGGGAGCAACGTGTGGTTAAGGTCAACTGCGCGGCACTAACTGAGTCTATTCTTGAATCTGAGTTGTTTGGCCACGAGGCAGGCGCATTTACTGGCGCCCAGAAAACCCACGTTGGTCACTTCGAGCGCGCCGACGGCGGCACTTTGATACTCGACGAGCTCGCGACCATTACGCTGCGCATGCAGGAGAAGATCCTGCGTGTTATTGAGTACGGTGAGATGCAGCGCGTAGGCGGCAGCGATACCTTGCGCGTCGACGTGCGTATCGTCGGTTCGACGAATTCTGATCTACTTGCACTCGCCAGGGACGGTCGATTTCGGCGCGACCTGCTGGATCGCCTCGCATTCGATGTCATTACAGTGCCACCGCTTCGCGAGCGTGTTGAAGACATCATGCCGCTTGCCTATGCGTTCGCAGTCAATATGGCAAGCGAACTGCGTCATGCGCTGTTTCCTGGATTTAGTGCGAGGGCTTCTTCAACGTTGTTGCGGCACCAATGGCCCGGCAATGTTCGGGAATTGAAAAACGCGGTTGAGCGGTCGGTGTACCGCTCTGACGATCCGGATACGCCGATTTCGAAGATCGCGTTTGACCCGTTCGACTCGCCATTCAAACTTGCCCAAGCGGATGAGACCAAGAAACGCAAGACCAGCCAGAATCGGCCGTTGTTGTTACCGACTGATTTGCCGTCACGACTTGAGGACGTCGAAAGGGAGTTTCTCGAAGCCGCGCTCGAACGCGCGCGATTCAATCAACGCATGGCAGCAGATCTACTCGGCTTGAGTTACCACCAGTTCCGCGGCAAGTTGCGTAAACATGACGTGTCTGGACGACCGCCAGCGCAAAGCAGCATGGATCACGCCTAGCTATCGTCTCGGTAACGCCGCATGTAGATTGCGGCCGTCGCGAACAGACCGCAAACAATCAGTCCTGCCCACACTTCAAAGCTGGTCAGAAATTTACCGTAGTCCAGCCATGAGACGAGACTCAGGTTCTCTGTCAGCATGTCATGTAGATCGTCTTCATCGAACCCTGCTTTGCTGATCGAATCGAATATCGGCATTGTGACGATGCTTAACCGATTCAGGATCGCCTCACCCAGTGTCGAGGTTCGAAACACGATGTACTCGAGAATCGGCAATATTGCGATGGGCAGTACAGCCCGCAGCAGCGGGCCACGCTTTGCCCATGCTGAAATAAACAGGAACCAGCCGAGCAGCGGTGCCATCCAGATCGGAAACGCGAGCAAGATAGTCGTTACCGCAATCCACGTATCAAACAAAGGTACAGCGCCCCAGATAAATCGCAGTGGGTTCGCGCCTTCACTTGCGAGCCATACGCTGACGATGATCAGGTTCAACAGATGCGAGACGATGATGGCGGCGAGGGTGGCCAGTGGAATAGCCAGAAACGCCGTCAACATTTTTGAAACAACAGTTTCAGCGTCTGTTATGGGCAATGAACGCCAAAAGAGAATGCTCTTGTCTTTGCGCTCCGCGTACAGGGCGTCAAGACAATAGAAAATCATCAGAAACCACATTGCGATGAAGAAAACGCTGGTGTTGCCCAATAGAAATACTGCGAGGGCTACTCGGCGCACGGACTCCGGTATTGTTGCATCGGCGATCTTTTCTATCTCGGGATTCAGTATCTCGCCGAACGCTGCTACGGCTAAGACCATCGCTATGGCAAGTAATGTGACAATCGACGCTACAGCCGTGGGCGTAATCCAGATTGAGCGATGCTCCCAGACTTCGCGTCGCAGCAATGCCATTTGCGTTGTAATCATGCTGCAGCTCCTTTGACCTTGGCGACAAACAAGTCAGCAACCGAAGGGGTGTGTAGTTCGCCAAGCGGCTCTAGTTTGTCGCGGCCGACGTTCTCGAAGGTCATCACAGACTTACCGAACACTTCGCGTTCGTGCACGGGATTCAGTTTTCGGGCGGTGTCAGCAGCATCACCTGAGGTTAGTAACTCGGTATACGCATCTGCGATTGTATCCATCTGCATGTCGAGGAGAATTTTGCCATCGTTGATAAACATGATGTCGGTCAACAGATTTTCGATCTCCTCAACTTGATGCGTCGTAATTAAGATCGTGCGTTCGCCATCGAAGTAGTCATTCAGCAAGTTGGCGTAAAAGTCTTTGCGAAAAATTATGTCGAGACCCAGCGTCGGTTCGTCGAGAACGAGAAGCTTTGCATCGATGGCCGTGATGATTGACAAGTGCAATTGCGTCACCATGCCTTTTGATAATTCGCGCACCTTCGAATTGCTTTTAATTTTGGTGCGCCCCAGCAATTCCTCCGCGCGCTGGCGCGAAAAATTCGGGTGCGTGTTTTCGACGAAATCAAGTAATTGCGAAACACGAATCCAACGCGGTAAGACGGCGACATCCGCGATGAAACAAATGTTCTGCATCATCTCTTTGCGCTGGCGAAACGGATCAAACCCGAGCACAGAAAGCTGGCCGTCGCAGTCAGTTAGTCCGAGCAAAGCTTTGAGCAATGTGGTCTTGCCTGCTCCGTTCGGTCCAATCAGGCCCATGATCCGACCTTTCTCGATCTCGAAACTGACGTTGTCGACGGCGCGCAGGTCGCCAAAATTCTTGGACACACCGCTAGCGCTAACCAAACTAGTCATTCTTTGTCTCCTGCATCGTCAGAGTCATCGATCGACTCCAATAATTCCGTAACAGTCAGATCCAATCGATTGATCGTTGCCACAACTAATGGCCATTCTTTCTCCAGAAAACGGGCGCGCTCATCTTTTAATAATCGGTCGCGTGCGCCATCTGTTACGAACATGCCGCGACCTCGCTTTTTCTCAACCAGGCCTTCGTCGACAAGTTCCTGATAACCCTTCAGCACCGTGAGCGGATTGAGCCGGTATTCTGCGGCCACATTTCGCACCGACGGCAAAGCGTCTCCATCGCCAAGAACGCCTTCAAGAATCATCGCGACAACGCGGTCTCGCAGTTGTCGGTAGATCGGAAGGTCTTCACTCCATTTAGGGTCCATCTCGTATCCGCTTAAAAAAGCGCCGACCAAACTGGTCGGCGCAAAAAATCCGTCGCTACTTTACTCGCCTGTGTGACGGAATCTGGGGAAATCGATTGTGTCTTTGCGTTCGAGTCGAGTGTCGAGAATTTCACGAATCGCCTCGATTGATTCTTTGTCCACGGTCAGCCTCGGCAATTCGGCCAGATTCAGGTCAATTGCAAACTCGGCATGGATCAAGGCCGGAGCAACGTTGGCTTGCTCCGGTTCGATGGCAGCACCATGCGCTGTCGCATCGGCTTGCCCGGCGACCAGCGCTACCGACATCAATCCGAGAATCGTAAGACTGACGATTTCGTTCAAATATCGAAAAATTATGGCCTTCATGCTGTGCTGCTCCTCGGGTCTGGCCCTAGGTGAACTGGTGTTATAGTTGACTATAACACTAAAAGTTCTATTTGCAAGGATTTTTCTCGAAAAAGCTAACCCGGCTGTGGGTTACGGCCCGTTTATTAGTACATGCATACTTTGATTAAATTTAGTAAATCAATGACTTATGGGCCTTGCGTCGTATGAGCGCCGCGGCTCACAGTCTGCAAGTGAGAAACGTGCCGCTTCCCCGCACAGCAGGGGTCGCCTATGCTCTCGTTATGGACCATACGCCTGAAGACAGCGCATTGATGCTGCGGTACAAGGACGGCGACACGGCGGCGTTTGAAATCCTGTATCGCCGTCACAATGACTCTCTGTACCGGTATTTGTTGCGCCTTTGCCGCCACCGCGACAACGCAGACGACATTTTTCAGGAGGTCTGGGGCAAAATCATCAAGGCCGCTGATCGCTATCGCCCGACGGCCAAATTCTCGACCTTCTTATATAGGGTCGCGCATAACTGTTTTATCGATCACATCAGGCGCAATAAGCGACATACCCATCACGGGGCTCTCGAACCAGATGCGCAACCGGACCCGGGTGAACTGCCGGAGATGATGGTCGAGAGAAGCCTCGCGCGTGAACGCCTCGAACTCGCCTTGCAAGACCTGCCGGATGAACAGCGGGATGTATTCCTGTTGCGCGAAGAGGCCGGTCTGAGCCTGGACGAGATTTCGGCAATTACGGGCAGTAATCGTGAAACGACGAAGAGCCGGCTTCGCTATGCCGTAAAGAAACTTCGAACGGCTATAGATGAGCCGGCGATCGACGAGCCGGCGGAGACAGCATGACTGACGAGCGATTAAATGATGAAGACGTTTCGGCCCGTTACCGGGAGGTAGCCAACGAAACGACACCGACGTACCTCGATGACAAGATCATGCGTATGGCAGCGAATAAGGCTGAGCACCCGCAATACTCTCGTTCAGTATCGTGGACGCGGCCACTGGCCTGGGCTGCGACAATAGCGCTGTGCCTTGCAATCACACTCGAGGTTTCGCGAGGACCGGATTTGGCGCCTGTTGTCAGCGAGCCGGCAATCAGCGGACGAGCCGATGCAGCCATGGATATGCTCGAGGCCGAAGCACCTGCACCGGCGAGGAACGTAGCCCCGCAGAAAATCGAACAAGCGAAAACGCAACCCGCCGCGGGACCCGCAGACGAGGCGAGCATTGGGAATTCGTTAGATAAGCGCGTGGCTGACGAACCGCGATTAGCCGAGCCGCAAGCAGTCGAACCGCAAGCAACGACTCGCGAACGCCGGGCGAATGGCCCGGTTGAACGCGATGAGGTGGAAGAAGCGTTCGCATCCGCACCGCTCGAGTTCGAAGTCAAAGACGCCGATGTCATGCGGCGTGTCGAAGATCTCGCAAGTATAAAAAATGGTACAAATAACGAACCTCTTCCGGAAGAAATCTCGGTTACGGCGTCGTCAGCGCTTGCGGTTCCGGGACGCTGTCCCGACCAGGCCAAAGAGGACCCGGAATCCTGGATGGCCTGCATCGACGCGCTCAAAGAGGCCGGCGACAGCGAGGCTGCCCTGCGCGAAGAAGAGGCACTAATTGCGGTTTATCCGGACTTCAAAGTCCCCTGAAGATGCTAGAATCGCGGCCCCGATCTACAATCAACCAGGCGAATAAATAAGCCGCTTTTCAGGAATTTAACAATGAAGTCACCAGTCCGCGTCACGATTACCGGCGCCGCCGGCCAGATTGGCTATCAACTCGCTTTTCGTATCGCATCCGGGCAAATGCTCGGTGACGATCAACCCGTCATTTTGCAATTGCTCGAGATTCCGCCTGCCTTGCCGGCATTGCAGGGCGTCGTTATGGAGCTTGACGATTGTGCCTTTGCGACCTTGGCTGGCGTCGTCGCAACTGACGATCCAAATGTCGCGTTCAAGGACAGCGACTATGCCTTGCTGGTTGGTGCGCGACCGCGCGGTCCGGGCATGGAGCGAAAAGACCTTCTTGAAGCCAATGCCCAGATTTTCTCCGTGCAAGGCAAGGCAATGAACGAACACGCGAGTCGGGATATTCGCGTGCTCGTAGTAGGCAACCCTGCCAACACAAATGCACTGATTGCCAGCTCCAACGCACCCGATATTGCCAAAGGCAACTTCACAGCCATGACGCGCCTCGATCACAATCGTGCGACGGCACAATTGGCCAGCAAGACGGGCAAGCATGTCAATGACGTGCGCTGCATGACGATCTGGGGTAATCACTCCGCAACTCAATACCCCGACGTTGATCACGCTACCGTTGCTGGTACCGTCGCAACCGATCTTGTCGACGAAAATTGGCTTGTCGATGAGTTCATTCCAGTCGTGCAGCAACGCGGCGCGGCAATAATTGCTGCCAGGGGCGCATCGTCAGCGGCATCGGCGGCGTCCGCGGCAATTGATCACATGCACGATTGGGCTCTGGGCACCGCCACTGATGACTGGGTTAGCATGGGCATTCCATCGGACGGCAGTTACGGCATCGAGCCTGGAATTATTTATTCCTATCCGGTGCGTTGTCGCGGTGGCCAATATGAAATCGTTCAGGACTTGTCTATCAGCGACTTCAGTCGGTCACGCATGGATGCGACCGAGACCGAATTGCGTGAAGAACGAGCAGCGATCGAGTCACTACTCTGATGTCCGGTTTTCTACTAAGCGTTTTCTGGTTTTTGCTGATTTTTGGCGGCGGCATCTATCTTGCGTATCAGCGCATTGATCTGAGAACGTCGACTATCGCGGCTGGTGTCGCGGTATTCGCTTACAGTTTCTACACGTTTGCCGGCAACGGATTCTGGCTCTGGATGTTGCTGCTTTGGGTCATCCTGGGCATCCTGGTTGTGCCGAATCTCCTGGAGCTTCGACGGGAGAAGATCACCTCGCCGCTACTGAACATCTATCGCAAGATGTTGCCGTCGATGTCGGATACTGAACGTGAAGCGCTCGAAGCCGGCAACGTCTGGTGGGATGGCGAGCTGTTTTCCGGAATGCCGGAATGGGATCGGCTCATGTCATTCCCGGCGCCGCGTTTGTCTGACGAAGAGCAGGCGTTCTTCGATGGACCTTGCGAGCAGCTTTGCGCCATGCTCGATGACTGGGATGTCTGCCACAATCGCACCGATATGCCCAAGGAAGTCTGGGATTTCATCATCGAGCATCGCTTCTTCGCGATGATTATTCCCAAGCAATACGGCGGGCTCGAATTCTCCGCATACGCAAATGCGATGATCATTACGAAGCTGGCAAGCCGCAGCCCGACTGCCTCCTCAACGGTGGGCGTACCAAACTCACTTGGCCCGGCCGAATTATTACTGCACTACGGCTCTGACGAGCAAAAGCAACGCTATCTGCCAGGTCTGGCTGCAGGCACGGAAATTCCGTGCTTTGCGCTGACCTCACCGGAAGCCGGATCGGACGCGGCCGCGCTGATCGATAACGGTGTTGTTTGCAAAGGTCGCTGGAACGGCAAACAGATTGTCGGCATCAAATTAAACTGGAACAAGCGATACATCACGCTGGCGCCGGTCGCGACTGTTCTTGGCCTCGCATTCAAACTGTATGACCCCGATCACTTAATCGGTGATCGCGACGAATACGGCATCACTGCCGCACTGATTCCGACAGACACACCCGGGGTCACTGTCGGACGACGACATTTTCCGATGTCCATCGCATTCCAGAATGGACCGACTTCCGGTGAAGATGTTTTTGTTCCACTCGACTACATCATCGGTGGCCAGGAAATGGCCGGCAAAGGCTGGAAAATGTTGGTCGAACTCTTGTCGGTTGGTCGAGCAATCACATTGCCATCGACGGCGTCTGGCGGCGGGCAGGCAGCTTCCTACGCGACGGGCGCCTATGCTCGCATACGCAAGCAATTCAACACTTCGATTTCAAATTTCGAAGGCGTTGGTGAAGCGCTGACTCGCATCGCCGGTCACACCTACATAATGAATGCTGCAGTGTCAGTAACATCGGGTGCGATCGACCAGGGCGAAAAACCGGCAGTGCCATCAGCTATTCTTAAGTATCACTGCACCGAGCTGGGGCGCAAAGTCTCGAACGACGCGATGGACGTACATGGCGGCAAAGCAATCATGCTTGGGCCGAAGAACTACATTGGTCGCACTTACATGGCTACTCCTATTGCCATCACGGTTGAAGGCGCCAACATCCTGACGCGCAGTTTGATCATCTACGGCCAGGGCGCGATTCGCTGCCACCCGTTTGTCCTGCGCGAATTACGTGCAGCCGCTGATGAAGATACCGATCAGGGACTGGTGGAATTCGACGATGCATTGTTCGGCCATATCGGTTACGGCATCAGCAACCTCGCGCGATCGTTTTTCCTCGCGCTGACGCACGCCAAATTTAGTCGGGTGCCGCTGAATACGCCAACACGACGTTACTACCAGAACATAAACCGTTACAGCGCCGCATTCGCGCTCGCCTCAGATTTCGCGATGTTGACGTTGGGCGGCGAACTGAAGAAACGCGAATTGTTATCAGCACGCCTGGGCGACGTATTGAGTTCGATGTACCTGGCGTCGACCGTGCTCAAGCATTTTGAAAACCAGGGACGACGCGCGACCGACCTGCCGCTGGTCGAGTGGTCAGTGAGAACGCTGATGTACCAGGCACAAGAAGCCTTGCATTCTTTCCTGCGCAACCTGCCCAATCGCTGGGCGGCGGCGATTCTCAGAATTTTCATTTTTCCGCGCGGCAGAACCTATTCTTCACCATCCGATGAGATTGCTCACAAAGTTGTCGATTTGATGACAACCACCGGCGAGGCTCGCGAACGACTGAGCGAACAGGCGTACACGACACTTGAAGCCGGCAATCCTGTCGGCCTTCTGCAAGAAGCGCTCGAAATGTCAGAAAAGCTTGCACCACTTGAAAAGCGTCTACGCCAGGCTCGAAAAGAAGGCCTTATCAGTTCCGAGTATCTCGGCGAACAAATTGCAGAGGCGCAACGCGCTGGCGTGGTAAACAAGAGCGAAGCTGGAGAATTGGCTAGCTATCACGACAAAGTTCGTGAATTGCTGTCAGTTGACGACTTTGCACCTGAGGAACTCGCACGGCCTGGTTTATCTGATGTCAATGAGAAAACCGTAAAGAAGGCCGCAGCTCGCAAGAAAATAACAAAGAAAAAAGTTGCCAAAAAAAAAGTCACTAGCAAGAAGAAAACGACCAGGCGATAAGCGATGACAACGCAATCGGGGCCTATCTATGAAGTCACCATCTTCGTGGAGCGCGAACGTATTGCCGATTGCGAGCAGCGGCTCGAAGAGCACGTGCGCGAAACACTGCGCGACCCAAACATTGCGGATTGCCGTGTATTTGCGATAGCAAATGACGAGACCGGTCGCGCAGGCAGGATCTGCCAACATGTTCTCGATGCCAGCGGCGACCTCGATGGATATCTCGATGGTCCTGCGGCCGATATGGAAGCCGAGATCACCGCACGATTTGGCGATGATGCAAGTGTTCACAGCCGCCTTCTGCGCGAAGATCAAACGTACGACTTACCGATTAGCGAATCGCCCAACTGCCTCAATTGCGGCACGCATTTGCGTGGCCAGTATTGCGGACATTGTGGACAACGTTCGCGAAGCCGACTCATCAGTCTGTGGGAACTCATCACTGACGCGTTTGGCGACCTGTTTGAGATCGACTCAAGACTCTGGCAGACAGTGGTGCCGATGATGGTCCGCCCTGGCCGCCTGACACATGACTACCTGCAGGGTCGACGCGCCCGTTTCATGCCGCCATTCCGCATGTATCTCGTAATGAGCCTGATTTTTTTCGTCATTGCGTTTTTCGACCCACGCGAAGAACTGGGACTGTTTTTCGAACCACCGTCGGATGCCGAAATTGCAGCACAGGAAGACGAACAAGACGACAGTATGATTGTCATGTTCAACGACAATGAAGGTGTCGAGATTGAGGACGACTGCGACATTGAAGCTGATGACATCGAGGGGCTACCCGGGTTTTTGGCGCGCCGATTAACGGTAGAACGTATGCAACATGCCTGCGAAAAGATCCGTGCCGACGAAGGCAAAT
The DNA here is from genome assembly GCA_051007995.1 of Woeseiaceae bacterium. Taxonomy (GTDB): domain Bacteria; phylum Pseudomonadota; class Gammaproteobacteria; order Steroidobacterales; family Woeseiaceae; genus UBA1847. Next base: position 73,996 of record JBPCYB010000031.1, on the reverse strand, counting down.
CACTGACCGCGAAAATAATCGATGGCGCGCCGGCAGCGCTGATTCTCTTGCTACCGATTATGGCGTTGGTCCTTAAGGCGCTGTATCCACTGTCGCGACGCTACTACGTCGAACACTTGCTGTTCTTTGTGCACTTTCACGCCTTCGCATTCTTATTATTGACGATACAAATCCTGCTTATTCGACTTGCCACGTTGCTCCGCGTGCCGGAGCTCGTTAGCACGCTGACCATCGTCGCAATGTCGATATATATTCCGGTTTACATATTTCTCGCCATGCGGCGCGTCTATGAGCAAGGGCGAATCGTGACGTTTTTGAAATTTGTCGTACTTGCGGTTACGTATGTCGCTGGATTTTCCCTCATAATAGCGGCTACTACAGTGATGGCCATGTTTGCCATCTAGGCACCGTAAAGCCAACCATCAGAGGAATATAGAATGTTGATGAAATTACCTGGCGCCGTCCTCGCAATCGCAGCGCTCCTGATTATGTCCAGCTGCGGCGAGCAACCGGCAGAAGCGCCCGAAGTCACAGCGACGCCTGCAACAACAGAACCCGTTGCGCTACCTCGAACCGCTTCCGCGCCCGGCGCAAGTGTATTTTTCATTGCCCCGGCAGACGGCGCGACCGTCAGTAGTCCGGTCAGCATCGAATTCGGCATCGAGGGAATGACCGTTGCTCCGGCCGGCGTGAATGACGCGCATTCAGGCCATCACCACCTGCTCGTGGACACAGGCCTGCCGGATCTTGGGCTGCCAATACCTGCTGATACGTTTCACATTCATTTTGGCGATGGCAGCACCACAACCACTCTGAATCTCCAGGCCGGCGAACATACGCTGCAAATGCTGCTTGGCGATCACCTGCATATTCCGCATTCGCCGCCGGTCGCATCCGAAGTAATTACGATTACGGTCGAATAGATGGTTGTGGCTGGGCGCTCGGACCACTAATATTACCGGGCTAAGGACACCTCCCACATGAGCTCATCTCCCCACACAAAACGCATCGGACTAAGCGGCCTCGCCGCCTATGTACCGCCGTATCGCGTGTGGCTGGAGGACTGGTGCGAGTGGACCGGAGACCAATGGCCCAAGGTACGCGAGGTCGTAGGTCGTAGCTTCCGGCTGCGCGGACCCGACCACAGCGTCTACACAATGGCCGCAACCGCCGTTATTCGCCTGATTGACCAGTACGATATTGACCCAACCCGTATCAAGTTTCTTGGCTTCGGCACCGAATCAAGCACCGATAATTCGGCGGGCGCCATCATCATTAAAGGCATGGTCGATCAGGCGCTCGAAGCACGAGGCAAACCACCAATTGCGCGAAGTTGTGAGGTTCCAGAATTCAAGCATGCCTGCCTCGGTGGCGTCTATGCGATGAAAGGTGCGATACGCCAGCTCGCACTCGACGGAGCTGGCGGCCAGGCAATTGTCGTTTGCGCCGATGTTGCCGAATACGCTCGCGGCAGCAGCGGAGAACCCACGCAGGGTGCCGGCGCCGTTGCGATGTTGCTCGAAGAGGATCCAACACTCGCGGTCGTTGACCTTCCGGGCTCGGGATCAGCGTCAGATTACCGCGTAATGGACTTTCGCAAACCAATGCTGCGTTTTTGCGGTCAGGACCGTTCTGAAACACACCAGGTTCAGGATTTCCCCGTTTTCAATGGCAAGTACTCCACCACCTGCTACATCGATGAAACCTTGCAGGCGCTTAACGACATGTATCGCAAGCGCAAGCTTGAGCCAAGTGACTACTTGCGATCATTGAAGACTGTGTTTATGCACCGACCGTATCGACGCATGCCTGAAACAGGCTGGGCTGTCGCTTATCTGTTCGCGCTCAGTCAAGGCAGCGCTGAGGATCGCGCCGAACTCGCATCCTATTGTTATGAGGCGGGTGTCGATCCCGAGCGACTGCGCACCGAGATGATGAGCCAGCCGAGCGTCTCCACGCTCGCATCACCCGAACGCCTGCAGTACGAAATCTATCCGCTAACGATGGCTGCGTTGCGCGTTTTCCGTGCATCGCGCCACTATCGCAGCGAAGTTCTCGACAAGCTCGCTCTTGGCAGCGACTCGATGCTCGATCTTGGAAACCTATACACAGCTGCGTTGCCCGCCTGGCTGGCGGCCGGTTTTGAGCAGGCACTCGATGAAGACAGTTTGCGGCCCGGCGAAGAAATACTGACGCTTGGTTATGGCAGCGGTGATGCAGCCGAAGTCATCCCGTTTTTTATTGCTGATGGCTGGCGTGAAGCGACCAAATCGATTCACTTTAGTGATGCAATGAATCGTGCTGTTGATCTTAATTTCGACCAGTACAAAGCAATGCATGACGGCCGACTCGCTGACGGGCTCGAGTATGTGGCGCAGAATGAATTCATAATCGACCACGTCGGCACCGCAGTCGAACGGCACTTCAGTGATCTCGGTATCGAGTATTACCGTTACGTTGGTTAGACATGGCAGTAGCGCGATAGCTCATCGCGATACTCTTCCATCAAGGTAAGCCATTCCATTTTGAACCACGGCGTGAAGTGTTCGGGCGATTCTTTGAACTCATGTGCCAGCAACTCTGCAGACAGGTATCGCGTCGCCGAGATCTCGTGCTCGTTTGGCGCTACTGCTTCATCGACCAGCCCCAAATAGACGTGGCACAATTCGTTCTCTGACCCTGTGCTCCCGAACTCCGCTGTGTAGCTGAACTTGTAAATGAACTCCATCGACACTTCGATATTGAGCTCGTCTCGTAGTCGCCGGCGAGTCGCGACCGACATTGATTCTCCGCGCCGCGGATGACTACAGCAGGTATTCGACCAGAATCCGGGCCAAAGGCGCTTTGAGTCACTGCGCTGTTGCAACAACAGCTGACCACTTGCGTTAAACAGAAATACAGAGAATGCGCGGTGCAATTGCCCACGCCCGTTGTGGCATTCTTCTTTCGAAAGAAAGCCGATCTCCTGATCGTCTTCGTCGACGAGAATGAGCTCTTCCGCTTCAGATGACACTATCCGATGTGCACTATCCACCTAGCCGTCCTTAGTCGTTGTTAATGCCAGCGATTCAAAGCCCGCCGCGCCCAGTGCTGCGCGCACGTCGTCAATTACACCCGGGCACAGGGCAATGATCGAACCACCGCCTCCGCCGCCTGTCAATTTAGCACCGCTCGCACCGGCAGCTCGCGCCAAGCTCACGATTTTTTCAATTTCGGGAGTAGAAACCTCAATCGCATTGAGCAATCCGTGACAGAGGTTCATCAAAGCGCCCAGCTCGTCATAGTCCGCCTTTTGCAATGCCGCTGTGCCCGCCAGGCTGATTGCATCGATCTGCTCGAAAACTCGTTCATATTGATCGTGGTTGTCCTGATAACGCTTGCGGACGCCCGCGACTTGCTCATGCGTTTGTCCCGGTTGATTGCTAAACGCGATCAAAATCGGTGGCGTCTCACGGATTTCGAGCTCATCGATTTGCAGGCCGTCCTTGTTATTGAACAACATTGGCACGGCGTAAGTGGCAATCGAATTGTCGATGCCCGATGGCGTGCCATGCGCAATCTTTTCACACGCCAATGCAACGCTGTTGATTCGCTCGTCACTTAAGTCCAATTCGAATGCATGATTAACTGCCCGAATGATTGCAACAGCGATCGCAGCTGATGAGCCGAGACCCATCCCGGTTGGCAACTGACAACGTACATCAACACCAAACTGATCATCATCGATCGCCAATTCCTGTCGCACGACCCGCAATATTTTCTGGCAGTAAGGATCGGTATTTGCTTTGTCGGCGATGATATTGGCGCCCACAGCATCTGCTATCGGCAGCGCCAATGCATGTTTACCGTAAACAACCGCATGTTCGCCCAAGAGAATAATCTTGCCCGCGGCGCTTCCCGCGGGGCTTTCAAACGGTACGGCAGACTCAGACGCGACGACCTTGTGTCGCGCGTGCAGGCGCATGTGACCTTCCTGAATACCACGGGTGGCTAGCGCCTTGATCGCCGCGAAGTTCTGCGCGAGACCCACTGCGGCCATTAGTTCCGTCAACTCCCGAGCCGTACTTACACCGGTCATTCGCAACGCCAATTTTGCAGCCGGGTTTGATTGCAACGTGCCGCCCACAGTTGCAACTCGCAACGGCATCGACAATTCGCCGTGCAAGTCGCCCGCCGCGTCCACATACCAGCGCGACAGCGGCAAGTAACGCCCCGTTGTCGCGGCGAACGCATGCGCACCTGCCTCTATTGCTCGCCAATCGTTGCCAGTGGCCAGAGCCAGCGCATCGATACCGTTCATGATGCCCTTATTATGCGTAGCTGCGCGGTATGGATCCGCAGCCGCGATATCACTCGCCATAACGATTCGGTCGCGCACCTCTTCGGCAGCGAATCCCGTTGTTGCGAGATCTTTGACGCGATATCGGACTTTTGCTTCGACCAATGACCTGTCGGACAGGTTCGACAGAATCCGCATGGCTATATTGCCGCCACATATCTCACCGATTCGCGGGGCAAGTGACTCACAAATCGTATTGACGATGTTCGCGCCCATCGCATCGCCAGTATCGACGAGCACATGCAATGCTATTGCAGCAACCGTATCGGGCAATTCGATTGTGCGGATCTCTAGCTCGCGAACACCTCCACCGTGCCGGGCGAGACCGGGATGCACGGCGTTGGCCAGCTCCAGGATCTCTTCCTCGCAGCGCCGCAAATCAGCGACGGCGCGCTCGGCATCAGCAAGATCGGTGACATGAATTTGCCCGGCAATCAGAGATTCATCGCTATGTGCTGCGAAGCCATCGGGACACGCCAGTTTTGCGGCAGCGCTCACGGCAGCCACAACTGAAGGCTCCTCAACGACCATCGGCACAATGTAATGATGTCCATTGACGATGAAGTTCGGCGCAATCGCTAACGGCAGCCCAAATGCTGCAACAACGTTTTCGACCATGCGATCTGCTGTTGCTGGCAAGAGCACATGCCGGCCGCTCTTCAACAGTTCGACATCACTGTCTGACAACCAGCCACGTTGGCCGAGCGCCTCTACGCGCTCGACGATTGATAGCTTGTGCAGACCGCCGATGCGTGAATTACTCAAAGCTGGTCTCCATCACGCCGTAGTCCCGTAGGCTCGATTGTCATTCGCAGGTGTTTGAAATCACTGTCGCTTGCCGTCGCAACGAACGCCTCAATAGCGGCCGCATCATTTGCTATAGCAATACCTATGTCACCACCGCCAGCACCGCAGGGCTTGTAAACGACCCCGCACGATGCAGCGCGGCTCGCCAATTCGGCGTGACCGGCCTCGAATATGCCAAGCGCATGCGCATCGTCAAAGCGACGCAACGATGAAGTATATGAGCGTACCGCAGCAATAATGTCGCTCGCCGTGTGATCGTGCCAGGCACTTGCTACCGCCTCTGCCTCAGTAACCAGTTCATCGTTCGTCGACCCGGCATCGGTCTGCGCCAGTTTTTTCAATTTATCGCGGGTATTTGCGCTGACGCCGCTCCATAACAACGCATACGCCAGGCCGTCCGGCCAACGCAACGCCCGGTCCGGCTCGTTGCCCATACGGTACTCAATAACGCCACCCGCCAGGCTACAGGCAACGTCAGCTCCACTTCCCGCGCCGCCCTGATATTCGCTGTGCGCCGCCGCCGCGACACGATGAATACTACGATCGCCACCAGCAACGATGTCCAGCGCGGCTGTCAGCGCAACCGTCAGCGCCGCACTGGAACCGATGCCTATTTTGCTGGACGACTCAACATCGACGAACTCGTTGCTGTCGAGGACTATGTTCAGACACTCGGACGGCATCGCAGCGACTTTTCGCCAGACGGTAGCGAACAACCCGTAGTCGTCACCGCCATCGACCCATTCGATTCCCGTCTCGTCCGCGCGGAAGCGACCTACAGTCTCGGAGTAGCCTGGCGCAAACACGCTGTGAAACTCGTTGTCGCTTGAGTTAATGGAGACATGCGCACGCCGGTCAACGGCCATACACACGGCCGGCGCTCCCTCAAGCACGGCATACTCGCCCGTAACAATGACTTTGCCCGGCGCGCTCGTCTGGATATCTAGCATGCGTCTACCAGCCTCGCGCCTCCGCCCAGCCCGCTTAGCATTACCTCAACAACACCATCGGTTGCCGCCAAAGAATCGCGCACTTTCGCTGCATATTCGGCACTACAAATTGCCTTCAGCTGTGGCCCAGCATCGATTGTGAAGAACACTTCAACGCCCTCTGCCTGCAGTTCCCGAACGGTCTGCATGCAGGCGATCGTCGCACTGTTCCAATAGATCATCGGTGGTCGCGATCCCCACATGACCGAGTGCATCTTCAGGCAATTATGCTCAGCGATCGATCCGAGCCGTTGCAGATCACGCTCAAGGATCGCAGCACGCGCTTCGGACAAATCGACCGCCTGTTGTTCGACCCAGCGATCGTAGAACGGCGACGTCTTGCGACTGATTTCCATCGCATCGCCGGAACTCACAGGCTTGGGACCCGGAGCCGTGATCGCAACAACAACTTTGAGCGGCCAGTCCTCGGCAGCAAGCAGATTGTTCACGACGATGTCGTCATCTCGATTCTCGAGCTCGACAAATCCGCCAAGCATGGAGCGTGCCGCCGATCCTGAGGCGCGACCCGCCAGGCGAGCTAGCTGGTCGTCGGTCAAGGACGAGTCGAACGCCGCATCTGCGGCGATCACAAGTGCGGCGAAAGCAGAGGCCGACGACGCCAATCCTGCAGCGATTGGAAAATTGCTTGTGCTACAAATTCGTGCGGCAGGCCGATCATCTCCGGCAACCGCATCGAGGCAGGCGGATACCCGGGCGAGCATCGTACGGTTCTCTGTGTCATTGACGACGAGCACATCGTCGGCAAGAGAATCATCGACCACAACGCTCATCTCTGTGAACAAATCCGCCAGAGTCACCGAGATTGAGCCGACCGCAGGAAGGTTCCGCGCAAGGTCGCGCTTCCCCCAATACTTGATGACGGCGATGTTTGGCTGAGCTCTGGCTATTGCCCGCATAGGGTGTGACAAAGGGCTGTGACGGGACGCGAATTATAGCCCAGTGCTCGCGCGCAAGGCGCTGCAAATCGGTGTACGCTACACGGCCGAATACTGTCCAACCAGGCCCAGCGGAGCAGAAATTGCCAGCAGCTTTTGAGAATCGAATCGCGCACTACACCGAACGTGTGGCGCAAAAGCTGGATGCTGTCCTGCCACCGGTTACGGAAACACCGCGCATTTTGCACGAAGCGATGCGTTACGCCATTTTCAATGGTGGTAAGCGGGTCCGTCCCTTGCTGGTCTATGCGGCAGGAGAATGTTTACAGATTCCCGAAGAGAGCCTTGATTCGCCAGCCGCCGCAATCGAGTTGATGCATGCATTTTCGCTAGTGCACGACGACTTGCCCGCGATGGATGACGACGATTTGCGCCGCGGCAAGCCTACCTTGCACCGAAAATACGATGAGGCCACTGCGATTCTGGCGGCTGACGCGTTGCAGCCACTTGCATTCAGTGTGCTAACTGAAACTCCCGAAACAGCAGCACGATCGCGGACTCGACTGGTCAAGCTGATTGCCGATGCCTGCGGTTCTACCGGCATGACAGGTGGCCAGTCGCTGGACCTGGCGGCCGAGGGACGCACTTTGTCGGTAGACGCCATCGAAAACATGTACGCGATGAAAACCGGCGCGCTAATTCATGCCGCCGTTGTCTCTGCCGCTATGCTCAGTGAGACCATCCCGGCAGAGCAGCTTTCGGCACTGGATGGGTTCGGCCGCACCATCGGCGTCGCGTTTCAGATCAAAGACGACATTCTCGATGTCGAAGGCGAGACCGACGTCATTGGCAAGCCGGCCGGTTCCGACGAGCGGATGCAAAAGGCAACTTATCCAGGGCTCATGGGAATCGAAAAGGCGCGCGAGCGCTGCGACGAACTGTTACGCAGCGCTTTGGAAAAACTAGATGATTTTGGCGATGACGCAGCATCGCTATGCTGGTTGGCTCGATTCATTGTCGAGCGAGGCAACTAGGGAACCCGGTTTTGACAACGCAACGCGCGATTTTGCACGTCGACATGGATGCATTTTATGCATCTGTCGAGCAACGCGACAATCCTGAACTTCGCGGACAGCCAGTCGTTGTCGGCGGTGACAATCGTGGTGTCGTCGCTGCAGCCAGTTACGAAGTACGCAAGTTCGGCGTGCGCTCTGCCATGCCGATGAGCGAAGCACGGCGCCGTTGCCCAAACCTGATTCGTATCGCACCGCGCATGTCGCATTACAAGTCAGTGTCGTCACAAATTTTTGCGGTGTTTCACGAATTTACACCGCTCGTAGAAGGGCTTTCACTTGACGAAGCTTTTCTCGATGTCACTGCAAGTCGCGCGTTACACGGCTCCGGACCCAACATCGCAGTGGCGATCAAACGCACGATTCGCGAGCGTACGGGATTGACGGCATCTGTCGGTGTTGCCGAAAACAAACTCGTTGCGAAGATAGCATCTGATCTCGACAAGCCCGATGGCATCGTTATCGTTACGACAGACAATTGCCGTTCCATTCTGGATCCATTGCCAGTGTCCGTTATCCCAGGCATCGGACGGCAAACTCTGGCCCGCCTGTACGATGTCGGCATTCAAAGCGTAGCAGACCTGAGGCTTGCTCCATTGCACAGCATAGAACCCATTTTCGGTCGCTACACCCAAAGGACCTGCGAACGCGCTGCAGGCATCGACAGTCGCCCGGTTGTTTCCGATCGCGAAGAAAAGTCGATAAGCGCGGAGGAGACTTTCGACGTCGATCTAAGTGATCGCCAGGACATGGACCGCGAATTGCTCGCCTTATCTGAGACCACAGCGCGACGATTACGCAAGTCGCAACTGCAGGCAGGCACCATCCAGGTCAAAATTCGACAGTCGGATTTTCAGACATTCACACGCCAGAGGAGCCTGCAACCGCCCGTCAACAATACCGACCAGATATTTCAGGTCGCACAGGATCTCTTATCCATCTGGCTTGAGAAGAATCCGGATACACGGATCCGCTTGCTGGGCGTTGGCGGCAGCAAGCTTTCGCCGGCAGAGCAGCGCGACCTGTTCGCCGATGAGAGTGATTCTGCCCTCGGCGCTGTCGACCAGACCGTTGACAGCATTCAGGATCGTTTTGGCACAGCCTCAGTGGGTCGAGCAAGGACCTTGAACCGGTCCTGATTGGGTTAAACTCTAGCAATGTATACCAGTTTTTTTGGCCTCAATGAAAAGCCGTTTTCAATAACGCCGGACCCGCGTTATTTGTACATGAGCGAGCGTCATGGCGAGGCGCTGGCGCATCTTGTCTACGGTGTAACCGAAAGCGGCGGCTTTGTGCAGTTGACAGGCGAAGTTGGCACTGGAAAGACGACATTGTGCCGTACCCTGCTACTCAATCGCATGCCGACTAATGCTGATGTGGCTGTGGTGCTTAACCCGCAATTGTCAGCACTCGAGTTTCTCGAGGCCATTTGTGAAGAACTCGGCATTTCTGTACCGCAGCCCAAAGACAGCATCAAGGCGCTGATCGACGCACTCAACCGACACCTGCTCGATGCGCATGCTGAAGGTCGCCGAACCATCCTGGTTGTCGATGAGGCACAAAACCTCGCCCCTGAAGTGCTTGAAGAAGTTCGGCTGCTGACGAATCTCGAAACCTCCAAACAAAAACTGCTGCAGATCATTTTGATCGGCCAACCTGAGTTGCGCGAACTGCTGTCCCGCAATGATCTGCGACAACTCGCACAGCGCATCACTGGCCGTTACCACCTCGAACCACTGACTCGCGAAGAGACTGATCAGTACATCGAGCATCGGCTTAAAGTGGCTGGCGCGCTCGGTGAGGTATTTGACAGCGGTGCCAAGCGCGCTGTGTTTAAAATATCGCAAGGCATTCCGCGACTGATCAATGTCATATGCGATCGCGCACTACTCGGCGCTTATAGTCAGGGGCGACGCCAGGTTAATACGCGCCTGGTTCGGCGTGCAGCGGCTGAAATCACAGGCGAACCCGAATTGAATACGGGCTGGAAGTGGACCGTGCCGGCGATCGCGGCTGCAGCCGTCGTCGTGCTCGCGGTCGGGCTTTGGTCAGGGTACGGACAGCAGGAAACGAGCCAACCGGAAGCTATAGCAGCCCCGGTTGCGGCGACGTCGGACCCCGAACCTGAAGTGGAAGCCGAGCCGTATGTAACACTCGATGAACAACTCGAACTTGCACGTGAATTGACGACCGAAGCATCGGCACTCGCTGAATTGTTCGCGATTTGGGATATTGACCTGACCGATGTGTCGGCGCCCGCATGCAATCATGCGCAGACTATTGGCTACAGTTGCCTGCGGAATCGCAGTTCATGGAGCGGATTGCGACAGCTAAACCGCCCTGCCATTATTGAACTCGTCGACCAGTCGGGCGACTCACATCACGTCGTACTTACAGCAATCGAAGGTCAGCGTGCCGAGTTGTCGATTGGCGGTGTCGCCGTAACGCACCCCACCAACGCGGTTGCCGACATGTGGTTTGGCCAATTCCAGTTGCTGTGGCGACCACCAAACGGCAATGCGATTTCACTGCTACCTGGAGTTCGCGACCCCAATGTTGTCTGGCTGCGGCAGAGCCTGGCTACGATTGACGAACGTTACCGCGCAGAGCCATTCACTTCGGATACCTACGATGCAGGTCTCGTTGAACAGGTCCGGGAGTTTCAACGCGACCAACGGCTCGATGTTGATGGGCTCGCCGGACAACAAACGCAAATCATTATCAATTCTCTGCTTGGACCCGACAGTACGCCGCGGCTAACGACGCCGCGCTTGGCGCAGGAGTAAGAAATGTCATTCATACTCGATGCACTAAAGAAATCGGAAACCGAACGTCAGGAGCAGGGTTCGGCAGAGTTTTCGAGCGTGCCCGCCAGTTCGGAGAAGACCAGTCCGGCTCGGTGGCTCTGGTTATTGGCTGCGCTCCTGGCTGTCAACATTGCGGTGCTAATTGGCATTCTGCTTAAGCCTGATGCGCCTGATATGGCGGCACCGGAAGTCGCTGTGACGAATACAGAATCGGCCGTAGTCACTACAACACAACCCGAGGCAGAGATCGGCGCGAGTTTCGAGGAGCGAGTTGCCGACGCGATCGAGGACCGCCCGGTAATAGCGCCGCCCGCACAAAGCACGCGCGAAGACATCGTCGAGAGCACAGTTACACCAGCGCCGCAAACTGTCACGCGGGCCGCAACCCGAGCGACAAGTATTCCGACGATTGATCAATTGCGACTCGACGGCTCATTGCAAGTGGACGAGTTGCACCTCGATATTCATGTCTACAGCGACGATCCTGCAGAGCGCTTCGTTTTCATAAACATGGACAAACATCGCGAAGACTCGCGAACTAAGGAAGGTCCGGTCGTCAGGGAAATCACGCCGGATGGCGTCATTCTCGATCATCAGGGCAGGAGCTTCTTGTTGCCGCGCGAATAAAGCGTCGCAGAGGATCGACTCGATTGGCCGCTACGATTTCTACTCACCTGGACGGCGACGACCTCAGCCAGGCGCTCATATCTGGCATTCACTGTGTCATTGCTGATCAAACTTTTCTTAATAAAATCAATGTCTTTCCTGTCGCCGATGGAGACACCGGCACCAATCTCAGTTTGTCGCTCGGAGCGGCTCTCGGTGTACTAAAACAGCCGGGCGAGAAACACCTGGGTACCCTTCTCGCCGCAACAGCAGATGCATTGTTGGACGGCGCGCGTGGCAATTCCGGCGCGATCATGGCGCAGTTTTTTCAGGGTGTCAGCGACGCGACGGGTGAATTGACGCGCTTCACGACTGCGACATTTGGCAAAGCAATACGCAGCGGCAGCGATTACGCGCACGACGCCATGTCGAATCCCGAAGAAGGGACTATCTTGTCCGCCATCGCTGCATTCGCGACCGCGATCGAAAAGCAGGTGAACAATTCACAGCAAAGTGACTTTGCTGCCGCCTTTGACGAGGCTTTGCCTAAGCTTGAGCAGGCTCTTGCCGACACAACGAGTCAACTGGATGTTCTGCGCAAGGCAGGCGTCGTTGACGCAGGCGCGAAAGGTTTTGTCGATCTCGTCAAAGGTATGAGTGATTTCGTTCTGCGTGGCGAGATATGCCCGGAACCCGATCTCTCAAAATTGATCTCGACCGACGACATGATGATGCCGGTCGAATCGGGCGAGGATTACGAATACCGTTATTGCACCGAGTGTATTGTTGCTGCGACTGATATCGACCGTCGCAAACTACGCGAGTCACTTTCCCGTCTTGGGTCTTCACTGGTTCTTGCCGGCTCCAAGCGCAAAGCGAAAATACACATTCACGTTAATGATCCTCAGGCCGTATTCGATGTCGGCAGAACGTTCGGCGATGTCAGCGGTGAAAAAGCCGACGACTTACACCGGCAACAGCACAGCGGCCATCAGGAAGTTCGCAATTTCGCCGTCATTACTGACTCAGCTGCAGACATCGCCGACAGCGACCTGGACCGATTGAATATCCATATGGTGCCGTGTCGAATCCAGTTTGGCGAGCGCGGCTACCTGGATAAAGTCAGCATCAGTTCAGCAGAGTTTTACGATGAGCTGGCGACGAACCCTCATCATCCAACCACGTCGCAACCTGCACCTGGCGATTTTCGTCGCCAGTTTCAATATCTCGCTAATCACTTTCCCGATGTAATTTCGATCAATTTGACGAGCGAAGCCAGCGGCACGTATGAGGCGGCGAAGTCTGCTGCCAGTCGCACTGCCGCAAACGGAAAAGTACACGTGATTAATTCGCTCAACGCGTCGCTTGGTCAGGGACTATTGGCTGTTTTTGCTGCCGAATGTGGTCGGGCGGGACTGTCTGCGAAAGCAACTGTCGCCGCTGTTGAAGCGCAGATTCCGCGAACTACCAGCTATGGCGTGCTACGCAATCTCGACTATGCGGTTCGCGGTGGCCGCATACCCCGCTGGGTAAAGATACTTGCGAACAGTATGCGCATGACACCAGTAATTCGTACCTCGGGAGACGGCAAGATCGTTTTGAGCACCTGCTTATTCGGCAAACGAAATATCGCGGTACGCTTCGCTCGCCATGTCGCAAAACAGATCCAAAACGACGGTCCGACCGTCATCGGGATCGGGCATGCTGTATGTCCCGAGAAGATGACGGTGATAGAAAGTGTTCTTGGAAAAGAACTGTCGAATATCAAACGTCTGTCGAAAGCAGAGCTCGGAACTGCGCTTGGCGTACACGGTGGGCCCGGCACACTTGTAATAGCGACCCAGCCATACGTCAATCCGGCTGATCTTGCCGAATAATCAACTCCTCGCCTTCATTGCGGGCATTGTTGACACGCTTGTCGACCGGCCAGGCCCTGAATTCGGGGCTATTCGCGGCAACATCCGCAATGACCTCGTTGTCACCGGCCAGCCAGCGATCCGCCGTTTCCGATTGCAACACCACAGGCATACGATGATGCACCGTTGCCATGAATTCGTTTGCCGCAGTCGTGATCAAGGTTGTGCTTTGAATGCTCTCGTCGCTCTCTTTTGCCTGCCAGTTTTCCCACAAAGCGGCAAATGCGAACGGTTCGCCATTCTCCAACGAAATAAAATACGGTGTTTTGCTATCACCGTCTTTTTTCCACTCATAGAATCCGTCCGCGAGCACCAGGCAACGCCGATGCCGATAAGCGGCGCGAAATGATGGCTTCTCAGCGACTGTCTCTGCACGCGCATTGATCATACGATTACCGATCGCAGGATCTTTCGCCCAAAACGGTACCAGCCCCCAACGCAACATTGCCAGTTCGCGCGCCGGTTCTTCCGACTCGTCAGTCTCACGAATCGCTGCAATATACTGGCTGGGAGCAATATTGAAACGCGGTTCGACGGGCAGCGAGGCATCCACGCCAAACAGTGCAGCGGTTGCCTCACTTGGGGAATAAAATGCAAAACGACCGCACATATTTATTCGCGAATGCCGACGCCGCGCCGCATGAGGAGCATGCACGCACTAAACAACAATGCACTGAAGAAGATCAGAATCCCATACGCCACCGTGATGTCGATATCCGAAGTGCCGAGAATGCCGTATCGAAATGCATTGACCATGTAGAGGATCGGATTGGCGAGCGAAACTTTTTGCCAAAAATCCGGCAACAAGGAGATCGAATAAAATACACCGCCGAGGTAAGTGAGCGGCGTTAGGACAAACGTCGGCACGATCGATATGTCATCAAACTTGCGCGCGAACACGGCGTTAATGAATCCCGCTAATGCAAATACAATCGACGATAACAGTACGATCGAAATCGTGATCAGCGGGTACTTAACGTCGAGGTCCGTGAAGAACAACGCGATAGCTGTAACCAATACTCCGACCAGCATACCGCGCAACACACCTCCGGCAACGTGGCCAATGACGATGGTTGCATTGGACATCGGCGAGACCAGCATCTCTTCAATATGGCGACCAAACTTGGCGCCGAAAAAAGAGGACACGACATTGCCGTAGGAATTCGTGATCACGGACATCATGATCAGACCCGGTGCGATGTACTGCATGTAGTCGAAACCGTCCATAGTGCCAATGCGACGCCCGATCAGATTGCCGAAAATAATGAAGTACAAGGTCATCGTGATCGCAGGCGGAACAATGGTCTGAATCCAGATACGCAAGACCCTGACGACCTCCTTGCGAACGATTGTCTGCAGCGCCACCAGGTTCAGTTTGATATTCACGGTGCAGCGGCCTCTTTGAAGCCATCTTCTTTGCTCTCGACTAAACGCATGAACAACTCTTCGAGGCGATTTGCTTTATTGCGCAGACTAACCACCTTGATATCGCGTTGTTCCAGCTGCGCAAATAGGTCGTTTAGATTGTGTGCCGGGCCCTTGTCGACCTCCAGCTCCAGGCCATTCCTCAGGCTTACCTCGAAACCTTCAAGCGTCGGGGCCTCGCTCAGGCGTTCTTCGAGGCTCAATACGAATACTTCGCGCTGCAATTTGCGCAGCACCTTGTGCATGGGTGCATCCTCGATGATCGCGCCTTCATCGATAATGGCGAGATGACGGCACAGCGATTCGGCCTCCTCGAGATAATGAGTCGTCAGAATGATGGTTGTACCGGCCTCGTTGATTTCGCGCAGGAACTCCCACATCGAACGTCGTATTTCAATATCGACACCTGCCGTTGGCTCATCAAGGATCAAAAGACGTGGTTCGTGGACAAGTGCCCTGGCGATCATCAATCGGCGCTTCATGCCGCCTGACAAGCTGCGCGCCTGATGCTCGCGTCGATCCCACAACCGTAAAGCACGCAGGTATTTTTCGCTGCGCTCGGCGGCCAGCCGCCTTGGCAAGCCGTAGTAGCCAGCCTGATTGAGCACGACGCTGTGCACGCTTTCCCACAGATTTAGATTAATCTCCTGCGGCACGAGTCCAAGGCAGGACTTCGCGGCCTCCAGGTCTGTGTCGATGTTATGGCCAAATATCTCGACGCTACCGCTGGTCTTGTTAACCAGTGAGCTGATGATGCCGATTGCCGTTGTCTTGCCGGCGCCGTTCGGACCAAGCAGAGCGTAAAAATCGCCGTCTTCGACAGCGAAATTGATTCCCTTCAACGCAACGTTACCGTTGTCGTAGGTCTTCTTCAGGTCTTTGATCGAGAGCGCATGCATAAGGCGGCGTATTGTACCCGTGCACAACAGCTGTCGTCACAATTTGAGCACCGGCACAGACGTATGGCAGGCCGCCGTTCGAAAGCGCTGCGCGGGCGTCACGTCGACCGGTATCAACATGGTCTGAAGTGACGCGAGGTGGGCAGCACGACGAACATCATTGTCAGAGCTTAAACCAGCACCGAGCAATCGCTGCCAGAACACCGCATTATCAACCAGTCGGGGTCTCGCTAGTTGCTGATGTAGGTGAGCACACCGCAACACGCTCAATAGGGTGCACGACGCCAGCTGCTCACACCAACGCAGTGAGCCACCACTGATCAAGCGGGTTGCGTACGGATTTCGCCGCGCCAATTGCCACAGGAACCCGAGCGCTGCGGACATGATTCGTTCAATTGAGTCTGTATCCGCCGAACCGCACGCAAACAAATCCCGAACCGGGCAGTCGGTCAAAATTCGGCTCCAGTACGCATCGTCTGACTCGCTAAGTGTCAGCAGTAAGAATGGCACTTTGGCCAGGCGATCTATTTGACGGTCGGTCAGGGCCACTACTACGGGTTGCAGCGACATAGGCAGATCCTGCCGCATTTGCTCGCCTGGCGGGCTGCTCAAATACTCGAGAAAGGCGATATTCAGTGAGCGCACATCGATTAGATCGTCGCGCTCCGGGCCATTGAATTGCATACATCCCCCTTAGTCCTGCGTTTTTGGTGAGAATTTCGAATTACTATATATTGGTATTTATGACCATGTATGGATAATATACTGCCCAATAAGACTAAATATGGTCTGTTTTTTACATAAAAGGGAGAATATGAGACTAACCGATGATCGCTATGCGGCCGAACGCAGCCAATTTGAGCTTGCCTTGAGGATGATTGGTCATGAAGCCAGAACGCGCACAATTCGTGAGTGCACCGGTCTCTCAGACGATCGAATTCGAAAGCTCTACACAACCTATTTTCGCGACAATGGGAGCAGTGAGGTGCGACGACGCCGTGGTAAGTCGCCGCGTCAGGTAACTCGCTTCGTCAAAAACCCCGAGAATCAATTGCAGGCTACCGTGCTTGTGACTTTGTTCTGCAGTGGCCTGTTGCTGCGCCTTGATGCGGCTAAGCGGGTTGCGCCGTGTTGGCCGCGACCCGATGTCGAATTCGGGCATCGCGTATGCCGCGCTTTCGAAACCTATCTCCTGCTTTACGACACACCATCACTGAGTTTCGAGTGGGCATGGAATTTGCTGCACAGCATTTCTCAGAACGACGAGTTGTATCTCGCCGAGTGCGCCGGCTGTCGGTCAAATTACGTACAGGATGCATATGCGATTGACCATAAGGTCTGCCCGGCCTGCGAAATCGAGACGAATCGCTTGCGCCGCCCTCGCGTGAACTACGGCGCTGGTACTTAGGTGCGTCTGGGGCGTAGACTGCGCGTGGCCCCGGAGGTCACATGGAAAATTACAATGTTTTTGCTGGCGCGTTTGTCGACAGAATTGGCGAACGGCGCAAGGATTCTGCCTGGCTCGCCGATGCGGTTCGCAGCGGGGAAAGTTGTTTTGTGCCTGTATGGGGCGATCAATGCCTTGTAGGCGGTGATCCGTTGTCCGTCATCTTGCTCGGTCGTGATCAGGTGAGCTCGATGGTGGACGATCAGGATCTTATCTTCCTTGGCTTGTTTCGCGATCGACCAGCGTTTGCGGTGTCAATTGCAGCCGATACCAGTGCGCCGTTCCCTGAACTCGGTGAGTTTCATGACCTGCGTTATCTCGGTACGGTCCTTCCTCCCGACGAAGCAAATCTCGTGGCGCACGCGCGGGCGCTTGTGCTGTGGCATGCGTCACAGGTTTTCTGCGGAGTGTGCGGCTCCTCCGCGCGGCCCGATGCCGCCGGCAATTCACGCATCTGTATGAATGATGATTGCCGGCGTGAAATTTATCCACGTGTCGATCCGGCAATTATTGTGTTGGTCTCGAACGGCGAACGTTGTCTGCTGGGTCGGCAAGCGCGTTGGCCGGAAGGTCGCTATTCAACGATCGCCGGGTTTGTCGAACCCGGCGAAAGTCTCGAAGATGCGGTACGACGTGAGACTTACGAGGAAACGAATGTTCATGTCGGCAAAGTTAGCTATCACAGCTCGCAGCCCTGGCCATTTCCGTCGTCGTTGATGCTCGGATTTATGGCCGAGGCCGAGTCAGCAGAGATTATTCTCAATGACGGTGAACTTGAGGACGCGCAGTGGTTCACACGTAAGGAGCTTCGATCGGGATTTCCGAAACTGCCGTTTGGGATTTCCATCGCTCGACGTTTGGTCAATCATTGGATCGATGATCATGGATAGTAAGTACGACTGAAATGTGCCTGATCGTTCTTGCCTTCAAGACTGACTCCCGGTTTCCATTGATCGTCGCGGGCAACCGCGACGAGTTTCATGCTCGCCCTACCCATGACGCCGGATGGTGGTCCGATCAACAGGACGTTCTTGGCGGTCGTGATTTACAGGCTGGCGGTACCTGGTTGGCACTGCATCGTGCTGGACGCTTCGCGGCCGTGACCAATTATCGCGACGCGCAGCCAACTCGGCGCGGCAAGCGCTCACGTGGGCATCTTGTTACCGAATTTCTTAATAGCGAACAATCCCCGATCGATTATGTGAATAGCATCGAAGGCGACGATTACTCTGGCGTTAATCTGCTCGTGTCGGACGGACAATCGCTCGCGTGTTTTTCTAATCGCGATGGCATTGCCAGAGAATTGCCGGCCGGCATTTATGGACTGAGTAATGCGACTTTGGATACACCCTGGGAAAAAGTTAGTCGCAGTAAGGAAGCGCTGCAGAAGTTGCTCGACGAGAACGCAGTCAATGAAACATCCCTGATGAGATTACTTGCGGATCGTGACAAAGGTCCAGTCAGCGAAGTTCGGTCCGACCGCCTGCCGTTCGCATCGGCACACGCGATAACAGCGCCGTTTATCGTGCTGCCCGAGTACGGCACCCGATGTTCTACCGTCGTGCTCGGCGATCAAGATGGGAAGTGGTCATTACTCGAGCGCCGTTTTGACGCGGTCGGGAATAAAAGCGGCGAGTCGCGTTTTTCATTCGACACTGTAGATAGACAATAACCAATTGCGGATATCGTTAATCTCTTCGCCGCAAACCGAATGCGCCATCGGGTAGTCATGCCATTCGATTTTGAATCCGTGTGCAAGCAGCAGGTCTGCCGAGTTGCGTCCCAAACTCATCGGCACCACCGGATCGAGGCTTCCGTGCGCCATAAATATTGGCAAATCGACGTGGCCACTGTCCGCCGAGTTCACGACTTCATCTTCAAAGGCCTGGCTGATCGGCAGGTAACACGATAAGGCCATCAGGCCAGCGAGTTTGTGTTTTGATCTGAGCGCGGAATGCAGAGCAATCGCACCGCCTTGCGAAAACCCGGCTACGACAATCTTGTCAGCGGCAATGCCACGTTCCAGTTCGCGCTCAATAAGCTGGTCAAGAATCTGCCCGCTGTCTCGTATACCGATGTCATCGGTAGGTCCGTCGCGGTCAAGCGTCAGTATGTCGTACCAGGCCCGCATCGACATTCCGTTGTTTATGGTCACCGGGCGAACGGGTGCGTGCGGAAAAACGAATCGCAGCGCGAGTTCTGCCGGCAAACGGAGTTCCGGCACAATCGGCTCAAAGTCATGTCCATCGGCACCGAGGCCGTGCAACCAAATTACGCTGCCTTGCGGTTCCGCTTGTCCCGTTTCGATTTCAACTGTTTCCATCGCTCGTGCACGCTCCTGTCGTCGCCGTGAGCGGCGAAGTGTAACCCGAAAAAAATGCTGAAATTATGCGGCCTGAACCCTTGACTGGATATGCGCATTTTGTTATTTCTATGCACATAATTATGCGAACTATGATCGACGATTAACATGCCAAACTCATCTCAGGAGCAAGCCCAAAGGCGCGAAATGTTGCGTCAATTGCTACAGACGGGACCCGCCAGCACGCAAAGAACGCTGGTCAATGCCTTGACTGCCAAGGGTTTGAGCGCTACTCAGTCCAGTGTAAGCCGTGATCTCCGCGAGCTCGGCGCCATCAAGACTGGTCAGGGTTATGAGTTGCCAGGGGATGTTGATCCTCAAGACGAGATGCATAGTGTTGCGGAATTCCTACGCAAAATCGCGCCAGCGGGGCCGAATTTGACCGTGATCAAGACTGCAATTGGCGCTGCGCAACGGGTCGCCCTCGCACTCGATCGTAGCGCCTGGCCGGAAGTGATCGGCAACATTGGCGGCGATGACACAGTGTTTGTAGCAACCGACTCCGCCGCATCACAAAAAATCCTGATCGCGAAGATCGAGCGTACGCGCTCCTAGCCGCACACTCCGAGGCTCTCCATGTCCAAAGATATGTCCCCAATAATTCTTGCCTTCTCCGGCGGTCTCGACACGTCGTTTTGCGTACCGTGGTTGAAAGAAACCTATGGTCGCGATGTGATAACAGCGACTGTCGATACGGGCGGCATAGATGCGGACGCGGCCGTATCCTTGCAACAGCGTGCGCTCGCTCTTGGTGCGATTGAGCATGTAATTATCGACAGCAAGCAGGATTTTTTCGATACCGTCATACGCTTCCTTATCGCCGGCAATGTCTTACGTGGGCAAGCCTATCCACTGTGTGTTGGTGCCGAGCGAGGTTTACAGGCGTCTCAATTGGCACAACTTGCTGCGGACCGAGGCGCGACAACAGTTGCACATGGGTGCACGGCAGCCGGCAACGATCAGGTGCGATTCGAAGTCGCGCTGCGCACGCTCAATCCTGGACTAGAGGTGCTCGCGCCGGTGCGTGACAACAACTGGGTGCGCGACGAGCAGCTCGGCTATCTTGAGCAACACGACCTGCCGCTGCCCGACCAGGGATCGGCATACTCAATCAACCGCGGTCTTTGGGGAATCACAATCGGTGGACAGGAAACACTAACCTCCGACAATTCGATACCGGAATCCGCCTGGGTGCTTTCGGCGAACGCGTTCGACAAGCCGCTACCAGCATCGGAGCATTCGCTCGAGTTTGCTGCAGGAGTTCCTGTCGCGCTGGATGGCGAGACACTCTCACCCGTCCCCCTCATTGAGAAGCTGGAAACGCTGGCTGGCAGTTACGGTATTGGTCGCGGTATTCACCTCGGCGACACCGTGCTCGGGACGAAAGGTCGGGTCGCGTTCGAAGCGCCTGCCGCAATCACCCTTCTCACGGCACATCGTGAGCTCGAAAAACTCGTGTTGAGCGCACAACAGATGCGTGCGAAAGACTCGCTCGCCGCGACCTACGGTGATCTTGTCCACGAAGGCAAACAGCTCGATCTGGTGTGCGCCGATATCGAAGCGTTTTTCGCGTCCTCGCAGAAGCGTGTCAGCGGTACCGTTCGGTTTGTGCTCAAGCCCGGCAATCTTTTTGTTGCGGGCGTTACGTCGGCGCATTCTCTGCTCGCAGCCACCAAAGGTGTTTACGGTGAGTCCGCCGGAGAATGGTCAGCGGCAGATGCACTAGGCTACGCTCGCATTCTTTCACTGCCGGGCTCATTGCAAACGCGGGCGGGCGCGTCATGAAGAGCGTTGTCGTCGATAAGATCGCATCCGTTGCCCAACACAGCGAACTCGGTCATGAGCTTCGATTGTCTACCGACATTCCTTGCGAGGAAGGCGTACTCGTTGCAGTACGCGTGCTGAATAACAAAACGCGCTACAACCAGCTCGAACTAACGTCGGGACGCATGGCAACGGTTAACCAGGGCGATGTCGTTGTTGGTGCGCTCGGACATCGCAAAGCCTTGCGCGGTTACTCAGGACATTTGCCAACAAGCCTCAAACCAGGCGACACGATTCAATTACTCAACATTGGCGGCGTTCTCGGCTCATGTGATTCAGCCAACCCCGATGTCGGACCGCCATTTGAATGCGAAGTTCTTGGTACGGTTTTGCATTTTCCCTATCTCGGCGAACGCATCGGCGTACCGGCTCGTGCCGGTGCAGACTCGCTGGACGCCACCGCGATGCTCGACACAAACGGTGTCCCGGTCGTGGCCCTGGCCGGCACTTGCATGGATTCCGGGAAAACAGCAGCGTCATGTGCGATTGTCGGCAGGCTTAGGCACCTCGGCCTGAACGTATCGGCGTGCAAGGCAACCGGCGTATCGCTGCGGCGTGACATCCTCGCGATGGAAGATGCCGGTGCCAGCGAAACAATGATCTTCTCTGACCTCGGCATCGTCACCACCACTGCCGACAACGGACCGGCTCTGACACGCTCACTACTAACAAGCCTCGCCGCCAGCAAACCCGATGTCATTGTGCTCGAGCTTGGCGATGGCTTGCTCGGTGCCTACGGCGTTGAGGCTATCCTCAGTGACACATCTATTCGTGACGCACTAACGGCAGTCATTTTGTGCGCCAACGATCCGGTATCCGCCTGGGGCGGTGCACGGATTCTGCGCGAACAATTCGCCATTGAACCAACTGTTGTCACTGGTCCGGCGACCGATAACTCGGTTGGTGTCGACCAGATTACCGAGCGAATGTCATTACCCGCAATTAACGCACTCGCTAATGGTGTCGCACTCGGCGACCTGATCGCCGACGTGCTTAAGAACGAGAAAGCAGCATGAGCGATCACATCCAGGCAGTTGTGCTCGGCGCTACCGGCTATGTAGGCGGCGAACTGTTGCGTTTGATCGCCGCGCACCCGAATTTTGAACTGAGCGCAGCCGTATCCGAAAGCCGCAGCGGCCAATCGATCACGGCAACGTTTCCGCATCTGGCGGGCGTTTATGCAGGATGCACTTTCGATGCGCCCGACAACTGGATAGACAACATAGAGACAGGCGGTGACCTTGCCCTGTTTTCTGCCGCTCCGCACGGCGCGTCCGCCGCTTTGATCGATCGTTCGCTGCAAGCCGCAGCTAAACGCAATCTGAATGTTCATGTCGTCGACTCGTCGGCCGATTTTCGCTACACCGCACAAGCAGACTACGAAAGTGTCTACGGCGGCACACACGGCGCTCCGCACTTACTGTCGCAGTTTCAATGCGCCGTGCCCGAGCATGCCTCCGCCGTTGATGTTCCTCACATTGGCCATCCGGGTTGTTTCGCGACTGCCGCATTACTCGCGTCTGTACCTTTAATTCATTCGGGTCTGAGTGACGCTGAAGTATTCATTAGCGCTACCACCGGTAGCACCGGATCCGGCCGCAGCCCACAATCTGGAACGCATCACCCTGAACGACACAGCAATATGTACGCGTACAAAGCGCTCGAGCATCGACATTCACCTGAAATTGCTGGCTTGTGCGAAGCAGCAAGCGATCGAGCCACCAACGTTCATTTCGTGCCGCATTCGGGCCCGTTTGCGCGTGGCATTTATGCAACCGTGCAGGCGCGATCGAGTACTGATGTAACAGCACAGCAGCTGCTTGATGTTTTTGAGGCGACCTATGCGGACTCACCATTCGTACATATCAGCGGCGAGACGCCACGACTCAAGAATGTCGTCGCTAGCAACTACTGTCACATCGGTGTCGCCGTTGACGACGGTGCCGTCGTCGTCATGAGCGTTATCGACAATCTGGTCAAAGGCGCCGCGGGCGGCGCAATGCAGTGGATGAATCGACTATGGAACTTGCCTGAGACCAGCGGCCTTATTACAGCGGCACCGGGATGGATATGAACATCGAGACCTCCAGTCCACGCAGCCGCGAAGCAGCAACCACATTGCCCGTCTATGGCCAGCTGCCATTCGTTCCAGAACGCGCGGCCGGATGCGACATCATTACGTCTGATCAGCGGCGCATCCTGGACCTGTACGGCGGCCACGCTGTCGCGGCGCTTGGCTACGGTCACCCGGAACTGGTCAAAGCGATCACTGAACAAAGCAAGACTTTAATCTTTCAAAGCAATGCAGTGGCGCTCGATATTCGAGCGCGAGCGGCCGAAAAACTACTCGCAGTCGCGCCAAAAAATCTCCGTCGAGTATTTTTTGTAAATTCCGGCGCCGAGGCTAACGAGAACGCACTGCGAATGGCCTGTACTGTGACCGGTCGCGGCAAGATCCTGGCCATCACGCAGGGCTTTCATGGCCGGACGGCTGCAGCGGCGGCTGCGACCTGGAATTCTGACAAATGGTACGGCTTCCCGAACAAGCCGTTCGATGTGGATTTTATTCCGCGCAATGACTGCGCTGCTGCGGCCTCGATGATCACCGATGAAATTGCGGCCGTCATCGTAGAGCCTGTACAGGGCGTTGCCGGCGCGTATGACCTGTCGCCAGAATTCTTGAATGCGCTGCGAGATCAATGCAGCGAACACAGCGCCATCATGATTGCCGATGAAGTTCAGTCTGGCATTGGACGCTGCGGACATTTTTTCGCCGTTCAGGCCCATGCAATTCAGCCGGATATTATTACAAGTGCTAAAGCGCTAGGGGGAGGCTTTCCTTGCGGCGCGATATTGTGCACCAACCAGATCGCAGCACATTTTGGCCCCGGTGACCTCGGCACAACATTCGGCGGTGGACCACTCGCCGCAGCGGCCATCGTTGCTGTTGTCGATACAATTGAGAACGAAGGTCTGCTGGCGAACGTGCGTACACGCGAAGCACAAATCCGCGAACAATGTGTCGTCGGACCGGTACAGAAAATTCAGGGTATGGGCTTATTGCTCGGTCTGGTTTGCGATCGACCTGCAATCGAAGTTCGAGATGCGCTACTGGAACACGACATTCTGACTGGCACGAGTGCAGATCCGAATGTATTGCGCATCCTCGCGCCATTGATTCTTGAATCCCGACACGTCGATCACCTGGCACACGCCCTCGCCGCCTAAACCTTAAGAGACAGTAGATGAAAGTATTTAATGACCTTGCCGATTTTTCCAATGACGAGATTCTGGCATTGCTCGAGCTCGCTAACCGACTCGACAAGTATCCCGAACCATCTGCCCTTAGCGGCAAGGTTCTTTCGCTGTTATTCCTTAGCCCATCACTGCGGACGCTGGCATCGTTTCAGGCGGCGATGACAAGGCTCGGCGGCGGTTCGTTTGTAATCTCGCCTGACATGTCCATCCACGGCCTCGAAACCCGCCCGGGTATTGTCATGGATGGTGCTGCGGCAGAACACATTCGTGAAGCCGTACCTGTCATCGCGTCTTACGGCGATGCAATAGGCATTCGAGCTTTCGCAGAGCGTAAGAATCTCGAGACCGACATGGCCGAGACTGAGTTTTCGGCTCTGACCGACCTGATCGACACGCCGTTTATCAATATGGAGTCGGCTATGAATCACCCCTGTCAGAATCTCGCCGACTGGAAGACGCTCGACGACCTCAATGTGCCAGCCAATGGCGGCAAATTTGTGCTCAGCTGGGCGTACCACCCCAAAGCACTGCCGCTGGCAGTGCCATCCTCGACGCTTTACATGGCCGCGAAGCGTGGTATGGACGTGACGGTGTTGCGGCCCGATGGCTTCGCTTTGCCCGATCCCGTGATGAACAAAGCACGACAGGCCGCGGAAGCCAACGGCGGCTCAGTCAAAGAATCCGACGACCGCATTGAAGCCATGCAGGACGCGCATATCATTTACGCAAAATCCTGGTCATCGACCCAAGCTTACGGCGACAAACTTGCGGACCTTGAGTTGCGCAATGAGCTGGAACATTGGTGTGTTGACGAGCCGTGGTTCGACAACGCACGGGACGACTGTCGCTTTATGCACTGTCTGCCGGTTCGCCGCGGTGTAGTCGTCAGCGAACCAGTATTGGACGGACCACGCAGTGTCGTGATTCATGAGGCTCGCAATCGAATGCTTGCTCAAATGGCGGTTCTGCATCAGATGCTCGGTGCCAGCTCGTGACTTCAAAGAAGGATCGCGCGATCGTCGTGTCGGCATTGAAGCATGCGGCACCCTACATTCGCCTGTTCAAGGGAAAGGTCTTCGTTCTCAAAGTCGGTGGTGAGATTTTTGCTGATCCCGTACAGACCAATGCGCTCATGGAGCAGGTCGGCATTTTGCATCAGGTTGGTATTCGCGTTGTTCTGATACATGGTGGCGGACCACAGTCGACCGAGCTCGCAACAGCGCTCGGGTTAGACACGACCTTCGTTGACGGTCGTCGAGTTACAGATGGTGCGTCGCTCGACGTGGCGACAATGGTGCTCAACGGGCAAATCAACACGCGTGTTCTGGCGTCATGTCGCGATTTACAGATTCCGGCGGTTGGAATCAGTGGTCTCGACGCAGGACTGATTGAGGCTCACCGCAGACCACCCGTCGAACGCAAGGGCGAGGCACCCATTGACTACGGTTTCGTCGGCGATATCGATTCTGTGAATGCGGACATCTTGAGCAAGCAACTCGATAACGGTCTGATGCCCGTTGTGAGCCCACTGTCTTGTGATGAAACCGGCACCATTTTGAATATCAATGCCGACACTGTTGCGGCAGCGATCGCCGCCGAACTGAACGCAGAGAAGTTGATACTCGCTACAGGTGCGCCTGGAATTCTCGAGGACATTAACGACCCGCAATCACTGATCAGTTATATCGATCGTGCTGCGCTGGACAAGCTCAAAGCGGCGGGGAAAATCGCCGATGGCATGCTGCCAAAAGCGGCCGCGATCGACGCCGCTTTAGCAAACGGCGTCAGTCGGGTGCATGTCATTTCCTACAAGTTGGCCGACAGTTTGCTACTCGAAGTGTTCACCAATGAAGGCACGGGCACACTGGTCGTCAACGACATCGCAGCACTAACGGCTGCCGAACAGGGGGGTGCGACGTGAGTCGTCTCTGGGACAAAGGATTACCGCTCGATGAACGAGTGCTGCGCTACACAGCGGGCGAGGACCACTTACTCGATGCACGATTGGTCGCTTACGACGTGCAAGGCTCAATTGCACACGCTGAAATGCTGGCTGCAACGAACTTGATCAGCGACGAAGATTGCGCATCGATCTGCAGCGGTCTTGTGCAGCTTGGCGACGAGTTTGCTGCCGGCGATTGGGCGATCAGCCTCGCAGACGAAGACGCGCATACAGCACTTGAAACACGGCTCACAAAAAATATCGGCGAAGCCGGCGCACGGCTGCATCTCGGTCGCTCGCGCAACGATCAGGTGCTGACTGCCCTGCGACTGTATTTGCGTGACGCGGCTGACGATTTAGCCGATCGTGTTAGCGAGCTGTGCGTCTCAATAACCTCATTGAGCGAGAGACACGGCGATATCCCATTGCCAGGCTACACGCACATGCAACACGCAATGCCGTCCTCTGTAAAACTCTGGTGCGGTGGGTTCGATGAAAACCTAGCCGATGCCGTTGCCGGACTGCAGGCGGTACGTCGACGCATTAACAAGAGTCCGCTGGGCAGCGCAGCCGGCTATGGCACGCCCGGATTGCCAATCGATCGCGAACAAACTTCCAGCAAGCTCGGTTTCGATGCGCCGCAAGAACCAGTAACGGCGGTGCAGCTATCGCGCGGCAAGGCGGAGGCTGCTTTGCTTTTCGAAGTGACCCTCTTAACTCAGGATATGGGACGAATGGCGTCTGACCTGTTGTTGTTTTATACACAGGAATTCGCCTACATTTCGCTGGCCGCTGATATCACGACCGGATCTTCAATCATGCCGCAAAAACGGAATCCGGACGTACTCGAACTCATTCGCGCATCGTCAGCAACGGCACAAGCTTGCCTGGACGAATCACTGATGATTACTGCCAAACTGCCCTCGGGATATCAGCGCGATCTGCAACGACTCAAAGCACCTCTGTTTCGCGGCATCGACCTCGCCGTAGAGAGTGTGGATATCATGGCGAACTTGCTCGACGGATTACGCTTCATCCCGGAGAACATCTCGCTCGACCCGGGCATTTACGCTGCCGAAGAAGCGAACCGTTTGGTGCGCGACGAGGGATTGCCGTTTCGTGAAGCCTACCGACGCATCGCAGAGCGATACACTAAATAGATCTGCGCAAAATGGGCAGCTTGTCTTTATAATCGAGCGATCCACCAATAGGTTGCCTCCCATGAAAAATCATTTTCGAATTCCCGCAGCGCTTCTTTTGGCCATGTTCATTCTTGGCTGTGGTCAAAGTGGTCCGTTATACGTTTCGGGTAACCCCAGCACGATTCAACCTTCGGCCGATCAAACCGATGCCGAAGAAGACGACGAAAGCGAAGGCGCTAGCGAAGGCGCAGCTACTGATAGCGAATAGGTTGAACCATGTCGGGCGCTGACCTGGTCCTGATTGACGGCTCCTCGTACCTGTATCGGGCCTTCCACGCGTTACCTAATCTCGCTAACTCGCACGGCGAGCCAACCGGCGCGTTGCACGGCGTGCTGAACATGGTTAACAAGCTCGTACGCGACGAATCAGCATCGCATATTGCCGTCGTCTTCGACGCGCCAGGCAAAACATTTCGGGATGATATGTTCGCCGACTACAAGGCGACTCGCCCGCCCATGCCCGACGACCTGCGCTCGCAGATTGAGCCCATTCTTGAAGTCATTAAGGCGATGGGCCTGCCATTGTTGCAGGTTAAGGGTGTCGAGGCTGACGATGTTATCGGAACGTTGTGCCGACGCGCAGCTGCAGCTGGCCTGGACGTCTTGGTGTCTACGGGCGACAAAGACATGGCGCAGCTCGTCAACGACAAGGTGACACTTGTTAACACGATGAGTGACAGCATCATGGACCGCGATGGGGTCAAGGAAAAATTTGATGTCTACCCCGAGCAGATCATTGACTACCTCGCTCTAGTTGGTGATACCTCCGACAATATTCCAGGCGTGCCGAAAGTCGGCGCGAAAACAGCGGCCAAGTGGCTCAATCTTTTCGACTCGGCAGATGGCATCGTTGAACACGCAGACGATATCAGCGGAAAAGTCGGTGAAAGCCTGCGTGACAACATTGAACAACTACGACTGTCACAACAACTCGCAACCATAAAACTCGATGTCGAACTACCACTGTCAATCGATGAATTGCAGCCGTCGCCTGCGGACACGGCGGATCTTAAGAAGATATACGGACGCTATGAACTGCGCACGCTGTTGCGCCAACTCGAAGAAGCTGGCGACGACGGCGAAGCTACTGAATCAGTGTCATCAGTAGCTGCGAAAGGCGACTACGAAACGATACTCGATTGGGACGCGTTCGACCGCTGGCACAACAAAATTCGTAACGCCGAGCTGGTCGCACTCGACACGGAAACCACGAGTCTGGATTACATGTCGGCAGAAGTGGTCGGTCTGTCGTTGGCCGTCACTGCCGGCGAAGCCGCCTACCTTCCTGTGGCGCACGACTATCCAGGCGCACCGGAGCAACTGCCCCGCGACGAAGTCTTTGAAAAACTTAGAGATTTTCTCGAAGACCCGAAGGCGGCGAAGGTAGGCCACCATCTAAAATACGACGCCCATGTGCTCGCGAGACATGGCATTCAGCTTGCCGGCATGCGCTTCGATTCGATGCTCGAGTCGTATGTCTTGAATAGCGTTGCGACGCGCCACGATATGAATTCAGTCACACGATTGTATCTCGACCGCGAAACAATTCACTACGAAGACGTTGCAGGCAAAGGAGCCAAGCAGCTGAGCTTTAACCAGGTCGATCTTGAAACTGCGGCACCATATGCCGCCGAAGACGCCGACGTTACGTTGCAGTTGCACGAGGTCTTATCGGCCAAGCTCGCCGAGATAGAATCCTTACAACATATCTACGAGGACATCGAACAACCGCTTGTGCCGGTGCTTTTGCAGATGGAGGAAAGTGGTGTCTTGATCGACCGCAAAATGCTCGCGACGCAAAGCACAGAACTCGCGAAAAAGATGATGGAACTCGAGTCGCAAGCGCACGAACTTGCCGGTGGTCCGTTCAATCTGGGCTCGCCGAAACAGTTGCAACAAATCCTGTTTGAGAAACTTGAGCTGCCCGTCATTCGAAAAACACCGAAAGGACAGCCTTCAACAGCCGAAGATGTGCTAGTCGAACTCGCCGATGATTATGAATTGCCGCGCATCATCATCGAATACAGAAGCGTCAGCAAGCTCAAGAGCACCTATACCGACAAGCTCCCGCTGCAAATCGCGGACAGTACGGGTCGCGTGCACACGTCCTATCACCAGGCGGTCGCCGCAACGGGCCGGCTGTCGTCAACCGACCCAAACCTGCAAAATATACCCATTCGGACACCCGAAGGACGCCGTATTCGGCAGGCGTTTATTGCACCAAAAAACTACCTGTTGCTGGCGGCCGACTATTCGCAAATCGAATTACGCATCATGGCGCACCTGTCCGCCGACAAGGGTCTGCTCAAGGCTTTCGCAGCAGATCAGGATGTTCACCAGGCCACCGCAGCCGAGGTTTTCGAGATGGCGCTTGAGGACGTGACGGCAGACCAGCGTCGCTCAGCGAAGGCCATCAATTTTGGCTTGATGTACGGCATGTCCGCTTTCGGCCTTGCCAAACAACTCGGCATTGCCCGCGGCCAGGCACAGGAATATGTTGATCTCTACTTTGACCGCTATCCCGGCGTCAAAACGTACATGGATGACATTCGCGAGCAAGCGCGCGAACAGGGCTTTGTTGAAACCGTTTTCGGCCGACGCTTGTACTTACCCGAGATCAACGCACGCAATGCCAATCGTCGCCAATATGCCGAGCGGACTGCGATCAACGCACCGATGCAGGGCACCGCAGCAGACATCATTAAACGCGCCATGATCGAAGTTCAGACCTGGATTACAGCCGACAAGGCTGATGGACGCATGATTATGCAGGTGCATGACGAACTCGTTTTCGAAGTTGCGCGTGGCGAAATCGATGCGTTCGAAGCACAGATCACCACGCTGATGTGTGACGCCGCCAGCCTTTCAGTGCCGCTCAAAGTTGACGTCGGCAGAGGCGCGAACTGGGATGAAGCCCACTAGAATTTCAATAAAATTCATAGATTTAGGAATTGCACGGAACTTTAGAGTTAGTCCAGACTCTATACGTACTGAGTGCACTACGTCACTTCGCCTGTTTACCTCCCTAAGCAGGCGCGCAACCAGGTGACCCCAAGCCGGTTGCATCAACACTGCCCCGGGCACAATGTGCCCCGGGGTTTTTTTTAGGCGGGTCGAGGCGTCTGCAGAAATTCTTCCAGTTTTCGTCGAGCCTCATCCTCGCCGGTTCGCTTGGTCGCCGAAAACGCCTGCACCGTAGCGCGACCTTGCAGCTCTTTCTTGACCTCCAGAACGGCCGTTGCGGCCTGGCCACGTTTTAGCTTGTCAGCCTTCGTCAACAGAACATGCACCGGCAAATTGACATCTTCAGCGAACTGCAACATCGCCCAGTCATAGTCGGTGAGCCGGCGTCGCATATCCACGATCAATAACAAGCCACTCAAGCTTTGCCTGATCTCGAAGTAGCCGGACAATAACTCGCCCCAGTGGCGTCGCATCGAGTCGGCTACCTTGGCGAACCCGTAGCCCGGCAAATCAACCAGACGTTGCTCATCCTTCAGGCTGAAAAAATTCACGAGTTGGGTGCGTCCGGGCGTCTTGCTGGTGCGCGCGAACTGCCGGCGGTTAACAATAATATTGATCGCGCTCGACTTGCCCGCATTGGAGCGGCCGGCAACGGCTACCTCAATCCCCGTGTCCGCCGGGAACTGCCCGAGGGCGTTTGCGCTCTTGATAAAACCTGCATTTGGGTACTGCGACATGGAAGTACGCCCAGAAAATGTCGTGTATAATTTGGGCCCACAGTCTGACGGCTTCAGGGTCACGCAGCAAGGCAGCCAGGCGCTTTGTAGCCCGACGCCGCCACATCGACGACAGGGACAATCAAATACTTATTGGCGGTGGCCTCGTCCACCGCGAGGATGCAACGGTTTACAAAACATGAAAATCACTCTCGCTCCTGTGTACGCGTTAGCGGCACTCACGCTCGTATCATTCCAGGTCGGTGCCGAAAGTCTCGTAGACGGCTCGGTCGACGCGGGGAAATCCAAGTCGATCACTTGCAGCGCCTGTCACGGTGCAGCTGGCAACAGCGTCAATCCCTTATGGCCCAATATTGCCGGTCAGAACGCGAACTACCTCGTTGCTCAGATGAAAGCGTTTCAGCCAGGCGACGACGGCAAGGCTACGCGCAGCGACCCACTGATGACCAGCATGGCGATGCCGCTGTCGGATCAGGACATCCGCGATCTTGCCGTGTATTTCGAAAGCCTGCCGGCTGCAGCAAGCTCTGTGCAAGACCCGAGCTCAATCGTACGTGCGGAGTCACTGTATCGCGGTGGTGATATGGCCAGCAAAGCGTCGGCCTGTCTCGCTTGCCATGGACCTACAGGGCGCGGTAATCCGGCTGCAACTTATCCAGCGCTGCACGGTCAACATGCCACGTATACAGCAAAACAACTACGCGATTACGCAACGGACACACGGACATCCGATGGCAAGACTCGGATCATGCGCGACATCGCGGCACGTTTGAGTGAAGAAGACATCGTTGCAATCGCTTCCTATGTACAAGGTTTGAAATAGATGAAAAACGTTATTTGGATTGGTGCCGCAATATTGCTGATGGCGGCCTGCAGCACAGACGATTCCGCGCCTGCTACTGAAACGGCGCCAGCCGTGATCGAGGAACAACCGGCTGCCGACGTGCCTGTACCTGCTACGGAATCAGAACAGGAAGACGATGTCCTTGAAGTCGTGGAAGAGTCTGCATCGGAGCCCGAGCCTGAGGAGCAGGCTATCGTGCTTGCGCAGGCCGATGTTCCTGCTCTGACAGCACGCGAATGGCAATATAAGGAAAATCAACATTACTTCCGACTTGTTCCAACGCAGCCCACAGTCGGTGGCGCTGACAAGATCGAGGTTGCCGAATTCTTTTGGTACGGCTGCCCGCATTGTTTCGATTTCGAGCGCTTCGTCAACCCGTGGTCCGACGAACTGGACCCCAGTGTTCGCTTCGTTCGTGTGCCTGCTATGTGGAACAGTGGGCTAAAACTGCATGCGCAGTTGTACTACACGGAAGAAGTTCTGGCTCGCAATGGAACGATCAAGGATCCGGCAGCATTTCGTGAGGCCGTATTTACGGAGTACCACCGTCGCGGCAACCGACTCGCCTCGCTTGGATCAATTAAGACATTGTTCGCCCGCTTTGATGTCAGCGAAGACGAATTTGATCGTACATGGAGTTCTTTTGAGGTCAGTCAGAAATTGCGTATCGCTGATGACCTTGCACGCCGCTACGGTGTTGCTAATGTTCCAACGATGGTCGTTAACGGCAAGTATCGCACCGGCGGCGCGGAAGCTGGCAGCTACCCTAAACTGCTTGAGGTTCTCGACGAACTCATCGCCCGAGAATCAATTCGCTAGCCGTTGTCTTCGGCGACTATTCGTAAATCCCCTGCCGGGGACTTACGCCAATAAAGCCGCTTCATTGTCGCAATCGATCGATCTGCTTCTGAGATCGTTTGCCGAAAGCGGCTCAGATAAAGACCTGGCTCTTCCGGATCCGAGAACAACATTAGATCGTCGATCGTGAAGTCGACGATTTCACGATTCGCAACGGTCCTTAATCGGTAGGTCGACCATTCCTGCAAGTTCATTCCGCGGTGGGAAAAGTCCTCTGCATACAATGACAGATATTGATGCCAGTCACCGTCACGATAACTCCTTTCCCATTGCTTAAGTACGGCCATCAATTCGCCGCGTTGCTGCTCAATTTCCTCGCGACTCGCAAGCTGCATTTTGCGCGTCACAAGCACCGGCGTTTGCAATGGCATCAGCTGGCTTGCGAGCTCCAGCAACGCATCATTTGGTAGCGCTATACAGCCATCTGTATCCAGTTCTGGGCGAAGTCCGCTGCCGGGCACTACACCGTGGATCCAGATGCCACTCCCCGTTCGGTCGTTCACATTATCCCAGGTATTCGGGTAGTCCAGCGGAAACGCGGCCGGCCCGTACTTTTCATGCATACTTGTTGTATCAAGCTCGTCTACAACGAAGTAAATGCCGAGCGGCGTTCGACGATCGCCACTGACGCGTTTACCGACTCCACGCCGCCCTATCGACATCCGTTGACCGTATGCCGGCTGAAGGCCAGCCTCGTCATTTCGGAAATTGTGCAATGTTGCGGTATCGGCCTCAGCGATCAATACCGTTGCTACTGAATCCGGCAGTTCGAGAATGTATGCAGGCAGGCCGACATCCTGCGCACTGGCGAACCCTATCGGCAGCAGAAATATGAGTGTGACCCGGAGACGCATCATGCGTTGATTTTACAGGAGGTGATCCTGCAACTGCAGGTGGACATTGAAACTGATGCTGTATCGCTTGGTCGTCGAAAGGTTAGGATGCACAAAGTGATAAATAGACGACGGCCACATCATGAGGACGCCAGGTATGGGTTTGATCGTGTGGACGTGGGCGGCCGGTGAGTCCGATGGATGCAAATCCCAGTTTTCCGACCTCGATCGTGGGTCATAGAATGAAATGCACGCCGAGTTTTGCTCATGGTCGCCGCCATCTGCAGCATCTGGCTCCGGAACCTGGACATAGTAGGTACCACTCAGATAACACCACGGATGATTGTGCGGGCTGTGATAGTCGCCAAACCGGTTGACGTTCGGCCACGACGCAATATTCCACGAGAGCGGATAGTTGATGCCGAGTTGTTGGAAATACTCGGTCAGGCTGCGATTTATGCTTGACAGCAACCACTCGAGTGGCGCGGGTTTGTAGCTACGAAATTGATTGGAATTAAAATCGGTTGTTAAGTTCGGATTCTCGCGCTCCATTTCGTCAATAACGCTGATTAGTTTCGGGTTCTGCTGCTCATACTCAGGCAGTCGACGCTTGATCAATCCGGTTGGCCAGACATCATGAATTTCACCCTTCCATCGTTCTCCTGACTTGGCTTCTTCAGTGACGCTCTCCGACGGGAATACATCGAATACGACGCAGAGTTGCGGCTTGCGTGAAAGATTCGGATGGCAGTAGTGACTGACACAGGCAGGCCACATCACGATCAGTCCGGGTTGATGCTCGACCGTTAGACTCTGGTTACGGTATGGATCGTTCTTGATCGATAGCATGCTGAAACCGGGTCTCGGGTCGTACAGCGTGACATGACCAGGGCGTGAATCGAGCCGCAAGTGCAATGACTCCGTGTCTTTCGGGGCTTCGATACAAAACATCCCCGTGAGATACGCACCGGTCGTGTTTCTCAGAGCCCGAGACTCACCGTACGTCAGCCGCTCAAACCGGCCACGTAGCCGGAAGCCAGGGGCCGGGCGTATTTCCTGGTGCTCGAAATAGGCCTGCACGGCTGTAACGATATTTTTTCGCAACAGCTGAATCGCAGCGTCTTCATCGTCGAAGAATGTGTCGCTGGCATCGAGTGTCGCGTCCGCCCCAAGTTCTGCCAGGCGTTCAAGCGCCGACGGATCGTCGAACTGGCCTCGCACGATCGGCGTCGCCCATAAGCCGACGGTTTCATCTTTCCACTGCATTGTCCGCGCTACCTGATCCTCAATAGGGTCCTGTTGTCCGGCGTCAATTTACCATCGTCTGATCTTGTGGCGAGGCAACGGCCTTGATTCTCCCCAGCCGGTGCACCTGGTTCAGTGAGAGCATCTGTGCATATATCGCCGCCACGAAACCACGTTTTCGGAGATCCGCGAACTGCTCATCTGATAGGCCGTTGAGTTTTTCTTCATCAATGCTATGCAAACCAGAAATCGTCGTATTCTGTTCACCGATCCGAACCGACAAATCTTGCGGAACGAGCAACTCAAGTTCTGACAGAGCGGCAATAAAGTCGAACGTGTACCGCTGGTTCTGGAAGTAATGTCCGAGCGAGTCTTTAACTCTCTGCAGGAATTCAGTCTCGTTGCCGTCATCGTCAAACAGCGCCTCGCCGTTTGTTTCCTGAACGCGTTCGTTATCGGTGTCCAACCCAGCCACCAACTGATCCGGTTTGTATGCGTCGGTTATCAGCTTGAACGGTTCGATCTGGATGATCGCTGGCATGTACATGCCTTGCCACTGACCTGCCGAAACGAACAGGTTTTCGCCCTCTTGCAATCCTAAAACTGCAACCAGCTGAAACCGATCAGTCTCTTGATCTTTGACAAACGCGACCGGAAATTCGTTGCCGGCATGGCCACATTCCTGTGCCACCAGGGGAAGCATGTGTACTTTGTCCAGATATTCGAAATTCTCGGGTGGACTAACCCGAAGCTCCCGGTGGTCTGTGTTATTCAATGCAATAACAGGCATGCTGTTCTCCAATTTAACCCGCCACCCGATTAGAGCATAGGAATTAGAGCGGGTGAATCTCAACGGACGTGCATCCTGCCACAAAGACACCCCACAATCACGGTTATCCGAAGTTTATCGCTATGGGCCGTGCTGGTATGGTAATGAGAAGTATCGGGGGGGACTAATGAAGCCCATTAAAAAAATCGTCATCGTCGGTGGTGGCTCGTCAGGATGGATTTCAGCCGCGGTACTCGCACATGATTTTCGTCGTGAGGTACTCGACATCGAAGTTGTCGAGTCCGAGGAAATTGGCACTATCGGCGTAGGTGAATCGACTGTTCCGCCGTTTGTTGAGCTCATACAGAACCTCGGTATCGATGAACAGAATTTCATCCAGAGCATTCACGCAACTTTCAAGCTTGGTATCGAATTTCCGGACTGGCACAGCGTCGGGGAGTCGTACTTTCATCCATTCGGCTGGCTTGGCACCAGCATTGGCGTGCATGACTTTTATCAAGTCTGGCTAAAAGCGAAGTCAATGGGCTATGAGTCGGAATTGCAGGCCTTTGCGCCGTGCACAGCTATGGCCAAGGAGAATCGATTCTTCTTGCCACAGGAAGCGCCACCGAAAACGCCGCTCGGCAGCGCGGGCTACGCGCTGCATATCGATGCAAATCTGGCCGCCAAATACCTGCGAGGGTATGCGGAAGACCATGGCGTCAAACGCACAGAAGGCCTTGTCACAGAGGTTCGCCAGGGCGAGGACGGCAGCATCTCGAGTCTGTTGCTCAAGACCGGCAAGGAGATTCACGGCGACTTTTTTATCGACTGCACCGGCTTTTTCGCGTTGCTGATCGAAAAGACGCTGGGCATCGGATACGAGGACTGGCTCAACTACCTTCCTTGTGACCGCGCTGTCGCCGTGCAGACGGAAAATCTTGGCGAGCCGCCTCCCTATACGGTTTCGACAGCCAGGGATGCGGGCTGGAGCTGGCGTATCCCCTTGCAGCATCGAACCGGCAACGGCTACGTGTATTCGAGCGAATTCTTGAGTGACGACGAAGCGACCGAGAAACTTCTTGGCTTCGTTGACGGCAAGACGATCATTGAACCGCGAGTCATTCCGTTTCGCGCGGGCGTGCGCGAATCGTTCTGGCACAAGAACTGTCTGTCAATTGGCTTGTCGTCAGGGTTCATTGAACCGCTCGAAGCCACTGCATTGCATGTTGTGGTGCGTGGGTTGCACTACTTCCTCAAGTGTTTCCCGGACCAGTCCTGTGAACAGGCACTGATCGACGAATACAATCGACTCATGCGTACGGAGTACGAGCTGATTCGAGATTTCATCGTGCTGCATTACTGCCTGACAGAACGCGAGGACACGCCGTTCTGGAAGCACTGCAAGCATGCTGACATTCCACCATCACTTACGGAGCGGATCGAGATGTTCAAGGCGCATGGTCTATTGCGCGACGGCATCGAGGAATTATGGACTGCCTCCAGTTGGCAATCGGTGTTCGAAGGCATGGGCATTCGACCGAGAAATTATAGTCCGAAGATCGATAATCTGGATTACGAGCGTGTCGAAGAAATGCTCCATCAGATGGAAGCATCGATCTCTTCAATGGTCGAGCAATTGCCGACACACGACAAGTTCCTGCGCGAGAGATTCGGCGCGATCTAGCAGCAACCTTCACAAAAAAAGGCGGCTCCATTTGGAGCCGCCTTTATTTCTTGCTGTGACTTGAGTTGACTTATTCGAAGTCGAAGCTCGCGCCAAACCGGAAGAAGCGACCCATGATGTTCGGGCCAGACCATGCCGGGTTGAATGCGTAGATGTGGTACGCAGATGACACGTCCACTTCTGGTTCGATGTCGAACACATTCATGATGTCAACAAACAACCTAACGCTATCATTCAACTGGTGCTGGACGGTCAAATCGACATTGTAGATGTCTGGCGATTTGCAATCCGTTGGCGTTCCATCGACGTAGGTCAACACTGAAGCGCCGATGTTGCTCGAACAGTCACCCTTAACACCACCGAAGTCGACCGAGGCATTATCAACACCCTTCGTGTAGTACGCGGTCAACGTCGCAGTTGTGTCTTCGGTGAACATGAACGTGTTCGCCCAACTCATACGCCACTCAGGAGTACCTGAACAGGAGGTGACGTTACATGGGCTCAGTGTACCTGCGTACTTGAGCGTGTCGCCATCATCAGTGTTCAACGTGAACTCATCCATGAACGATGCATCAAGTCTGCTGGTCCAGTCTGCTGAACCGACCTGAATGCCGCTCAATGTGACGCTGAAGTCCCAACCGCTAACGGTCTGGCTGTCCTGGTTCTGATAAGAGGACTGGAGGAAGCCAAGCCGTGGCAACGCATTCGGGAACAGAGCGTCAGGCACACCTGGTATAGCAGTGATGCCTGGAATGGTCACGACGCCGTTGTTGAGGTAATACTGATCTTCCGCCGGTGCAGTGTTCGTAACACCAGTGATCAGGCTGTCAACATCGATTGTCCAGTAGTCGACGGTCAAGGACAGATTGTCGGTCGCGTTCCAGATGACGCCCGCTGTGAACGATTCTGATTCCTCAGGATCGAGCTCTGGGTCGCCAGTCTGTGTCAGACCAAGCGAGTACTGTCCTTCCGCATACGCACTGCCGCTGCCGCCATGTGCGGCACAGAAATCGGCATAATCGATATTCGTCGTGCAATCAATTGTGCGCGTGACGTAACCGGTGGTCGGCAAGCCGAACGCTTCGTTGAAACTCGGAATGCGGAAACCTTCCGACCAGGAGGCGCGGAAAGTAAGTGCATCAGTCGGAGAGAACTTCGCGCCGATTTTCGGTGAGAAGTTGTCCTGACCTGTCGAGTAATCGTCGTAGCGTCCCGACACGATGACTTCAAACGTCTCGGTAAACGGTGCGAGCATTTCGAAGTACGCCGAGTCCACTTCGCGAGAACCAGCGGTGCCGACCGAGTTGTACCCGGTGTAGCGCTCGTATGGCGAAGAGTCGTTGGCCGGGTTAGCACTCGGTGCGTCGATGGATTCAGCGCGATGCGAAATACCGACTGCAGCCTGTAATGCGCCGCCGCCCAGTTCTGCGAGCTCTCTGCCGATGTTGGCATCGATCTGCCACAAGCGCGATGGAGAGACAACTTCACTTTCCGGCGCAATGTAATCCCAGATTTCGTTTGGCGTATCGAGGGGATCCATCAGGTTAAACGTACCTTGCGCGAGCACATCTGCGATCTTCTGCGGGATCATGCCACCGTTTTGGGTACGCGTCAGGTTGACCTCGGAGAACGTGTAGCTAACGTTGTAGTTCCATTCTTCAGCCAGACTACCGTTCAAGCCCAATGCCAGTCGCGTTACGCGAGATGACGTGTCGGTCGTGCGAGTGCGCGACATCGGTGCGCGGAATTCAACCTCTGCACGTTGGCCGGCAGCAGCGTACGGATTGTACGGGTTCAACTGACCATTGGTTGCGTCGCAGCCCGTATTCAGACCGTCAAGTGTGCCAACGCCCGTGGTGCAAACATAGACCGGTGCGTACGCCTGGTAAGTTCCTGCGTAGTTCAAACCCTGCGGAGGAGTTGTACCGCGGTCAAAGTTGATCGGCAGGAAGAACGTTGACGTGTCGGTACGGTAGTAATTCGCCATGGCGTAGAACTCGCCGCCATCGCCGACATCCTTCGTGAAGCGCATCGACAGTCCTTTGCGCTCGATCTCAGGGCGAAGTTGGTGTGCGCCCCAGTAGTCAAACTCGCAAGCAATCGTCGGGTTTGAGTTACGCAGACCGCCACTCAGCAACCGAGCCGCCGGAACTGAAACTTCGTCGAGATCCCGACAACCCGCTGCGGGGTTAAGGAACTCAAACGGCGTAATTACGTTACCAGCGCCGTCGACCGGAACATTACCAGCCGCATCGATCGGACGAACATACACGATACCCGGCGTGTCGGAGACCCAACCGTTCCATGATCCGTCTTCCTGCGTAATGCCGTTCCAGTTGTAGTTCGGCATACAGCTGCCCGACGGGCCACAAATGCTCTGCCAGTCAGCGGTGCCGAATGGTTTGCCGCGCTCGTTACGATCCAGGTTGTCCTGCTTCAGGAATTCGCCGGCGATATAGAAATTGTAACCATCGCTGCCGAGATCACCAGTACCCCAGGCGAAGTCGACCTGCTGCTCTTCACCGCCACCTTCTTGCGAGAATCCGCCAGAACCGGTCAGGTGAAATCCTTGGATCTCTTTCTTCGTAATTACGTTAACCACACCAGCGATAGCATCAGCGCCGTAGGTTGAGGACGCACCGTCACGCAATACTTCAACGCGATCGACGATGGCGTTGGGAATTGTGTTCAGGTCAACGAAGTTGCGTTGGCCGTCGTCCGCCAGCGGGTAAGGCGCAAGGCGCAGCCCGTCAGCAACCGATAGTGTGGACTGTACCGTCAAGCCGCGAAGGGCCGGAGCGGTCGCGCCCGTGGCAAAGTTGAAGCCGACGTTCCAGTTATTCACGATTGTGCCGGCGTTGTTCTGCGGCAGACGCAGAGCAACATCCGAAATCGTGTTGAGGCCGCGTAGCTCCATGTCCTCAGAGGTCATGATGCTAATCGGCAAGGCTTCCGTATCGGCCCGCTTTAAAATCGTACCTGTTGTAACAATCTCTTCAATAAACTCGCCGTCTAGTCCGTCTTCCTCAGCCTCCTGAGCGAATGCCGAAGTCATCGGCAAACATGTACCAATAGCGGCCGCACCTAATGCGGTCGTTACAGCACGTCGAAGGGCTATCGAGTTATTCATCGACTTAGTCGCTGACATGATGTGTTTCCCCTATGCATTTTTAATAATACTGGCGAGTAATCGCACCACGATCGGACTGCGGGCGATGCTCCCATAATCGAACATGCACCGGAGTGTAGTCCAAGCTTCAACGAAATAAAACCCTTTGCTGGTAAAAATCCAACAAGAAGAACTAAGGGTTTCCGCCAATTTAGGCACTCAGACGGTGTTTGTGGCAAAGAAACAACAGCCCAGACCGGGGATTTGCGCGACTAAGGATCGAATGCAGGAACCGCGGGATAGGCGTCGAGTACCGGCCCGAGCGCCTTTTGCAGAGGATCGAGCCAGGGCTCGAAGTGTCGCCAGTGGTTTATGCCTTCTCGGTATATGGGCTGGCGGACCTGTGCAGAACTCGCAGTCCTGACCGCGCGGTCAGTTTCGTGAAACCGCAGACAGCTCTCCTCGAACCGCAGCCCACAATATTCGAGCAGGCCGCGAATCTCGGCCTCGCTGTCGTCAACCAGGCGCTCATAGAATACCCGGTGAACCCGGCCCGGCAGCACTTTGTCGAAGTGCGCCATCAATTCAACATAATCCCGATAGGTGTGTCCAAGATCATCGAGGCTATTGGCAAACAGCTGACCACGCGCAAACAGCTGCTTATAGATTGAAAAACAGCTGGCGACCGGATGTCGCCGAGCATCCACGATTTTCGCATTGGGCAGTAGCAGCTGTATGAGTCCAACATTGGCGAAGTTGTTCGGCATTTTGTCGATGAACATTGGCCGGCTTGTCTTGCGGTAGATCCGCGTCGATTCCAGGTAACGCTCGCCGAGTGCACGAAACTCCTCCGACTTGAGGTTCGCCAGAACCTCGGGATACTGCCATCTCCCTGCCCCTGAATCGCGCTCGCCCAGCTCGCGTACGATTCCGAGCATGTCCGGCAATTCCATCGTGCCCTCAACGGCAGAATGGCTCGCCAGAATTTGTTCCAGCAGCGTCGAACCAGCGCGCGGCAAGCCAACGATGAAAATCGGGTCCGGCGCCGCACTGCCAACATCGGCACGGTCGGCGAAAAAGGCAGGCGTGAGGAGCGCTTTAGTACGTTTCACCCCGTCCGTTAGCGCAGCAGCATCATAGGGCTCCACCTTTCGGCGCAGACGATTTCCCTCCGCATAGTGCTCGAAGGATTCTTTATATTCGCCGCCATCTTCAAGCACCTTACCGAGTGCAAATTCGAAGTTCAGACGGTCTTCGTCAGCCAATTCGCTGCGGTCGAGCTGCCGCCGTATTTCATCCATTTTGTCGCTTGAGAACTTGTATGTCTTGAGGTCGGCGAGGCTCCACCAGGCTTCACCTGATTGTGGACTGAATTCGATGGCCCTCTCATACGCGGCGACACCGTCCGCCTGACGGCCGGCGGCCCTGAGCACATGGCCGTAACTTGTCCAAACCTTCGCCTGGTCCGGAAGCGCATCCAGCAAGCTCGCGTAGACTTCGATGGCACGGTCATATTCACCGACCCGATCAAGAAACACGGCTTGCACGCTGCGATAATCTGGATTGCCAGGATCTGCGGCAAGTGCCTGCTCAATCGCCTTTAGAGCATCGCCGCGCCGCATTTGTTTGTCGAGGACCAGTGCATAGTCATGTTGGGCGGCCGCGTAATTTGGGGCAAGTTCGACACAACGCGACAGCAAGTTGCCAGCATCACCAAACTCCTCGAGGCGCAGATATACAGCCGCCAACATGTGCATCGCAAGCGCGTTGGTTGGGTCTTCCTGCAAAAGCTGGCGCAGCAGCTTGTTGGCATCGGCAAGCCGCTCTCCGCGCAACGCGGTCTCTGCCTGTTGCATGCGAGGATCTTGAGATGCCAGCTCGAGCCTGCGTGCACATACGGCATCTGCCTCGGCCTCTTCGCCAGCCGCGCGCAGCTCATCGGCGAGCGAGCACCAGGCGCCAGGATAAGCCGGCTGTAATTCAATGCAGCGGCGTAAAGCCTCAATTGCTTCCGCGCCGCGGCCAGCAGAGCTGCAAGCTCGGCCGAATTCGAAGTGAACCGCAGCCCAATCAGGCTGCGATTGAGTCAGTGGCTGCAGAGCCTCGATGGCACCAATTGCATCGCCTGCGAAACGCCGCGCGACGCCGAGCCAAAACGTCGCGACAACATGCCCCGGCGCGCGCGTTAGAACTTTCTCCGCATTCTGTGCAGCGAGTGCCGCGTCGGTGACGATAAGGCGCTGAACTTGTGCGAGTTCCTCTTCGATGGTCCCGACAGGGTTCGGGTTGTCACTCATGCTGTTCTTCTTTCCCGTGTGATGTTGTTCTGCCATGCGCAGCGACGCGCGCGAAGTGGAGCATACATTATTGCTATTATAGTGCGGGCGAATAAACAGGCCTGGGGGCTGGCGGTCGCGGAACTTTTTCAGCACTCTCTGATCAAAACTATAGTCAGCTAATGTCTTTGCAAAGAGACGGCCTATATATAGTGTGTAGAAAATCTGCGAGGCTTACGATGAATCATTTATTGCTGAGCATCATCCTTGTCACCGTTGCAGCGTGTGCGACTCCAAGCGCATTGGAGAACCGGTCGGACGCGGTTCGGTCCTCCGAAACTACTGCTTCTCCTGAAACCGTTCCGGCAAACGGTTCCGGTGGCAGCATGCTCGAGCAACACGCTACAGCGAAGAATCCCAGCAGCAACGCCCTAGAGGCACCGAACGAAATCGAAGCACTAGAGGCACCCGGGGTATCAGAGCTTCCAGCCGCAATGATACCCGGCAGACCTGCACCCGAGCAGGC
This sequence comes from Woeseiaceae bacterium, assembly GCA_051007995.1. Lineage (GTDB taxonomy): Bacteria > Pseudomonadota > Gammaproteobacteria > Steroidobacterales > Woeseiaceae > UBA1847. The sequence goes on along the minus strand of JBPCYB010000031.1, from coordinate 30,356 downwards.
GATAGTCTGTGAAAACGTGGTCCCTAGCGGCTCTGTCCTGCGTACTGAAGTGTGTCGCCATCAGGCCGATATTGAGCGCAAGCGAGCGGCCGACCAGGAACTATTCGACAGGATCAAACGCAATACAGCGCTGGGAAACGCTCGCCTCTAGCAGGCCAAGGCCCAGAGCGGCCTCGGCGCACATAGGGGCGCGGCGGGGTCGCGGAACTTTTGCAGCACGCCATCATCAAAGCTATTCTGAGGTATCGTTTTTGTAAAAGGACAACCGATTCACAGGCCAATTTGCTGGGCGCACTGAAATACGAAAGTTGTTGTATATTGATGGTGCTGCCGTAGAGGGTCGTTTTCAGGTTGTAGAAAAACTGGGAGGCTAACCATGAAACCATTCCTGCTGAGTGTCATTCTATTCACTGTCGCGGCATGTGCGACATCCACTCCAGAGCCGATTCAGCCTGAACCCATTCAAACTTCTGAAAACACTCAAATTTCCAGGGCCGCACCGGCACAAGAATCTGGCGACGCCATGCTCGCGCAAAACACCGACATGAAAAACTCCGGCAGCATCGAAGCACTTGAGGCACCGAGCGCTAGTGAGACTCCTGCTGAGATGATGCCCATTGCACCACCTCCTGAGCCGGAGATAATTTGTCATAAAGTGGTTCCAACCGGCTCAATTCTGCCTGTAAAGGTATGCCGTACTCCGGAAGAAATTGCGCGCAAGGAAGCCGCTGACAAGGAAATATTCCGCGATATTAAGAACAATTCAGCATTAGGCGGCGCCAATGCGGCCATCCGAAGCACTGTAATTCCTGTAACCCGATAACGCTCGCCCCTTCAGGAATCCAGCTTCGTAGCGAGATGTTTTTGCGAGTTCTACTCGTAACGCAATGCGTCAATGGGATTCAAACGTGATGCCTTGATCGCCGGCAACATGCCGAAAATGACACCTACGGCTGTGCAAAATAAGAGCCCGAAGATAGCCCAGTCGATCGGCACAACGGCATCGAATGACGACGACATCCCCAGCTTCACCATCATGTTGCCAATTCCCATGCCGACGGCAACCCCAATGATGCCGCCGAAATTGCACAACACCACGGCTTCGAGCAAGAACTGCCGAAGAATATAAGGTGGCTTGGCACCGAGTGATTTGCGAATCCCGATCTCTTTGGTTCGCTCAGTGACTGACACCAGCATGATGTTCATGATGCCGATACCCGCGACAAGCAGCGCAATAATTCCGATAACAAAAGCACCCGTCTTAACGCCGGCTGTCATCTGATTGAATTCGCGGATCATGCCCTCGGAATTGAAGTAATCGAAATTGTCCTCGTCGCCGCGTCGCACGCCGCGCACTCGTCGCAGCACCGCGCGCGTTTCTGCGATGGCATCATCGACGATTTCCGGTGTTCTTGCATGTACCGTAATGTTTACCGAGCGTTCGAATCCGTTGCGATCCACGTCGCCATAAGTATTCAGGAACGTGGATACGGGCATTAACATGTAGTGATCATACTGCGAGCCGAACGCCGATTTCTTCTCATCGAATACGCCGATGATCTCGTACTTCCGACTATCAATCCTGATGTCACGACCAATGGGATCGACAAAGGGATACAGCTCCTGGGCGATTGCATGCCCGATAACGACAACCTTTCGTCCTGCGTGCACATCCATTGCTGAAATGTTGCGACCCTGACCGACGAAATGCGTGTTGTTCTGCGGATATTCCGGCGTACCGCCGACTATTGAGAGGTTGTCGTTAGTTTCTTCACCACGGTACTCGGCCTTGAAACCGAAGTCCCAGATCTCTGCGCCTACAATATCAACGGATTGCACGTGATCCCGTATAGCCTGAGCGTCAGCCAGCGTTACTGGTGGGCGGCGCATCGCCTTGCGCCTTTCAGCGTCGGTCGCGAAGCCAGCCGGCCACTTCTGCACCTGAAATGTTTGCGTTCCCAACACGCTCATTTCCTTTTCCATGGTGCCTTGAATAACGGATATCCCAGTCATGACCGCAATGATCGACGCCACACCAAGTACGATGCCGACCAGGGTGAGCGACGAACGCAATTTGTTGCTGCGAATTGCTTGCAACGACATCAAGACAGTATCCATTTTTTGCATGCTTGTTCCCGCCTACTCGTAACGCAACGCATCGATCGGATCGAGACGCGCGCCCTTTAGCGCCGGCACCAGGCCCGCGAAGACGCCGACTAAAACCGATACCAGAATCGCTGTAATCAATATTCCCGTCGAAATGCTCGCATTCATGATGCCGGCAGCGGTAAGTGCTGCGGCCACGCCCGCTGACAGGCCGACTCCTATCAGGCCGCCTAACAAGCAAATCGCCGCCGACTCAAACAGGAACTGCATGAGTATGCTGCGTTTGTTCGCACCGATGGCCTTGCGAATGCCTATCTCACGTGTTCTTTCAGTTACCGAAACGAACATGATGTTCATTACACCGATACCGCCGACGAACAACGCGATACTCGTGATCAATAATCCGATACCAACCACGGCACCCATGATGCTGTTGAATGCTCCAAGCAACGAATCAAGTTTGTTGATTGAAAAGTTCTCGGGTTCTGACGGCCGCAATTTGCGAATCTTGCGCATCTCTCCGATGACCTCGTATTCGAGATCATCCAGATTCCCCAGCTGCGGTGACTTGACTGCAATATCAACATCGGTAAAGCGGCGGCCGCCGAATACTTTTACATAGGTCGAAATCGGTACGATGACCTGACGATCGAAATTCGGGCCACCCAGCGTATTGCCGCCCTGTTCCTCGAGCACGCCAGCGACGCGAAAGGTATGTCTGCCGACGTTGATTTCCTTATTGATCGGGCTAGTTGTGCCAAACAAATCTTCGGCAACCTCCTGACCCAGAATCACGACGTTCTTTTTGTAGCGAACATCGAACTCCATTAGAAATCGGCCAATTTCCGGCATACGATTCGTCACCACCGACATTTTTTCGGTTGTACCAACTACGGTCACCGCCTCCATCGTGGTCGAGCGATAGCGCAGATCGCGGCGCGTATCCATGGTCGGGTTGACAATTGCGCGCCCCTTGAGGGCTTCTTCAAGTGCTTGCGCCTCGGCAAGATTGAGGTTTGGACGATTCCGGAATTCGAAAAAGTCATTCATCGTTATCCACGGCATGCGTGAAACGTAGACAACGTCTGCGCCGATCGCTCCTGCTCCTTGCATAAACGACGATTGCATTCCATTAAATGCCGTCATTGTCGTGGTGACCGCGAGAATACCGATAATAATTCCGAGTGTGGTTAGCGCGCCGCGCGCCTTGTTAGCGACAATCGCGTTCCACGCGATTTTGAAAGACTCAACGATGTCGAGTAACAGTTTCATGCAGCGACGGCGCGTTGGTTAAAAACATCGGATTCGATCTTCCCATCCCGCAGGCGAATCGTACGATGCGCATGCTCTGCAATGTGATCTTCATGTGTAACCAGGATGATCGTCTGTCCTGCAGAATGCAGTTCGTCAAACATTCCCATTATTTCACTGCCGGTTTTGCTATCCAGATTTCCGGTCGGCTCATCGGCGAGAATGATCGAAGGATTGAAGACCAGCGCGCGGGCAATCGCGACACGTTGTCGTTGGCCGCCTGACAATTCGTTCGGCTTGTGTTTCATGCGATCGGCAAGCCCGACCTGTTCGATGGCATGCTGTGTTCGTTCTTTGCGTTCCGCTTTTGGCATGCCGCCGTAGATCAACGGCAGCTCAACATTGTGAAAAATGTCCGAGCGAGGAATCAAATTGAAAGTTTGAAAGACGAAACCAATCATCCGGTTGCGGATCTCAGCAAGTTCGCCTTCAGACTTCGTCGAAACCATTTCTCCGTCCAGAGAATAGGTACCGCTGGTAGGTACATCGAGACAACCGATGATGTTCATCAGTGTGGACTTGCCGGATCCCGACGGGCCCATAATGGCGACATATTCGTTCTTGCCCAGGTCCAGCGATACCCCACTTAGTGCATGAACTTTCTCATCGCCCATTTCGTAAGTCTTGACGACATCTCGCAAAGACAGAATTGCGCGCTGTTGATCTTTTAGGCTCATAACGATTACTCCCTTAGGCGTCGTCCGATTCGCCGTTCTCGTCATTATTCACGTCGACTTGTGCGCCATTTTGTAAATCTGTCGAGATTGCTCGGTAACTGCCGGTCACAACAACTTCGTCTGCATCTATACCGGACAGAATCTCTATTAGATCGTCGCTCTGGATACCGGTTTCGACTTGTCGGGCTCGGACTGAGCCGTCTTCTTCAAGACTGAATACAATCTCGACAAAACCATCGTCGTCCGCCGTGAACCTCTCTTCAGCATCCGCAACCTCTTCACCTTCGAGTGTCAGTTGATCAATGGTTCGAACCGCGACACTTTGAATTGGAACACCAACAACGTCCGTCTTGGTTTCCGTACTGATGTCGGAACTGGCCGTCATGCCAGGTCGTAGTTTTGAGGTTTCGCCTTCGATAGAAATCTTGACCTCGAATTCTGTCTTTTGATTCTGCGATCCCTGTGCATCCACGTTCGCTGTGTTGGCGATCTCATAAACCTTGCCTGTCAGTGTTTCGCCGAACAGGGCATCCACCTTGATGTCGGCTGTTTGCCCTATCTGCACGCCGACAATGTCATTCTCGTCGACGTTGACCTGCGCTTCCATTTCGGTGAGATCCGCAACAACGAGAATCATGTCTTCCTGAAATGCCGAGCCGATTGCGATTTCACCTTGCTCTTTCTCGAGGTCGCTAATCGTGCCTGTCATTGGTGCGTAAATGATGGTCTTCGACAGATCGTCTCTCGCCTGTTTCAATACCGCTCTCGCTTGCTCAACCTGATCAAGCGATGATTCGTAGCGAGCAACTTCGACCTGGTACGCCGCATCAGTTGTATCCAAGCTCGATTGAGATTCAAGTTTGCGAGCAACAAGATCTCGTGAGCGATCGAAATCTTTTTCGGCTTTGAGCATGTTCTGCTCGTTTAGCCTTGCATTGGACTGTGCCGAACGCACATTTGCTTCAGCACTTTCGACCGCCGCCTCATAACGTTCGCGATCCAGTTCGACCAGCAATTCGCCTTCTTGCACGAATTGCCCTTCTTCAACATGTAGAGCGATGATCTTGGCGCTGACGTCAGCACTGATACGAATCTGCGTTTTTGGCTGAATTCGGCCGGTCGCATTAACCTTCTGGACGATCGTCTCGAGATTTACGGCTGCCGTCTGGACCTCAAGCAACTCTTCATCGCCGCCGCTCAGCATGACTTTGGCCGCGGCACCCCCAACAATCAGAACACCGATTGCGATAAATACGGTTTTACGTTTCATTGTTCGTCCCAATTAGAAAAGTGAACTAGTGTTCTAGTGCACTATAACACTAAAGTCTTTGATTGCAAGGATGTGGCGGTTCCAATTCTTGTTGTTTGTTCCGGGTTTCGTGCCACATTCGCCAGGCGACCCACGCTTCATTAGATGCAATTGGAACCGTTGGTTCTGTCCCACCTGCGATCAATTGGTTATTTACCCCTTATTTATAAGATGCACGAAAGACAGATTTGGTTTGCGCGGCCGCCAAATCAATTCGAGGCATGTCCCACCCGATTGTAAGCATTTGATTTAATGAGAATTTCGTGTACATTGGCGCGATGTCATCGGCGCCAAGAACACGCGCGATTCGCCTCCTGATACGGGTTTTGATCAGCGGCCTGTTGCTGATCGTTTTTACGCTGCACATTGCAGGCAACCCGCGCTTCGAATTAATTGATCGCGTGGAAAATTATCTCTACGACGTCCGGATACGAATGACAATGCCGGGCACCGTCGATGAGCGCGTAGTCATCATTGATATCGATGAGGCAAGCCAGGCGGAACTTGGCCAATGGCCCTGGCCGAGAAACACGCTTGCGGCCATCATTGATCGGCTGTTTGATGACTACGGCATCCAGGTGCTGGGTCTGGACGCTCTGTTCGCCGAAGCAGAGGAATCCTCAGCCGAACGGCTGATCGAGACACTCGCTGCCAGCTCAATTGGCGAAGATCCAGCGGTTGCCGCAGAGCTTGCCAGGCAGCAAGCAACACTCGACAGCAATGTTCGTTTTGCCGAGTCATTGATTGCGCGCGATGTGGTCACGGGCTTCGTGTTTAAGGATTTTCTCGGCAGCAATGAACCGGCAACGACCGGGTCACTACCGGCACCGATTATCACAGCCGACTCTATTCAAAATGTAACGGTGCCGTTTGTTGAGGCCGTCGGCTTCGCTGGCAACCTGCCTGCATTGCAAGAGAATGCTGTTGGCGGTGGATTTTTCGATTCGCCGATTATTGATGCTGACGGTGTCTTCCGGCGTGCACCACTGGTGCAACGTTTTCGCGGTGATCTGTATCCTTCGCTGGCGCTCGCGGTCGCCAGCATTGCAATGCAGCAGCCCAATCCGGGCCTTAGCTTTTCGGCAACCAAGGATTCGCGCATGAGTGGCATCGAGCTGGATGCATTTACACTCGGAGAGCAACGCATTCCGGTCGACGTGCAGGTCGCCGTTTATATTCCCTACCGCGGTCCGCAAGAAAGCTTTCCATTTATCTCGGCCAAAGATGTTCTGGATGGCTCGGCATCAGTTGACGTTTTGCGTGGCAAAATAGCATTGCTCGGTGCAAGCGCAGCCGGATTGCTGGATCTGCGATCGACACCGGTCGGGCAACGCTATATTGGTGTAGAAGCGCACGCGAATCTTATTGCAGGTTTGCTCGACGGTTCGATTCGCCAGCAACCAGCCTGGTCCGACGGGCTTGAATTTTCACTGTTATTGCTTATCGCTGCGCTCACGGCGTTGCTGTTGCCACGCCTGGCACCGTTTGCCGCGCTCGCGCTGCTGATCGGCCTGATTGTCGTATTGATGGCCAGCAATTTATGGATGTGGACGTCACTCGGGCTGGTTGTGCCGCTGGCCTCCCTGCTTGGCTTTACGTTGCTCGCGTCACTGCTGCAAATTACCTACGGCTTTTTCGTCGAGCAGCGCAACAAGCGGCACCTGTCACAAATTTTCGGGCAGTACATTCCACCCTCTCTGGTCGAGGAAATAGACGCAAGTGGCGAGGAGATTTCGCTCGAAGGTGAGACCCGCGAATTGTCGGTCCTGTTTTCGGATGTGCGAAGTTTCACGAGCATATCGGAAGGTCTGGATGCCACTGAGTTAACGCGTCTGATGAACGAATTTCTGACCCCTTTCACGGGTGCGATTCAAAAACATCGCGGCACGATTGATAAGTACATGGGCGATGCCGTGATGGCGTTTTGGGGTGCGCCGCTCGCTGACGACGATCATGCCCGACATGCACTCATGTCAGCGTTTGACATGCAGCGCGTTGTGCGTGATCTCGATGAATCGTTTCGTAAAAAGGGCTGGCCCGTGATCAGGGTTGGCGTCGGCATCGCTAGTGGTGATATGAACGTCGGCAACATGGGCTCCGAGTTCCGGATTGCTTACACGGTAATGGGTGATACGGTAAATCTCGGTTCCAGACTCGAAGGCCTGACCAAGCAATATGGCGTCGATATCATCGTCAATGCCCGCACGGCCCAGCTTGTGCCCGATTTCACGTTCCGGGACTTGGATCTCGTTCGCGTGAAGGGTAAGACCGAGCCCGTGGCGATTTTTGAGCCGCTCGGGCCGAGCCATGACATAAGCACGGCGACAGCGGAAATGCTGGCCATTTATGCGGCGGCCCTGAGCGCATACCGGGCCCAGCGATGGGACGATGCAAGACACTCATTTGAGACTTTGAGACAACACTCGGACGACCTCCTATATAATGTGTATCTCGATCGCATAAACGATTTTAGACAGAGTCCACCGCCCGAGGACTGGGACGGCGTCTTCGAGCACCTGAGCAAGTAAACAAGGACAACAAGAACGATGGCTGCAGCAAATCCTCAATGCCGCTTAGCTCTGATTCTTACGCTATTTTTTGCGCTGCCCGGCGTTGGCCAAGCGCAACAAACGATGCAACTTGCCGATAGTGGCGATGCGCGTGACCTGTACCAGCAAGCAGAGTCGCTGCTTGCTGGCGGTAACACTCGCAATGCCTACGAATTGTTGCGCGCCTACGAGTCTGAATTTTCCGGCAATCCGTATTTCGACTACCTGCTTGGCGTCGCCGCACTTGACTCCGGTCGCAGCAGCGAAGCAATCCTGGCTCTGCGCCGAGCCACCGCTGGCGCGCCGCAATTTTCGGGAGCACGAATGGAGCTCGCCCGAGCTTTGTACGACGCAGGTGAGTTCGCCGAAGCACGACCGATGTTCGAAGCTCTGCTTACTGAGAGCCCGCCACCCGCCGTCCGCGACATCATTGCCGGCTACATCAATGCCATTGATATACGGCCAACGTCGCCGCCGAGCCGCTTTTTACCTTACGGCGAATTGCTCACCGGCCATGACAGTAACGCCAACGGTGCCACCGACAATGAGGTGTTTCTTGGTTTCATACTAAGCCCCGAGAACATCAAAACCGACACGCTGTTTGTTGAGGCCGCCGCGGGCTTTGACTGGCGCTTGCCACGCAGCACCAATTTTGGCTGGTTTGTCGGCGCACGCGCGTCTTATCGCGATAACCCTGATGCAGAATTCGTCGACTCTCTTGTCGTTGCCGGATTGCTAAGCATGAATTGGCGCAATGGCGCTGTTTTTGGTCAAGCAGGCATCAGCGGTTTCAATGCAACGCGCGATGGCGACTCGAACGAGTCTTACCGAGGCTACGATGTCATGCTGGGACGCAACCTCAGCGAGCGCTGGGACCTCAGGGTAGCCGTGCGCGGTGGCGCTCTCGACTATGCTGAAGCAATCGAAGTACTTGATGTCAATCGCACGATGTATTCACTGGCTGCATCGTTTCGTTTTGCATCACGTGGTCGCGTCAGTTTCGAAGCAATAGGTGGCGGTGACGATGAACAGGAAAGCGGTTCGCCGTATGGCAATTCCAAAGAGGGTGGTCGACTTGGACTGATCGCACCGCTCAGCGACTCGGCCTACCTGATCGCCTCTCTTGACAGCATTTCCAGCGACTACGATGGCTTATTTTTCGGTGCGCCCCGCGAGGACACCCAGATCACATCTTTGCTGCAATTCGAGTTTCGCGACGTTTGGACGGAAGGACTGACTCTGGCGCCGCGCTTGCGCTACGTCGAAAACGATTCCGATGTCGACCTGTACACATACAACCGAACCGAAGTAGGACTAATGATTCGATGGGCACCGAAATGAATAAGTTGCAGAGGATGCTTGTACTGCTGACCGCCTGTACCGTGACAGGCACGGCTCACGCACAGGAAGCCGGCTCGGTAACTTTTGCGAGTGGCGATGTGAGTGCAGAACGGCAACCTGCAGTAGCGCTTGCCAAAGGTGATGCCGTTTTTAGTAGCGATGCGGTAGTAACAGGCAGCGCATCGCGGGCACAGTTGACAATGAGTGACGGTGCGAAAATTGCAATTCGTCCTGATAGCCGCATTGTTATTGATGAATATGTGTTCGCTGCGGCAAACTCGGCGGGCACCGCCGTATCAACCAGCGACGACAGCAGTGTTATCAGTCTGGTGAAAGGTGGATTTCGTTCGATCACCGGTGCCATTGGCAAAGACAACCCACAAAATTACGAAGTCCGCACAGCCGTTGGTGTGTTGGGCATTCGTGGCACTAATTTTGCGGTATTGCTTTGTGGGGATTGCAATTCAGCGCCTGGCGTTCCGCCAGGCGCTGTTGTTCCACTTGGTTTGTACATCATGGTCGACGAAGGCCGAATTGTGTTTCGCAATGAGATCGCCAGCATCGAAGTCGGCGCGGGCGAATTTGCCTATATTCCATTCGACACGCGACAGCCGACGATGCTCGACAAGACTCCGCCAGTCTTTATCGACGATTCAGATTTTCGCTTTCAAGCGGATACTGCAGGTGTGCAGCCCGATGATCTGCCACCGACCGGTTTTGACAGTCGCCTCGGTACTCGACGCGAAGCTGACAGCAGTGCACCGCCGCCTGAGTCGAACGCACCCGATTCCACTTCGCAAGATGGCAGACGGGACAGTAGCACGCCCGCGCAGTCCATTATCGGCACCGACCAGGACGGTACACCGGTTGATTTGACGCCCGGCGCTCCACCCGACCCGGGCAATCGCTCGGTCACTTTTTCGACCGGGCCCTTAGGTGCAGTCGACACGATTTTCAGTGGCACATTGGACAACATGTCGGGTCAATATGGGTTCGATGTCAACGCTAACCTCACCCGGTTCGAAAACTTGTATCCAGGTCGTACCGGCCCCGGCACGGCCAGCTTCGAATTAGGCAGCTCGAACAACGTCGACACCGGCTTCGATGCGATGACCGTCATGCGCTGGGGTCGCTGGTCCGGCGGCACCGCGACAATTACGCTCAGCGATAGCTCTGATGCCAGCCAGGATCTGGGCAACCAAAGTGTGCACTGGGTATCCAGTCCCGAATGGACCACGCCAACCGCAATGCCAGTCACGGGCGTCGCCAATTATTCATTGATCGGTTCGACCTCACCGACAGATAGCCTCGGCAACACGGGTATTCTCGGTAGCGCCACGTTTCAGGCAGACTTCACCAACATGCGTGTCGATAGCACACTTGCAATCGACATTAACGGTAGTAACTGGACGGCAATTGGCAATGGCAACATCGGTGCCGCCGCACAATTACCGGCGCATTTGTTTCAGGGCACCTATGGCAACGTCAGTGTGGATGGAATTTCTGGCGGCACAGGATTATTTTCGGGCTTTTTTTCTGAGCCCGGCGCATCGTCCGACCCTTCGTTTCCAGGCGGTGTCGGCATGACGTATAGCTTGCAGGACATGGCGGGCTCAACTTCAATATCAGGCGCAGCTGTTCTCGGTAATCCGTGAGTTTTGATCTCGTCATCGTTGGCAGTGGGCCCGCCGGGCTCAGTGCCGCCGCCCATGCCGCAGCGCTAAACCTGTCTTACGTTCTACTCGAAGGAACCGCCGAGCACGCGAATACGATTCAGCGCTATCAAAAAGGCAAACACGTGATGGCCGAGCCCGCAGTTGTGCCACTGCGCAGCGATTTGCCGTTTGCGGCAGGATCTCGGGAGGCGGTTCTCGACGCATGGCAATCCGGGGTTGCGAAGCTCAACGTAAATATTCGCTACGGTTGCGAAGTCACAGAAATTTCTGGCTCGCAACCAAGATTCGAACTGACATTGGCAAATGGCGAGACGATTGATTGCAAGTCCGTCGTGCTCGCAATCGGCATGCAGGGCAACCCGCGCAAACTTGGTGTTGCTGGTGACGACGCTGCACAGTACACACTCGACGACCCCGACGAATTCAAGGGCGAGACAATTACAATTGTCGGTGCCGGTGACGCGGCTATTGAGAACGCGATCGCGCTGGCGCGTAATAATTCGGTCATCATCGTGAATCGCCGCGATGAATTTGCGCGTGCCAAGGAAGGTAATCTGTCTTTGATCACACGCGCCATCGACGATGGTTCGATCACCTGCTTTTACAATAGCAGCGTCGCATCGATCGACGCGGGCGAGGCCGTCGTTCTCAACACCGAGACGGGCCAGACTCGTGTAACTTGCGATCGAATCATCGCAAGGCTTGGTGCAATTCCACCGCGCCGCTTCGTCGAATCCTGTGGCATTGAATTTCCGAGCGCCGATCCGACGACCTTGCCCGAGCTTAGCAATCGCTACGAATCCAATGTGCCTGGTCTCTACGTCATTGGTGCACTTGGCGGTTACCCATTGATCAAGCAAGCCATGAATCAGGGCTTTGAGGTCGCCGAGTTTATTGCCGGCAATGACATTCAGCCTGCGGATCACGGCATCCTTGAGCAAAAGTTTCGCAGCCTACCGTTTGACGCGAATGTAGATGACACGCTTGCACTCATACGCAAACGAATTCCACTTTTCGCTGACATCAACGGACTGGTTTTACGTGAACTTGTACTCGCAAGTGAGCTGCTTACGCCTGTATCTGGCGACCTGGTATTTCAGAAGAATGACTACACCAACTCATTCATCTCCATCGTGCAGGGCTCAGTTAACGTAGAAACAGACGACGGCAATGCAATTCGACTTGAACAAGGTCAGTTCTTTGGCGAAATGAGTTTGCTTTCCGGACGTCGCAGATCGGCTACCGTAAGAGCGTCCAGTGACTGTGTACTACTCGAATCACCGCGCCGAGAAATCATTCGGCTCATGAACACCTATGAGCGTGTCCGTCAGGTGATCGACCAGTTTTTCATCATCCGGACATTGCGCACGAATCTCGCGCCAGACGCGCCCTTCGACGATATCGCCGCTGTCGCCAAACGTGCCGAACTGCAGTCATTCAACGCCGGTGACGTATTGTTCGCTGAGGGCGACGAGGCGACCGGCCTGTACCTGATTCGCAGTGGCTCAGTTTCTGTGTCGCGCAACATCGGCGGCCGCGATGTTGTTACGACCTATGTAGCAGCTGGCAACTACGTCGGCGAAATGGGTTTGCTCGGACAGTCGAATCGTTCTGCGACAGTACGCGCAACCGTGGCGACAGAATCGATTTTTCTTGGCGCCGATATTTTTCAACAAATGATTCTTTCGCAGACAGGCCTACGCAAGCGTCTGCAAGAAACGATCAAGGAGCGCCTGAGCGAGAACCTGCGTATGGAGTCAGCACCAGAGGCCGGTGATCTGATTTCGTTCTTAATGCAGCAAGGACTCGGTGAAGCGACTGACGTACTGTTGATTGACGAGTCACTCTGTATTGGTTGTGACAATTGTGAGAAAGCTTGCGCCGAAACGCACGACGGAACGTCACGCCTCGATCGCTCGGCCGGACCCTCTTACGCGCAGGTACACGTTCCCACCTCCTGTCGTCACTGCGAAGATCCGCACTGCATGAAAGACTGCCCGCCTGACGCAATTCGCCGCGCACCGAACGGCGAAGTCTACATTCAGGATAGTTGCATCGGATGTGGCAATTGCGAACGAAATTGCCCATACGGCGTCATCCAGATGGCGGGAGAAAAGGAAACGGCGCCCGGATTGCTTTCCTGGCTGCTCACGGGCCGCGGACCCGGACCCGGCGAACGCCAGCCGCTGGCAGCTGCGGGCGCGATGAAAAAAGCGGTTAAATGCGATATGTGCAAGGACTTGTCCGGCGGGCCCGCCTGCGTCCGCGCCTGCCCGACCGGTGCTGCTTTGCGCATGAGTCCAGCCGAATTCGTCAATCTGACAAAGAGCGCGAGCTGACATGCACGAGTCAATCCTCGCATTCCGCCGCCGTCGCTACCTCTGGGTCGCAATCCTTGTGAGCGCGGCATCAATTGCTGCATATCTGCTGCACGATCCGCAGGAACCACCCAATGGTGGCACCTTACTGGGCTACGTCCTCGGCACAGTCGCCGTATTACTGGTCTTGTGGCTGACGTGGTTTGGGATTCGCAAGCGACGTTATGCGTCCACAGCCGGCACGGTTCAGGGCTGGTTGTCTGCGCACGTGTATCTCGGTCTTGCGTTGCCGATCGTGGTTTTGTTGCACGCCGGATTCCAGCTCGGCGTGAACGTCCACACACTCGCGTTCGTCTTGTTGCTGCTCGTAGTTCTGAGTGGACTTTACGGCGTCTTCATTTACATGAAATACCCGGAGCGCATAAGCACCAATCGCGCCGGCGCCAGCCGTCCTGAACTGTTCGACCAACTCGAAGATATCGATGCGCGCAGCAGTCGCGTCGCTTCAGATTTGCCGGACGCGTTTGCCACACTGGTACAAAGTGGGGCGAACCGGACACAACTCGGCGGCACGCTCTGGTCGCGCCTGCACGGTGCCGACAACTCGACAATCGCATTGCCCGGTCAAGGGCAGACAAGTGCAGTATCAAACACTGGTCAGGAAGCTGCACTTGATTGGCTAGCTGACGAACAGTCACGCGCGAGTGATGCTGATGCGGCTGCAAAAATTGGTGAGCTATCCGCCCTATTGCGCAACAAGCGCAAACTGCTGCGTCAAATACGCGAGGACTTACGCCTGCAGGCTGCAATGGAATTGTGGCTATATTTTCACGTGCCGCTAACGGTTGGTCTACTCGTTGCTCTGATCACGCATATCGTCGTCGTGTTCATGTACTGGTGAGTTGATGAAATATCTAATCCGATTCATCACAAAAAACGCGGCTGGCGGCGTCGAGTCCAATGACCGGATTGTCGACGCTCCGGTCATTACGATAGGGCGCGCCACAGACCAAACGCTGCACTTGCGCGATAAGCGTGTCCGATTACAGCACGCACAACTGGAAGCGCAGGCCGGTAGCGTGCACATAACAACCGATGCTATGTCCGGTGTTAGCGTCAATGGCCGCTCGCAGCGCGACGCTCGTCTGCAGGTCGGTGATGTCGTGGAAATCGGCTCCAACATTCTGCGTGTGATCGAAGCAGAAGCTGGTGTTGATTTCGCACTGAGTTTTGAGCTCAGCGACGATGCTAGCGCGAAACACTTTGTTACCGACTGGAGCGCGCAGGCAACCGGACTCGGCGGCTGGTCAAAGCGACGCCTGTCGTGGGCAATTGCTGGCGTTGTGCTACTGGCCGCCGTCGTGTTGCCATCACTTAACCTGCTCAGCAAAAGCGTTTTGCAGGCTGGCCCGATTCATGCGGTACATGCGTCGATTGGCGGCGATTGCAGCAATTGCCATGTAACTGCCTTCGCTCGCGTCCCGGACGCTGCGTGTGTTGAGTGTCATACGGTTGCATTGCATGTCGCTACAGCGGCTGATGTTGTGCTTGGCGAAATGCGTTGTGCGAGTTGCCACCTTGAACACAATGAACCGCCGCAACTTGTGAATCAGCATCAAGCTCTTTGCGCCGACTGTCACGCAAGCGACGCAGGTGATTTTCTGGATGCGCACCCGGAGTTTGGCGTGAGTCAGGCACAGCCAATAGAGCCATCAAACCTGCGCTTTGATCACGCTGTGCACCTTGATGAGCAAGGGATCGTCACGCCCGATGGTCGGCGCGTTATTGAGTGCGCCGAATGCCATGTTCCCGAAACCGGCGGTGCACGCATGCTGCCTATTTCCATGGTCGATCACTGCAGCAGCTGTCATACGCTCGCATTTGATCCCGACGATCCGACGCGCGAGGTACCGCATGGCGACCCAGATGCTGTCGTACAGACATTGGTCGAGTACTACAGCGCGCGACTCCTCGGCGCAGACCCCGATGCGGTTGAACAACGCGTGCGTCGCCCAGGACAGGCTTTGTCACGTGTCGATCGCGACCGTGCTGCCGCCGAAGCGCGAGTACAAGCTTTACGAGTTGCCGAGGATTTGTTCGAACGACGAGCTTGCACGAACTGTCATATAGTGAACAAGCTGGATGACAATGCCGATGTTCCCTGGGATGTCGTGCCCGTAACACTCACCAATTCCTTTTTACCGCACGCAAATTTTTCGCATGCTGCACACCAGACGGAAGTGACCAGCTGCGAGGGCTGCCACGATGCCCGCAGTTCATCGTCGGCCGACGATATGCTGATTCCGGATATCGATAATTGCAGAGGCTGTCACGGCAGTGGCATTGCCAGTCGAAATAACGCTGAACAGACGCCGAGCACTTGCGTCATGTGTCACAGCTTCCATTTTGACAGCAAAGGATCGTATCCGTGATCGCCCGGGCGATCATGCTGACTATTTCTCTCACTTTGCTGTCTGCCTGTGGCGGCGGTTCGAGATCAGATGTCGCGGGCGTCGACCCCGCCACGCCGGATACAGGTTGTTCCGGTCTCTGTGCGGACACCGCAACCAGCCTCTCCGTCGCCGATGTGGAGCTTGTCGTTGCCCAAGCCGTTGCCGAAGCGCAGGCGCGCGGTGTAAGTGCGACGATTGCTGTAGTCGACCGGGTCGGCAATGTACTTACTGTGTTTCGCATGTCCGGCGCCAGCACCACGGCGACTATCCAGGCGCCGAGCGGATCAATCGACGGCGGTCTCGAAGGCGTCAATATCATTCCGGACAGTCTGGCAGCGATTTCAAAGGCGATGACGGCCGCTTATCTGTCCACCGAAGGCAATGCGTTTTCGACGCGCACCGCCAGCCAGATTGTCCAGGAGCACTTCAACCCGCGCGACAATCAACAACCCGCCGGACCCTTGTTCGGCGTGCAATTCAGTCAACTGCCGTGCTCCGATTTGTTATCGCGATTTGGCGGCGGCGTCTCCACAGTAGGGCCGCATCGTTCACCGCTGGGACTGTCGGCCGATCCCGGCGGCTTGCCGCTGTACAAGGCTGGCACACCAGTCGGCGGTGTCGGAGTCATTAGCGACGCCAACTACTCTCTTGATGATGATATATCTGACACCGATACTGACGACGATGAGCTCATTGCGCTTGCCGGCAGTTTCGGTTTTGCCGCACCAGCGGAACGTCGCGCGGATCGTATCGCGGTCGATGGACGATTACTGCGTTTCAGCGACGGTGGCGACACTGACTTACTCAGCTCTCCCGCCGCCGCCCCGAGCTTCGCAAGCATCAATAACATTGCGGGCACGTTGCTCGCGGTTCCCGGTTATGTCGCTGCGAGCAGTAAGTCCGGCCTCGCTTTCGGTCACGCCGCATCCGGAATTCGCCCCGACTCTCTGGACTACGCTGGCTTGGACGCTTTCGTGCTCGTTGACTCCGCTAACGTCGAACGCTTTCGGCCCATAGCCGGCACAGACGGTGCCGACGCACTGACTGCAATCGAAGTACAGTCGATACTGAGCGAAGCACTTGAGCTCGCAAATATATCTCGCGCGCAGATTCGCAAACCTTCTGGCACGCCTGCACGAGTTAGCATCGCTGTTGTCGACTCGAACGGTGTTGTTCTTGGCATCGTTCGTAGTCGCGACGCGCCGGTATTCGGCACGGATGTCGCGTTGCAAAAAGCTCGCACAGCAGCATTCTTTTCATCTGCATCGGCAGCGACCCTGTTAGGCGGCGTTCCAGCAGCCACTTATCTCAATGGCGGCCTTGTCGTACTGCGCGATGAACCCTTGTCGCAGTATGTAACTGACGCACGGACTTTTCTGGGCATACCCACAGCACTGGGTGACGGCGCCGTTGCATTTTCTGATCGCGCTGGCGGCAATCTATCGCGGCCCTTTTATCCGGACGGTGTCACCGGCAATCCCGCCGGGCCGTTCAGCAAGCCACAGGGAGAGTGGAGTCCGTTCTCTACCGGCCTGCAACTTGATCTGATTTACAACGCTCTCGTACAACACGTCGGTTTCACATTGACCATCGCTCCGGATGTACCGATGAATTGCACAGGCATCGACGGCTTTGACGATGGTTTTGCCGTTGCCGGCGCGATTTCGCAGCTGGCGAATGGCACTCAGATTTTCCCGGGCAGCGTGCCGATATATCGAGGCGCAGTGCTGATTGGTGCAATTGGTGTCTCGGGCGACGGTGTTGATCAGGACGACATGATCGCGTTTCTCGGTGTGCATCGCGCGGCCAACGCAGTTGGCAGTATTGGCAATGCGCCCAAAGCAATGCGTGCAGATTCACTGACGCCGCAAGGCATACGCCTGCGCTATATCAATTGCCCCGTGACACCGTTCATCGACAATGACGAGCAGAACGTCTGTGAAGGCAAGTAGACTTTTAATTCGCCTGTTTCTGAGCAGCTTGCTGCTTGCTACTGCTTCGACTGTGGCTGATGACGAGATCGACGTACGACTGGATTGTGCTTTCGCTGATGAAGAGGCGTCGCGACGCAGGCCTGGTCAGCCCACAACTAGGAGCTTGCAGTGCGAAGGTGACGGATTACAGCCTGCTGTATGGCGGCCACTGCCTGAATTCACAACAATTCCGGATCGCTGGCGAATTGTGACCGCACTGGGCTACCCCGAACGCAAGATCGATCCATACAACGGCAATAATGTTCTGAAGGGTGATCGCCCAGCGTTTGGCGATGACTGGTTTTTCTCGCTTGCGATGATATCCGACTCGACCTTTGAAGCACGCAGCGTACCAACGCCAGTTGCGCCAGCAACACCGCCTTCACGGGGCGAAATTGACCTGCCCGGCGAGCCCGCACAAAACGCGTTTGTTCAAAACCTGATTTTTGAAACTGTGCTTTATAAAGGTGACACAGTTTTTCGACCTCCCGATTGGGAATTCCGCTTCTTACCAGTATTCAACCTCAGTAGCGTCGCCGTCAAAGAAGCCGGCGTACTCAAGGTGGACACAACAGCCGACAAACGACGCACTGATGGCTTCGTGGGCATCCAGGGGTTGTTTGTCGACAAACACTTGCGCAATGTCTCCGAGCGCTATGACTTCGACAGCATTCGAGTGGGCATCCAACCCATTACCGCCGATTTTCGCGGTTTTCTTTTTCAGGACAGCCCCGTGGGCGTGCGCTTGTTCGGCACCCGTGACAACAATCGCTGGCAGTACAATCTCGGCTGGTTTCGACGCCTCGAAAAAGACACAAACAGCGGCCTCAACGACATCACTGAGAACAGTTTCGATGACGCACTTCGAGATGACGATGTTTTTCTTTTCAATCTCTATCGTCAAGACTTTCCGGTTCTTGGTTTTACTTCACAAATCGCGCTCGTGCATAACCGAAATTCCGAAAATCAGAATAACTTCGTAGACGACAATGGATTTCTGACGCGCCCGGCTGCCATTGGCATACAAAAAAACCGCGAATACGACGTTACCTACATCGGCTATAACGGCGACGGACATGTAGGACGTTGGAACCTGACAGCATCGGCGTATTACGCGTTTGGCAAGGAGAGCCCGGCGACCTTTGTCGATCGCGAGAGCGACATCAGCGCTTCTTTCGCGGCGTTCGAATTATCGCGGGA
Source organism: Woeseiaceae bacterium (assembly GCA_051007995.1). Lineage (GTDB taxonomy): Bacteria > Pseudomonadota > Gammaproteobacteria > Steroidobacterales > Woeseiaceae > UBA1847. The sequence goes on along the minus strand of JBPCYB010000031.1, from coordinate 11,443 downwards.
CTTCGACTGGTTGCGCGTCAAGGCCAGCGGTGTATTTGGCAGCGCTGACGATGACCCTTTTGACAACAAGTCGACCGGCTTCGACGCTATCTTCGAAAATCCGCTCATCGCTGGCGCCGACACGAGCTTCTGGATTCGGCAGGCGATCCCGCTACTGGGCGGCGGTCGGGTAGCGATCTCGGGACAAAACGGTGTACTGAATTCCCTGCGCCCGAACAAAGGCCAGGGACAATCCAATTTCACCAACCCCGGGATACTGTTGTTAGGCATCGGTGCCGACGCGGACATCACGCCGAAACTTCGCGCATCCTTGCAAGCCAATCAACTATTCTTCGTCGACACAGCCGTGCTCGAAGCGACGCGCAATCAGGACGCGATTCGTCGTCGTATTGGATTAGATGTTTCCCTGTCCGCAATCTACCGGCCGTTTACGTCGCAGAATGTGATCTTGCGTGTCTCAGGTTCGTTGCTTGTGCCACAACAAGGGTACAAAGATCTATTCGGCTCCGACGAAATACCCTACTCCGTGTTCGCAAATCTGATTCTGGCGTATTGATGACTAAGACGTCCTACAAGCTGCTGATCATTGCCTGCATTGCGGTAAGCGGAACTGTCGCGGCAGCAGAAGGAGAAAAAGCGCGCTCGGTACAATACCCGGACTATCCGCCGGCACCAACCATGCAGGCGCAAATTGAGGCAGATCGCAAAAGTGCCGGCTGCGTCAGTTGCCATACCGACAGCGACGCCGCGACGATGCATGTCAGCAATGCCGTCGTGCTTGGATGTACGGATTGTCACGGCGGCGCCGCGGAAGTTTTTGTGCCTGCAGGCGCACCTAAGGATTCTATGTATGACAGCGCTCGCGATGCTGCCCATGTACAACCTCTATATCCGCAAACCTGGCACTACCCGTCCAGCGCAAACCCGGAACGTTCTTACACCTTATTGAATCGCGAGAGTCCTGAATTTATTCGCTTCATCAACCCATCGGACTACCGAGTTGCCAGCTCGGCCTGTGGCGCATGCCATCAGCCGATCATCGATGCCAACGTGCGCAGCATGATGGCGACCGGCGCGATGCTATGGGGAGGTGCGGCTTACAACAACGGCATCCTGCCCTTTAAGAACTACATTCTTGGCGAGAGCTACACACCTGACGGTGAACCCGCCAAGATTTTTGGCGCACCGATAGACCCCGAGATTGCTGCCCGACATGGCATATTGCCGGAACTCAATCCATTGCCAGCCTGGGAGTCGGTCAAACCGGGCGACGTTTTCCGTGTTTTCGAAGACGGCGGTCGCAACATTCTCAATCTTTTTCCGGAAACCGGCGTTCCGAATGTGATTGGCCAGATTCAACGGCTCGAAGAACCGGGCCGGCCCGACATTCGCCAGTCGAATCGTGGACCCGGCACCGGCGCACGCATTTCGGTACCGTTGATCAACATTACAAAAACGCGTCTCAACGATCCTTTTACCTGGTTCCTGGGTACCAACGATCAGCCAGGTGACTATCGCTCATCGGGTTGTGCCTCATGTCATGTGGTGTACGCAAATGATCGCGACCCGCGTCACTCCGGCCCTTACGCCGCACACGGCCACGGCGGCACGTCCGCGTCCAGCGATCCGACAATATCGGATGCGGAACAGGGTCATCCTCTCAAACATGAGTTCACGCGTGCGATCCCGACCAGTCAGTGCATGGTTTGCCACATGCATCAGCCCAACATGTTCGTGAATTCCTATCTCGGCTACACAATGTGGGACTACGAATCTGACGCGCCCTTCATGTGGCCCGAAGAACAGCAGGAATTGAGCATCGAAGAACAACGTCACGTCCTCGACCGCAACCCGGAGGGTGCGGTGGTTCGAGGAAAATGGGCAGACGTCGACTTTCTCAAGCAGGTTTCAGAAATGAATCCAGACTTGAACGACACCCAATTCGCGGATTATCACGGACACGGCTGGAATTTTCGGGCAGTACAAAAGCGCGACTTGCGTGGCAACCTGCTTGACGCCGACGGTGCAATCGTTGCCAACGATGATCCGCAGAAGTTCGACAAGGCAGTGCATCTCTCATCCATACACGTCGATAAGGGCTTGCATTGCGTCGACTGTCATTTCACTCAGGACAATCACGGTAACGGTCACTTGTACGGCGAGGTCGCAAGTGCCATTGAAATAGAGTGCAAGGATTGCCACGGAACGTCACAGGCGTATCCCGACCTGCGCACGTCCGGACCTGCGGCACCTCCTGGCGGTACGGACATGCGTCTGTTTCGTAATGTCGATGGCAAACGTCGCTTCGAATGGCGCGACGGCGGGCTCATTCAGCGCTCGGTTCTCGACCCTACCGTCGAATGGGAATTGAGCCTTGTTAAGGACAGCGTTAACCCTGAGCACGAGCAATTCAATGAGAAAGCCGCACGCGCAAAATTGATGAGTAATGACGTTGCGACGCAGGACTGGGGCCAGTCCGTCTCAGCCGCGGATCTTGCGCACAAAGATGAAGAAATCGAGTGCTATACCTGTCACACCTCCTGGATTACGAGTTGTGCGGGTTGTCACCTTCCCATTGAAGCCAATTGGAAAACCGAACGACACCATTATGAAGGTGGCGAGTCGCGCAACTACGCAACCTATAACCCGCAGGTTGCTCGCGATCAAATGTTCATGTTGGGCAAACGCGGCCCCGCTAATGACGGCAAAATTGCGCCAGTGCGTTCGTCGTCTGCACTGGTCCTGTCATCCACAAATGCGAATCGCGAACGCATCTACGTGCAACAGCCACCGATTGCCGCAAGTGGATTCAGTTCACAGGCGATGAATCCGCATTTTCCACACACTGCGCGCAAGACCGAAACCAAGACCTGTAGCAATTGCCACTTGACCGAGGACGGCAGCAATAATGCGTGGATGGCGCAACTTTTGTTGCAGGGAACGAACTTCGTAAATTTTGTCGGCTTTCACGCTTATGCAGGCCTGCAGAACGGTATTGTTGCCGCGCAAGTCACTGAGTGGGAAGAACCGCAGGCAGTCATTGGCAGTTATCTGCATCGCTTCGCCTATCCCGACAATTTTCAACAACATCTCGGAAACGAACGCGAGCTACAGTTGGGCTTCAATTACAACGACAAGAAAACGGCTTGCTTGCAACTTCGTGGCGAGTACCTGTTTGCTGCTGCAGGCAAAAAAGGTCTGGTCGTCTATGACGTCGCCAATGTTGCGAACAAAGGTTTCAGCCAGCGCATCGTAACCGCACCCTTTGCAAAAGGCGGTCATGACTCTGTCGTCAATTCTGAACATGCAAGCTGCGTAGCGCTGCCGACAAACCAGCCCGTACATCCGCCCCGCAATGAAGGTGAGCTGATGCGCGTGACCAATCAAGAGCAGGCATTTCATCCAATCTACAATTACGCGTTTACAACTGACCTGATTGAAGGGCTCATCGTCGTTGACGTTACTACATTTGCCGACGGCGACATCAATAACAATTTTCTAAAGCGCGCCGCGGTCTGGAACCCGGATAACGTACTCGCCGGGGCACGTCATATTACAATCGGCGGCTATTATGCCTACATCACGAGTGATCGCGGACTCGTGATCGTGAATCTCGATCAACCGGAATCGCCGGCGCTCGTCGCGGTTGTGCCACTCGACGATGCACGTGCGTCTGCCCTGCAGTTCCGATATCTGTTTGTCACAGACAGAAGGGGGCTACATGTTGTAGACGTGACCGATCCGGCAAACCCCGATTTTCTGGAAGCTGCGAGCATACCGATGGCCGACGCACAACGTGTCTATGTTGCGCGAACCTATGCTTACGTTGCCGCCGGTGCGGATGGGCTCGCCATTATTGATCTCTGGTCCGCTGAACAACCGAAGCTATTGCGCTATTTCAATGCTGGCGGGCAAATTCGTGATACACATGACGTCGTTGTTGGCAGCACCAATGCCTCCCTCTTCGCGTATCTAGCCGACGGTGTTGCTGGCATTCGGGTCGTGCAACTCACGTCGCCCGATTCACAACCGAACTTCTATGGCTTCAGCCCCGAACCGCAACCCGAACTCATCGCAACCTACAAGACCTCGAGCGCCGCATTGTCTCTGTCGAAGGGGCTTGATCGCGATCGTGGAGTCGATGAAAGCGGGGGTCAAATTGCGGTGTTTGGCCGCAAGGGGTCAAGACCATTAACGCTTGAAGAAATGCAAAAGCTGTATCTCGATGATCAAGGGAACCCGTGGTATGTCGAAGATGAATAGACGAACTGTCTTGCCGGCCCTGCTCCTCGCCTCGACACTGGCTGGTGGCGCCGAATTGCCGGAGTCAGATGGACGCACACACACCGGTGTCGCAACCTGCGCGGCATCGCAATGCCATGGGTCTGCGATTCCACGTGATGCGACCGGCGTATTGCAAAACGAGTACGTCACCTGGACGCAAGCTGATCCGCATTCTCGCGCCTACGAAGTGCTCAGTAACGAGCAATCGCAACGCATGGCGGCAAGGCTCGGCATCGGCAACGCACGCGAAGCACGCGAGTGCCTGGATTGCCACGCTGATAATGTTGCGCCACAACACCGCGGTGAAAAATTTCAATTGTCAGACGGCGTCGGCTGCGAAGCGTGTCATGGTGGCGCGGAAAACTGGCTCGCAACTCACTACAATGCGCCCGGCGTATCGAGAGCGGAAAACCTCGCGTCCGGTATGTACCCCACGAATGATGCAGACGCGCGTGCGGATCTCTGTCTGTCCTGTCACCTTGGCACTGAGAACAAATTTGCAACGCATCGAATGATGGCGGCCGGACATCCACGTCTCGCATTCGAACTCGATACATTTACTGAGCTATGGCGAACGCTCGGCCGCCAGCCGCATTTCCGAAATGACGCTGAATACCGCCAACGCAAGAACGTCCCGAGTCATAGCTACACATGGGCAACGGGCTTGATCAGCGAAGCCCGACTGCGACTCGATCTGATCGCGAGTAGTCACTTCGATGGCATCGGCATGTTTCCCGAGCTCGGCTTTTATGACTGTCATGCATGTCATCGCTCAATGAAGACGGTGCAATGGCGACGACTTGAGCGTCACAGCAATGCCGGTCCCGGCATGCCATTCATCAATGACGGAACGTTCGTGATGTCGTTGGCACTGGCGCGTGCGATTCAACCTGCCGTTGTGGATGACCTGCAGGCCGGCTTGCGCCGCCTGCATGCCGCAGGTACAGACAGTGTCGCATCGATTAGAAGTGCAGCAGCCGCATTGAACACGACGCTTGCACGATTGGATTCGGCTCTATCGCCGGCGGCATTGCGTGGACGTGAACGTCAAATTCTGCAGGCCGTTCTCGAAACGGGTGCCGAAGGCAACTATATCGACTACGTCAGTGCGGAGCAGGCCTTCATGGCTGTGCAGATGCTTGTACTCGAAATTGGCGATTCCGAACAGGAAGCGCAACTCGACGAACTTGCAAATTCACTCAACGATGACGAACGTTATCGCCCGGCGCAATTCGCCAGGCTGCTGGAGAGCATGCAATCTAGATAGGCAGAACGGTTGTGTGCTTAATGTCGGACAAAACGATCGATGAATTCACTTCCTGAATGCCAGGTAGTTGCGACAGTTTCTCGAAAAAGAATTGCTCGTACGCCTTGATGTCTTCGGTCACGATCCGCAACAGGAAATCGACGTTGCCAAGCACGACATAGCAATCGAGAACCTCGGGATACTGACGAACTGCCGTGGAAAAGTCGGCAAGATTGCTGCGGCCATGTGAAGTCAGCTTGACGTGCGCAAACACCATCGTGTTCAGGCCAACTTTTTCGCGATCGAGTTTTACTGGCTGATCATGTATGACACCCTCTTCACGCAGGCTTTGGATTCGACGCCATACGGCCGACTGCGACAAGCCGATTCGTTCGCCAACCTCGGCGGCATTAATGCCCGGCTCGGTCTGCAATATTTCGAGGATGCGGCGGTCCGTAGTATCGATGTGAAGCGTCTGCATGATTATTGGCGTTATACAGTAGTTTTTCGCATAAATCATGTGCCTTTTTAGTGTTTAGCAAAATAAATAGCATGAACTGTGCCGTTTTCGCCGGATATCATAGGCCCTCCATTCTGTGCGCGGAGCCGCCCCATGAGCGTGTTTGATCATCCTGAATTTGATCAGCATGAAGCCATCCATCACGTCCATGACGCGACTACAGGATTGCGCGCAATCATTGCGATTCACTCAACGGCTTTGGGCCCGGCGGCTGGCGGTTGCCGGCGCTGGCAGTACGTTGATAGCGATGCCGCCTTAACCGATGCATTGCGCCTGTCGCGCGGCATGACTTACAAGAACGCAATTGCGGGCCTGGCATTCGGTGGCGGCAAGTCCGTTATTCTTGCCAGCGAAGACACGCCGAAGTCACCGGAAATGTTTCGCGCGTTCGGTCGCGCTATCGATAGTTTGGGCGGGCGATATGTGACCGCAGAAGATGTCGGCTGCAGCGTTGATGACATGCGAAGCGTTGCCGAAGAAACCAGGTATGTTTCCGGACTACCAAAGAGCGGCGACAGCGCGGGCGGAGACCCGTCACCGATTACAGCACTCGGCGTCTTCTTGGGAATTCGCGCCGCAGCGAAGATTCGACTCGGCGCCGACTCGCTACAGGACGTCAAGGTAGCCGTGCAAGGTGTCGGTCACGTCGGTCTGAACCTCTGTCGTTTGTTGCACGAAGCGGGCGCTCGATTGACTGTGGCCGACGTAAATCGTGACAATCTTCAGCAGGCACGCGATGAGCTTCCTGTGACTGAAGTTGCGCCGATTGAATTGCTGTACAGCAATGTCGATGTACTGGCGCCCTGCGCGCTCGGCAATGTGCTGACGGCACAGACCATTCCGAACATTCAGGCGAAGATAATTGCTGGCGCGGCCAATAATCAACTGGCGACCGCTGAAGACGGCGCACGACTCGCTGCACGCGATGTTCTTTTTGCCCCTGACTACGTCATCAACGCAGGCGGTATCATTAACGTTGCGCACGAATACTTTGGCAATAGTTCGGAAGAACGGGTATTGGCCGAGGTCGGTCAGATTCCGGTACGCCTCGACGCAATTTTTGCAGAATCGCTAGACAGTGGCGAACCAACCAATCTAATTGCCGATAGAATGGCTCGCCAGATTGTTGACAGCGGCAAAGGGTAGAACAGCATATGGCTAAGAAGTCGCGATTGCACATTCCGCGCCCGACGGCACGGCCGGGTGACAAACCAGACTTCAGTTATCTGAATTTATCCGCGGCAGGAAGCATCGACAAACCTGCAATCGACGCGCGTACGCGTGATATCGAAGGACTCAGCAGTGGCCTTGTCCGGGTCCTCGACGACGATCATCAGGCGGTCGGGCCCTGGGATCCGAAAATCGACATCAGTCAATTGCAGATCGCATTGCGCTGGATGTTACTGAATCGCGTTTTCGACAAGCGCATGTGGCAGATCCAGCGTCAGGGTCGAATCTCCTTTTATATGGAAGCCCTTGGCGAAGAGGCAGTATCGATCGCACAGGCGATGGCATTGCGACCGAGTGACATGTGTTTCCCGTCCTACCGCAATCAAGGCCTGTACATGTACCGCGGCGTGAAGTTGGTCGACATGATGTGCCAGTGTCTGTCTAACACGCGTGACATGTGTAAAGGACGTCAGCTGCCGATCATGTACCACAGCCGTGAGGCAAATGTATTTTCAATCTCTGGCAACCTCGGTACGCAATATCCGCACGCGGTCGGCTGGGCGATGGCTTCGGCTATCAAAGGTGAAGACCATATTGCAGCATCCTGGGTTGGTGACGGCAGCACGGCCGAAGCTGACTTTCACTATGCACTGACATTTGCGGCCGTCTACCAGGCGCCCGTTATTTTGAATGTCGTGAACAACCAATGGGCAATTTCTACATTCCAGGGGTTTGCCGGCGGCGAACGCAGGTCGTTTGCTGCGCGCGGACTTGGTCTTGGCATTCCGGGAATTCGCGTCGATGGCAATGATCTGCTGGCGATTTATTCAGCCACGCTTTGGGCTGCTGAGCGCGCACGTCGCGGTGGCGGGCCAACTCTGATTGAACACGTAACTTATCGGGCGGGCGCACATTCCACGAGTGACGACCCGAGCAAATATCGGCCGAAGGACGAGTACAAATCGTTTCCGTTGGGCGATCCGATCGATCGACTCAAGAACCATTTGATCGCGGGCGGCCACTGGAGTGAAGAGAAGCACCAGAAACTCGAAGAAGAGCTGCATGCCGAGGTGCTCGCCGCATGGAAGGAAGCGCAGCAGTACGGCACGATGACCGAAGGACCGTTCCTCGATTCGGGTTCGATGTTTGATGACATCTATGCCGAGACGCCGAAACACCTTGAATCACAACGTCGCTACATGCTTGAGATCGAGGGATCCTGACATGGCGCAGATGAACATGATCGAGGCAATACGCTCGGCGCTCGACGTAATGATGGACAAGGATCCCAACGTCATTATTCTCGGCGAAGACATCGGTTACTTTGGTGGAGTGTTTCGTTGCACGGACGGATTACAGCGCAAGTTCGGGGAACATCGTGTCATTGACGCACCGATCGCCGAAGGCGGTATCATCGGCGCTGCTATCGGCATGGGTGTGAACGGTTTGCGGCCAGTCGCCGAAATCCAGTTTGCCGATTACATTTACCCGGGGTTCGACCAGATCGTCAGCGAACTGGCGCGTATTCGGTATCGCAGCGCCGGTGAGTTTTTCTCACCGGTCACGATCCGTACGCCATGCGGCGGCGGTATTCGCGGCGGACAAACGCATTCGCAGAGCCCCGAAGCAATTTTTGCACACGTCACGGGCATACGCAGTGTCATGCCTTCCAACCCTTACGATGCCAAAGGCTTGCTGATCAGCGCCATTGAGTCTGATGATCCGGTCGTCTTTTTCGAGCCGAAACGAATCTATAACGGCCCGTTCGACGGCGACCCGGAAAAACCCGCTGTATCCTGGGCGTCACACCCCAAAGGCGAAGTTCCCGAGGGTTATTACACGGTGTCGTTGGACAATGCAGAAGTCGTTGAGTCAGGGGAAGACCTGACGATCGTAACCTACGGTACGCTGGTACATGTTGCAAAAGCCGCAGCAGACGAAGTCGGCGTCGATGCTGAAATCATCGACGTTCGCAGCTTGTCTCCACTTGACGTCGAGACACTGACTACGTCAGTCAACAAGACGGGGCGATGCCTGGTGGCCCACGAGGCAACTCGATTTGCTGGTTACGGCGCCGAATTGGCAGCACGCATTCAGAAAGACTGCTTCTATAATCTCGAAGCGCCGATCGGACGCATCGCCGGTTGGGATACACCGTATCCGCATGCATTCGAATGGCAGTATTTCCCCGGCAAGAAACGTGTCGCCAATGGCATTCGCAAGATGATGGAGGAAGGATGAGCGAGTACGTCTTCAAACTTCCGGATCTTGGCGAAGGCATGGTCGAGTCTGAGATTGGCGAGTGGTTCGTCAAGCTCGGTGACCAGGTTGCTGAAGAAGACGTCATCGGCACGATGATGACAGACAAGGCCGCCGTAGAGTTATCATCCCCGGTATCGGGCAAAGTCGTTCAACTGGCTGGCGAACCCGGCGACATCGTTGCTGTTGGGGCCGCACTGATTACTTTCGAGACCGACGGTGTCGCTACGGCACCAGCTGTTACAGCGCCTATCGCTGAACCGAAACCGGCCGAAACGGAACCTGCCAGCAAATCGACTCGCAAACCTGGCCGGGTAATGACCTCGCCGGCTGTTCGTCAACGTGCCAAGAAAGCCGGAATTGATCTGACAGCTGTTACGGGTACGGGTCCCGGCGGTCGAGTCACGCGTGCCGATTTCGAAGCACATGTTGGCTCGACGTCGACACCAGTCGCCGTCAAATCAGCGCCCGTCGCAGACAAGGAAATCAAGGTTATTGGCCTGCGTCGAATCATTGCCGAACGCATGTCGACAGCGACACGCGAAATCCCACACTTCACTTACGTCGAAGAACTCGATATCACCGAAGTCGAATCGCTGCGCAAGCACCTCAATGACAAGAACCCGGACAAGTCGCAGCGACTTACCCCGCTGCCATTTCTCGGCCTGGCCCTGATTCGTGCGCTGCGTGAGTATCCGCAATGCAACGCGACCTATGACAAGGATCGCAACGTCATCTTGCAACATGGCGCCGTGCATCTTGGGATCGCAACACAAACTCCTGACGGACTTAAAGTTCCGGTCGTTCGACATGCAGAAGTAATGTCCGTCGACGAGCTTGCAAGCGAGATTCGTAGAGTCTCGGAAGCTGCCCGCAATAACAGCATCACAAAATCCGAACTTTCGGGCTCAACCATCACGATCACCAGTCTTGGCAAACTCGGCGGGATTGTTTCGACGCCAGTCATTAACATGCCCGAGGTCGGTATTATCGGCGTTAATCGTGCGATCGAAAAACCGGTCGTGCTGAACGGACAGGTAACAGTGCGAACGATGATGAACTTGTCATCGTCGTTTGATCATCGGTTTGTTGATGGCTACGACGCTGCAGCAATGATTCAACGTATCAAGGAGCTGCTGGAACATCCGGCGACGATCTTCCTTCCTTAAACACCTGTACCGGGCACAGCGAATCGAGCCTGAGTTCACTAGTGTCGTCCATACCGAGGTGCGCATATTTTTCACGAAGCGGCGCTTCATCTTCGATTGTGTACAACTGCGGATTCTCCCAATACCTCGGACACAGTGACACCAAGCGTTTGTGCATGTGCTTGTACAGCAATGCGTCATAGTGATTGATGTTCAATGCTTCATCCCAGTACTCGTTGACGTGGTCCGCCCAATCGTAGTCCCGCTGGATTATCCAACCGTCACCATCCCAATGAAGAATCGCGGGTTTTCCTGGAATGATGTTGTCTTCAAAAAGGCTGCGATAGAATCGATGACCTTCGTAATTGGCGACCAGGTCGGCGTTCGAATAGCTGCCAGTCGTGAAGCGGCCGAAAATCGCGCGTTCGGTGTATGCGCCGTGAACTGCCGCATCGGCTTCCGACGCTGACTTCAAATATCGTCGATAGTATTTTCGACCCTGCGACAAGAAGTGTCCGATCTTGTCTGAACCAATCAGCTGATTATTAACGCGGATAGTCTTGCCAACGCCGAAGAACGAGGTGACGCGTAATGCATACCACGGCAAGCCGGAGAACACACTGTCATAGCGTGGCGTATCGAGTTTTTCCACTTTGTCGGATTTCATCGCCCAACGCTCGAGTTTGTCTACCCAATGATGTCCGCCAATGTCGTGGTAAATAGCGTTCACGACCGCCATTTCGTCATTGCCCTTTTTCCAGCCCGCAACAATTCTCTGCAGTGATTCATTGACTCTTGCGTTTAGTACTTCGGTCG
>JBPCYB010000030.1:0-26098 GCA_051007995.1 Woeseiaceae bacterium | reverse complement strand
AACCGGACGCTGTATTGATCAGAATCTGTGGGCGTCCAGATCCATCAACGTCCGCGATGACGACCTCGCCAAGATCGGCATCGTATCGGTTGTTCTGAAATGTAGCGCGCCACAAAATCTCCCCCTGGCCTGCACTGTTCTCACCAATCGCATAGAGAACATTGCAATCGTTGAAGAGCGCTTCATCTCGGCCGTCGCCGTCGATGTCGCCGGTGGCAACGTACGATACTTCCTGATGGTCGCAAAGCTCAGGCAACGCCAGTGTCCATCGTGCCGGCGGCCCAGTTGCAGCATCGTACGCATATATTTCTTTGCCCGGATCGTCATGACCAACACTAATGATTTCAAGTCCGCCGACACCATCAAGGTCCCCGACTCCCTGGAGTGAATTGATATTGAGCCCACTTTCGAACGGTGTATTCCATATAACATTGGCATCGAAATCGAACAAGCCGAGCGTGACCGGGTTATTGGCGTAGAGAAATTGTTCCGTTGCATTCCCAAGAAAATCGGCTACCACGGGAATGGACTCAACGAACAGATTTTCAGCAAAGACATTTGGATTGGAGGCGCAGAAATCAGTCGTCTTCTTTTCCAGCAAGATTTCGTCTTGATCGCCGTTGTAGACCGCAATGCCTCCCCCACGCAGGCTCAACATTTCATCGAGCTGGTCTCCGTCCCCCCAGTCAAACACGGCCATATGCAAGCTACCTGCCCCGGTCACATGACCTCCGTCGCAGGTACCGCCAGTTGTCTGTATCCATTCGCGGTTGCCAGTCTGGCCATCAATCCAATGCATTTGCGAAGAATGGCTGGTGCCTATTCGAATACTCACGACAATGTCTTCGTATTGGTTGTTTCTGAAGTGCCCCGCTACCCAGGTAGTAACGCCACCTTCGTTGTCCGGCGGTAGATCGCCCGGCACATTGAATGACTCAGACCAGAGCTCTACACCCGCCGAGTCCATCGCCGAAATTTCACCCAAGCCACCGCTTCCTTTGCGTGCCGAGATCACCGCGAGATCGCCCGTGCCCAATACGTCTGCAAGCAATACGCTCTCGTAGGGCACCGTAATGCTTCTGCCTTGCGTAACCATCCCGCGTCCAGGTCTTTGCCACAACTCCGTAGGCTCGAGCCCATTCTCAATACGCATCGCTATGAGTTGTTCATCAAAACTCTGTGTCACCAGATAGGGCAATTCCCCGGCCGCCAATGGAGCAACGACGGTGCTCGAAAGAAGACCCGCGCGCGCGCCTGGAAGGCCAACACCATCCGAACTATCGACGCGACCGTATTGTCGAATAACACTGGAGAGTTGCGTCAATGAGACCTGTCCCTCCGCTGGCTCTTTCGCATAGGCCTTAATCAACATCCCATTCTGCGGCGCAGTAAAGGACAAAGACTCGAGGCTCAACCGCGGCCCGCTTAGGCTCGCCACCTCGGTAACCTGTCCTTGATCGAATTGAAATACGCGTAACGTGACATCAATACCGTTTCCAGCCGCTTCTTCTGTAAGGAATATAGGTCTTCCGCTAGTCCAGCCGCTTCGGTAGAAAAGACTGAGCCGTCGTTTCTTACTATGACTGCTAACATTGTCTGGAAAACCAGGAATATCGGCACTGACGAATCCAGTATTCTGCTCACTCCAGACGGGGATAGCACCGTTTGAATCGCAGGATCCGATCCAAATGTCGCCATAGTCCGGTACAACGGTCCCTGTTGTTGCCCTAACAAATAATTCAGCAGTCCCGTTACCATCCAAATCTTCAAGTCCAGCGAGGTAACTGTTCACGAGATCACATTCAATCGCACCCGTTGCCCCATCGAATACCATGACATGCCATTGTTGGTCGCCCGTCTTATTAAAGATCGAAGTCACTATCTCAGGTAATCCGTCACCATCAATGTCGGCTACCGGTGCCACTCCGGTGTCGTGCTTCGCTTGTGCATTGCTGGTGCCGGCCTCGATCTCATAGTCCCAAATTTCTTCCAATTCACCGTTTACCCAACCCATTACGGCAACAAACTGTTCGATGTCTCCAAGAAGCACGACCTCAAGTTTCGGATCACTGTCGACATTGATCGCACCCATCCAACCGTATCCGCGACCCGATGCCGCTCCAGGGCCCATCGGGTCCCTGAACTCACCCACGCTCTCAACAACGCCGGTGTCCAGATTGAGAACGCTGACGTAATACCAACCTCTGACCACGATTTCCTCATCACCGTCGTTATCAACGTCGGCAACGAGGGGGTTGCCTCCATACCCATTGGATTCAATCATGCCGTCAATCGGATTACTGACCCATTCAGGCGGTGTAACCCATGCTCCGCTTTGGCGATTTTGCAGATAGCATGGCACCGTGTCGTCGGGACCCGGCGTAAGCCCGAGCACTGCGGGTTGGCAGCTTATTCGCTCGTAACCCGCCAACGCGGGCCAGAAGTCGCCAATTCTGTCGCCGTTATCTTGTGGCGTGACAATATTCTGTCCATCGCCATCGAGATCAATCAGAAACCCGTTGGTTTCAAAGTCGAGCTGGATGTCGCCGACTGTGTCAGCTCCGACCGTCGGCAATGATATCTGAGAACTGGCATTGTCAGGATTGATCGCAAACAAGGTCTTCCGTGTTTGCGCCACATCGTATTTCCACAAGACCTTTGGACAGGTGATATCGCCAATCAATGGCGAACGACCGGTGAGTTTTCGATCTCTGCGAACCTGCAGCCACGAACCGTCGAGACTTGAATCCGGAGCAATACTCCCTGCGTCCTCGGACTCGGCGTAACACTCTATAACTACGTCCGGAATCGCGCCCAGGTCCCAATTCTGGGCGTCCGCAATCCCCGGGGATAACAGAATGGCGATGCCAATCGCCAAATAGGAACAAACTTGTCCCTTACGGATCAAAAATTTTGCCCGTTTACATTACTCGAAGTCATTATGGTCGCGGATCGCTGGTCAGGAACGGATCCGTGCTGATGGATCCAGCACCAATAGGAGTTGCGCTGGTGGGTCCCGACGCGCTACCCCACCAATTGAGTTTAGCATCGACATGCAATGGGGTCCCGAAGCTGACGATAGATGCATCCATGGCGTTTCCGACAAATCGATTGAGTCCGATACTCCCTAAGCCCCCGCCACCAAAATCCAGGTTAGCAGCATTATTAGAAGAAGGCCCATTTTCAAACGAGGATATTCCAACCATTCCATCGATAAATTCATTGCCCTCAACCAGAAGATCCATTTTCTCGATTCGTCCGGGATTAGCATCGGATCCAACGTTTGCAAGACTCACGCCTGTACCGAAATCTTCGAAACGATTGTTTCTCACAGTCACCGTCGATTCGACAATCGTGCTCGCTATGTTCGTGATATCAAATGCGGAGCCAAAAATACCGCTACCATAATTGTTCTCAACAACAATAACGTGTGAACCGCGGGTGGCAAAGTTCTGAAGATTGATTGCACTAGCGCTGTCGATGTTCCTGAAGATGTTCTTCTTTATTTGCATCTTCAGCACGGAATCTGGAGAAAAGATATCGCGCGCTTCAATTCCTTGCGCGCAATTCTCGAATAGATTGTTCTCCGCAATAAGAACGGTCTCTCCCACGCTGGCGCCAAATGCAATAGGTACTATGGCACCATCTTCGAGAACTCCTGTAGATGGGATATTCTTGAATATCGAGTCCACTACGGTAAGCCTTGCTGTACTTGTATCGTTCCCAACAATCTCGATACCGCGATTACGGCGATTGTTGTTAATGTCTTGGATAAGAGATTTCGACACCGAGGCTTTCATCATCGCACCCTCAGACGTGTTTAGAACTAATCCGTAGGCCGTGGCCGCGTTTTCAAAGCTGCTGGTGTCGATACCCGATATCCTGATTCGCCGAACATTGACGTCTTTCTGTGCCGCCGCAACGTAGACTAGAATACCGTGGCCTTTTCCATTCTTGATCGCCACATTAGCTATATCGATTCGGCCACCTGGACCGAATTGCGAATGAATCGCGCCAAAACTGGACAGTCCAACTGCTGATCCGTCTGCAAATACTTCCTCATTCTGATTGTGGCCGGTAATCAATACGTGCGACATTTTCGCCGACCCTGCCAAATCGGCATTAATCGCGGATCGATACGGGTCAGTTATGTGAATGCCTCGTACTTCACTGCCCTCGCCAAGCACGATGGCATCCCCGTCATGTCTCGCCGACGTGGAGTTAGAGATCATCGCACGCCATGGAAACCATCCTGCATAGAACGGGTTTGGTCCTAGGCCGACGAGATTTTGTCCATCTAATAGCAGAATTCCTCCGTCCAACGGACCCAGGTGCGTTGGAGATGGGAGAACATAAAGGACATCCCAGTCTGCTTGGTCTGCCTCTGCGTCGGCCAAACTGACGTAGGGATTCCTCCATGAGCCGTACTCCCCGCGGGCACGATGACTCACTTTTTTGCGAACAAAAGATTTTCTCTGACCAGCATTCCAGAAATGGGTCTGTTCGGAAAGTTGATTCGAATCGTTTTCGTGCGCCGAGGTCGGATTTGGCCCAAAGACGAAGGCTAAGAGGATCACTAGAAAAACAGTATTTTTGTTCATTTCCCTGCTCCCATAGATGTTTCTGCAAACAGCACGGCATGCTTTGTTTCCAAAAGTATAGTGGGATTGATACAGATCGCTGGGATTCGAACGGATTTCAGCGGGTCATTCTTGAGCGATCGCACCTGCCGACCCATGTATGCCAGACCCATATATGGCTATGTCGCCAAGTGTCCAGCGGCCGAGTCTTATGTAATGAGAATTACGTCTCTAAAAAGCGCTGCGCCGGGTGCTAATCTGCCTATTCTCGCGAAATGATATCGCCAGAATTTGGAGTCTATTAGTCCAATGACTACGAGCATGGATGCCGCACAACTTGGCAATTTCTCGCCGTTCAACACGCTTGAATCCGCCAATCTCACCGATCTCTTAGACAACATTGAAATCCTGCAAGCGGCTCAGGGTCAGGTGTTGTTTGAAAAGGGTGACACCGAAAAGCGCTCTATATACGTTCTCTCCGGAACGGTCTCACTACGAAACGACGGTCAAGACCTGGGGACTATTGTCGGTGGTAGTGATGAGGCTCGAAATCCAATAGCGCCGTCGCTACCGCGCCAATTGTCTGCGGTTGCCGTCGACGATGTTCAGTACTTCAGTATCGACAGCGAACTTGTTGATATGACATTGACGTTGGATCACACGGGTATTTATGAAGTCGGCGACTTTAGTTCACAGTTGAATGGCGGCGAAGGCGACTGGATGAGCGCCCTCCTTCAGACAAAGACTTTCCAACTAATCCCGCCGCAAAATATCCAAATGATTTTCATGCGATTGAAGCGGCTTGATTACAAAGCAGGACATGTCGTTATTCGCCAAGGCGACAAAGGTGACCATTTCTACATTGTAAAAAGCGGTCGTTGCATGGTTACTCGCGAGACGCCAGGGAACAGCAACAACATCGATCTTGCTGAACTGAGTGTGGGCGATTCATTTGGAGAAGAAGCACTAATTTCCAACGAAGATCGCAATGCGACGATAACGATGCAAACTGACGGCACACTAATGCAATTGGGTCGCGACGATTTTCAATCGCTGATGAATGAGCCAATGATTATGTCATTGGAGCACGAAGATGCCGATGAAGCGGTCACCCAAGGCGGCAAGTGGCTCGATGTCCGCATTCCAAGCGAGTTTAAGGCGTTCGCCAAGGCAAACGCCATGAACCTGCCCTTGTACATGCTTCGCCACAAGCTTGATGCACTTGATCGCAAAACACCCTACGTTGTGTACTGTGATACCGGACGCCGCAGTTCGGCGGCAGCCTTCATATTGAATCAGCAAGGGTTTGAAACCGCAGTGTTAAAAGGCGGACTTAACCATACTGAGCACTAGACACTAACGACATAAAGAAATCGACGCAGCTTGCCTTCTTCAGCTGCGGGCAAATAGTCTTCGTCCGCATCAAGCATAAAGCTGTCAAAGATCACTTCATTCCCCTCGGCGACAAATTCGTCTCTAAGCTCAAGCGCGACCTCTTTCATTCTTGGCCAGAAGCTGAGAAAGCTCTCCGTATAGTCATAGGCATCGTAAGCCAGATTCAGCTTTTTCAGAGATTTTGCGACCCAGGTTCCGTGCAACTCGTATGCGCCAGGAGAATCATCCATTTGCGGCGTATTCGCGATGAAGATTCCCATGCGCCCGCCGGGCTCAACCAGTTTGCTGATCGCATCCAGTGCCTCGTCAATGTCGGCAACCCAGTAAATCGTATCGATAGAGACGATCTTGTCGAACGAGTGGTTGGGGAATTCAAGCGCATTCATGTCGCCTTGCACGTATGCCAGCCGATCTTCTTTGCCGACAGTTCGCTTACCTGCCGTTTCGATAGCAGTAGCCGCGTAGTCGAGTCCGGTGACATGCGCACCCGTTGCATCAGACAGATATTCCGAAATGCCTCCGGCCCCGCAGCCGAGGTCGAGCACCCTGTCGCCTTCTCTAATATCCAAATAGCTGACTAGATCATTGAGGGAATTCATGTCGGCCTGACCGTCCTGCGTAAGGTCCTTGCCGAAAACGCGCTCGCACAGTTGAGAATGCGCATGACTTGCCTGCGCCGCAGGGTAGTAATGTTGGTAGTAGTACCAAAAATGATCGGGCCGCTCAGCGTAATAGTGTTCCGCTAACGGGCGACCGCTTTCGGTCAATGAGTAACCACTATCGTCGCCTTGAATCAGGCCGTCAGTGAGCAAACTCTGCCAAGATCCCGACCAATCTTCGAGATATTTCCAGTATCGATCTGCCCCATCATCCAACGATGTCCGATCTGTAGCTTCACCTCGGACTTCTGCGCGACGGATACTCGCTAGAACCTGTATGTCGGCTTCTTTCACGACGTAGCCAATGGTGGTTTTACTTTGGGCAAGGTTCGAGCGGCGGCTGTGTATAAGGCATGACGGCTAAATCGTCTGCATCGACAAGTGGCGGCCCAACATCGTCCGAACCGTCCCCATCGTAACCATGGCAAGTGGTGAAATTTGTACGCGGGAAATAGATATTCCAAAGGGCATCACGCCCTTGAGAAAAAGGCACGATGGCCATTTCTGTTAACGACTCTATGTTCCGCGCAAAACGCAACGGACCAACATCGACCGGGTCCAGACCGAGGTCGGCGGCTATCTGCCCCGTTTTCTCTTTTGCATAGCGGCTATCCGACGCAATTGGAATACTCACCGGGCCACCTGCTGTTGCGGGGTCATCGATGACATGCGACCAGACAGTCAGAAATGCCTTCACTACCAACGCATCGGGATTCCAGTCTTGAATAAGTTCCGCCGCCGAAGTGTCAATCGTTATGCGCGAATAGCCGTCCGCATCATACTCGGACGGAGGCCATGACATGTCGATCACGACCTTGCCACTCAAATCTCCGAGATTTTGTGCAACGGTTTCCATGGCTGGCCACGGTATAGCCAACAACAAAATATCCGCTTGTTGTGCTGCCTCCTTCTGTGTGGCAGCTGTCGCATTGTGACCGGTCAATTCAAGAAGGGCTTTTACCTTGTCACTGTTTGGATTTCTCGAGCCATAGACAACTTGATAGCCCAGCGCCGCGAGTCTCGGCCCGAACGAATCGCCCATGTCACCGGTACCGATTACGGCAACTGTGTCTTTGGAGCTTGCCACCGCTGATACCATGAGAAGCATTATTCCGATCAATATTCGAATCATTACCCTTCCCCTTTAGTGTATTAGTCCCAGGTATCCAGACCACTCCCACCTTTCGTGGTGTCGCCTTGCTTACCGTCCAGCACGAGCTGCGCCGTGACAAATTCAATGCCATCGATAGTAAATACTAATTGGCCGCCCGATTCCTCATCGCCAGAGAATTCGCCAGATCGCAATCTAAGAAATGCATCCCGAACGTCTGCCAATCGACCGGCATCTACTCTGGCGGATACATGAGCACCCAAAAGAAACGACACGTCTCTTTCAACGTTTACCAGCCGCGTTATTGCTCGATCGTAATCGTCGAGGTTCGTTTCAGGTACAAAGAGCCAAAGCTCAGCGTCGTAAAATGTGTCGCCCGTAAACAGAAGGCCGTTTTCAGCGTCAAGCAATGCTGTGGAATCTGGCGTGTGACCAGGAACATGCAGGACTTCAAGGCGGCGACCGCCCAGGTCCAAAATCTCTCCATCTTCTACATATCTTGAGGCTTTCCAGGGCTTGGTATGAAACACATCCAGATCAATACCTGACGGCGGGCCATTACAAAATGCCTCTGGCTCGATATCGGCAGCAACTCTGCCATGTTCGAATCCAGCCATGTTTGCGCGCGTATAGTCCGAATCAATGGCGAGGATAGAAGAAAACTCTGCGTTACCGCCAACGTGATCGTAGTGAGTGTGCGAGTTCAATACCGTCACTGGAAGATCCGTAATTCGCTCAACCACCGGTCGTATCGGCAATAAACCAATGCCCGTATCAAACAAGACGGCTCGATCCTCACCGACAATCAGATGCGATATCGTTTCTTGAAATTGATACGGCTCAACAATCGAATAGATTCCGTCAGAGGACTCGTAGACTTGAAACCATTCGTCTGACGCTGCAGACACTGTGAGATTGGCGTTCTCTTCGCGCGGCAGTCCTTCGCACGCCTCAGCGTATATTGCTGTTCCGTCATAAGGCGTTCCTTGCTCCGTTTGACACCCGACGAGGAACAAGATTGCGACAATGAAACTGAGTACTTGCGCATTCATCGATTTCGACTCTCGCTCATTGTTTGCCAGATTCAAGTTTCATCTCCAGCAGCAGTGGTGTGAAACCAGCTTTCTCATAGGCACGAACGGCAGCTCCGTTCTCGGTGTAGACATCCAAGTAGATATCATTCACACCCCTGTCTCTGCTCCAACTGATCAGAGATTCGATGATCAACTTGTTAATGCCTTGCCGACGGAAATTCGGCTCTACATACATGAACCCCAGATACGCATGTTGGTCGTGCATATAGGTGGCTTCCGATTGCCGCAATTTGGCGTATCCACAGCCTACAATCCGACCGTCAAGCTCCACCACCTGCAAACTGGCATTTGGATCAGCGATCAGCCCATCGAGATCGTAGTATTTGACGTCTGTCTTTCTTATTGCGTCGTTGCAAGGACGCTCTTCTTCAATAACGCCCTGCTCGAACGCAAGCAAAATAGACAGGTCGTCAGGCTGTGCAGGTCTTAGTTTCATTTACTCTTTATGCGTACTTGTCTGCGCTAGCCAAGGCCTTTTCTATTAGCTCGAACAGCACCTTGAATGTGAACGGTTTGCGCAAAAGGAATGACGTGTCAACATCAATGCCGTGATCCAAAAGACGATCGTCAGCGTATCCAGTCATAAATATCACCGGAACTTCGATGCCCCGTTCAACTATTTTCTCGACCATTTGCGGGCCGGTTAGTTCTGACATGACTACATCAGTGAGAATCAGATCGGGAATTTTCGATTCGAGAGATTCTAACGCCTCGGCACCGTTACTGGCTTCGCTAATTTGGAATCCCCGGTTGCCCAGACAGTGGCGAATGAAAAGCGCCACCTGCTCATTGTCTTCAACGACGAGAATATGGCGATCGTTTACTTCCTCAGACGCGGCAAGAACCCCGGTTTTCGACAGCTCATCATCGTCTGTATAGGCATCTACGATTGGTAACAGGACTTCAATTTCGGACCCCTGCCCCACAGTGCTTCTGACCTCAATCGTACCATCAACCTTGGTAACCAACCGGTAGACCGTGGACATCCCTAGACCGGTGCCGCTGCCCAATTCCTTGGTTGTGAAAAACGGTTCAAAAATCAGTGAAAGCGTTTTCGAATCCATGCCGGCGCCGTCATCTGAAACGAGCAACCTGGCAAATTGGCGGTTCGATCGCTCCACTAGCGAGAGATTGATGGTGATTTCGCCGCCTGGTTGCATGGCATCACGAGCATTTGTAGCCAAATTAAGGACGATTTGTTCGATATCTCCTAGCCCGATCCTGACCCATAGCGGACTTCCAGGGTTTTGAATCGTTACGATAAAGTCTTCGCCAATCAACTTGCCCAAGATTCCGGACAAATTGTGCACAACCTCATCTATATCCTGGTTTACAGGTTGGAGCACTTCTTTGCGGCTAAATGCCAAGAGTTTGTCTACCAAAGTCGAGGCGGATGTAGCAGCCCGTTGAATTTCAAGTGCCCATTGCCTTAGTTCAGGTCGACTCGTTAGTGACGTTGCCAAAAGATCTGAATAGCCAAGGATGGGCACCAGTTGATTATTGAAATCGTGCGCCACACCGCCCGCAAGTTTTCCGACAACGTCCATTTTCTGGGCGTGTTGAAGTTCGTTCTCCAACTGCTTACGCTCTGAGACATCCCGCCACATGCACTGCAGTACGACGCCGTCGGTTGTACGCATCGCAGCCAATGAAACTTCGACAGGAAACTCCTCACCGTTTGCGCTGACGTGAATCCACTCGAACCGCCGAAAAGGCTCACGATCAATTTCATCGAGAATTCTATTGGCCTTATCGACCGAACGTTGACCATCAGGTTGAAACTCAGGCGATATATCGGCGGGATGACGTGCCAAGAGCGAGTCCTTGCTCTCGAATCCCAACATGTCGATCGTTGCTTGGTTACATTCGACGATCTTCCCGTTCTCGATGATCAAGATGGGGTCATTGAAATTTTCGAATAGGTCACGAATGCGGCCTAAAGAACTGAGATCTATCTGACTCATCAATTGACGCTAGCACCATGCAAAAGAACGGTCAACGCGACCTACAGTTTGCGTGCATCGCCCTGAATAATTGCGCCGTCGGCAATGACCAATGACGCGTAGTGGACATCTCCACGAATTCGGGCTGTGGACATCAATTGGAGATTACCACTAGCGTAGACATTGCCGTGAATAACGCCGGCAACGAATACGTCGACTGCGCTCACATCGCCGTCAACCTCTCCGTTCTCCAAGATGCTGATCGCGGTGCCGGATTCTTCTCTGCCGACCACATCGAGCCCAACATGCCCGTCAATGTGAATGCCGCCGGAAAAACTCAAAAAATCACGATCAACGTAAGTTGAGTTTCCGATCAGGGCAGTTACCGCCGTTCGCTTATTTTTCTTCTTCCCAAATAATCCCATGCTTAGCCCATTTGAGATCTTGGCTGCCGTTTCAGGACGTTGACAGTTACTAGTAATTCTAGCAGCTCACCGCAAATTTTCGACAAATTACAGGCATATATAGGTCATTTTGACCTCTACGCCCCAAGGAGTATTATCACTTAAGCGAATCACCACAGAGAAAGGCACGCCATCGACGAATAAGATGATCAATGCGCCATATCGAGACGACCTGAACAAGATCGTCATTCTGAATCCCAAGGGCGGTTGCGGTAAGACCACGCTGTCGACCAACCTGGCGAGCTACTTTGCGCTTCGCGGCCCTACACCCACACTGATCGATTGCGACCCTAAAGGCTACATTGACCGATGGTTGCAACGGCGACCGTCGGATTGTCGAAAGATCGAGGGCGTCGCCGGCGACGATTTCGTCATGCACGGCAGTCAATATTGGCCGTTTCGATTACCAAAGACATCTGGAGCGGTCATCATCGATACACCCGCTGCGCTCGGTCGGCGCGAGATTTCTGGGTTGACCCATGGCGCTGATTGTATTTTGGTGCCCATCCTGCCCTCAACTTTTGATATTCAGGTTACGACCAATTTCATCGCCGAACTCCTGCTGATCACCGACTTTGACCTACCAATAGCTGTGGTTGCCAATCGCACGCGAAAAAAAACCAAGAGCCTCGCGATGCTAATGCGAATTCTGGATACTCTAGAAATTCCGACCATAGCCGTGCTGCGCAACAGCCAAAATTATGTGCACGCCGCTACACATGGCGTGGGCATTCATGAATTGCCGCAATTCAGAGTCAGAGAAGACCTTGCACAGATGGATCTTGTTGTCGATTGGCTCGACCGACAGCTGATCAAGACGATTGATCCGCCACCGATATCACAAGCCGATCAGTTGCCGCATGCGATTTGAATGTGTTCCAGGTAACTGTCAGGAAATCCCAGCTTGGTCGCTAGTGCGAGCAAGGCCTCTGCGTACTCCGGGTTAGCCCCTGATAGCTTGGCAGCCGGCAAGTTATAACAAGCCGCCGACACTAGGCCGGTCCCGGGCACGGTCACGACAACAGGCTCGGCGGCGTAGTCGGCAACACTTGGTTCAGAATACAGCGTCGCGGCATCCTCTGAATTGAGCTGCATCAACACGCCATACGCGCGACTATTCGCTTCAGGAAGAAGTGTTGCCCGTTTTCCAATACGCAGACCAAACCCATCGACATAACCAATAGTTGGATCCGATGCGTGAACGCCCTTCGCTGCCAACAGCGACTCATCCATAAAAAGGCCGTAGAAGAAAACCGTGATTTGCTCAGCGTTCATGCGCTCACTAGTCCAGAATGTACTCGCGCTCCCATTTTCGATATTCCAAAGAAATCTCATCGACGATTTGGTAGTACTCAGCAAGCAACGGATCAGATTCCTCACGGTAGTTCGCAGGAAGTGCGATGGTGTGTAATTCGAATGGGTTGCCGTTCACCGCCGAGTGGAGTTTGAACAAGTTTCTTGGGTCATTACCCAATAAGCCCGAAAGCCTAAACATGACTTCCATGTCAACCTCGGGTGCAACCTGCACAACAGCAGACCCTTTGAATCTGCCGTCCTCGAACGCATCTAGTCGAAGCGTCACGACACCAATAGCCGGGTACGATGTCGCTTTCCACATTGATGCGTATTGAGCTACTGGCCTATTCTGCTCAGTGAAGTTCATCGCATATGACGACCATCCTGATGCCCGCAATTCGGAATCGCCTGAATAATCTGCAAGAGGATCTTGCCATCCGATGGAATCAAAGTACGTGGCATAAAATTCCCGCAAGTCGGCAGTATCCTCAGCCTCCCAGTCAAACGACACGCTCTTGACCAGGAACTGGCGATCGACATCGGAAACAACATTTGTCGCAAGTTCCGGGGCAGGAATCTCGATAGACCAGTAACCAGAGTCTTCCGCGTTACATGTATTCGACAGGCAAGAAACGAGCAGAGCGATAAGGGCAAGAGCGCGCATAGAGAATCGTCATCAAGTTATTTTCCAGGCGGGTATTATATAACGGAGAGGTGGTCGGATTCGGCCATTGACGCACAACCATCGATTGTCGTGTGACTATCGAGTTTTGTCGTGCATTTGGCGTGTCATATTCCGCTAGAACCTGTCAGTCTTTCCTCTCCCTTTGAAGCCGAGCAGACATGAAACGAACGATCAACAAGAACATTGTGAAGCGCCTCAGGACGGAAAGAGGTTGGTCCCAAGAGGAATTGGCGATCGCTGCCGATCTGAGTGCGCGAACGGTTCAGCGTTTGGAAGCGGAAGGCGGAGGGTCTACGAATTCGATCAAATCAATAGCATCAGCGTTGGAGGTTGATATGCACAATCTGGAAGAAAAACCGAGAACCGATCTGATCGGCGTTCGCTGGGGATACGGCGGTGTGATCATTGGCGTTACCTGCGCGATTGCCGCGATCGCCTGGGAATGGACATCGGGCGATGCAACAGCGTATGAAGTTGGGTTAAGTATGGGAATGATCGGCCTTATTGCCGGTGTGTCGTGCGCTTTTATTGGATGGGCGTCCGCCCGGTAATCAACGGTCTTAGACTATGACGGCTATGGCGGTGAAAGCCACTGCGCCACCTGGCGCGCCGATCAATATGGCGCCACCGGGCCCTTTCGGATAGTAGTCGAATGGGTAAGACGATGGGTTCGCGATCCAGAATGCGAATACCGAGAAGATGCCCCCGAATACGAGCATCAAAATTAGTCCTCGTATTCGAATTTTTGAATTGGTCATGCCTACCTACCCTGGCGTCCAAGTGCAAACCTATAACATCGAACATAACGAGAAAGCCGGAAGAAATCGTCAGGCCTGAGCGTTAGTCTTCCATAGGGCCTTCAAATGTCCTGCCAAAAAAGTCACCACGTTTCCAGACGGGTCTTGTCGCCATATTGGCGATGCCCAGAGCGATGGAGTACTTCGTATCGGAAAACTTCGCCAATACGTCGAAGTCTACGTGTTCTACTTCATCCGAAACTTTGTGATAGTGGGCTTGCCGAAATTCAGCTTGCGCTTGTTCGCCGCCCGCTGCGAATCCTGGTGACAGGTACACGGCGGGAATGCCTTGCTTTACAAAGCTGTAGTGATCCGAGCGAGTAAACAGTCCCTCGTCCGGCAGCGGATCTGGACTCAGTATCAATCCATGCTGCTCAAGCGCAGCCTCAACAACCGGGAACAATGTCGATCGTTCTGCACCAAAGGCAACGACGTCAGTAAAATCATAAGTCATGATCGGCATATCGAGATTGACCACAGCTACCATTGACTCAGACGGAACCGTTGGATTGCGGGCAAAAAAGTCCGAGCCCAACAGGCCCTTCTCTTCCGCGGCAAGTGCCACGAATACGACGGACCGTTTCGGCGGATTGATACTTAGCAGTCGAGACACCTCGAGCATTGCCGCAACACCAACCGCGTTATCCATCGCGCCATTGAAAATTTCGTCGTCATTCGGATCTTCGTTGGGTTGCATGCCGTCGTGGTCGAGGTGTGCCGAAAGAATGACGTATTCGTCACGCATCACGGGATCACTGCCGGGCAATATGCCAACGACGTTGGGACTTTCCGACTGGCGGTGAAGTGAGTCGACTTCAATTCGGGCGTTAATTCCTAGATCGAATCCCGTTACCTCTCCTGCTTCGCTTTCCGCAGCAGCAAGAATTTCCGGCCAATCGTGCTCACTGTTGGAGAACACCTGCTCTGCTCCATTCCGGCTCATTACCCCCACCCCACGAACGTTTGGTGACAGCGTAAATGGCTGTCCTTCCACATCTAGCCAACGCATCCCGCTGATCGTCGAATAGTATTCAACAAGTCGTGTGAACGGAAATACACTCGCAAAAGTGTCGGTGTAAATCCCGACGACTCCAATCGCGCCACGATCGGACGCATTCCGTCCTTTCATGGCCGAATGGTATGCACGCTCTTCACTGTTCAGGAACTTTGGCGCACCCGTCAACGTGAACACGACCTTGCCTTCGACATCCAATCCTTCGAAATCATCTCTGTCATGTTCGTCGGAGACCAGCGCATAACCGGCAAATACAGCCGGTGCCTCGACAATCGCTTGGGTATCTTGGGGAGACGAAAAAACGTAGAAATCTTCGTTCGCCGTCAAGTCAATCGTCTTGCCATCCTTGCTTAGCGTTAGCTTAGCGATGCCGTTCGGGTCGCGCTTGACCTCACGCAACGGAACTTGTTGAAAATAGGAATCGTCATCCCCGCCCGGATCCAGGCCGATCCCCCGATACGCTTCGGCTACATAAAGTGCCGCAAGATCGTAGCCACGAGTTCCCGCCTCACGTCCTTCAAGCATGTCGTGAGACAAGAATCGAACGTCCGCCTCGAGACGAAGCGCGGACGCTTTCTCTGTATGTTCCACAGAGCCCTGTTGCGCCATCGCACTGCTAAACCACACACACGCCAACAAACTTGCAGCAAGGTATTGCGTTCGCATCACTTTTCTCCGGTACATGCTATCGACTCTTCCTCGGCGGCGCCAAGTAGCCAAGCACCACAGCCACTAATAACAGCGCCGGCACATCGCCAACCAAATGGCCATGTTCGCTCTCGTCTCCAAAAGCCTGAACCGCCATGATCAATGCGTGAACAACGCTGGACCAGACAGTGAACGAAATTAGACTGCGGTGTTCGCTTGGATTACTTGCGGCCATGATCAGAAAGATTCCGAGAACGGCATAAAGACCCACTATCATCTGAAAGTAATAGACGCCTTCGCCGCCGTGCCAAACCCAACCTGAGGGCCAAACCATGCTCAGTGGGTACACTAGCAAGAACACCACGCCGAAGAGACGCAGTGCAATTTTCAAGAACTTCTCTTTTGAATCCGAATTCATGACTCTCTCCCCTGGATCATCGAACCAGTGATTTTCTCACGCTCAGTACTGTTGAGTTCTAAACTATCGATTTTGGATTAATTAGTTACTATATCTCTTTGATATTTATTATCTTTTATCTGTTATATCTTCATGCGACACTACTACGAAGTGCGGAAAGTCGACAAGTGGAGTGACTCGTAGAGCAAACCAGCGCTGCTTCTCCGGACTGTGACACGGGTACTCATGATAAAACGTCGATCGGCGTCCTTTGATTACGTCGAGAATCCCTTCGAGTGCGGCTCGGGCGTTTGGGTCAACGCCGGCGGATCGACAGACGCGCAAATAATTGGCGCCTATCCCGTGAGCAGAATTCCCCATTTCGTTAGCCTCGGCAAAGGCCTGCCAACTCGCATTCACCGCCAGTATCTCGCCATGCACATCAATGACCGCAATATTTGCAGATAGCGAATCGAGAATGGCGTTTCGAAACGTCAGCTCGAAAAAATCCAGCTTGTCCTCTTCAGTCACGATGTATCGCTACTGAGATTTTTCTAGTCGGCTTCCCGACAGACCGAGATCCTTGCCAGGATCGAATCCCGAATCGTTGCTGAGAATATACGAGCCATCATCAAGGGCCCACGCATGATCGTAAGTATTGTCGAGCTGCACTGTGCCACCATTCGGGTTGTTGTAGGTTTCCGTGCCGCGAATGTATTCCTGAAATTCTCGTGAGTTTCTGTCCATACTTTGCGTGTAATTTTCCCAGCCTTCCTGTTGCATACGCTGGATCTCTGCGTTGGTCTGGCTTCTAATACGCGCCCTGTCAGCAGCGCCCTTAGCGGCGATACCAGCCATGATCGCTCTGTGTTGATTCATTTGTGCCTGCCAGGCTGGGTGAATCTTGTACGAACGGCGGATCATCTCAACCGTGTCGAGATCCAGCTCGCCCTCAGGCGCTCGGAACGCGTAGCCGGGTGCAGTTGAGATTTGCAACGTCTCTGTTACCCCACCCATGCCGTCCGACATACGAGTGTGATTGAAAAGCGCAATAGTACCGACTAGCTCGCTAACCTTTTGACCATCAACTGAATAACTAATAAACGCTTCACCCGCTCCGACCCATTGGTTCGACTCCATGCCGTAGATCTGCTGTTGCGGCTGTAAGTAACTTTGCGCCTCTGCAACCAGATCGGCGCGCTCACGATAGCGTTCAAACTGAGCACCTGGACGCAGACGCTCGGCATAGTGCATGACGTATTGCTGCATATCGGTAATCGTGACATTTGGGCATTGGGACTGCGGCATACCTTGATACATCATGCTGTGCCCGCTCCAATCTTCCTCCGGAAGTAGTTGCAGTGCACTGACTCCGTCCGGCGATGTTGCCATCCAACTGACATGAGGATCTCGAGGCCCGCATCCAGCATTATTCTGCTGCCAGACAATACCGCCCTGCTCCTTCCAGCCAGCCGGTATCATCAGCGTCGCTGCTGGCATCGGCTGTCCGAAACCATTTGGATCGATGATGACCGCCTGCTGTACCCTCACAACGCCAGCGGGCAAAGGCTTCGATTCGGCAGCATTGATATTGCTAGTGGGGATTTCTACAAGAAGCACTGCCGCCAGCACGGCACAACTGACAATCATCCGTTTCATGGTATTCCCCCAGGGCCCGGTTCAAGCCCCTGTATTCGGATTGTTCTTCCGACCATTATGCCGGGAAGTCACCGCGAGTTGCAGCTTATGGCGCGTCCTTTAGCTAGATCAACGAATCCGAGCTTTGATTACGCCAACGATGATCAGTCTCGCGACAAAAAAAAGGGGTCCCGATAGGGACCCCTTATGTAACAGCCCTGCTGATTGCTAGTCGTCTTCGTCCTTCCTGGACTTGCTGAATCGCAATGAATCGAAGAACAGATCGAACGTCGATGGTGTGATTGCACCAGGGAACCCGAACTCCTCGTAGGTCGTTCCATTGACATTAAGCTTGTGAGCTTTCGAGAGGTCTGTGGAGCCAGGATCTACAGCGCCGCCGCCCTCGGAGATGCCGACGATCGTCGAAGCACCAAAAGCACCGAACGCGTTCAGCTCGCGGGTAGTAGCACCGATGTCCATTTCTACCTTGCCGTTTTTCTTCATCTCTACCGAGAAGTAGCTCGGTCCAGTCGGAATAAACTGGCCTACGCTGACCCAGTGCACGGACGTTGAATTGCTGTCGCTATCAACCAGAACGAGACCCGGTACACTGCCGCCCAACAATCCGTCAGGTTCGAAATCGTCCCAAAGTGGCGCGATTCGAGGTGGTCCATTCAACAGGTCAAGCACATTCGGGAAGAAGCTCAATGCGTTCTCCTGGCCAAACGTCAGATGACCGTTGGAATTGATGAACACTGAATCCCACTCTTCACCCTGAAACTTGAAGCCATTCGGCAGTGGAATCTCAAATGACGATTCATCCGGAAAGCTCAGAACAAAATCCGGCTCAGGATAACTGCGTACCGAAACAACGTAGCGTCCACCAAGTCCGCCTGCGCCTTCGAAACTCGTATCGGGGAACGTGGTAACCGCGAGCGCGAGATTGGTATCTTCATTCAATTGAATGATAAGTCGCGACAAGCCCGCAAAACCAAGTCCGCCGAGATAACCACCGTCATCGTCGACCGCAAGCAACTCGCCGGTATCTGCATTGAACAGACCAATAACAGTGTCGAGGCCCAGATTGAGATTGTCGTTGTGCGTCCTGACAACCTCTGCTGCAATCACCTCACCGGCTTTGCCCTTGAATCGGTAGAAGTCAATATCATCGCCATCCGGTGCGATCGTCGTAACACGCTTCGAGCTGTCAAACGGCAAGCGAATGTGTGTCGCAGTATCGATTGAATCATTGTTGCGGTTATATCGCCTGGCCCAACCTGTTTCTTTTCTTTCATAGGAATCACGCAGTTGGTTCGCACCACTGTAGGCGATCTTCCGATGCGCCAGATTGACGACTTCAGAACCCGCACCATTGTCAGTGAACTGCTCGAACCGCGTACCGGGTTGGCGCCAATCCGTCCACCAGAAATGTCGTTTCTTCAGGTTGACAGTTTCACTTTCGAAGCCACTGGTACCGTTCGCGCCACAACTGTATCCGGCGATACCATTGCTAGCGGCGACATCGCCATATTTAACAGAGAATAAGTTGCCCTTCTTGACTCCAAAATAACTGAGCCACGGACCTTTCTTGTACAGCGTGATCTCGAACGAGTTGGGTTCAGCACTGCCAAATTGCGGTACACCGTCCCAAATTGCCGTAAACGAGTAGTCGGTCTTGTTGAACGTAACCGTGCCGGCACCACACAGTCCTGAATTTATTTCACAGGACGCCGGGTCAGCATTCAAGTCATTCCAAAGGCCAGCAATTCGCGGCGCTCCTGAAAGAAATTCCGGTGTCGATTCACTGGCGTCGTTGTTCGGCGCAATGAACGAAATGTCACCATTGGCATTAACGAACAACGAATCATGACGAACGCCACAAAAGTCGAATGGAAAATCCAGGAATATCTGTACGGCGCCATCATCGCCAACTTCCAGTGGCTGGCCGGGTTGTGGCGCATTGAGGATGACATCAACCCCGCCAGATACGTCGCCACCATTTCCTGAGACGGCTGCAAACGCCAACGGATCATCAACTAACGGGTCGCTCGCTTCAGCATCGCCGTTCCAGAATTCTTCCGGACCCGGTAGCGGAGTCGTAGCGCCGGTCGAGAAGGCACCGCCTTGACTCGTTGTTATTCCCAAATCGTCAATGAACACCGCATAGTCGGCACCTGGTGTCAGGCCAGTAATTGTAAACGTACCAACCACGTCGCTGGCATTGGGGTCCGTCTGGTCAGTCTCACCACCGGATATCGCTGAAACAGCATCCGCGAAAGGATCGGCGAGGTTACGTGCGATCACATTGACGCCGGAGATCCGCGTGGTCCCATTTGGCGCGAGAACGCTGCCCGAAATTGATGCGGTTGAGCTTGAGTAGTTAGCTTCCGGATACAACTCGGATAGAGAACTCACGTCATCGGCGGCTGGCGTTTGAGTACCGACGGCCGGTCCAAAATAGAACGGATACATCGTTTCGATGATGTCGGTAAAGAAGAGACCGAACTCGAAGCCAAAAACGTTGGCACCAGGTCCGTCAAAGTCGCCAAGTCCGATCGCGCCATTGATCTGCACGTGTGCAAGATTGCTGTAGTGACCGAACTCATGGACCATGACGTCAGTCGCCGCCGTGAAATCTGTTGGGTCGTCCATATTGACGAAGGATGGTCCATTCAGGAATGAGAGCCCTTCCAGAATTTCACAGTTCGCCGGATCAACAAACTCGGGGCCAGCAAATCCTAGAACACCGGTACCAGCGCCAAACAACAGCTCAAAAATTTCACCACTGTCATCAAAGACGATTGCAGAAAGTCCATCCGGTGCCGTTGCATTTAGAAACGGACCGAAATTCGTTATATCGACATCAAGTCCCAAAATACCTGCATTGGTATATGTCGCTGTGGATAGGCCGATGTCCTCCCAAGCTTGGAATGACGTCGCTACCTGGGCAATTGCGCCTGCGTTGTCGAGTGGTCCCAGGCCGCCTTGGTCCGGATTGAACGGGATGTTGGTTCCGCCGTTAGGCCAAAGAAACGGTACGCCGTCGGCACAATTGGCTAAGGGATCTGCGGCGTTCGCCGTCGAAATCGTCGCGAACTGGGCCGCAGCAGCGAGAATAGCTACAAGAGCGAATTTTTTGTTAGTCATTTTCTTGCTCCTTAGTTACTGCGTGGCCAGAATCGAACGGATTCTGCTCGAGAGATCGTCATATGCGAGCGGCCCTTTGGCCGGACCCGCAGTCGCCGCATTCTGGAATAGCCCCACGTTGCCTGCGCGATTCAGTGCCGCGCCACCGCTAACGTCGAAACAGCCTTGACCGAGACCGATAGTCGTTGAAAGTCCGATACTGCTCTCAGCGCTCGTAAACAAAAGGTAATCACCTCCGACCGTCAGTTGCGGGACGTCGCGGAAGAAACCAAGCTTGCGAACACCGCTGCTTGAAGGGTCCGCTTTCGCGTCAGTGATCATCGTGACTTTCACTAGTCGAATGTCGTCCTTTTCGATGATGTATTCACCCTTGAACGACTCATCAACCTTGAGTGTATAGGTGACGGTTGGCAATTCGGCGCCCCCAGCTTCGACAGTCCCTGGTGCGATGCTGATAACCGTACCGCGGAATATCTTGTCCGCTTTAGCTGACATATCTTCCAGGTTTAAATGCTCAACTGACGTGGCAAACACAAGGGTCGGAATGACCATCATGATCGCCAGCAATCCCGCCATTGCGGCAGCAAGTCGTTTCCTCATTGGTGCTCTCCTTTCGGTGATTTTTTTGATCGATCCAAGCGTCTTGTAATAGTTCTTCTGCAGGCGCGACGCCGAAGCGCAAGAGCATACGCCAAAATGTCGGGCCGACAAAAAATGACCACAGATGGCACGCCGACGAAACATTGATCGGCTCGAGTGAAATTTATCGACATTTTGCGATTTGAGTTATGTCACATTTAAAAGATCGCCTAATGTCAGACAGTTACAACGGAAACACTATGCAAATCCTGAGGTTATGCGCCCTGGGCAACGAGATTTCGATGCTCACGGTGACTTGAATATTGCTTAGGTGGCAAAGATAACGACCCGCAAAACCTTATTCGTTTCCGCTATAAAACTAAATCACGTACGAATATTAAGGACGCCAAAAACAAGAAAACCACCGAACGCTATGCCAAACAACAACCACATTCTAATAAGTGACGGAGACATTTTTTCGATCCACCAAACGATAAACTTGCGAACTCGCTCTCGCCCCATCAACACCAAAATAACTGCGGCGACTAAGGCAATTACTCCCAAAACTTGAAAGACGACCGGATAACGAGTTACTGGTGCTGCAATGATCAGCGCTGCCCCCAAGAGCAGTCGCACGCCAACCGCGATGTACATGCCCCAGCTCTCGTCCATCGCTGACGCCACAAATGCCACCAGCCTTTCGGGCGCAAGTATCCCCCGCGCAGCGAGCACAATGACCGTGATCGCTACTACAAGAACAATGATCTGTGAAATGTAGATAAGCATAGTTGCTAAGAAAGCGCCTGATCGGTCGATTCGCTTGCCGAACGGGTGATCGTTTTCACTTTCCTAAGTTGGAAGTAGCATACCAGTCCAGCGATCGCCAAGTACACCGGCGCCACTGCATATTCCGCAGGATTGGTTGGTGTTCTCGGGTTTGGTGTGGCAATCACCCACAGAACCAATGACATCGGTACGTGTGCCGCAATCCAGGTTGGAATCACGATTAGGAAACGCACACCGGCCGTGTGCATCTGATTTCGAAAACTACGAATAGCCGCGTATATGCACACGCCGATGACGCAAAGCGATCCAATGACCACTGCAAAATACGTTGCAAACTGATGAAATTGATTCATATGGTTGAATATCGTGGCAATCGCAATCGGATCTGCATCATATTACCAGTGGTGATCAGAGCATCGGAAACCACGTATTGGTAACAGCTATGACGAGCCCGATAATAATCAAGCTACCTTGTTAATGCTGAAAAGGAGCCTGTGTCATGCAATTTCGTACTGCGTTTTTAGTATTGCTGTTTGGCGTGTTCAGTTGCGCCACGGAGTCCGGTGTTGACGATCCGCTGGCCGACTACGAAGAAGTCGATGCAGCAACTATCCTCGATGCGCCCAGTGCCAAGCCCGGGCAGTCATCACCAGAAAATCGATTCCTCGCAGACAGAGGCGAATATCTCGTCGAATTGCTGGGTTGTGGGTCTTGCCATACTCACGGTGCGCTGATTGGCGAGCCGGATATGGAGAAGTCTCTGGCCGGCTCGCGAATCGGCATCGCTGCGAGTAATCCGCTCGGCGATGAGCATCCAGGCGTTGTATTCGCGGCCAATATTACACCGGACACTGAGACGGGAATCGGGCTGTGGAGCGATCAGCAGATTGCAAACGCACTTCGTGCTGGCCTCGGCCGACATCTAGGCAAACGGATACCCGTAATGCCATGGCAGGCATACGCAAAGATTTCGGACGACGATACTGCAGCGATCATTGCTTACTTGCGTAGCATCGAAGGCATCAAACACCGCGTGCCGGATGAGATCGCTCCTGGACAACGGACTACCGAGTCATTCGTCTATTTCGGTGTCTACCGAAGCCGCTAACGCTCACTTAGGTCGAGTACATACGCGCCTCGTATATGGCCGGTGCGTAGCGCCTGTAGTGCGATATTGGCATCCGTTAGAGGGTAAACCCGTACCTCAGGTCTGATGTTCGCATCGCCGGCAATTTGCAGAAACTCTCGGATGTCGGCACTCGTAACGTTGGCGACTGTCTGCAAGGTTTTCTCACGCCACAAATGTTCCGCATAGTCGATCTCGGCCAGTTCGTGTTTGTCCGAATCCTCTTTGCGAATCGCATTGATAACCAGCTTCCCGCCGGGGCGCAGGCGCTTTAACGCTGCGACTACTGGATGCCAGACTGGTGTTGTGTCGATAATGGCGTGTAATAACTGCGGCGGCGAATCATCTATGTCGCCCGCCCACGATGCGCCCAAACTGAGTGCGAATTCGCGCTCTTCACTGCTGCGCGCGAATACATAAATGGGCGACTCCGGGTACAGATGTTTGGCCAACTGCAGGACCAGATGACCAGACCCACCGAAACCGGTCAATCCAAGAATATCCTTGTTGCAAATTTTCGTGAGTTTGAGTGCGCGGTAGCCAACGCTGCCGGCGCACAAAAGCGGTGCTGCCTCAACGTCGGTGAAGCACTCAGGAATGCGATGTGCGTAGTGTTCATGCACTGTCACATATTCCGCATAGCCACCGTGTGTATCCCGTCCTGTGGCGACAAATTTGTCGCTGAGATTCTCGCGCTCGTCGCCACTGGACCTGGATATCCACCCTACGCCGACACGGTCGTCAATTGCGAGCGTAGAAACACGGTCACCGGTCTCTACCACACGACCAACGATTTCATGTCCGAGTACGATCGGCAAGAACGACGGCGCCGTTCTGCCCTCTATCTCATCCAGTTCAGTGTGGCATACACCACAGGCACTCACTTGGATCAACACCTCATCGGCGACCGGCGTCGGCCGAGGCAATTCAGTAAGTGTTAGTGGTTCAGGATTGTCATGTAACGACGCAATTCGGTTTAGTAGCATCGCTTTCAACGTTAACGACCTCGAAAGTATCGGGTCTCGCCCGGCGCAGTGAAAATATCCAGACCTTCGAAATCAGGTGGGCGACTTTCAGGTTTGTCGGGCACGCTTTTATAGACGTGAACGCCGATCTCATGCTCTGCATCTACATGTTCATCCAGAACGTTTCGTCCTTTGTCCGTCAGCATGAGCCAAACCGGCACCAATGCAAGGTCTGTTGTGCGTGCCTGCCAGTACGATTGGTGCGGTGTGTAGTGCTCCCGACCGGCATCGGCATCACCTAAATGCATCACGGTCGTTGCGTTGTCTAGCGTCACACGAAATACCACATTTTCCACGTCGGCGTGACGATTGGGCCAGCCGCCATGTGCGATTCGCACCGCTTCGATTAACAGTCCGTGCATGTTAAGTCGAGTCGCAGCGCTGTCGCGTTCAAGCGCGAGACCATGAACGCGGCTCAGTAAGGACTCACTCGTCGTATTTGCGCTGGCGAGCAGCGCAGCAACCGCCTGCTGCGGTGCATAGAGATTTACGGATGGCCAGCGTTGCAGATATTCCATGACTACCGCCGGATCGAAATGGTCACCGTGGTGATGGCTAATGAATACCGCATCAATGCCGTCCCAAGGTGGCGAACCTGCGAATATTGCCGCCTCCATTTCTACCGGAACCAGATCGTACTGACCGTAATCGTTTCGAAAAAACGGGTCAAAAAGCACTTTTGTGTCGCCTCGAGCGACCATGACGCCCGCATTCGCTAAATAATGCGCACGCAATTCTGGCTCAACGATTGCTCGGCCAACATAGTTTGTGTCAGTACCGAACCACACGGCACCTGATGGCTCGTGATAATGCATGTGGCGAATGTTGCCGCCGCCCGACTCAATTTTGGTTGTCGCGAAAAACGCCTCGGTATTCGGATCAAATCCCATGAATTCATTTGGCTGCACACCTGTCGCGACCATCCAGAGCTTGCCACTCGAATCTGACGCCATGCCGTAAGGTCGCGAGCCTTCTCCTTGCGGCATTTGCCACTCGTTGAAGCGCCTACTCGTTGGTTCGTAAACGCCAAGCATGCCCTTGGCGTAGTCGACGTACCAAACGCGCCCATCATCAAGCACTTCCAGCCTGCGCGGGCGAGCGCTAGCGCGTGGCAACTCAATTTCCTCGAGCTCAAGCGTGCGTGGGTCGATATGTGCAAGTTTGTTGGATCCAAACAGCACCACCCACACCGAGCCGTCTGGTGCCAGCTTGATACCGTATGGACGTGACCTCGCTGTTCGCGAGCGAATGAGATCGACCTTGCGTGATTCAATGTTGAGTCGGCCTATCATGTTGCCGTGTTGCACAGTGAACCAGATGTGCTTCTCGGCCTCATCGAATATGAGTGTATGCGGATCGCGAGCCGCTTCTTCCGGCATCATGATCTCTTCAATTTGTTGAGTATCCGGATCGTAGCGACCGATCAGACGATTCAGATTTCCGGCATACCAGACAATGCCATTTGAACCAACGATTAGATTATGCGGTCCCGAACCCTTTTTCAGTGGAACTCGGGTGAACTCGCCCGTCTCTGTATCAAGGTTAGCGAGATACCCGCCACTCTGGCCGACGAACCAGACAGATGTCGCACTTTCTGCGAACGGATCGCGCGGCACGGTGTGTTCATACGGTACTTCCCACTCTCTAATATCCAGATTGTCTGCCTGAACAAAAGAAGTCGCCAACGTGGCAATGATTGCCGCGAATACCACG
>JBPCYB010000029.1:0-15418 GCA_051007995.1 Woeseiaceae bacterium | reverse complement strand
TCTATTGCCTGGTGGTCGCTACTAATCGCGGCTCATGAACAAGCGCAAGACGTACCAGAACATCAATGCGATCGACGCGAAAAGAGCCATCGCGGCTGCGACATATTTGTCGGCCGGGTAGTGGTGCATGATGTTGGAGGTGTCGTAAAGAACCGCTGCGCCGGCGAAGCCGATCATAGCAACGGAGAACCACGTTCCGAGCTCGAAGCCGAATAAGATGGAGCCGACAATGGCGACCAGTGCCAACATGCCGATCCAGACCAGCATTCCCTTGAGGAACGAGAAGTCTTTGCGGGTGATCATTGCTGTCGCGACCAGGCCGACCGAGCCGAGCAAGGTCACACCTGCGGCACTTTCGATGGCGCCGGGCGCGTAGTAATTCGCCATCAATAGCATCGGCGAGAAAATGAGTGCTTCAGCGACGATAAACAGCGCGAACGCGGCATATTGCAGAGGCTTGGATTCTATGCGGTGCGCGACATGCGTAGCACCCCAGCCAACCAGCATGAAGGCGCCAAGCACCATGAGCCAGTTGTTGAGCATTGGTTCTGCGATCCTAATTGCGACGCCGGACTGGAACAGATAGACCTCAACAGCCGCAAACGCGAGGATTGCACCTACGACGTGGGCGTAGCTCTTCCAGATGAATTCTGAGCGATCGCTTACGGATGCTTCGGCAACCGGGGCCAGATGATTGATATTGTCCTGCATGTCGACGTACTCCCTTGTAACTATTGGGCTAATTCTACCACGGTAGTTTATAACCTTCGGCGTGCCAGAACCCGCCTGAGTTCTCATTATTGAGGTCATCTATACGGTTTATCAAGCCCTTTGCGGAGTCTTTTACCGAAATTCCCTGGCCGCCGGTCATCTCAGTAGCCACCATGCCCGGGTGCAGCAATGCTACGTCTATGCCGCGAGGCCCAAGATCGTGTCTGAGGCTCATTCCGACCTGGTTGACGGCTGTTTTTGACGCCCGGTAACCATAATATCCGCCCGACGTATTGTCTTCGATTGAGCCCATTCGGCTCGTGATAATGATGACTTTCGAGCCTTTCGCCAGGTTGTCGAGCAAAGCTTCGGTTACGCGCAACGGCCCAAGCGTATTCACCCGGAATTGCTCCGAGATTGCGTCGAAATCGATGGACTCCAAATTGTCATGCAGGAATATTCCCGCGTTGTTTAGCAAAACATCGATGTGTTGATCGTCGACCGCCTCCTTGAGAATTGGCATACCGGCCGCATCTCCTACATCTACGCCGGCTACGACGCGAACAGGTAGTGCGTCCAGTTCGGCGTTTGAGGAACGGCAAACAGCAATGACGTCATCGCCGCGTGCGGCGAATTGTTTACAGAGTTGCAGGCCAATACCGCGATTGCTGCCGGTGATGAGGATTGTTGCCAAGGTGGACTCCGGGCTAGGAAAAGGTTGGCGGAGAGGGAGGGATTCGAACCCTCGAAGGGCTACAAACCCTTGCTGGTTTTCAAGACCAGTGCATTCAACCGCTCTGCCACCTCTCCGGTGTCCGGTTTTGCGCCGCGAATTGTGCTTGCAGTGGAGCAGGGATTCAATAGCCAATCGAACCCGTCGGCTTTCTACGGGTCAGAATGACTGTCCTGGCGTTGCCCACTAATAAAGTAGATTAGAGAAAAACTTATGAAAGCTTTGATTTCTATAATATTTATGTCCCTAGTTTCAATTTCTTTGAATTGTCGTGCGCAAACGGCACCAGCAGTGGCGCCAACGCCTTGCATCGACAATGTCCGCTTTGCCGAGTTCGATTTCTGGGTTGGTGAATGGGATGTGCACACGGCGGATGGTACTTACGCCGGTTCTAATTCGATCTCACGCGAGGAAAGCGGTTGTGTTCTCGTAGAGAAGTGGTCCGGTGCTGGCGGCAGTACGGGCATGAGCATCAATTACTTTGACGGTGCCAGTGGCGAGTGGGTGCAGGCCTGGCATGCGGCAGGTGGCTCGCAAATCGATATTCGCGGTGGCTTGACCGACGACGGCATGCTGCTGGTCGGTAAGATCCACTATGTCGCGAACGAATCGACGCAAGACTTCCGCGGTTTGTGGACATTGATGCCCGACGGTCGGGTGCGGCAGTTTTTTGAGCAATCGAGCGATGGCGGGGAAACCTGGGCACCGTGGTTTGAAGGGTTTTATACTCGCAAGACAGACGAGTAATCGGGATACGAGGAAACGCAATTGCAGAAGATTTACATCAAAAGTGGCACGCAAGGCGGTAATCCGCTGGCCAACATTTTGGTTGTCATTGTTGGCGCCATCATCATCGGCGTATCCGTCGTGCTTGGGTTCTTCGCATTTCTCGCTCTGAGCGCGATCATACTGGTAGCTGCGGCGGTGATTGGTGTGCGGGTCTGGTGGGCGCAGCGAAAGATGCCGAAGAATGCCGAACCCGCTGCGAGCGTTGACGGCGAATTCATAGAAGGCGAGTTTCACGTGGTCAAAAAGGACAAAAACTCGTAAAGTCGCATCCCATGCGCAGCAAGAAAGATCAAGATCGTCGCCGGGTTCGCCGCAGGCGCCGAACACAGGTTTTCGTCCTCTATACCGCGATCGCGATCGGGTTGGCGTGGTTCTTCGAGTCACAGGCTACGACGACGATCATATTCGTCCGCCACGCCGAACAAACCAGCCACGACGACGCTGACCCATCGCTTAGCGATGCAGGCCGGGCACGTGTGGCGGAGCTGACACGCCAACTCGCGGATGCCGATGTCGTCGCGGGAATAAATGCGATTTATGCGACTACGTACAAACGATCGACGGAAACCGTGCAGCCACTGGCCGATCGACTGGACCTGCCAATTAACGTTTATGATGCGGCGGACACAGAGACAGTTCTTGAGACGATTCTGAAGTCTCACAAAGGCGAAATCATCGTGGTTGTAGGGCACAGCAACACCGTGCCTGAATTGATCGCTAATCTGGGCGCAAGCAAGAACGTGCCGACGATCGCACGCGATGAATTTGACAACATCTACATTATTTCTATTCCATGGTTTGGCAAGACGAAAACGATTCGCTTGCGCTATGGAGAACCGTACGTCGCTAATGAAGCAGCTTGATTTTCACATCGAGACCGACGGCCGTGGTACCTACGATTTGACCGAACAGGTTCGCGATGCAGTACGCGACTCCGGCATATCTACCGGTCTTTGTCACATATTTCTGCGCCACACGAGCGCGTCATTGATGCTTTGCGAGAATGCAGATCCGGCCGTAATGCACGATCTTGAGTCGTTCATGTCACGATTGACGCCGGACGGTGATCCGATGTTTACACACACGGCGGAAGGTCCCGATGACATGTCAGCACATGTTCGCAGCGTGTTGACACACAATGATCTGAACGTGCCGGTACGAGACGGTAAATGTGACCTGGGTACCTGGCAGGGAATCTACCTCTGGGAACACCGGCACGCTCCGCACCGGCGTGGAGTGACATTGACGATCAGCGGCAACTAGACTATTCGTCGTCTGGTGATTTACGCATACCGGCCGTTTCGCGAAGAATTATCGCTTTCTCAATGAACTCTTTGTGCCTGCTGATGCGAATGTCAGCAAGCATCGCGTCATGAATGCTGCGATCCTGTCCGATTAGAAAAGTCGCACGTCGTACGCCGACACCGAGGGGTCCGTCGACACCGAACATCTTAATTACAATTTTCTGTGGGTCGCTTAGTAGTGTGAAAGGTAGATCGTGCTCTTTTCGAAATCGCGCGTGACTCGCAGGATCTTGCGGGCTGACGCCCACGACATTTAGCCCAACGGCGATCAGGTCGTCGTGGATGTCACGAATTGTGCAAGCTTCCTTCGTGCAACCTGGCGTAAAATCGGCAGGGTAGAAATAGAGTATCAACGGACCGTTTTGCAGCATGTCGCTGAGTGACGTGTCCTTGTCCTGGTCGCTTCGCAGTACAAACTCCGGGGCGCGTGATTGAGCTTTGAGCATTTGTTTTCTCCGCTATGTGCGGTAGCTTAGCATCCGATCCCGGGCGAGCCATGTATGACTGAAACAACACCGATCGCAGCGAAAGATCTTGAGCAAGACGTCTGGAAACTGATGAAAGCCGGCAAACTGCAGGAAGCTGCGGCTGCCTGCGACCAGTTGAACCAGGCCTTTCCGGACTACGATTCGGGGTGGAACACGACCAGCCGTGTTGCGATCAACCTGAATGAGCCGATTATTGCGCTGAAGGCGGTGCATCAAGCCTTGCTCATATCACCCGAAAAACCTGAGTGGCTGTTGCAAAAAATGGCGTGTCTCGCAGTGTATGGCGACCTGAATGCGGCCAGGGTCATCGCAGATGAATTGGCCTCGCATTCGTTTAATACGGCGTATCACGCCTCGTCCTGCGCTGTAATCATGAGTCGCCTGGAGAGACATGAAGACGCCGTTGAGCAGTATCGGCGAGCCGTTGAACTGAATCCGGACAATGCCAATTTCCGCTTCAACCTGGCCACGGCACAACGCATGCTGGGCAAAGTGGATGAAGCGTCGGTCAGCCTCGACGAGGCACTCAAATTGAATCCAACGGACTGCGAAGCCCAGCTGTTGCGCTCCGGGCTCAGGACGCAAACTGAGAACGACAACAATATCGATAGCTTGTACGACGCGCTTGAGCGGATTCCGGAATCACATCCGGGCCGAGTGCAGCTTTTCTACGCTCTCGCGAAAGAATTCAATGACCTGAAGCGCTATGAAGAGTCGTTCAGAAACTTGCAACAAGGTGCGTCAGAGCGACGTGAAAAAATTGACTACGATGCCGCTCAGGATGTTCGCGCGATGGCGGCGATTAGCGAGCAGTTTGACGCGGATTTTTTTGCGTCTGCCGGCGGTGGTTTCGTAAACGCGGAACCGATCTTTGTTGTTGGATTGCCGCGTAGTGGAATTGCGTTAGTCGATCGAATTCTCAGTAAGCACCCTGTGGTTCGGTCAATTGGCGAGGCTCAGGGTTTCGGTCTGCAGTTGGTTGAGCAGGTTCAGAAAGTCAAAGGTGAACTTCCCACCGATACTGTGGATTTGATTAGCGCTGCTCGCGACATAGATTTTGCAGAATTAGGCGAGGCCTACGTCAATCACGAAAAACCGGCTGGCAAAGAGATCGCTCATTTCGTCAACAAAATGCCGAATAACTTTATGTATGCGGGCCTGATTCATCTGGCTTTGCCCAAAGCCAAGATTGTCTTGCTTGAACGCGATCCAATGGACGTTTGCTACGCGTTATTCAAGACCCTGTTTCCCGGTCCGTATCCGTACTCCTATGACCTCGAGGAGCTGGGCCATTACATCGTCGCCTACAACCAGCTGATCGCGCATTGGCATGCAGTCATGCCGAATGTGATTTACACGCTGCGTTACGAGGACCTTGTTGCCGAGTCGCGCCCTGTAATTGAAGGTCTTTTGGGGTATTGTGATCTTTCGTTTGACGATGACAGTGTAAACTTCAGGTCAGTTGTCGAAGCTGCCCGTTCGGCCGGAGATGCTCGGGTACGGCACGAATTTCGCGCGAAATCGATCGGCGCTTGGAAGCATTACGCGGAGCAGCTGCAGCCGGTTGCCGATATTTTTCGTGAAGCCGGAGTCTTTGAGGAGCACGTATGAGTAGCAACGTTTCCATCGGCAAAATTGCGGGGATTGCTATTGCCATCCTCGTCGGTATTGCCGTCGTCATATATAAGGATCGTCCTGCCCCGTCCGAAGACGTTGATTACATGATGGATCAGCTCGACACGCTGCAGGAAGAGCAAACGAGATTATTGGAGTCCGGGTCATCGGATACCGAGACAGTCACATTTGAGGCTAGCGAGTCTGCGACGGGTTCTGCACGAGTCATGCAGGAATGGGTCGCCGATGTCTTTAATGCTTCCATGGATAGTCAAAAAGACTATATCAGTGAGCTGGAGTCGGTTGGTTGGATGACGATTCTGGACGGCGATCGATTGCAACGCGATTCGGGGCAGGTCGAAAGTGCCGAAATTATTGCCAGCGCAAGAATTGTCGCAGAGAAATATGAAAAACAATCCGTGCAACAGACCAACGATGCCCGTGACCAACTGAACAAACTGGATATATCCGCTGCGGAAAAAAGAACGGCGCTTTCAGCGTATGACGAGAGAATTGCGGCATCGCAAGGTGCCCGCGGTGAGATATGGACTTTAGAACATCAGATTATCGATGACATCGAGCAAATCGTGGCCAAACTGGGTCGCAGCGAAGGCCGTTGGAGCGTCCAGGATTCTCAGGTGCTATTTGAGACACAAGAAGACGCTGACGAATATAATCTGCACTTCAACAACATGCTCGCGCGCCTAGAGCGACAGGAGAGCATAAGACAAGAATTGGTCGACGACGCAAAAGAGTCGGTCCGTGACAAGTAACAAATGACTAGGAGCAGCAATGGCAATCGAATTCGAACTTAATGGCGAAACAGTTAGCCTTGACGTCGATCCGGCAATGCCACTTTTGTGGGCGATACGTGATATTGCGGGTCAAACCGGGACCAAATTTGGCTGTGGTAAGGCGCTGTGCGGCGCTTGCGTTGTCCATCTTAATGGCCAGCCAATGCGCTCGTGTGTGACGCCGGTTTCCGCAGCGGGCGGTGGGTCTGTTACGACGATCGAAGGCTTGTCCGAAAACGGTGATCACCCGGTTCAGGTCGCGTGGCGCAAGCACAATGTTGCTCAATGTGGCTATTGCCAGTCCGGTCAGATCATGAGCGCGGCGGCTTTATTGGAGCGCACGCCAAACCCCAGTGATGACGACATCGATGCAGCGATGAGCGGCAATATTTGTCGCTGCGGTACTTACACGAGAATTCGCCAGGCAATACACACGGCGGCGGAGGACAAGTCATGAGCGAACTCAAAAAAATCAGCCGTCGAGAGTTCATGCAACGCACCGGGCAGGCGGGCGGTGGACTTGTATTCGCACTGACTTTCGCCAGCGCTTGCCAGCCGGCGGACGAGGCCGTCGCGCCGATGGCCAAGGCGCTTTCAACTGTGGCGCCGAATGTCTACGTGAATATTCGCAATGACGGCATCGTCGAGATTTACTGCCATCGCTCTGAGATGGGGCAGGGCATTCGTACGTCGCTGCCGCAAGTCATCGCCGACGAGCTCGAAGCCGATTGGGACAAAATCGAAGTCATTCAGGCTATCGGCCATGAAAAATACGGCGATCAGAATACTGATGGTTCGACGAGCATTCGCAAGCACTTCGACATGCTGCGTAACGCGGGCGCGACGGCTAGAGAGATGATGGTCGC
The DNA here is from genome assembly GCA_051007995.1 of Woeseiaceae bacterium. Classification (GTDB taxonomy): domain Bacteria; phylum Pseudomonadota; class Gammaproteobacteria; order Steroidobacterales; family Woeseiaceae; genus UBA1847. The sequence goes on along the minus strand of JBPCYB010000029.1, from coordinate 8,119 downwards.
CGCTGCCGCGAGTCTATGGGACGTTCCGAGCGACGAATGCGTTGCCCGCGAACATGCGGTTCATCACGAGGCGAGCGGACAGTCTGCTGGCTACGGAGATCTTGTCGATATGGCAAGCGGCATGCCGCAGCCTGAGCAAGCGAGCTTCAAGGCTCGCGAAGACTATCGATACATCGGTAAGCCGATGGACACAATTGACGGCATGGCGTTTACAACGGGTGGCGGCAAGTACGGCATCGACACGATTCTGCCGGACATGCTTTATGCGTCAATCGAACGATGCCCGGCATTTGGTGGCAAGGTTGTCTCGTTTGATGATGCTGCAGCACGGCAGGTCGGCGGTGTTGCAGATGTCATCAAGATGCCAGATCCGTCATCGCCAGCGTTGTTCAACATTCAGGGTGGTGTCGCGGTATTGGCGAATAACACCTGGGCGGCCAATACAGGTCGGGACGCACTGCAAATCGAATGGGACCGAGGTGCGAATGCCGCGTATCAAAGTGATGCTTATAAACAATCTTTGATTGCGTCGGCGAGCGCGACGGGTACTACGGTACTGGAGCGAGCAGATGCGGATATCGCAGCGGACAAAATGCACGAAGCCGTTTACTTTGCGCCGCATCTCGCACAAGCGCCGATGGAACCGCCTGCGGCGACGGCCCGAATCAATGACGACGGCACCTGCGAAGTCTGGGCATGTACACAAGACCCGCAAACAGCGCGCGATGTTGTGGCCGGTGTTCTCGGTTTGGAAAAGGAGCAGGTCACTATCAATGTCACTCTTCTGGGTGGCGGATTCGGCCGCAAGTCGAAGCCAGATTTCATCGCTGAAGCGGCGTGGCTGTCGCGCGAGACCGGTAAGCCCGTCAAGGTAACCTGGACTCGCGAGGACGACATTCGGCATGGTTATCTGCATTCTGTCAGCGCTCAATATTTCAGAGCCGGCATGGACACGGACGGCAAAATGTTGAGCTGGTTACAACGCTCTAGTTTTCCATCGATAATGTCGACATTTGCGCCGGACGTGAATGGGCCGAGCGGTTTCGAGCTCGATCTCGGGCTCCTCGACAGCCCGTGGTACGTGCCGAATATGCGAATTGAAACTTGTGACGCGAAAGCGCATCTGCGCATCGGCTGGTTACGATCTGTGTGTAATGTCTTTCACGCCTTCGGCTCCTGTGGGTTCGTCGATGAACTGGCGCATTTGAAAGGCGTGGACCCGAAAGACCATCTACTGGAGATGATCGGGCCGGCACGGAAGATTGATCCTGCGGACGATGCTGCCAAGTACACCAACTATGGACAGGACCTTGCGAAACACCCAATTGACACTGGTCGACTAGCTGCAGTCGCCGAAAAGGTCGCTGAGACGGCGGGTTGGGGCAGAGAATTGCCGGACGGGCATGGCCTTGGCATCGCAGTGCATCGATCGTTTCTGGCTTACGTTGGCGCGGTTGCGGAAGTCAGTGTTGATGAAAATGGCAAACTCGTCGTGCACGAAATGTGGACCTGCATCGACGCGGGTACTGTGATCAACCCGGATCGCGTAACGGCGCAGATGGAAGGCGCCGGTATTTTCGGTATGAGCCTTGCTTTGCATGGCGAACTAACGGCTGAAGACGGTGGCATTGTGCAAGGCAATTTCGATACCTATCCAATGGTCAGAATGGACGAGGCGCCCGAAGCGATTCACTGTCACATCATGGAGTCCGATGCGCCACCGGGAGGTGTCGGGGAACCGGGTGTGCCACCGATTGCGCCAGCGATCGTTAATGCGTATTTCGCAGCCAGTGGCAATCGAATACGCGAACTCCCACTCAGAAATGCGGGGCTCGCTTGACCGACTAGCATCAGAGTCGCGTATTTGTGACGCCGGTACTAAAGTTATGTCAATGATGGTCGTCAACCCTTGCAGGACCGCTAAGAAACGGTAGCAAGCGATGATAGAACCACCTGTACCTGTTGACGAATTACTGCGTCTCGAGACATTGCGCAACCTTAAGATTCTGGATACAGATCCTGAGGAACGCTTTGATCGCGTGACGCGTCTGGCGCAGCGAATATTCGGCACGCCGATTGCGCTCGTCAGTCTGGTTGATAGCGATAGACAGTGGTTCAAGTCCAGCCAGGGTCTGGAAGCAACGGAAACGCCACGCGATATCTCGTTTTGCGGACATGCCATTCTCGAGGACGAAACAATGGTCGTTGAGGATGCGCTAACCGACAAGCGATTCGAAGATAATCCATTGGTCAGCGAACATCCGAATATTCGCTTCTACGCCGGCTATCCGATCAGCGCACCCGACGGCAACAAGATTGGTACCTTATGCATCATCGACAGCGAACCACGCACGCTATCTGATGAGGATCTCCAAACGCTGCAAGAGCTGGGTCAGATTGTTGAAGAAGAAATCGCCGTTTCATCAATGATGCATAGCGACCCAGTAACCGGACTCTCCAATGACACAGGTTTCGCGATCGTATCGAAACATCTGTTAGCAATGTGCAAGCGCATGAATTCGTCGGCAACACTGATGCTGGTGCATCTATCCAATCTTCATTTGATCAGGGGTTTCATGGGTCAAGAGGCCTGTGACCGAGCAGCGATCGAAGTGACTCAATTGCTGCTGGCAAGCTACCGGGATTCTGACATTGTTGGCCGCATCGCCGAAGACGCATTCGCTGTTTTGCTCTCGAATTCTGGTGAAACAAATATCACTGCGGCGAAGAAACGCTTCTTGGATCGACTTAACGAGAGAAACGAAACTAGCAGCATGGCGTTTGAGCTCGATGTAAATACCTACGAAATAACCTATCACCCGGATGAACATGAAAATATCGAGTCCCTGCTCGATGCGGCCAGGTCCCTAGCGGAAGGGGACAATCATCTGGCCGAGAGCGACGAACACGCTCAATCTGCGTAATAGACGTCGCAAAGCTCTCTGCGCAATCTAAATGGCGCCCCGACCATGATTCGAACATGGGACCCCCAGATTAGGAATCTGGTGCTCTATCCGACTGAGCTACCGGGGCTGCGATGCCGCGATTCTAGCAAAGAGTAGGAGGACACCGCATAATCGCCGCATGGCTGGAATAATTGTACGAATGTTGATTGCGATGCTGGGATTATTTCTCGCATCGTCGTTGGTTCCGGGCGTGCAAATTGCCGGCACGGGAACCTTCATTCTTGCGGCACTATTGCTTGGTTTGGTAAATGGTTTTGTCCGGCCAATCGCCTTCGTTTTGACGTTGCCGCTGACGATAATCACTCTGGGACTATTTCTGTTGGTGCTAAATGCGGCCATGTTTGGTCTGGTAGCAGCCATACTTGACGATTTTTCTGTTGCAGGTTTTGGCTCGGCCGTTCTTGGCGCGCTCATCGTCAGCATTACTAGCACGATTGCCTCGTGGTATATCGGGCCCAAGGGCCAGGTCGAAATACTGGTCATTCGTCGCGATTAGGTAAACCGTTGGCCATTCATACCCGACTCATCGAGTTTCAAAATGAGGATGCCGTTTTCGAAGGCTTCCTGGCCTGGGACGATCAATTCGGCGGCCCACAACCGGGCGTAATGATCGCGCACACAATTGCGGGCAGAACGGCCTTCGAAGAGCGCAAAGCCATGGAGCTGGCGGAGCTTGGCTATGTCGGGTTTGCTATCGACGTCTATGGAAAAGGCACACAAACTGAGGAGATCGACGTAAATCGGGACCGTATGACGAAATTACGCGACGATCGACCACTTTTGCAGCGCCATTTGCGGGCGGCACTGCAAACTTTGCGGGAACAGTCGGAGGTTGACGAGTCTAAGGTCGCAGCCATTGGATTCTGTTTCGGCGGATTGTGCGTTTTGGACATCGCCAGATGCGGCGAGGAGATTGCCGGAGTGGCGAGTTTTCACGGCATTCTGTCACCGCCAGGAAATACGCTGGACAACAAGATTCAGGCCAAGGTGCTCGTACTGCATGGTTGGGATGATCCTTTGGCCAAGCCAGACGAGGTCGTCGCTTTGGCCGAGGAACTGACATCGATGCAGGCAGACTGGCAACTGCACGGCTACGGCAATACCATGCACGCCTTCACAAACCCTGCAGCAGCGGTACCTGAGCAGGGCAAGAACTATAACGAGAGTGCTGATCGGCGCTCCTGGACTGCGATGCGGGTGTTTCTCGCTGAGTTGTTCGACTAATAGAGAGGATTTACGGTGAATTACAAATTATGCATAGCGCTAGCAGCGTCTTTTGGCTTGGCAACGGCCTGCAGCAGCGACGAACCGGCCGATGTTGCTGCGCCAAGCGTCGCTGAAGACCATTCCGGTGTCGGTAACAGCACAGCCGATATTGCGGCAGAACACATTACTGAAGACTTCATACGCGACATCATGAAGGAAATCGCAAGTGACGAGTATGAGGGTCGGGGACCGGCTACTGCCGGAGACGTAAAAGCGCGCAACTATCTCGCCAACTTGATGGATGAGATAGGTCTTGAGCCCGGCGCCGAGGACGGTGGCTGGGAACAACCGTTTGAAATGGTTAGTGTCAACACCATTCCACCCGAAGGTTGGACATTCGAGGGACACGGCAAGACAGTCTCGTTCGATTTTTACGATGACTTCATGATCAACGGCTATAACCAGGAGCCGCTATCTGAAGTGAAGAACGCAGAAGTTGTATTTGCCGGCTACGGAATCCAGGCTCCCGAGTACGATTGGGACGACTACAAGAACATCGATGTCACAGGCAAAGTCGTTTTGCTCATGAACAATGATCCCGACTGGGATCCGGACCTGTTCGCCGGTGAAACACGACTCTGGTACGGACGCTGGGACTACAAATTCTTGACCGCGGCGAAAAACGGTGCCGCCGGAGCGATCATCATTCATACCATTCCGTCGGCCGGCTATCCCTACCAGGTCCTGCAAACATCTAATGTTGGTCCGCAGATGGAACTACCGGTTGGTGACGAGACGCGTAATCAATTTAAGTCGTTCATGACGGAGGACGCGGTCAAAGAGCTCGTCGCTGCGGCAGGCATGGATCTCGATGAATTGCGTGAGGCGGCCTACAACAGCGACTTTGAAGCGGTGCCGCTGGGCATGACGACGTCGATGACTCTCGACGTTGAAATCGCGAGTGTGACGACTGCGAATTTACTAGGCGTTATTCCGGGTAGTGATCCGGAACTGAAAGACGAGTACGTCGTTTACACCGCACACCATGATCACCTCGGCATCGGTCCTGCGAACGCCGAGGGCGATACGATTTATAACGGCGCCATGGATAATGCGTCTGGCGTCGGCCAGATACTTGCGATGGCGAAAGCCTTCAAAGCTCTGCCGACCAGTCCGCGACGTTCAATGCTATTCCTTTTGGTTGGCGCTGAAGAGCAAGGCTTGCTCGGATCAAAATGGTTTGCGGCAAATCCAACTGTTAGCCCCGGAAAAATGGCGGCAAATCTGAATTACGATGGCGGCAATTTGCACGGCCCGACCAAAGACATCATTTATGTCGGCTTCGGCAAGACGTCGATTGACGAACTTGTCATCGAGTACGCCGCAGAACAGGGCAGAGTAGTTAAGCCCGATCAATTTGCGGATCGCGGTTACTTCTATCGATCGGATCAATTCAGCTTCGCCAAAATCGGTGTGCCGGCCGTATACCTTGAGCCAGGCACGGACTATGTCGACCGGCCGCCCGAGTGGGGCAGGCAGATCGTCGAGGAATATACCGCTAAACATTATCATCAGCCGTCGGACGAGTACGATCCGAACTGGAATCTCGTTGGCATGATCGATGACGCGATGATCGGATTCTGGACTGGCCTCGCGGTCGCGAACGCAGACGAGATGCCAACCTGGAATGAGGGCGATGAATTTGAGGCTGTGCGGCTCGAAGCACTAGCGGCCGAAGAAGACTAGTCGATCCACCTAGCGAGACGATTCAGGGCCTGACATGCGCGGACTTCGAGCAACTCTCATACTTGCGTTGGTATTGACCGCATTTCATCAATTGCCAGTTCTAGCGGTAGAAGCCACGGCAGCTGATGAGCAGCTGGCAAACATCCTCGGTGATTACTGGGAATACTATCTTCAGGAAAACCCGGTAGCCGCTACAGGTGTAGGCGTTAAGGAATTTAATGATCGATTGCCTTCAGTAACGAACGAGTCTAAGCAACGGCAGATTGAGATTGAGAAAGGATTGTTGCGTCGCACGCGCGACATCGAAAGAGCTGCATTGTCGATTGATGGCCGGGTCAACGCAGAGTTGTTCGAGTGGGTACTCGAAGATTCGATTGGCGAAAACGAACTGGGTTTGCAAAGGATACCGTTCAATACATTCTTCGGTTTTTTCATGAATGCGCTGACTGCGAGCAGCAGTGTATCGATGGAATCAGTAGACGACTACGAAGACTATCTTGCACGCATGCAGGATATTCCGCGCTACTTTTCAGAAAACCTGAACAACATGCGCAAGGGTGCGAGTGACGGTTTCGTGTTGCCACAGATCGTGATTGACGGCGTGTTGCCGACACTCGATGCACAACTGAAAGCGGACCCGGAAGACAGCAGCTTTTACGATCCGTTCGAGAAAATGAGTGCCAAGTTATCGAATGACGAAAAGGATCGACTGCGTGAGGACGGTCGGAACGCCATTCGGAATGATGTGATGCCGGCGTTTGCCGATGTGGCGGAATTTCTAAGAAGCGAATACCAGGCGTCGGAAAGTCTGGGCGCCGAGCAATTGCCTGATGGGGAGGCCTATTACGCGTATCAGATTCGTCGCTATACAACGCTGACCGATACTTCGGCCGATGAGATTCATGCGACCGGTCTCGCAGAGGTCACACGCATTCGCAACGAGATGCAAACAATAATCGACGACCTGGAATTCGAAGGTGACTTCGAAGCCTTTACAGAATTTTTGGTCAGCGATCCGCAATTTTTTGCAGCGACGGATGAAGAGTTGTTACAGATCACGGCTTACACGGCAAAACGAATTGACTACCTGATGCCTGGTTATTTCGGCAAGTTACCGCGACAAAGTTACGGCATCGTTCCGGTTCCAGAGGAGATTGCTCCCAATTACACTACCGGTGCGTATTACGGTGCTCCGCTAAACGCGAAGAACGGCGGCGCTTTTTGGATAAACACGTTTGCACTTGATCAACGTCCTCTGTATGAGATTCCCGCACTCACATTGCACGAGGCAGTACCGGGGCACCATCATCAGAATGCGCTCGCCAAAGAACTCGAAAATGTCCCGGCCTTTCGGCGCAGTTTAGGATTCAGCGCATTCGGTGAAGGCTGGGCGCTGTACTCGGAGAAACTCGGAGTCGAGATGGGCGTCTATCGCACGCCGTACGAGCATTTTGGTCGCCTGAGTTACGAGATGTGGCGCGCCTGTCGTCTCGTTATCGACACGGGCATTCACTCAGAGGAATGGACGCGCGAAGAGGCCATCAATTTCCTGATGAGGAACACGGCTTTGTCGGCGGGCAATGCGAGAGCTGAAATTGATCGTTACATCTCATGGCCCGGCCAGGCGCTTTCTTACAAGTTGGGCGAGCTAAAAATTTGGGAGCTGCGACGACGGGCAGAATCCGACTTGGGCGACGACTTCGATCTGCGGCAATTTCATGATGCGGTGTTGGGCAATGGCGCATTGCCGATGTCGATGTTGGACGGCGTCATCGATCGATACATTGATAGCGCCCTGACGGCTCGCGAGCACTAAATGACATAAGTTGGTCAATTGGACTATACTCCAACGACCTGCACATTCGTGTAGTTATTGGGGAGATAATAATGAGAATAATCAAGACTTTATTGTCAACAATGGTACTTAGCATGCTGGCATTTTCGAGCCTCGCTCAGGAGGACGAAGAGGCGCCGACAATGTTCACCTATGCGAGTTACTTTGAATGCGGTGGCGGACCTCTCGCCGTGGCTGATGACGCGATAGCCGAAGATGTTGAGCGCATGAATGGTCTCGTAGACGATGGCGCGATCGCGCATTGGGGTTGGTTGGCGCATCACACCGGCGGTCCGTGGCAACGCATTTTCTACCATCAGGCAGATTCGCTTGACGCATTACTCGATGGCAGTGATGCCATACAGGC
>JBPCYB010000028.1:0-33750 GCA_051007995.1 Woeseiaceae bacterium | reverse complement strand
CAAGAACGCAGTTCAAAAACTGTTTGAGGTCAAAGTCACGGGTGTTTCGACGCAGACACGCAAAGGCAAACCGCGGCGGTATAAATTTACTTATGGGCGAACCAAAGACTGGAAAAAAGCAATCGTAACGCTGCACCCGGATGACAAGATTGACTTCTTCTAGACAGAAACAGCTTAGCGGCAGAAGCTCCTGGGCTTCGAATTATCGAATGGCGATTCGGACAAGTAACGCGATCCCAAACTAATCGGAAATTGCAATGGCAATCAGAAAATACAAACCAACATCCGCAGGACGGCGCGACGCCAGTGTTAGCGACTTTAAGGAGCTGACCAAAGGCGCCAAGCCCGAAAAAAGCCTCTTGCGCCCGATGATTAAGACCGCGGGTCGGAACAACCAGGGCGTGATCACGGCTCAACACCGCGGCGGTGGGCACAAGCGTCGTTATCGCGTCATCGATTTCAAGCGTGACAAGGATGGAATTCCAGGTGTTGTTGAACGCCTTGAGTACGATCCGAATCGTAGTTCGCACATCGCTTTGATCAAATACGCCGATGGCGAGCGTCGCTACATTCTGGCGCCGAAAGGTGTCGCAGCTGGAACGCCGATTTCCAGCGGTGAAGACGCGCCAATCAAGCCTGGTAATGCTTTGCCGTTACGTTCGATTCCGGTTGGTTCGGTTGTTCACAATATTGAGATGAAGCCAGGCAAGGGCGGTCAGTTGATTCGTTCTGCAGGCGGTTCGGCTCAGCTTGCTGCACGCGAAGGCGCTTACGCGACCATCCGTCTGCGGTCAGGCGAAATGCGCAAGATTCATATCGATTGCCGCGCAACGATTGGTGAAGTTGGTCATGGCGAGCACAACCTCCGCAAGCTGGGTAAGGCCGGCGCGAAACGCTGGAGAGGTGTACGTCCGACGGTTCGAGGCGTTGCCATGAACCCGGTCGATCACCCGCACGGTGGTGGCGAAGGCCGCACATCAGGTGGTCGTCATCCGGTGAGCCCATGGGGCACACCGACGAAGGGCGCCAAAACGCGCTCGAACAAGCGGACGGACAGCATGATTGTTCGTCGTCGTAAGAAGCGTAAGTAAGGGATATAGCAATGCCACGTAGTGTGAGAAAAGGCCCGTTCGTCGATACGCATTTGGCGAAAAAGGTTGCTGAGGCAGCTGCCAAGAATGATCGACGTCCGATCAAGACCTGGTCGCGCCGCTCGATGATTCTGCCGGACATGGTTGGCTTGACGATTGCTGTGCATAACGGCCGTCAACACGTACCAGTTCTGGTTTCTGAAAACATGGTTGGCCACAAACTCGGTGAGTTTGCCGGCACAAGAACATTTCGCGGTCACTCCGGTGATCGGAAAACGAAGTAGGCTGAAGGAGTAACACCCATGCAAGTTGCAGCAACACTTCGCTATGCACGGATTTCGCCGCAGAAATGTCGGTTGATGGCAGATGCCATTCGCGGCAAGTCGGTGGACGACGCATTGCGGACTTTGACCTTCACGCCGAAGAAGAGTGCACGCATCGTCAAGAAATTGCTGGAGTCAGCGATCGCTAACGCCGAGCACAACAACGGTGCGGATATCGACGAGTTGAAGGTATCGAGTATTGAAGTTAACGAAGCGCCGACGTTTCGGCGGTTTCGTGCGCGGGCCAAGGGTCGCGGCGCACGCATTATCAAGCGCAATAGCCACATCACAATTCGCGTGGCGGACGAGTAAACAGTATGGGTCAGAAAGTACATCCAACAGGAATTCGCTTAGGCATCGTCAAAGATTGGACGTCCAAATGGTATGCGGACAGCAAGACGTTTCCTGACTACATCAAGACGGACCACGAGTTACGTGAGTGCATCAGGAAAAGACTCAAAGATGCATCAGTAAGTCGTATCGCGATTGAGCGCCCTGCCAAGAAAGTAAACATCACGATTCATACGGCACGTCCGGGAATCGTAATTGGTAAGAAAGGCGAGGACATTGAGAAGCTGCGCGCTGAGCTGGCGAAGATGATTGGCATGAACATCGCCGATGTTCGTATCAATATTTCGGAAGTGCGTAAGCCTGAATTGGATGCACAGTTGGTCGCGGAAGGAATCGCTCAACAGCTGGAACGACGGGTCATGTTCCGTCGTGCAATGAAGCGCGCTGTTACCAACACGATGCGTGTTGGCGCAGAGGGCATCAAAGTGAAGGTCGGTGGACGCCTGAACGGTGCCGAAATCGCACGTTCAGAATGGTATCGCGAAGGTCGCGTACCGCTGCACACATTGCGTGCAGATATTGATTATGGATTCGCCGAGGCGAATACAACGTATGGCGTCATCGGTGTAAAAGTTTGGATTTTCAAGGGCGAAGTATTTGACAAGCCTGAGCCGGTTGCGGCTGAGCCTGTCGAGGCATAAGAGATGTTACAGCCAAAAAGAACAAAATTTCGCAAACAGCATAAGGGGCGAAACCGCGGTCTGGCGCTGCGTGGCAGCACGGTTGCGTTTGGTACCTACGGGCTGAAAGCTACCGGTCGTGGCCGTTTTACGGCACGTCAGATCGAAGCGGCTCGACGTGCGATGACGCGCCACATCAAGCGTGGTGGAAAGATCTGGATTCGGGTTTTTCCGGATAAGCCAATTACGAAGAAGCCGCTTGAAGTGCGTCAGGGTAAGGGTAAGGGCAACGTTGAATACTGGGTATGCCAGATTCAGCCAGGTCGTGTTTTGTATGAAATGGAAGGCGTCACAGAAGAAATAGCGCGTGAAGCGTTTCGTCTTGCTGCGGCAAAGATTCCGTTTCCAACTGCGTTCGTAACGCGGCAGGTGATGTGATGGAAGCGCAGGAACTTCGTACGAAAACCGTTGAAGAGCTCAACGAAGAATTGGTGGCCCTGCGTCGCGAACAATTCAATCTTCGCATGCAACAAGCGACAGGTGAGTTGGCGCAGCACACGCAGCACGGCCGCGTAAGAAAAGACATTGCACGCGTCAAGACGGTTATCAATGAACTGAAGCGCGCAGCAGGTAAAGAAGAATGAGTGAAGAAAATAAAGTACAGCGCACGATTGTTGGCCGCGTCGTCAGCGATAAAATGGATAAGACCGTTTCGGTCGCCATTGAGCGCCTGATCAAGCACCCCGTATACGGCAAGTACATTCGCCGTACGACGAAAGTGCTTGCTCACGATGCGAGTAATGAGTGCAAGCCAGGAGATCGAGTGACGATTTCCGAGTGCAAGCCGATTTCGAAGAATAAGTCGTGGGCTGTTGTCGACGTGGTCGAACGCGCAGCCGACCGGTAATGGGCTAGGGAATTATTCATGATTCAGATGCAGACAGTTCTTGACGCAGCCGATAACTCTGGTGCCCGCCGTGTGCAGTGCATCAAGGTGTTGGGCGGTTCTAAGCGCCGTTACGCTGGCGTTGGCGACATCATCAAAGTGAGCGTCAAGGATGCGATTCCGCGCGGCAAGGTCAAGAAGGGCGAGGTTTACAACGCCGTTGTAGTGCGCACACGCAAAGGTGTTCGCCGTAAGGATGGTTCGCTGATCCGTTTTGATGGTAATGCAGCCGTATTGTTGAATGCGCGCCTGGAGCCAATTGGTACTCGTATCTTTGGCCCGGTCACGCGCGAGCTACGAACGAATCGTTTCATGAAGATTATTTCGTTGGCGCCTGAGGTTCTCTAGTAATGAACAAGATTAGAAAAGGCGATGAAGTCATCGTAAGAACTGGTAAAGACAAGGGCCGTCGCGGCACCGTCTTGCAGGTTATTGATGATGGGCACGTATTGGTGGAAGGCATCAATATCGCCAAGAAACACATCAAGCCAAATCCGAATGTTGGCGAGGCCGGTGGTATCAAAGACAAGGCTATGCCTGTCGATGTTTCCAACGTGCTCGTATTTAACCCGAAGTCCAAGAAAGGCGAGCGGGTAGGTTTTCGCGTCGAAGAAGACGGCAGCAAAGTGCGCGTCTTTCAAAGTGGCGATGTAGTGGATATTTGAGATGTCTAGATTACAAGAAAAGTACCAGAACGAGCTGGCCGGTCAGATCCAGGAAAAGCTCGGACTGAAGAACAAGATGGAAGTGCCGCGTATCACCAAGATCACGCTGAACATGGGCGTTGGTGAAGCCGTTGCTGACAAGAAAGTCATGGAGAATGCTCGTGGCGACATGCAGAAGATCGCTGGACAGCGGCCAGTGACGACACTGGCTCGCAAGTCGGTTGCTGGTTTCAAGATTCGTGACGGCATGCCAATTGGCTGCAAAGTAACGCTGCGCCGTGAGCGCATGTACGAGTTTCTCGACCGTCTCGTCAATATTTCGATTCCGCGAATTCGTGACTTCCGCGGCCTGAATCCGAAGTCGTTCGATCGCGAAGGTAACTACAGCATGGGTGTTACTGAGCAGATCATCTTCCCGGAAATCAACTACGACGAAATCGACACTTTGCGTGGCATGGATATCACGATTACGACGACAGCGAGAAATGCGGCAGAGGGTAAAGCGCTTTTGGAGGCGTTTAACTTCCCGTTCAAACAACAGGCGGTTAAAGCAGATGGCTAAGAAGTCAATGATTATGCGCGAACGTAAACGCGCCAAATTGGTCGCCCAGCAGGCGCAGAAACGTGCTGCACTGAAGGCAACGATTCGTAGCATTCACAGCAGCGACGACGAGCGCGCCGTTGCACAGGCGAAACTGAATGCATTGCCACGTGATGGCAGCCCGACTCGTCAACGCAATCGTTGTTCGATCACCGGACGCCCGCATGGCGTTTATCGCAAATTTGGCCTCGGCCGTAACAAGCTCCGTGAAGCCGCTATGAATGGCGAGATTCCGGGACTCACTAAGGCCAGTTGGTAGGCGGAGACAGACATGAGTATGACGGACCCTATCGCGGACATGCTGACACGCATTCGAAACGGACAGAAAGCGCGCAAAGTGAGCGTTTCCATGCCGGCTTCAAATGCCAAAGAAGCAGTCGCGGCAGTATTGAAGAATGAAGGCTACATCACGGGTTTTTCGAGTGACGGCGAAGGTGCGGAGAAGCAGCTTTCGGTTGAACTCAAATATTTTGAGGGTGTTCCGGTCATCGAGCGCATTGAGCGTGCAAGTCGTCCGGGCCTGCGGATTTATCGCGGCAAAGAAGACTTGCCGAAGGTCCTTGGTGGCCTTGGAGTGGCAATCGTATCGACGTCGGCTGGCGTAATGAGTGACCGGCAGGCGAGAGAAAAAGGAATTGGCGGTGAGGTTTTGTGCGTCGTTCAGTGATGCATCTGACCGACGCCAGAAAGAGACAAGACTATGTCTAGAATTGCAAAAGAACCGGTTCAATTGCCAAGTGGCGTTGAATTTCAACAAAGCGGCAACGTTGTCACGATCAAGGGCAGCAAGGGCGCTTTGTCGATGGAGTTGAACACTGAGGTGCAGTTGGGTCAGGACGACGGTGTACTGCAGGTATCGCCACGTTCGGGATCAAAGTTTGCGATCGCGATGTCAGGCACAACGCGTGCGTTGTTGGCGAACATGGTGACCGGTGTAGTTGATGGCTTTGAGCGCAAGCTGGAGCTGGTTGGTGTTGGTTACCGAGCACAGGCGCAAGGTAACAAGCTGAATCTGACGCTCGGGTTTTCACACCCGGTTGTCTATGAAGTGCCTGACGGCATCAGCATTGAAACACCAAGCCAGACCGAAGTTGTTATCAAGGGTACAGATAAGCAGAAAGTTGGCCAGGTTGCGGCCGAAATTCGCCGCTTCCGTCCACCTGAGCCGTACAAAGGCAAGGGTGTGCGCTACGCAGATGAGCGTGTAGTGCTTAAGGAAGCGAAGAAGAAATAAGTAGCGAGAAAGATATGAAGCTCGACAAGAAACAAAACAGACTGCGCCGCGCCCGAAAGGTGCGAGCAAAGATTTCGGAACTCGAAGTGAACCGTTTGAGCGTTCACCGTACGCCGCGTCATATTTATGCGCAGGTGATCGGTCCTGACGGTGGCACTGTACTTGCGGCGGCATCGACGCTGGAGTCCGAAGTACGTAAAGGCGTCAAAAGTGGTGGCAATGTGGAAGCCGCGGCAATTGTCGGCGCACGCATCGCCGAGAAGGCAAAAGCAGCTGGCATTGATGCTGTTGCATTTGACCGCTCAGGTTTTCGCTATCACGGACGCGTCAAGGCTTTGGCCGACGCTGCACGTGAAGCTGGATTGAAGTTCTAAGGACCAACAATGGCAAGAAATGAACAATCACAGGCGAACGACGACCTCATCGAAAAACTCGTAACGGTTAATCGTGTTGCAAAAGTTGTGAAAGGTGGCCGTCAGTTCGGCTTTACAGCGCTGACAGTCGTTGGCGATGGCCAGGGCCAGGTTGGTTTTGGCTACGGTAAAGCTCGCGAAGTTCCGATTGCGATCCAAAAAGCGATGCAAAGTGCACGCAAGAATATGATCGACGTCAACCTGAACAATGACACTTTGCAATACGCAAAGAAGGGTCGTCACGGCGCAACGCTCGTCTACATGCAACCGGCATCTGAAGGTACCGGTGTCATCGCAGGTGGTGCAATGCGTGCAGTATTTGAGGCCGCAGGTGTTCGCAACGTGCTTGCCAAGAGCTACGGCTCACGCAACCCGATCAATGTAGTTCGCGCAACGATCAGAGCGCTGTCAGAGATTCATTCTCCGCAGGCAATCGCAGCGAAGCGCGGTAAGAAAGTAAAGGAAATCCTGGCTTAGGTCGGGACTAAAGACTGGCAGAGATAAGATCATGGCGAAGTCCAAAGAGTTGAAAGTAACGCTCGTCAAGAGCAAGCACGGTCGGTTGAAGAAGCACCGCGCCTGTGTGGCTGGCCTCGGGCTCAGAAAAATGCATCAGACGGTGACGGTCATTGATACGCCGGAAAATCGGGGCATGATTAACCGTGTTTCTTACATGCTGTCGGTAGAGGAAGCCTGACATGCGTCTTAATGAATTATCACCCGGTAAGGGTGCGAAAAAAGTAGGCAAGCGACTGGGTCGTGGACACTCTGCCGGTCAGGGTAAGACCAGTGGGCGTGGCCAAAAAGGCCAGCACGCTCGCTCCGGTGGTTACCACAAGGTTGGTTTCGAAGGTGGCCAGATGCCACTGCAGCGCCGCCTGCCGAAAGTGGGATTTCGTTCGCGCATGGCGCGTCTGACCGCTGAGTTGCGCTTGCATGAACTTGAAATTCCGACAGCAGACGTCATCGACATGAATGTCCTTAAGGCAGCGAATCTGGTGCCGGCCTTTGTTACCAAGGTCAAGGTCATCAAGTCGGGTGAGGTAAGCAAAGCAGTGAAGCTCAAGGGCATCGCTGTGACCAAGGGTGCGCGTGCGGCGATTGAAAAGGCCGGCGGCAGCATCGAAGACTAGGCACATACCAGGTACTTATAGAGAATTAACGTGGCAAAAGGGTCGCAACAAAATCCGGGCGATGTAGCGCAAGCAGCGAGCAAGCTGGCCGATCTCAAGGCTAGAATTCTGTTCCTGATTGGCGCCTTGATCGTATTTCGCGCGGGCACCTACATACCGGTGCCGGGTGTGAATCCTGTGGCGTTGGCCGCGTTCTTTGAACAGCAGGCAGGCAACCTCTTGGGCATGGTTAACCTGTTTTCAGGTGGTGCGCTGTCACGCTTCGGCATTTTCGCCATGGGCATCATGCCGTATATCTCGTCCTCGATTATCATGCAGATGGCGAGCCACATCGTGCCGAGCCTGCAGCAGTTGCGTAAGGAAGGTGAGCAAGGTCGTCGCCAGATCGTCAAGTACACGCGTTATGGCACCGTGTTGTTGGCAAGTTTCCAGTCGATAGCTGCCGCTTCATGGTTGCAGAATCAATCGAGTGGCATAGATCCACTGGTGCCCAATCCGGGGTCAGCTTTTTTGATTACCGCGATGATCACGCTGGTCACTGGAACCGTCTTCCTGATGTGGCTTGGTGAGCAAATCACTGAGCGTGGCATCGGCAACGGCATCTCGATGATCATTCTTGCCGGTATCGTCGCTGGCATGCCGGCCGCGATTGCAGGTACCGCTGAGTTGGTACGAAACGGCGAAATGTCCCCGGCAACGGCGATCTTGATGCTAATTGGCGCGATCGCAGCAATCGTGTTTGTGGTGTACATGGAACGTGCGCAACGCCGCATACCTGTGAACTACGCCCGTCGACAGCAAGGTCGCAAGATGACGCAGGCGCAGAGCACTCACCTGCCGTTCAAAATTAACATGTCGGGTGTTATCCCGCCGATTTTTGCCTCGAGTATCTTGATGTTCCCGGCGACGATCGCGCAATTTTTCGGCCAGGCAACCGCAGACCCGACGTTCACGCAGCGACTGCTGCAGACCATCGGCGCGAACCTTGGACCAGGCCAGCCCGTTTATGTCTTGCTGTATGCCGCGTTAATCATCTTCTTCTGCTTCTTCTATACAGCGCTGATGTTTAACTCGAAAGACACGGCGGACAATTTGAAGAAGTCAGGCGCGTTCGTGCCAGGCATTCGTCCTGGCGTACAAACGGCCGAATACATTGACAGAGTACTGACACGACTGACGTTCTGGGGTGCGATTTATATCGCCGGCGTCTGTTTGTTACCGGAATTCGTGCGCATGTTCTACCCGAGCATGCCGTTCAGTTTCGGCGGCACGTCCTTGCTCATTCTCGTCGTCGTAACGATGGACTTCATGTCGCAATTGCAAGCGCATGCGATGAGTCAGCAATACGAGGGCATGATGCAGAAAGCTAATCTGCGCAACTACGGCAAAGGTGGCCAGGTACGCTGATAATTCAGCGGATTAGGGAGCAAGCTCATGAAAGTAAGAGCATCGGTTAAGAAAATCTGCAGGAACTGCAAAATCATTCGTCGCAAGGGTGTTGTGCGGGTGATCTGTACTGACGCGCGCCATAAGCAGCGTCAGGGTTAATCAACGAGGAAAGATTAGTGGCACGTATAGCAGGCATAAATATTCCGTTGAACAAGCACGTCGTGATTGGACTGACGTCGATTTACGGCATCGGTCGTTCACGCGCTAGACAGATCTGTTCAGCGGCTGGCGTTGCGCCAGACACGCAGGTCAAAGATCTCGCTGAGCCAGAAGTAGCGAATCTGAGAACCGCAGTCGCGACCTTCGAGGTTGAAGGTGATCTGCGCCGTGAGATTTCGATGAACATCAAGCGATTGATGGACCTCGGTTCGTACCGCGGGATTCGTCATCGTCGTGGCTTGCCTCTGCGCGGCCAACGTACTCGTACCAATGCACGCACGCGGAAAGGTCCGCGGCGTCCGATCAAACGGTAGTCACGAGACTGTGGCACAACCAGTAGTGGCATATCACCTAAAGAGCAATATTTAACATGGCTGAAGTAAAGAAAAAGAAGGTCAAAAAGCATGTTGTTGACGCAATAGCGCACATCCATGCCTCCTTCAATAACACCATCATCACGATCACTGATCGTCAGGGCAATGCCCTGTCGTGGGCAACAGCAGGTGGTTGCGGCTTTCGCGGTTCGCGTAAGTCCACGCCGTTTGCTGCACAGGTTGCTTCCGAAAAGGCCGGCCGCGTTGCGCTGGACTTTGGAGTCAAGAATCTGGACGTGCGTGTCCGTGGGCCGGGCCCAGGCCGCGAGTCTGCTGTGCGCGCCCTGAATTCATTGGGTTTTCGTATTCAAAACATCGAGGATGTCACACCGATTCCTCACAACGGCTGTCGCCCGCCTAAGAAGCGGCGGGTATAGAGGCTTACTTTAATGGCAAGATATTTAGGACCAAAGTGCAAACTGTCCCGCCGCGAAGGCACGGATCTGTTTCTCAAGAGTGGCGTAAGGCCGCTTGAATCGAAGTGTAAGCTGGACGTGCCGCCTGGCGGTGCGCCACAACGGCGTCCGCGTTTGTCGGACTACGGTTTGCAGTTGCGAGAGAAGCAGAAACTCCGTCGCATGTACGGCGTGCTCGAACGTCAGTTTCGCAACTACTACAAACGTGCTGCGCAATTGAAAGGATCGACCGGTGAAAACCTGTTGCGTCTTCTCGAGGGCCGGCTTGACAATGTCGTTTATCGGATGGGTTTCGCGTCAACACGCGCCGAAGCACGTCAGCTCGTGAGTCACAAGAGCATCGAGATGAACGGCAAAGTCGTTAATATTCCGTCTGCCCAGGTTAAGGCAGGCGATTCAATCGGTATTCGTGAGAAAGCTCGCAAACAACTTCGCATTCAAAGTGCGATCGAGATAGCGGGTCAGGTCGGCTTACCCGAGTGGGTAGATGTCGACGCGAAGAAGATGGCGGGAGTATTTAAATCGTTGCCGGATCGGGAAGATATATTGCCGGACATCAACGAAAACCTCGTCGTCGAACTGTACTCCAAGTAGTCAGGAAGGAATTTACCCATGCAGGACTCTGTACACGATTTTCTGAAACCTCGCGTTGTTAAAGTAACGCCGGTTAATGATCTGTTGGCCAAAGTGGTCATCGAGCCGTTCGAACGTGGATTCGGACACACTCTTGGCAATGCATTGCGCCGTATTTTGCTGTCGTCTATGCCTGGTGCTGCAATCACCGAGGCGGAAATCGAAGGTGTATTGCACGAGTACACGAGCATTGAGGGCGTGCAGGAAGATGTCGTCGACATCTTGTTGAACCTCAAGCAAGTGGCCGTTCGCATGCATTCTCGCGACAACGCTGAATTGCGCATCTCGAAAAAGGGACCTGGTCCTGTAACGGGTGCTGATATCCAGCTCGATCACGACGTTGAAGTCATGAATCCGGAGTTGGTAATCGCGAACCTGACCAAAGTTGGGGAATTGAACATGATTCTCAAGGTCGAACGTGGTCGCGGCTATCGTGCTGCAACGCAACGTCCGACGTTTGAAGATCAGGCAGGTCCGATTGGACGCTTGCAGCTTGACGCGTCGTTCAGCCCGGTTGAACGAGTAACGTACAACGTTGAAGCCGCCCGTGTTGAACAGCGCACCGACCTCGATAAGTTGATTATCGATATTGAGACCAACGGAACGATCGATCCGGAAGAAGCGATTCGTCGGGCTGGTAGCATTCTCAAAGATCAGCTGTCGGTATTCGTTGACCTGCAGGGTCAGGAAGACGGATTGCAGGCACAGGCGGAGAATCAGGTTGATCCAATCTTGCTGCGTCCGGTCGATGAACTCGAACTTACCGTGCGCTCTGCAAACTGTCTCAAAGCAGAGAACATCATGTACATCGGTGATCTCGTACAACGTACAGAAGTTGAGCTCTTACGGACACCAAATCTCGGCAAGAAGTCACTGACTGAAATCAAGGAAGTTCTTGAAGGTCATGGCCTCGGCCTCGGCATGCGTCTTGAAAACTGGCCGCCTGCAAGCCTGCGTCCGGAACACGAGCTCGGCCTCTAAAGAATAAGGGTTAGAACAATGCGCCATGGAAAATCAGGTCGTCGACTGGGCCGTAACAGCCCACATCGCAAAGCTATGTTTCGTAACATGGCTGCGTCGATGATCACGCACGAAACGATCAAGACCACATTGCCAAAAGCGAAAGAGCTGCGTCGCGTCGTAGAGCCTCTGATCACTCTTGCTAAAGAGGACAGTGTTGCCAATCGTCGTCTTGCATTCGATCGTCTGCGCGACAAGAAAGTCGTCGGCAAGCTATTTACCGAAATCGGGCCGCGCTTCAAAGAGCGTCCGGGTGGTTACCTGCGGATTCTGAAAACGGGTCCGCGTCCTGGCGATGCCGCGCCGATGGCGATTGTCATGTTGACTGAACAAGCAGCAGAAGCAGAAGCTGCCGCCGAATAGATAAGAGTCGATCTGATCGCACAAAAACCGGGCCATGCCCGGTTTTTTTGTGCCTGAATGCCTTTTCAGGCGGATTTATTCCAAATAACCCTATGAAAAATAAGAAGAAAATCGAATTTGGGTTCTTGTGAGGGCGCTCACAGCTTATTGGCACCTTTGTCACTAATCTAAAGCTGTTGACCAATGGGAATAGAATTATCAGCCGCGACAAAACATTTGATGATTGCGTAATTCTGTCGAAGGAAGCCTTCGATCCGGATGCCGTATTTCTTGAGGATATCGTCGATGACGAAGTCTTGCCGTACCTGAGCCTTGAGGTTGACGGCCTTACCGCACCGAACGAGGGCAAGAGTGGCAAGCTCGAATTACGCCCGGAAGATGTCGCTGCGAACGACGCGCTCAAAGCAGATACAACGATGCCCGTCGCGAAGCTCGATCCGGACCAGCTCGATGTCTATGGATGGGAACCCTCATTGTGGAAGAAAATTAAGGGTTACCTCGGCTTCTAAGTTAAAATCGGGCCATGATTTTCAAAGATAAGACAGTCATCATCACGGGTGGCTCCGAAGGGGTGGGCGCGGCAGTCGCACGCATGTTTGCCGAGGCCGGCGCAAACCTGGTGCTGGTTGCTCGCAATAAAAAGAATCTCGAGGCGGTCGCTGCGGAATTGCGCGAGCTAACCCGGGTCGAGATTTTCGCAATGGACGTATCAGACCCCGACGCCTGCATCGATCTATTCAAAAAAGCGAACTTCGAGTTTGGTCGCATAGACATTCTCGTGAATAACGCCGGCTATCATCAACGAGGTCCGTTCGCGTCTATCGATGCTGCCGATCTGGCGCAAATGATCGACGTCAATTTAAAAGCACCTATTGTATTGATGCGATTGGCGCTGCCGCACATGCGTGATGCGGGCAGTGGCGCGATCATCAACGTGGGTTCTTTGGCTGGCCGAACACCCGTGCCGAACAGTGCGACTTACGCTGCGAGCAAAGCTGGCCTGCGCTCGCTAACATATTCGTTAGGTGAAGAGCTTGCCGACTCGAATATCAAAGTCGCCATAGTTTCGCCGGGTCCGATTGATACAGGTTTCATCATGTCGGACATCGATAAGGTTTCGGATATTACGTTTTCGCAACCGCTGAGCACAGCGGACGAGGTTGCTCAGGTGATATTGGATCTGTGCGGCAACACGCAGCGCGAAACGACGATGCCTGCCATCAGCGGCGTATTGACGACCGCGAGCTATTTGATGCCCTGGTTGGGTCGATGGCTGCGCCCCACGCTCGAACGCAGGGGCGCGAACGTCAAGGCGAAACTCAAGCGGCAGCGTTAAAAGCGTCCCGCGTCATGTTTTCGCAGCCTTCTGCGGTAACGCGAACATTATCTTCAATGCGAATACCACCGAACGGCCGCAGCCAGTCGACACCTTCCCACACGACATGATTTTCTGCCGGGCTGCCACGTAGATTTTCCAGCAACATATCGATCGCGTACAGGCCAGGCTCGATCGTTAGCGTCATGTCTTCTTCGAGATCGCGCGTCAATCGCAGATAAGGATGGCCGCTCGGCGGATCGAGGATCGTTCCGGACTCGCCCTGCATGAATCCACCCACGTCGTGTACCTGAACTCCTAGCAGGTGGCCAAGGCCGTGTGGCAGGAAAGCGGCTGTGACGCCGGTTTCAATCAGAGTGTCGGCATCGCCGATCGCCAGCTTTGCCTCGACCAGAACCTCGGCCAACAAGCGATGCGTATCAAGGTGCAGGTCGGCGTAATTTACGCCGGCACGTACGCGCTGAACGACGTCGAGCTGTAATACGTCCATTCTTGCGATCAATTCAGCGAAGCGTGTGTCGCGATGCGAATAGGTGCGCGTGATGTCGGACGCGTAGCCATGTACCTGGGCTCCGGCATCAATAAGAAACGAATGCAATTCGGCGGGCGGCGCTCGATCGAGATCGGTGTAATGTAGAACAGAGCCATGTTCGTTGAGTGCGACGATGTTGCCATACGGTAGCTCACTATCCGTATGGCTGACGGCCTGACAATAGGCTCGGTGGATTTCAAACTCGGGTTGGCCATCGCGAAAAGCGGCCTCGGCGGCGAGATGGCCGTGCGCACCACGCTGCGAGGAAAGCCGCATACACGCAACTTCATAGTCCGTTTTGATGCCACGACCGTAATGCAAGATATTCATCGCGGTCGTCGGGTTGCTGCGCTCGATGTCGAAGGCGTGTGCGTTATCGTCGATTTCACCGATCAGAATGCACTTGGCGCGATCCTTGGGGAGATGTGCTGCAACATCCTCGATGGTGTGCACAACACGCACGTCAAACTCGGATGTCCAGTAACCGTCAGGCGCTCCGGGAACGACGTGCCAGTAGTCATGCGGTTGATAGTAGACCAACAGCGGCGTCTTACCCGGCGTATACACAATGTAAGACAATGGCAGGCTTACCAATGGCACCCAGCTGACAAAATGTGCATTCGCCTTGAACGAATAGGGCATATCGTCGAGAAATACGTACTTTTGGCTGCCGGAAAAAATGATCGCGTGGCTAGCGCCAGCACTTTCGAGGGCATGATCGTGTCGCAAACGGACAGTTGCCAGATGTTGTGGGTACAGCGCTGCGAGTTGCGGGTTATTGTCGGAATAGTCGGCATTCATGCCCGCGATCATACCGTGTTTCAATCCCCGGGCAATCTAGGCATTATTGCCGAATGACGCATGACACCTATCTTACGGGCATCACCACAACCGGTACGCCGCATATCGGCAACTATGTTGGTGCGATTCAACCAGGCATCGTTGCGAGCAGAGACCTGTCGACTCAGCACTTCTATTTCCTCGCTGATTATCACTCTCTGGCCAAGAATGAAGATCCAGACAAGATCAGCCAATCGACTCTGGAGATTGCTGCGGCCTGGCTAGCGCTGGGCCTGGATACCGAGCACGCCTATTTTTATCGGCAATCAGATATCCCGGAGATTCCTGCGCTTACCTGGATTCTGACGAGCATGGCTGCCAAAGGCCTCATGAATCGGGCGCACTCTTATAAGGCCGCCGTGCAGGCGAATCTGGAAAGTGGCAACAAAGACCCAGATAAAGGCATCACGATGGCTTTGTACAGCTACCCGATTCTCATGGCGGCCGACATATTGATGTTCAAGCCGAACAAGGTGCCGGTCGGGCAGGATCAGAAGCAACACGTCGAAATGGCGCGCGATATGGCGCAGCGATTTAATCACCACTACGGCGAGACATTCGTGTTGCCAGAAGCTGTCATCGGTGAAAATACCGCCGTGCTTAAGGGCCTCGATGGCCGCAAGATGTCGAAGAGTTACAACAATACGATTCCGCTCTTCGCCGACGAAAAGCGCTTGCGAAAACTGATCATGAAGATCAAGACAAACAGTCTTGAGCCAGGTGAGCCCAAGGACCCGACTGACAGCACGCTGTTTGACATGTACAAAGCGTTCGCGACAGCTGCCGAAACGAATGACATCGAGAAACAATACGCAGACGGCATCGCGTGGGGCGAAATGAAACAAATCCTGTTTGAGTACATAAATGATCACATGCGACCCGCGCGAGAGGAGTACAATCGGTTGATCGCCGATCCTGCAATAGTCGAGGCAGAATTGGCCAAAGGCGCAATTCGCGCCCGTGAGATTGCCGTGCCGTACCTGGACCAAATTCGACAAGCGATCGGTATACGCAAACTCGGCTAACAGGCGGTGCCGCCATGGCCAGCAAACTCGTCGTGTCTTTTGAGGGTGACCACATCCACGTTGTTTCGGATGGGGACAAGAGTTATGAGTTTGTCGTGGACATGTGGACCCAGGTCGCCACACTTTGTCGCGAGCATCAGTGTTTCAATGTGCTTGGTCTTGCGACGACGACGACGCCGCTCGAGGCGGTCGACGGTTATGATCATGGCAGGCTATTTCGCGAATTGGAGATGCCCAGCAACATTCGTATTGCCTGGGTCGAGAGCAATCCTGAGGCGATCGATATCGCGTCATTTGTGGAGCTTGTGCTCGTGAACCGCGGCTACAACGCGAAAGTATTCGCGACCGAGTACGAGGCCAGAACGTGGCTACTCGGCGACGAATAACTCGAAAATATGCGAATCCGGATATCTGATAGCATTGCTTGCTCAGACCTTCTGACTATTGGGGCTCTAACTGAATTTGTCGTTTCACCTGGCGCAATCCAATGTCGCCCGCATGCGGGCCGACTTTGAAGACCCGGTCATGGGCGGGTTCGTCGCACGCCTTGAGTCCCTGAATGCATTGGCTGACGGTAGTCCGGGATTCGTGTGGCGCTACCAAACGGACGAGGGCGATGCCACGGAAATTCGGGTATTCGAAGATGAGTTCATCCTCTTCAATATGTCGGTTTGGGAGTCGATCGAATCACTTGAAGACTACGTATATAAGAGTAATCACATAGAGGCTTTGCAAAAGAGGGCGGAGTGGTTTGAGCGGCCAAGCCGAGCGCCGTTGGCACTATGGTGGATCCCTGGGGGTCATACTCCGTCAGTTGAGGAAGCAAGAGAACGATTCGATATTCTTTGGCGCGACGGCCCGGGCCCGTCCGCATTTACTTTTCGGGATCGCTATCCTCCGCCCGACGTTTGAGGAAGTGCCCGCACCTGGGGAGAACTAAATGGAAATCAATTATATGGGGGTAGTCGCCGCGGCGATTTCCAGTTTTTTGCTAGGCGGACTATGGTATTCGCCAATCCTGTTCATCAAACCCTGGAATGCGGCGATGGGTCGCAATGAGGACAGTAGCGATGGACATCCGGCCAAAGTATTTGGCCTGAGCTTCGTCTTTTCACTCGTCGCGGCAGGCGCGTTCGGTTTTCTGGTCGGCCCGTCACCCGAATTCAAAGCGGCGCTGCACAGTGCGCTGATCATCGGCATCTGTTTTGTAACGATGAGTTTCGGCATCAATTATCAATTCGCCAACCGACCCATCAGTGCACTTCTTATCGATGGCGGCTATCACACTGGTCAATTCGTCCTCTATGCGATTGTGTTGAGTTATTGGCCTTTCAACTAGAAACGCGACGTTTGTCGATGCGCTGGCTAACGCTGGCGGACGCGGACCTCATGCTGGCGATTTGGAATGATCCGGCGTTCGTTCAGCATGTCGGCGATCGTGGTATACGGACTATTGATCAGGCAAACGAAACGCTGTCGGACGGTGCTTTCAAGCTGTACGAGGATTATGGCTACGGTCCGTACCGAGTTGCGCTGGCATCTGATGACACTGAAATAGGCACCTGCGGATTGTTTCGTCGCGAAGGATTTGAAGACCCTGATATCGGCTACAGTATATTGCCAGCATATTGTGGACACGGGTTCGCCTATGAGGCGGCGAATGCCGTACTCGCGTATGCTCGTTCTGAACTGAAGTTGCCACGAATTACTGCATTTATTTCGCCGGGTAATGCACCGTCAATTGGATTAGCAGAAAAATTGGGCCTTCGGTTTGAGCGGACAGCGCGATTAGCCGGTGAGGATTCGGACGTGTCTCTTTACAGTATGGAGATGCAACATTGAGGCCGGAATGAAAATGAGTTTCTTCGAAAACAAGGGCGTTCGAACGGGACTATTCTTCGGTGCAACATCCGGCGTGATAACGACAGTCGGATTGATAGCAGGCCTTAACGCTGGCACACATTCGGTCGCAGCGGTGCTTGGCGGTATTTTCGTAATCGCCGTAGCTGATGCGATGTCTGACGCGCTTGGAATTCACCTTGCCGAAGAGTCTGATCCGAACGCGACGTCCGAACATATTTGGGCGGCGACCGTATCTACGTTCTTGACCAAGTTCGTGTTTGCATTGAGCTTTGCCGTACCGCTGCTGTTGCTGCCGCTGGACCAGGCAGTTATCGCATCGATCGCCTGGGGAATGTTTGTCATTACGGTGCTGAGCTATTTTATCGCGAAAGCGCAGCAAGCTTCTGCATTTGCAATCATCGCCGAGCACCTCGGTATCGCATTGCTGGTTGTTTTTCTCTCGCACATGATCGGCCTGTGGGTAGGCCGGACTTTCAGCTAAGGACGACAAATGGCCGCCAAGCGATTCAACTCGAAAATCGACGCATGGATCTTTGCCGTGCTGGTAGTTATTGTCATTGTAAATATCGGGGTGATCATAAGCGTTGCACTGCATCCGGAAAGCCCAGCAGCAACGACTGGCACGATTCTGGCCTGCATTGCGGCTACGGCGTTGGTCGTCTCGTTGATGCTGCGAACGTTCTATTCGGTCGAAAGAGGCGTATTACGCGTGGTGTCAGGACCGTTTAGCTGGAAAATTCAAATCGACGAGATTACGTCGGTCTCACCGTCGCGCTCTCCTTTGTCATCTCCTGCGTTGTCAATGGATCGTTTGTTGATACGCTACGGAAAACGACGACGAATCATGGTGTCGCCGGCCGACAAACAAGGTTTCCTGCGGGCAATCGGGCACGAATATGAATAAGAGATTTTCATGAACGTTGAAAAGCGCATCGACTATGTTGAAATACCTGTTACCGATCCGGCCAAGGCACGTGAATTTTTTAGTGCATTATTTGGCTGGGAGTTTCAGGAGTGGGGCGATGACTATCTGAGTTTTAATGACGGTCGACTTGAATGTGGGTTGCGTCGCTCAGAGGAGCCGGCGCCGGCGAGCGGTGTTCTGCTAATTTTTTACGGTGATGACCTGCGACGTGAGATGGCCCGTATTACCGAGTTGGGTGGCACCATCAGTCAGGACATATTTGAATTTCCAGGCGGCAGTCGATTCCATTTTTTAGATCCGGTCGGCAACGAGTATGCGATGTGGACCGCGGCCGAATCAGAATAAGAACAACGGAGCAACGAAAATGCACGAACAAATTGACCACCCTTGTGTACAACACAAACTCGCCATCATTCGCGACGTAGAAACTGGACACAAACGATTTCGCGAGCTCGCTACTGAGATCACGAAATTTATATGTTATGAGGCGCTCAAGAATATTGCGGTGAAGGACATAACGGTGCAAACGCCAGTAGCAGAGGCGACTTGCAAGAAGATCGACACGGACCTGGTCGTCGTACCGATACTACGTGCCGGTGTTGGCATGCTGGAAGGCATCTTGGAATTGGTGCCTACCGCGCGTGTAGGTTTCGTGGGTCTCTATCGTGATGAAGTCACTAAACAGCCGGTCAGCTACTACCAACGACTGCCAACGCAGACCAATGGCGGTACATGCATCATTATCGATCCGATGCTGGCAACGGGAGGGTCAACCAACGCGACAATCGATTTACTCAAGGAAAGTGGTGCTGGCAATATCGTCGTTGTCTGTATCGTCACCTGTCCGGAAGGTCTGGCGCTTGTCGAACAGGAGCATCCGGACGTGCCCGTCTACACGGCCGCGATCGATGATCATCTCAATGAAAACAAATACATAGTGCCCGGGTTAGGCGATGCCGGCGATCGCTTGTTCGGCACATCGCATTGATTGCGATGACAGGCGTATTATCGTCGTGAGCCTTGCTGAGGAGAAATGCCTTGGCAGAACTCAAGACGAAGCAAAACAAGGCCATCGTTTACGAGACTAGGAAATAAAGCAATGAGCGACACGATTATCACTTCGCGCCTGGAAGGTACGACTCTGATCGTAGAGACCGACGATTCTTCAGAGTCCTATGACTCTCAGTTTCTTGTTGCCGCATTGCTCATTTTCGTCGCACGCGGCAGTGGCGGCATTGCGCCCGAAGAATCCGCGAAGATGCTGGATTTGATTCAAGTTCACTTTCAGCTGCAAGGAGCAGAATCTCTCGAGTTACTCACTCGAGCCATGAGTGAACTGGCGGAGAAACCGGAACTGGGTGAGTTACTGGCGGAACTCGGGCGGTCGCTGTCCGATACCGACAAAGAGGACATTGCCGTGATGGCACTCAAGGTCATCGCTGCCGACGGTCGGCGCGAAGTTGCAGAGATGGAGAAATTTAATCAGGCCGTCGAAGCGGTTGGAGTGTCTCCGGAAATTGTGCATAGGGCATTTGATCGTTACTTTGCGGAAACAATGCCGGGTGGCGAGTAGGGAATTCCCGTCTTGGAAAGCGACGATGGCTGGATACTCGAGGAGTCGATAACAAGCGATATCGACCGCTTGATGAAGTGGTTCCCCGATGCGCCTTCAATCAGGCTCTGGGGCGGGCCGAAGTTTCGCTATCCTTTTACGCGGCATTCTTTTGCGCAAGACATGCTCTGGGGAAGAATAGCGTCGTTCAGTTTGCGAAACAGTGACGGCGAATTTGCCGCATTCGGCCAATTGTACGAAAGGTCGGGCTGTATCAATCTCGCTCGGCTCGTCGCCAATCCGACGATGCGTGGGCAGGGCGTCGGCAAACGCCTGGTTGGCATGTTAATGCAAATAGGTCAGCCGATGTTTCCGTGTCAAAAATACTCACTTTTCGTGTACCGGCACAATAAGCCGGCGTATGCCTGTTACAAATCGATGGGATTCATTGTGACAGAGTTTCCCGAAGACGAACCGCTGGCCGAGGTTTGCGAATACCTGACGCGGCCGGTCGAAGAACTGGAGGATCGCCATGCATCGTAGCCGCTTCGCAGGGATCATTATCGACTGCAAGACAGACAATCTTGAAGTTGCCGCCGACTTCTGGAGTGCTGCGCTTGGCTATCCGCGCGACACGTCGGCAGATAGCGATGGCGGCATTTACAAAACGTTGCAGCGACCGGAGCGTGAAACCTACGTTGAAATACAGAAAGTCGATCACGAGAGTCGCGTTCACCTCGACATTGAAGCAGACGATATTGAAGCTGAAGTTGAACGCCTCGAAGCGCTGGGTGCGAAGCGACTCGAAAAAATTCGCGACTGGTGGGTCATGCAAGCGCCAACCGGTCAGCGATTCTGCGTCGTGCCGCCGGCCAATGCGCATTTTAGTGCGACCGCGAATACCTGGGACTAGTCGACAGGCAAAGTAAACGACCGGTTTTCCCTCCCGCGCCTGTCTAAAGGTGCGCAAACAATCAGTGGGAGGGTATTCCAATGCAAGCTAATAAAACCATGCCGAACAGGTGGTTGGCATTCGTGTCAATCGTGTTGTTTGGCTTTAGCCTAAACACCGCTAACGCAACTGCACCCTGTGGTGATTTTGGCGAATGCAAAGTTCTGGTGGAGATCAATTCCTCGGATGGCGATATCGGGTTTCACTTCCTCATGGATGGTGACAATCTGATTCGTGCCGCGCTTTACAATCCCCGTTACCGCAGAATTTTCTCGTATTACACGCGCCGTGAACTTCGTGAGCAATTTCTAACTGAGACGTTCGCAGAAAGTGCGGAACCGCTATGTTTCGATCCGCTAACGGACGACGACGACGAGAATGACGAGGAGGACTTCGTTACTCTGGCGGAATTTTTGGATCGATGGTCCGAGGGTCGGTATTACTTCTTCGGCATCAGTAAGGACTGGGAGCTGGCGCGAGGCGTGAGTCGCTTGTCGTTCAAGCTACCAGCTGCTCCGGCCGAACTGGAGTGGGAGCTGTCGGAAGAGGAAGAAGGCGAGTTTGAGGGTGAAATCTCCTGGGAGCCTGGTGACGATCTGGGCGAATGCTCCGAGGGTATGGAGATGTTAAAGATGGCACCCGAAGATGTGCCTGTTCGTCGCTGGGAAGTTGTATTCGAGCCTGACGTTGACGACGATCATCCGGCCGATGGCATGAATTTTGTCGTTAGCATTCCAGGTGACACGGACGAAGATGATCTGGAGGTTGAAGTGCCGGACGACTATCTCGAGACGCTTCCGGAGAACACGCCTGCGAAAATTGAAGTCGGCGCGATTGGATTTGATGACAATGCGACCTTCAGCGAGGAAGGCGATATTTGTATCAATGAAAACGATCCGGACGAGGACGACAACTACGATGGCTGTGGATTCGAAATTGAAGAAGATGACGAAGACGATTAACACGCTACATCCGTGCGCAAATTGGCCGAGGCTGCTGCTGATCAGCAGCCTCGTTCCTTTTCTTGCATTCGCAGCTGCGGGTCGGGGTCAGGTAGATGTGGAATTCGAGAATTCGCTAGTAACGATTTCGGCGTACGATGCGCCAGTCGTCGATGTGCTGCAGCAAATTGCCGCAAAAGGCGATTTGCGTATTGTGCAACACGTGATGCTCACAGGTGCCGTCAGCCTGCAACTCGAAGCTGTTCCCCTATCAACAGCGCTTGATCAGATTCTGATTAATGAGAGCTACCAGCTGTATCAAGGCGTCGCAGACGGACCGGTTCCCGGCACGCTCTGGATATTTGCGGATGGTGCTGAAGCTGTCTCGGCCGCAGGCGTATTTTTTGAAGCTGTCATCCTGTACGGCACGATAGCCGAGAAAAAAGAGGCCATTCGAGAATTGCGGCGGCTCGGCACCGCGGACGGAGTAGCAATCTTGAGTCTTGCACTCGGCGACGGGGATGCCCGGGTACGGAAGGCCGCAATAGAGGCACTCTCGAGCATTGGGAGCGATGATGCGCTTGCGGCTGTAGCGAGTGCGACAGCGGATGCGGATCCGTGGCTGCGCGGCCAGGCGGTCAATGCGCTATCGGCAGGGGATAGCGAGTCGGCAATGCAGTACCTGAGGCTTGCCTTTACAGACCCTGATCCAAATGTCCGTTTGGCTGTCATCGAAGCGTTTGCAGACAACCCGAATAATCAATCCGTGACGATGCTCAGCGTGGCCCTTCGCGACGAGGACCCGATGGTCAGAATGTATGCCGTCGATGCGCTCGAGGAAATTGGCGGTGAGGTTGCGTTCGAGGCACTTTTGAATGCGAGTGATGACGGATTTGCCGCTGTCGATGAACAAGAGGACGTCAATGAGTCGCTGTCGTCACTAACCCGGCGGCCGTAATCTGGCCTGCAGGTTTTCAAGCTCGCCCCAACGCTCAACGCGATTCTCGAGCAACTCTTGCGTATCGGTAAGCTGCTGCAATGTCGATTGCACGATGTCCTGCGCTTGTGAGTAGAAATCTTGCGCGGAGATCGTGGCTTGTAGGTCGGCGATCCACGCTTCGAGCGTCTCAATTTCAGCCGGTAATTGATCAAGCTCGCGCTGATCTTTGTAGCTGAGCTTGTTTGGTTTCTTACTCTGTCGGCGCACTGTGGCAAGCCGTTTGCGTTCTTCAATTTCAAACGGGTTATCGGTTACGGCCAGATCGTGACCTTGCCGCAGCCAGTCCGTGTATCCGCCGACGTATTCCTGAACGCTGCCGTCCTTTTCGAAAACAACGGTGCTCGTTACGACATTGTCGAGGAATTCGCGATCATGGCTAACAACGATCAGCGTACCGCTGTACTCGGTCAACTTGTTTTCAAGCACTTCCAATGTTTCAACATCGAGATCGTTGGTCGGCTCGTCCAGCACCAATAGATTAGCCGGTTGGGTGAATAGTTTCGCAAGAATGACCCGATTGCGTTCACCACCTGACAGCGCTTTGACCGGCGTCATTGCGCGCTTGGGGCTGAATAGAAAGCCCTTCAAGTAGCCGACAATATGCCGATCCTTGCCATTCATTTTGATGTACGTTCGGCCTTCACCAACGTTGTAGGCGACGGTTTTGTCGAGTTCCAATGCCTGCCGTAACTGATCGAAATATCCGATCTCGAGATTGGTGCCGTGTTTTAGCGTACCGGATTGCGGAGCGAGGTCGCCAAGCAACAGTCGCAACAATGTCGTCTTACCGACGCCGTTATTGCCAATCAATCCGATTCGATCCCCACGCATGATTTTGATCGAGAAATCCTCAATCAATGGCTCGTCGCCGTATCGGTAGCTCACATTCTTGGCACGAATAACCTTGCGCCCGGATTGCTCTGCCTCTTCAATGTAGATGCGCGCCTGCCCATCACGATTGACGCGTTGTGATCGCTCTTCTCGCATCTTCTTAAGCGCGCGGGCGCGGCCTTCATTGCGGGTACGGCGAGCCTTGATACCTTGTCGAATCCATTCTTCTTCCTGAGCCAGTTTCTTGTCGAATTTGGCATTGGCGACTTCCTCGTCCTCCAAGACTTTTTCCTTTCGAATCAGGAAGTTGTCATAGCTCCCGGGCCAGCTCGTTAGTTTCGCCCGATCGATTTCCAAGATGCGTGTTGCCAGTCGTTGCAAGAAGGCGCGATCGTGGGTGATGAAAAGAACGGCGCCGGGCCAGGAGTAGAGACGGTCTTCGAGCCATCGGATCGTGGCGATATCAAGGTGATTGGTGGGTTCGTCGAGTAGCAACAAATCCGGTTTTTGCACGATCGCCGATGCGAGGGCTACACGTCGGCGCCAGCCGCCTGAGAGTTCGCTCATTTTTTTGTCGGCGGGCAGGTTTAGATCGGTGATCGTTTCCTCCACGCGTTGTTCGATATGCCAGCCGTCATGCGCATCAATGCGTGCGTGCAGCGCCTCAAGCTCGCGCATGCCGTCGCGATCCAATTCCAGTTGCGATTGCTGTTCGTATTGTTGCAGCAATTGCTCGGTTTCCCGTAAGCCCGAACGAACGGCGTCACGGACGAGTGTATCCATGGCCTCGGGCAGGGTTTGACTCAGCTGGCTGACAACCAGATGATTGCTACGAACGATTTCTCCGCGGTCGGCTTCGAGTTCGCCCGTGATGAGTTTCAATGTCGTCGATTTGCCGGCGCCATTGCGCCCAATCAGGCAGACGCGCTCGCCTGTCTCAATGGAAAAGTCGGCCGCGGTCAGAATTTTCAGCTCGCCAAAGTCCAGCGATATTTCATCGAAGCGTAAAAGTGACATACAGTACCGACTCTGGGCATTGGCCCCGACCATGCATGGCGAGAGGCTACCATGAGCGAAGACAGATTGATCGACATTGAAAGCAAGCTGGCGCATCAGGAACAGCTTCTGAGCGAGCTGAACGAAGTTGTCACCGAGCAGCAGGCGAGAATCATGCAACTCGAGCAAATGAATACGTCTTTGATTGAGCGGGTACGCGCCATCAGCGAATCGACGCCTGGCGAAGATGCTCAGGATGAACGCCCGCCACACTACTAAATCCGAGAATCATGCCCGGCGAAAACCCAATAACGGGCGTAGCAGCGTTAACGTATAGTATCGATTAAAGCACTGCCGGGAGGCGTCCATGTCTTTGTTATTCAGGCTGGTTCTTACCGCGTTGTTGCTACCCGCAACAGCCTTTGCAAACGATCCATATGTGCCCGACGAGCTGCAGGACTGGCAAGCATGGGTTCTGCACGAGAAAGAGTATCGCGATTGTCCTATGTTGTTCGATCGGACGGCGACCCAGCGCGATGACTTCGTCTGTGTCTGGCCTGGCGAGCTAGACCTATCGGTCAATGCCGATGGCGGCCGGTTTTCGCAGCAATGGTCGGTCTATGCGCAGCAGCAGTGGGTCCGTTTGCCGGGTAATAGCAACTATTGGCCGCACCAGGTCACCGCGAACGGACGTAGTGTCGCAGTTGTATTGCGAGACAACATACCCAGCGTCTTTCTCGAGCCAGGCAACTATCGCGTAACGGGTACGTTCGAATGGGACGAGCGTCCCGGAAATCTGAGTCTGCCGTGGCAAACGGGGTTGTTATCGCTGACTGTCGACGGCGAGCGTGTGGATCGGCCTGACAGGACGAACCGCGGTGTTTTTCTCGGCGAGCGCAAACAGGAAACGCAAGCGCGCGATAGCGTAGTCAGTAATGTCTATCGCCTGGTCAGCGACAACATTCCAACGCGACTTACCACCGTCATGCAAATCCAGGTATCGGGTGGCGTCCGCGAGGAATTGTTCGGACCACTGTTACCAGACGGGTTCGTGCCGCTGAGCATGAACAGCGACTTGCCGGCCAAACTCGAGCCAGATGGCAACCTGCGAGTGCAGGTGCGTCCCGGCTACTGGGAGATTGAGGTTACCGCTCGAGCTGCCGATGTCCTTAGTGAGATCGGCATGCCCGCTCCAGCAACGAATCTTCCTGATACGGAAATTTGGAGTTATGAATCGTATAACGACCTTCGGGTTACTGCGCCCGAGGGATTGTCGCCGGTCGATCCTCTGCAGGTCGATGTGCCCGCGGATTGGGACGAGCTGCCAGCATTTCGAGTTACGCCCGGCGACGCGTTGCTAATCACGGAACGCAGCCGAGGCATCATGTCGGCTGAGAACGATCTCAATTTGTCGCGCAGCATGTGGTTAGCATTCGACCGTTCCAGTTTTGTAGTCAACGACGAAATCATCGGGACAATGCGTACAGATTGGCGTCTGGACATGGCAGCACCGTTCGCATTGCTGACAGCAGCCGCCGATTTTGAAAATCTCTTGATAACGGACGGCGAGACGGAAGGACAAACCGGAGTTGAGCTGCGTTATCCGAACCTAAATCTGACTGCAGTCGCGCGCATGGATAGCAGCGGAGCACTGCCAGCGACCGGTTGGGAAACCCGCTTCACATCTGCTGAGACTTACCTGCACCTGCCACCCGGGCACAAATTGTTGGCGGCGCCGGGTGTCGATGAAGCGGCGGGCAGTTGGGCCAGCCAGTGGCAATTGCTGGACTTCTTTTTGGTGCTGATCGTTGCGATATCGACGTGGCGATTGTTCGGGCGATCGGCCGGAATAATCGCCTTGGTCGCGCTGGTTCTGAGTTTTCATGAAATGGAGGCTCTGGCGTGGCTCTGGCTTAACGTCCTGATCGCAATTGCACTGATGCGGGTCGCGCCTGCCGGGCGATTGCGGAAGACGGTCCGGGTTTACCAGGTCGCAAGTGCTGCAGTCTTGCTCTTAACCTTGCTGCCGTTTGTCGCAGGTCAGCTACGAGTCGCGATTTATCCGCAGCTTGAGGCACAACGTGCAGAATTCGGCATTGCTAGCCGTCCACCGCGTGGATTTGATGCAGAAGATAAGCTCGGCGCATTGGAGGTAAGGAGAGATGCACCGGCGTCGGGAGCGCTTATGCAACGGCAGGTCGCTGAGCGTGCGGCAAGCAGCCTTGAAGAGATCATCGTAACTGGGTCAAGTAGTGCGCAAAAGTATTCCCGTTATGCGCCCGATGCGATCGTGCAAGCGGGTGCAGGCATTCCGTCCTGGAAGTGGAATTCGTATCGGCTGGGCTGGAGCGGCCCTGTCGCCAGCGACCAGACGATGCGCCTGATGATCATGCCCCGATGGCTCGTGTCGATGATGCGATTTGTTGAGGTGCTCATGTTGTTGATGTTTGTGGCCGTGTTGGCGGCCGAGATATTGAAACGGCAGTTCACGTTGCCGGGCGGGCTGCGCATTGGTAAAGCTGCAGCGAACAGTATTGCCGCAATCGGTCTCGTGGCATTCAGCTTGCTGCCCGGCCAGGACGCCCAAGCCGAATTACCGGACGCCGAAATTCTGCAGGCGCTCGAGGCCAGGCTATTGCAGGCACCCGAGTGTGTGCCGCGTTGTGCGGAAATTGTCGCTGCCGATATTGCGATTGACGAACAGAGCATTCGGATGTCGCTTGCGATCGATGCCATGGAGGCCGTCGCGCTGCCGTTACCCGGTTCGAGCGCCGGTTGGCGACCTGCTGCGATCGTATTGAATGGCACAGCTGCCGGTCAGATCACTCGTGGCCCGGGTCAGGTGCTCTGGATTCGATTATTGCCAGGCAGACATTCGGTGGTGCTGAGCGGTCCGATACCCGCCGTTGATAGCCTGGAGATCCCATTCGCCACGGCGCCACGCGTTGTGGAGGCAAGTAGCGATGGATGGTTTGTGGCCGGCATTAAGGACCGGAGATTACTGTCCGGTTCACTGCAATTGACCCGCCTGCAATCCGACAATGCTGCGGACGGAACGGCACGTTGGGAAAGCAGCCGTTTTCCGCCGTTCGTTGAGGTTACTCGTACGCTGCAGTTTGATCTCGACTGGCGCATTTCGACGACCGTAATGCGGGTTGCGCCGGTGCAAGGTGCGTTGACGCTGGAATTGCCATTACTTGAAGGCGAGTCCGTTATTACCGATAACCTCAATGTTACTGATGGAAAAATTCTCGTGAGCATGGCGCCGAATACGAATTACGTGTCGTGGGAGTCAAACCTGCAGCGGGAATCACCATTGACGCTCAGCGCAGCGGCAAGCATTCCGTGGCAGGAACAGTGGGCCGTAGTCGCCAGCAATGTCTGGCACACCGAATTTGCCGGCGTTCCGGAAAGTGAATCGACAGGCCAGGCCGACAATGCGAGGACAGCCTTGTTTCATCCGCGTGCCGGCGAGGAACTCACGATCACGACTTCTCGACCGAAGGGCAGTGCGGGCGCAACACTTGCCTTTGACAAGGTCGACCTTTATACGCGTCACGGCGACCGGATCAGTGATACCACGCTCAGTCTCACGTATCGCAGTACCCGCGGTTCGCAACATGTTGTGCAGCTGCCGGTGACGGCGGAGTTGACGAGCGTTGTGATCGACGGTGACAAGCAGTCATTGCGTGCACTCGATGGAAAGCTGGTGTTGCCCATATTGCCGGGCGAGCATTCGGTGCTCATCGTGTGGCGCGATGCCGAAGACGTTACGGCGAGCACGTCCACGCCCGAGGTCGATATTGGCGCGGCAGCAAGCAATATTTCGCTGCGTCTCGACCTGCCGCGCAATCGCTGGTTGCTCGGCACAAATGGACCGCGGCTAGGTCCCGCTGTCCTGTATTGGTCAGAGCTCATTGTCCTTATTTTGGCTGCCGTCGTCCTGGGTCGCACCCGCCTTGCACCGCTCAAGACCTGGCACTGGCTACTGCTTGGGCTCGGTTTCAGCACCTTCGAATGGTCTGCGCTGGCGTGGGTAGTACTCTGGTTGCTGGCCAGCGGTGCGCGCGAGCGCTGGAAAGCTGACACGAGTTGGTGGCGATTTAACCTCGTGCAAATTGGCTTCGCCGGGCTAACGGTCATTGCACTGTTGACGATCGTATTCAATCTGCCGAGCGGCTTGTTAGGTATCCCCGACATGCACGTTGCCGGTAACGGGTCCTATGGCAATGCGCTGAAATGGTTTGCTGACCAGAGCACGTCGGCATTGCCGACAGCGTCCGCCTGGAGCGTGCCGCTGTGGGTATATAAGGCCTTCATTCTCGGCTGGTCGCTATGGTTAAGTTTTGCCTTGTTGCGCTGGTTGCCCTGGGTTTGGCGTAGCTTCTCAAGTCAGGGATACTGGCGTCCGCGAGAGCGTCGGATTGCCAAATCGGCAGAGGATAGTGCATGACCAAGGGTGCAATAGCGTGGGCGGCGATTTTTCTAGCTGTGTTTATCTGGTCGGCGATTGATCCTGCAGATAGGACGATCTGGGTGCTTGAGGTAGCGCCGGCGGTAATCGGCGCAATTATCGTCGCTTTTACGCGCGAGAAGTTTCCGTTAACGACGCTAACCTACGTTCTGATTTTGGTGCACTGTGTTGTCTTGATGGTCGGCGGTCACTACACCTATGCAGAAGTACCGATTGGCGATTGGGTTCGCGACACTTTCGACCAGTCACGAAATAATTACGACAAGCTCGGTCATTTCGTGCAGGGATTTGTCCCCGCGATGATTGCTCGGGAGATCGTTGTGCGACTGCGGGTATTCAATTTCGTTGGCTGGCGGAATTTCTTCATTGCCTGTTTCTGTCTCGCTGTGGCTGCGTTTTATGAGTTGATCGAATGGTGGACAGCGGTATTGGCGGGCGAATCTGCCGATGCTTTCTTGTCGACACAAGGTTATGTCTGGGACACGCAGGCGGATATGTGGACCGCGCTCGTGGGCGCGATACTCGCTTTGTTGCTGCTGGGACGATTCCAAGACAAGCAAATGCGTACGGCAGGATTCCTGAGTAATTAGTTTTGCGTGCGCTGTTTTTGCTAAGTGTCCTAATGCTGACCGGAATAGCGGCGGCTGACGAATGCGTCGTTGTATTGCATGGATTGGCACGCACGTCGTCTTCGATGGAAGCGATGGCTGATGCACTCGACGATGCTGGTTTCGTCGCCGTCAATGTTGATTATCCTTCGCGCCAACACCCCATAGAAGTACTTACGCCGATGGCGGTTGGCAAAGGTCTGGTGTTGTGCGACGCAGCTGGAGCGAGCGACAGAATACACTTTGTCGCGCATTCACTGGGTGGCATTCTTGTTCGCAAGTACTTGAAAGACAACGAAATTGAGAAGCTCGGTCGCGTTGTTATGTTGGGCCCGCCAAACCAGGGAAGCCAGGCCGTTGATGAGCTTGGCGACATGCCGGGAGTGGGTTGGGTCAATGGGCCGGCAGGGCGTCAACTTGGCAAGGGCCCCGATAGCGTACCGCTTAGTTTAGGGCCGGCCGATTTTGAACTGGGTGTAATTGCCGGCAATCGGAGCATTGATCCGATCACATCGGCGGTACTTGATGATCCGGATGACGGCAAAGTTTCTGTGGCCGACACAAAGCTTGATGGCATGGATGATTTTATCATCGTCGAACATTCGCATGCATTCATGATGCGAATGGACGAACCGATCGAATTGACCATTCGCTTTCTCAAGACAGGCAGCTTCCTCGCGAAGGCGGTCGAGTAAGTCATCGTCATCATGACGGCGAAGAAATGCGCATTCCTGACGATGGCAGATCCAGGTGAATCTGCAATTGACTTTGACGTGAGTTTTGCGGCGATGGCAGATTTCGGATGGGGCGTCGAGACGATTGTGTGGCGCGATTGCGCTGCAGACTGGGAGGTTTACGACGCCGTGTACATCTGCACGCCCTGGGACTATCCGCAACATCAGGACGAGTTCGTTCGCGTGCTGCAAAGTATCGAGGATTCCAGCGCAGTGTTGGTAAATCCTCTGTCGCTCGTGCATTGGACGCTTGCGAAGAGCTACCTGCGCGACCTTGAACAACGTGGTGCTGACATTGTGCCAAGTTATTGGTTTGACGAATTTGATGAAGAACAGATGTCAGGCTGGTTCGATGCATTACGGTCCGACAAAGTTGTGATCAAGCCCGCGGTGGGTGCGAACGCACTTGACACGCATGTGCTGGTCAATCCGATTGCACCTGAGGTTCTGTCGCACTTGATCGATACATTTCAGGAGCGACCGTTCCTTGTTCAACCGTTCATTGAGAATATTCTCGGCGAGGGTGAGTATTCCTTGTTCTATTTCGGCGGTGTTTACAGCCATGCGGTTCAGAAGGTTCCGCAAGCAGGCGATTTTCGTGTACAGGAAGAATACGGCGGTGAGGTAAGTAGTGTGCAGCCGTCCATGCAGTTGCTGGAGGCTGGGGAGTACGTGTTGTCATTGGTTGAACCGCAACCGGTGTACGCGCGCGCAGACTTCGTGCGTGGTCCGGATGACAAATTCCTGCTCATGGAGCTTGAGCTGATCGAACCCTCGCTATACTTGCGCACAGACGTTGCTGCGGCGTCCCGATTTGCCGCAGCATTTGACCAGTATGTTGCAGAGGTGCGGGAATGAAAGGGCTTCAAATAGCAGTAATAGCGCTTATCGTGACGGCAGCTTGCGCTGAAGACACACCGCAGGCTGTGCGTGTATCGATGGCCACGTCTCTGGGCGCTATTGAGCTCGAGCTATATCCGGACAAAGCGCCTGTTACGGTTGCTAACTTTCTACAGCTCGTCGATGGCGGTCACCTAGCAGGGGCAACATTCTATAGAACGGTCTCACCTGAGAATGACAATGGCAGTCCGGTCATTGCGGTGATTCAGGGAGGTATTGGCGATGCAGAAAGCCCGTTCCCGACGATCGCTCACGAAACGACGGCAGATACCGGCTTGCCGCATCTCAATGGCAGCATTTCAATGGCACGCGCCGAAGTTGGAACAGCCAGCACCGAATTCTTTATCTGTATTGGCGAACAACCAGCGTTGGACTTTGCTGCAACGCGTAACCCGGATGGCCAGGGCTTCGCAGTGTTTGGTCAGGTAGTCAATGGTATGGACGTCGTGCACGCGATTCATCAGTCACCCGCGGATGCACCTACCGAATTTGAGTACTTTCAAAATCAGCTTATCAACGAGCCGGTCGAGATCATTTCGCTGCAACGACTTTAGCGTCGGCTTTCGATACGACCAACGGTCGCAGGTATTCTCCGGTAAATGAAGACTTGTGGCCCGCAACGTCTTCAGGCGTGCCGGTTGCAACGATCTGCCCGCCGCCGTCACCGCCTTCGGGACCCAGGTCAATCACCCAGTCTGCAGTCTTGATGACATCCAGATTGTGTTCAATCACGACGACGGTATTGCCGCGATCGCGCAAGCGATGCAATACGCTAAGTAGCTGTTCGATGTCGTGGAAGTGCAGGCCGGTCGTTGGCTCATCGAGAATGTAGAGTGTGTTGCCGGTATCTCGCTTCGATAATTCTTTGGCGAGTTTCACCCGCTGCGCTTCACCGCCCGACAAGGTCGTCGCGTTCTGACCAAGCCGCACATAAGTCAGCCCGACGTCCATCAACGTCTGCAATTTCTTCGATACCACCGGTACGTTTTGGAAGAATACAGCGGCGTCCTCGACTGTCATTTCGAGAACTTCGTGAATGTTCTTTCCTTTGTACCGAATTTCGAGGGTCTCGCGGTTGTAGCGTTGGCCGCGGCAAACATCACAAGGTACATAGACGTCGGGCAGGAAGTGCATCTCAACTTTGATGACACCATCACCCTGACAGGCTTCGCAACGGCCGCCTTTAACATTGAAACTGAAGCGTCCGGGCATGTAGCCGCGAGAGCGCGCTTCCTGGGTACCGGCGAACAATTCGCGTATCGGCGTAAATAAACCACTATACGTCGCGGGGTTTGAGCGCGGCGTGCGGCCGATTGGACTTTGGCTGATGTCGATCACGCGGTCGACCTGGTCGAGACCCAGAATTTCCTTGTGTGGCGCCGGGTTGCGGCTGCTGCGGTTCAACAAATCGGCGACCGCCTTATATAAGGTGTCATTAACGAGCGTCGACTTGCCGGACCCGGATACACCTGTGACACAGGTCATCAGACCCACGGGAATACGCGCGTCCACTTCTTTGAGGTTGTTACCGCTGGCGCCGATGATCGAAATCATCCGCTCTGGATCGACGTCCGTACGCGTGTCCGGTAGTGCGATTGCACGTTTGCCCGACAGGTATTGGCCGGTTAGTGATGCTGCACTGTTTTGCACTTCCTGCGGCGTGCCGGCAACGACAACCTCGCCACCGTGGACGCCGGCACCTGGGCCGAGATCGACCACATAGTCCGCTGACAGTATGGCCTCTTCGTCGTGTTCTACGACGATAACGGTGTTGCCGATGTCGCGCAGATGCGTAAGCGTCCCGAGCAGGCGCTGGTTGTCGCGCTGATGCAGACCGATCGAAGGCTCGTCGAGGATATACATGACGCCAACCAGTCCTGAACCAATCTGGCTGGCCAGACGAATGCGCTGTGCCTCGCCGCCCGACAACGTGTCGGCGCTGCGATCAAGTGACAGATAGTCGAGACCGACGTCGCTAAGGAAACCCAGACGATCGCCGATTTCCTTGACGACCTTCTCAGCAATCGCTGCACGCCAGCCCTCCAGCGCGAGATCAGCAAAGAAGGCGCGTGCATGTCCTACCGACATGCCCGAAATCTCGGGCAATGAAAGGTCGGTAATAAACACATGGCGTGCCGCCCGATTCAGTCGTGTGCCGTTGCAATCCGGGCAATCCTGGCTGTTCAGAAACTTGGCAAGCTCTTCACGAACGGCACCGGACTCAGTCTCGTGATAACGACGTTCAAGATTCGGTAACACGCCTTCAAAGCGGTGTAGTTTCTTGATTTGCATGCCGCGCGAATTCGCGTAAAAAAATTCAATCTTTTCTTTGCCGCTGCCGTAAAGAACAACCTGCTGCAACTTTTTCGACAACTTATCGAACGGCATTTCAATATCGAAGTCGTAGTGCGCCGCGAGGCTTTTGATCATCTGGTAGTAATAGGTTGTTT
>JBPCYB010000027.1:0-14978 GCA_051007995.1 Woeseiaceae bacterium | reverse complement strand
ATGCGCGCTACTCGGGGGTAGCCCGAGATCAGGCGTGTCCGCCTGTCTTAGATTCAATAAACGGAAATGTAATGGTTAGTATTCGACTTTCGCGCGCTGGCGCGAAAAAACGTCCTTTTTATCACCTTGTGGTGACCGACAGTCGCAACCGTCGGGACGGCAGGTACATCGAGCGTGTTGGCTTCTTCAATCCGGTTGGCAAGGAGCATGAAGAGAATCTGCGCATCGATGTTGAGCGTGTAGATCACTGGATTGGGCAGGGCGCCCAGCCATCAGAGCGAGTTGCCTCGTTGCTGAAAGCGCACCGCAAGGCTCAGGCCGCCAACTGATCGGCGAGCTTAAGCAGCCCGTGCAGTTAGGCCGTGTTAGCGGCTTGTTTGGAGTAAAGGGCTGGGTAAAAGTGTATTCGTACACACAGCCGCGTGAGGCTATCCTCGACTACGATCACGTCCACTTGATGCAGGACGGTGATTGGCGCGACATAAACGTCGCAGAAGGAAAAAAACACGGCAAAGGGGTCATTCTTCGTTTCGACGGTGTGGATGACCGCGATCAGGCAGCAACGTTGGTCGATTGTGAGATTGCGATTGAGCGTGCGGAGCTGCCGGCGA
The DNA here is from genome assembly GCA_051007995.1 of Woeseiaceae bacterium. GTDB lineage: Bacteria > Pseudomonadota > Gammaproteobacteria > Steroidobacterales > Woeseiaceae > UBA1847. The sequence continues at coordinate 14,367 of JBPCYB010000027.1, read as the reverse complement.
CCGGGGACGACAGTTTTTACTGGGCGGATCTCGAGGGCCTACAGATTAAACATCGCGATGGGACCGATTTAGGGCGCGTCGCGTATTTGCTGGAAACCGGTGCGAATGATGTGCTGGTGACAACGGGTAGCCCCGAACGGTTGATTCCGTTTGTGTTGGGCGACGTAATACTCGACGTTGATCTCGCCGCTGGCGTTATCACCGTCGAATGGGAGCTGGACTGACACTATGCGAATTGCGGTTGTCAGCCTTTTTCCGGAAATGGTCGGACAGGTCGCCGAGTACGGTGTCGTCGGACGTGCAAAGGAGCGAGATTTGCTGTCTTTGCATTGCGAGAATCCGCGTGATTATGCGGACGACGTGCACCGAACGGTAGACGATCGGCCTTACGGCGGCGGGCCGGGGATGGTTTTGAAGTACGAACCGACCGCGTTGGCGATTCAAGCGGCAAAGCGCGCTTTGCCCGAGGATTGTCCGGTTGTTTGTCTGTCGCCACAAGGCGCGGTATTCGACCAGGCCGCCGCGCAACGGTTTGCGGGACTGCAGGGAATGGTGCTGCTGGCCGGCAGGTATGAAGGGATCGACGAGCGTTTGATTGAGCGTGAAGTCGATGAAGAATTATCGCTGGGCGACTTTGTTCTGTCCGGCGGCGAAATCGCGGCAATGGCCGTGATAGATGCAGTAACCCGGTTGTTGCCGGGTGTGTTGGGCGACGATGAGTCGGCCGCACAGGATTCGTTTATGCAGGGTTTGCTGGACCACCCGCATTACACGCGTCCAGAGAGTATTGATGGCGACAAAGTACCTGCCGTTTTGCTCTCAGGCGACCATGCACGCATTGCGCGCTGGCGTTACAAACAGGCTTTGGGGCGGAGTTTTATGCGGCGCCCTGACTTGGTAGAGAAACTGGATTTGAGCAGCGAGCAACAGAAATTGCTCGCTGAGTTTTTGAAAGAGCAAGGTCAGGTGTAGAATGCCGGACCGCGCCATTAGGAATCGGCAACAGGCCGGTGGGTAGAGAGTCATGAGCAAAATTATCGAAGCGATCGAAAACGAACAGATGGGCAAGGACATTCCGGCATTTGCTCCGGGAGATACGGTTGTGGTCCAGGTCAAGGTCAAAGAGGGCACGCGTGAGCGTCTGCAGGCGTTTGAGGGTGTCGTGATCGCCAAACGCAATCGAGGCCTGAATTCCTCGTTCACAGTGCGCAAGATCTCGCATGGCGAGGGTGTTGAGCGGGTTTTTCAAACCTATAGCCCGGTCGTTGACTCAGTTGCTGTGAAACGACGCGGCGATGTACGCCGTGCGAAGCTCTACTATCTTCGAGGAAGAACTGGTAAGGCCGCGAGAATTAAGGAAAAAATTTAGTCAGCTAGATCGACTAATCATACAAAAATCAGCAAATGATCACGTTTGCTGCGACGGCAGAGGCTAGTATTCGTTTTCATCGAGCAGGGAGATGGGTATGAAAAGGTCGGTCGTTGTAGCGCTCCTGGTGGTCGCGAGCCAGATACTGGCCGGCTGCTCCTATTTCATATCTAAAGCCGCCGATTCGTTCGGCGAAAACCTCACCGGCGCGTTCCTCAATCAAGACGATCCCGAGCTGGTCCGTGCCGGCATGCCGTCTTATATCTTGTTGCTGGACAGTTTTCTACAGGGCGAAGAAGACAACCCGGCAATGTTGTCGGCTGCGGCAACCCTGTATGCCTCGTATGGAAGCGTCTTTGCGGACGATCCTGTTCGCGCCAAGCGTTTGACACGCCGCGCCCGGGAATATGCCGGACAGGCGATGTGCCAGACGCACTCCGATTCCTGCGCATGGCGTGACATGCCGTATGACGAGTTTGTGGCCAGTTTGCAGCAGGTTGGTGGGAATCAAGCGGCCGAGCTTTACGCCTACGGCTTCGCATTTCTCGCTTACATACGGGCGCACAGCGACGACTGGAACGCGCTGGCCGAATTACCGCAGGCCGAGGCTGTTATGCAGCATTACATCGATATCAGCGGGTCGATGGCAGAATCCTCGGCTTACAATTACCTCGGAATCCTGCAGACGATCCGTCCGCCCGCACTCGGCGGCAAGCAGGATGAGGCGCGCGGCCATTTCAATACCGCCATCACCTTGTCCGGTGAACAAGACCTCAGTCCGAAGGTCGAAATGCTCAAGGGCGTCGCTCGAGTGCTCTATGACCGCGAACTCAATGATGAGCTTTGCGGTCAAATACTGAGTGCCAGTCCCTATGCTGACGGTTTCACACTGACTAATGTGTTGGCGAAAGAAGAAGCTTTGGTGCTGTGTTCCGAAGCTGACGACTACTTTTGAAGGAATTTCGGATGAAAAAGCTTGGATTAATACTGTTGGCGATGTTCTTTACCGGAGCCGCAGGCGCCGCAACGACGCTGAAGATTGCGACAGTGACGCCGGAAGGCTCGCAATGGATGCAGGACATGCGCGCGACGTCAGCAGAAATCAAGGCTGCAACGGATGGACGAGTTGTCATCAAGTACTACGGTGGCGGTAGTCAGGGCACGGATAGCACGGTGCTGAAGCGGATGAGCAGAGGCGCCTTGCACGGTGGTGTGTTTACGCCGTCGGCATTGATGGAAAGATACCCGGACATCGGCCTGTATGGTCTGCCGATGGTCTTTGATAGTGCCGAGGATGCCACTTACGTTCGAGATCGCATGGACAAGAAACTGGCGGCCGGACTGGAAGAGGCTGGTTTCGTAAGTTTTGGTTTCGCTGCTACCGGCTTCGCAATGATGATGTCTAATGAACCCGTTGCTGGTTTGGAAGACTTGCGCGGTAAACGTGTTTGGGTGCCAGAAGGTGATGCTGTCAGTAAAGCGACGATGGATGCGCTTGGTGTTAATCCCATACCGTTGCCGTTGACTGACGTCTACACGGCATTGCAGACAGGTGCTTTGGATATTATTGCCATGTCGTCAGTCGGTGCCGTTATTTTGCAATACCACACTAAACTCAAATACGTCACTGATTTGCCGTTGGTTTACACGATGGGCCTGATGGTAGTGGACAAGAGGGCATTTGCGAAAATTTCCGCTGCCGATCAGACGATAGTTCGTCAAAAACTGGCGTCGCTTTACGCCCGTTATGACGTATCGAATCTGGAAGATGAGGCGGAGGCCAAACAGGCGCTTTTCAATGCCGGTATGCAGCGCATTGTCCCTGGTGAGGAACAACTCGTACAGCTGCGCTCGGTCTTGAGCAAATCCAATGAAGCGATGGCTGCAAAAGGTATTGTGTCGGCGGAATATTATGCTGAAATGATGCGATACATAAAAGAGCGTCGCGCTGATAGTGAAACGATAGCAAGGGCAGATGAGAAGTTGGGCGAAAACCTGGCTGTCGAATGACGAAAGACAAGTCCACGATTATAGGACGACTTGACGCTGCAGGCCGATTCATTGAGAACCTGCTGTTGGTAGGACTGCTCAGCTCGATGATGCTGTTGTCAGTTGCGCAGATTGTCGCGCGCGAAGTGTTTGATACCGGTTTTTTTTGGTCCGGTGAAGTTATCCGATTGATGGTTTTGTGGCTCGCGATGATCGGAGCGATCGCGGCGTGTCGCGAAAACCGACACATCCGTGTCGATGCCATCTCGCACTTATTTTCTCCGAAGGTCGTTGGCGCTGCACGATTGTTGGTTGATAGCTTCGCCGCTGCGGTCTGTGCGCTCCTTGCATGGCATTCGTGGCGCAACATGCAATTCGAGATCGAGTTTGAAGAAACCGTACTAGTCAATACGCCGGCATGGATTGCGCATGTTGTTGTTCCAGTTGCTTTCGCGCTTCTCAGTTACCGTTTTCTCATTGGAGTGGCAGGCCAGGCGCGCAAACTTTATCTCGGTGAAGAAGGCGACGAACCATGATCGTCTTCAGTATTGTACTGCTGTTGTTGGCTGTTCTGGGCGCGCCACTATTCACGATTATTGCGACCAGCGCCATGATTGGCTTGTCCAGCGAAGATACTGACCTTTCGAATGTTGCCGTGGACATTCTTGAAATTGCTGAATTGCCGTTTTTGGTGGCGATACCTCTGTTTACATTTGCAGGTTATTTGCTGAGTGAGAGCGATGCGCCGAAGCGCCTGGTCCGTATGACGAGTTCGTTGCTCGGCTGGATGCCGGGCGGGTTGGCTGTCGTATCCCTTGCCGCCTGCGCTTTTTTCACAGCGTTCACGGGCGGTTCTGGCGTTACGATTATTGCGCTAGGCGCTATCTTGTATCCGGCTCTGCAGCACGACGGCTATTCAGATCGGTTCAATCTCGGATTGGTGACTTCGTCGGGTAGCCTTGGACTACTATTTGCGCCGTCGCTGCCAATCATTCTGTACGGCGTTGTGTCCGAAGTTCCGATCGACAAGCTTTTCTTGGCAGGCATCCTGCCGGGCATGCTGATGTTGCTCATGCTGTCGGGCTACAGTATGTGGATCAATCGAGGCATTCGAAAACCGTTGTCGTCGTTTTCCGGTCGAGAAATCGGTGCTGCGATACGTGAATCGATCTGGGAAATTCCGTTGCCGTTCGTTGTGTTAGGTGGAATCTATTCGGGTTTCCTGGTCGTCTCGGAGGCGGCAGCAATAACCGCACTCTATGTTTTTATCGTTGAAGTGGTGGTGCACCGCGAGATTCCCTGGCGCGAATTGCCGAGGATAATTCGTTCATCAATGGTTCTGGTCGGTGGGATATTGATCATTCTCGGCGTCTCTATGGCATCGACTAACTACATGATCAGTGCCGGTATTCCGCAAATGTTGCTCGAATGGGTGTCCAATCTTGTATCCAGCCAAACGACATTCTTGCTTCTGCTGCTGTTGTTCCTGCTCGTGCTCGGCGCAATTCTCGACATATTTTCCGCGATCGTCCTTGTTGTCCCATTGATACTGCCGATCGCCGCTGGTTTTGATGTGCATCCGGTGCACCTGGGCATCGTCTTCCTCGCCGCGATGGAGCTCGGCTATTTGACGCCGCCGGTGGGGCTGAATCTATTTATCTCTAGCTATCGCTTTGAGAAACCCATACTGCATGTGTACTCGGCGACCTTCCCATTTCTTATGATTCTGCTGATGTCTGTTATTCTCATTGCTTTCTGGCCGAGTCTTTCATTGTGGTTAGTACCAAACTGATAAAGCTGTTCCCCGCATCGGTCGCTTTCACGTCCTTCGCCCTCATTTCATCTTGCGCAGCTGAAGAGCAAACTCTGAGCGACATTTCGTTGCCGCCGGGCTTTGTGATTGACGTCTATGCAGATGTGCCGAACGCCCGTTCGCTGGCGTTGGGCGATAACGGGACTGTATTCGTTGCAAATCGCCGCGAGGATTCGGTCTACGCGATCGTTGCCGGCGACGCGGGCAGTGTTGAGGTCATTGAAGTCGCAAGCGGCCTGTCAACGCCAAATGGGATAGCGTTCTTTGCAGGCGACCTGTACGTCGCCGAGATCGATCAGGTTATGCGCTACTCGGATGTCGAGTCCCGATTGCGAAACATGCCTGACGCAGAGCTATTGAGAATTGAATTGCCGTCTGAAAAACATCACGGATGGCGTTACATCGGATTCGGGCCCGATGGAAAGCTGTACATCAGCATTGGCGCACCCTGCAATGTATGCGAGCGCGAAGGGTATGGGCAAATTATTCGAATGAACCCTGATGGAAGTAATCGCGAGGTTGTCGCGACCGGTGTGCGCAATTCTGTTGGTTTTACATGGCATCCGGACAATGAAGAGCTGTGGTTTACCGACAATGGCCGCGACATGCTGGGTGATGACCTGCCCGCTGATGAGCTAAATCATGCGTCGAGGGATGGCCTCGATTTCGGCTTTCCCTACTGCCACGCAGGAGAAATCATCGATCCGGAGTTTGGCAAAGGCCGGGACTGCGCAGATTACACACCGCCCGCACAGAAATTGGGTCCGCATGTTGCCTCGCTGGGCGTGAAATTTTATACAGGAACGGAATTTCCGGAGGAGTATCAGGGTCAGATATTCATAGCTGAGCACGGTTCGTGGAACCGCTCTGAGAAAATCGGCTATCGAGTGAGCCTGATCCGCCTGCAAGACGGCAAGCCGATAGCCTATGAAGTGTTTGCTGACGGTTGGCTGCAGGGCAATACGGTTAACGGGCGGCCCGTTGATTTGCTGATTCTTGACGATGGATCGATGCTGCTCAGTGACGATCATGCAGGCAAGGTGTACCGCATTCGCTACGAGGGGTCAGGTTGAAATGAGTAAAAGAAATCCATTGCTGCGTTTCTTTGGCGCGCTGTGGGCGGGAATCGACGGCATACGCAAGATCTTGCATCTCGTATTACTGCTGTTTGTATTTCTGTTGTTCTTTGGTCTTACGTCCGATGAGCCCGTGGTGCTACCGACCGGTGCGGCATTGACAATCAAGCCATACGGATTTCTCGTCGAGCAACTCGAAGGTGACCCCTACGACCGAGCTATCGCGGAGCTGTTGGGCGATGGCAGGCCGCAAACGCGCGTGCAAGACATTGTCGACGCATTGGCTTTTGCAAAAGACGACGCGAGGATAGAGGTTGTTTATCTCGATCTTGGTAGCGTACTTGGCGCCGGGCTGAGCAAGCTCGAAACAATCGCCGCTGCGATCGATGACTTCCAGGAATCCGGGAAGAAGGTAATCGCGAATGCCGATTTCATGGGTCAACAGGCCTATTACCTTGCGGCTCACGCAGACGAGATATACCTGCACCCGCACGGCGCAATCATGTTTCGCGGTTATGGCCGATTTGGCAGCTACTACAAGGATGCGATCGATCTGCTGCGTGTTGATTGGAATGTATTTCGCGTTGGTACGCACAAATCCTTCATCGAACCGTATACACGTAACGACATGTCGGACGAGGATCGGGCTGCATCGCAACGACTCGTCGACGGTCTTTGGCAAATGTACCGCGAAGGGGTTGTAGCAGCACGCGGCATGGACGCCGGGGCAATCGACCATTTCTCGATTAACTTGCTCGACTATGTCAGCCGGGCTAACGGCGACATCGCAATCGCAGCACTTGATTTCGGTTTAGTCGACGAGCTGATTTCTCGGACTGACATGCAGCAACGAATGATCGCTTACGTCGGTGAAGATGAAGACCATCCTGGCCGTTTCAAATCCACTGACATGCACGCCTACCTTGATCAGATGCGGTTTCTGTCTACGGGCACAGCACAGGAAGACAACGTCGCGATCGTGATCGCGTCCGGGGATATTTTATTTGGCGAGCAATCGCCGGGGAATATTGGGGCGGATTCAACGGCGCGGTTATTACGCCGTGCGCGAAATGATGAAACGGTCCGTGCGGTCGTTCTACGGGTGGATAGTCCGGGCGGCAGCGTATTTGCTGCAGAAGTGATCGCTGATGAGGTACAGGCATTGCGCGAAGCTGGTAAGCCCGTCGTCGCATCGATGAGTAGCGTGGCAGCGTCGGGCGGATACTCAATATCCATGAACGCGGATAAGGTCTATGCCGCTCCGGCGACCATTACGGGTTCGATTGGCGTGTTCGGAATGTTCCCAACCTATCAACGTACGCTGGAAACTGTCGGCGTGCGCTCAGACGGTGTTGGAACGACCCCGTGGTCCGGTCAGTTCAATCCCGAGCGCGAACTGAATGACCACACCAAGCAATTACTGCAGTTGTTTGTCGAAGATACCTACGACGATTTTATCAGCGATGTTGCGCTTAGCCGCGGAATGGACAAAAGCGATGTCGATATGATCGGTCAGGGCCAGGTCTGGACTGGCGTAGAGGCATTGGAGAATGGCTTGGTGGACGAACTGGGCTCACTGAATGACGCGATCAATGCGGCCGGGATGCTCGCCGGTTTAGAACAAGGAGCATTCGGCACGGTGACCATTGAGACAAAATTGTCGGTCTCCGAAGAGATGATCTTGGGCTTTCTGAGTGTCGCTGCGCGCACCGGCGTTGATCTGTCGCGCTGGGTGCGTACGCCGGACTTCGTCAGTCGCATTTCACGGCGTATCGATGAGACGACCAACGGATTGTTGCGATTCAATGATCCGAAAGGAATGTACGCACATTGTTTGTGTGAGCTGCGCTAGCAAAGCTCATAAATTATGAGTACGTCTAGTCCCAGTTCAGTATGACTTTGCCGGACTGGCCCGATTCCATTACGTCGAACGCAGTCTGAAAATCATCCGCGCCGAAATGGTGTGTGATGATGGGTTCTACATTGAGTCCGCTTTGCAGCATGCTCGACATCTTGTACCAGGTCTCGAACATCTCCCGACCATAGATGCCTTTGAGTATCAGACCTTTGAAGATCACTTCGGTCCAGTCGATGCTCGTTTCATCGGGCGGGATGCCGAGAATGGCGATCTTCCCGCCGTGATGCATCGTGCGCAGCATGTCGCGAAATGCCATTGGGTTGCCGGACATTTCCATGCCGACATCAAATCCTTCTTCCATACCCAGATCGGCCATCGTTTGATCGATCGATTCATTGGCTACGTTGAGTGCTCTCGTGGCCCCCATTGTTTGCGCCAACCCTAGGCGGTAGTCGTTGATATCGGTGATTACGATGTGCCGTGCGCCTGCATAACGTGCGATTGCTACGGCCATTACACCGATAGGGCCAGCACCCGTAATCAGGACATCTTCGCCAACGAGGTCAAAGGACAGGGCCGTGTGTGTTGCATTACCCAGCGGATCGAGAATCGCCGCCAAGTCATCGCTAATCGAGTCGGTCAGCTTGAAGACATTGAAAGCGGGTACTGCGACATACTCAGCGAATGCACCATTCCGATTCACACCGATGCCAACTGTGTTCATACACAAATGGCGGCGACCGGCGCGACAATTACGGCACACACCACACGTCACGTGTCCTTCCGCAGATACCCGGTCGCCAACAACGAAGCCTTTGACCTCGCTGCCGCATTCAACAACCTCACCACTGAACTCGTGCCCGATAGTGGTGGGTATCTTGATCGTGTTTTTCGCCCAGTCATCCCATTGAAAGATGTGAATGTCGGTGCCGCAAACAGCGCTACGCCGCACTTTTATTAGAACGTCATTGTGGCCAACGCCCGGTACGTCGACGTCTTGCATCCAGATACCACGTTCAGCCTGTGCCTTGACGAGTGCTTTCATCAGTTGATTACCTTCAATTCACGACCAACCGTCGTAAACGCGGCCACCGCGTCGTCCAACTGTTCTCGCGTCAGGCCTGCAGACATCTGGGTTCGAATTCGGGCTTGTCCTTGAGGTACGACCGGAAACGAAAAGCCGATAACGTAGACGCCGAGTTTCAGCAAGCGGTCGGCCATATTTGTTGCCATTTTTGCGTCGCCAAGCATGATCGGAATGATGGGATGTTCCCCGGGTTTCAAATCAAAGCCGCGTTGTTCCATTTCACTGCGGAAGTACGCAGCGTTTTCGTGCAATTGCTCGCGTAGTGAACTGTCCTCCTGCAGAAGGTCCAGTACTGCTATCGATGCAGCAACGATGGTCGGAGCAACCGAATTGGAAAAAAGGTATGGGCGCGATCGCTGGCGAAGCCAGCCGATGATTTCCTTGCGACCTGAGGTATATCCACCCGATGCACCGCCAAGTGCCTTGCCAAGCGTACCCGTAATGATGTCTATACGGCCCATGACGTCTCGATACTCGTGCGTGCCGCGACCATTTGCGCCGAGGAAGCCTGTGGCGTGGCAGTCGTCAATCATAGTAAGGGCATTGTATTGGTCGGCCAGATCGCAGATCGCTTGCAGGTTCGCAATTGTACCGTCCATCGAAAACACGCCGTCGCTGACGATCAAGCGTGTGTTTGCGGCTGCCGCGCTCTTCAGCTGTTTTTCCAGATCATCCATGTCGTTGTTCTGGTAACGAAAACGTTGTGCTTTTGAGAGTCGGATGCCGTCGATAATACTCGCGTGATTCAAAGCGTCACTGATAACGGCGTCGTCACCGTCCAATATGGTTTCGAACAAGCCGCCGTTCGCGTCAAAACAGGACGGGTAGAGAATGGTGTCCTCGGTGCCCAGGAAATCGCTGATTCGCCGCTCGAGTTCTTTGTGCAGCGTCTGTGTTCCACAAATAAAGCGAACCGATGCCATGCCGTAGCCAAAGTCGTCGAGCGCCTGGTGCGCTGCGGCAATAACCGATGAATGATTGGCAAGGCCGAGGTAGTTGTTGGCGCAGAGGTTCAGGACGTGCTCGGTTGAGCCATTTGTCCTGACATCGATCGCAGCTTGTTGCGGGCCAGAAATCAGGCGTTCTGTCTTGTAGAGGCCTTCGGACTTCAGGGCCTCGGTGCGCTCCGCCAGGGAGTCAAGAAAACTGCTGGTCACGGGGTGCAATCCCTATATTCAAAGGGGACAAAGTATAGCAAGATGCGGTTTTTACGAACCACGGTATTCCCCGATGCACTTTGACGATCAGCCGGCCGCTCGGCCGGGTTCAATAGTGGGCCTCAACGACCTATACCTTGCCGAGGAGGCGGCCTTGGTGCGCGAGCTCGCGGATGCGGCCGATCCCGGCGCTGCGCAACGCGAAAAGATCTTGTCAACGGCGGCTGACCTCGTACAAGCGGTGCGCAAGAACAGGTCCAAAGACGGTGGTATCGACGCGTTCCTGCAGCAATACGATTTGTCGTCCGAGGAGGGCGTCTTGCTGATGTGTATTGCTGAGGCGTTATTGCGGATTCCCGATGCCGATACCGCTGACAAACTCATCGCAGATAAGATCACATCGGCGCAATGGAAAGATCATCTCGGCGAAAGCGATTCACTGTTCGTCAATGCGTCCACCTGGGGATTGATGTTGACCGGCCAGCTGCTGCAGTTTGAAGAAGCAACCGGCAAGAATCCGGTGCAGTTGCTGGGCAAGCTCGCGGGTCGGGCCGGTGAGCCGGTTGTTCGCACGGCTATGCGTCAGGCGATGCGCATCATGGGGCATCAATTCGTAATGGGGCGCACGATCGAGGAAGCGCTCACGCGGTCCGTTAAGAAAGATAATAAAGACTATCGCTATTCGTTCGACATGTTAGGCGAGGCGGCATTAAGTGCTGCAGACGCAGAGCGTTACTTCGCGTCCTATTACGAGGCGATTGGCAGCATCGGTAGCGGGCCGCAGGAAGCGCCAGACGACATCTTCGGCGCTGCGAGTATTTCAGTGAAATTGTCAGCATTGCATCCAAAGTACAGTTTCATGCAGCATGACAGAGCCATTGCCGAGCTAGTGCCACGTGTATATGAGTTGGCCGAGCACGCCAGGAATTCAGGCATCGGCTTGACGATCGATGCGGAGGAGTCCGAGCGGCTTGAAATCTCGCTCGAGATTTTTGAGCAAGTATACCGAGACGGCGCACTTGGCGACTACGAGGGGCTTGGACTCGCTGTGCAGACTTATTCGCGCAGAGCGAAAAGCGTCGTCAGTTTTGTGCAGTCGATTGCGGAGGATGTTGGTCGCCGAATTCCTATTCGCCTCGTCAAAGGCGCGTATTGGGATACTGAAATTAAGCATGCTCAAGAAAATGGTCTTGAGAGTTACCCAGTATTCACTCGCAAAGCGCATACGGATGTTTCTTATCTCGCATGCGCGCGCCAGGCGCTGGCAGCAAATGAGGCATTGTATCCGCAGTTCGCTACGCACAACGCACACACGCTGGCGAGTGTTCTGCGTTACGCCGGCTCACGACGCGACTACGAGTTTCAGCGCTTGCACGGTATGGGTGAAGAATTGTATGCGCAAGTGATTGACCCGGAAAGATACGCAAGACCGTGTCGTGTTTACGCGCCCGTTGGTAGTCACGAGGATCTATTGCCTTATTTGGTCCGCCGTTTGCTGGAAAACGGGGCAAATACGTCATTCGTAAATCGCATTGTTGACGAGGCAATCGATGTGAATGAGATCGTTGCCGATCCGATAAGTGCGTCGCGAGCACATGACTTCCAGCCGCATCCACATATCAAGGCACCGTCGGAAATGTTTGGGGCGGAACGCCAAAACTCGAAGGGTGTTAATTTACCGGATAGCAACGTTAGCCAGGCGTTACTCAATGCAATGCAGGTTGAAGCTGGCAAAGAACATGCTGCCTGCCCAATCGTTGCCGGCGAGAACATGACTGGCGACGAGCAAGCGTCAGTTAACCCTTCGAACACTGAACAAGTCGTCGGCATTTGTCAGCTGGCAACCGCAGCACATGTGAGCACAGCAGTAGAGAAATCTGCCGCCGCCCAGCCGGCTTGGGATCGAACGCCGGCACAAGAGCGTGCGGCCATTTTGAACAAGGCGGCCGACTTGTACGAAGAGAATATGGCCGAACTGCTGACGTTGTGTGTTATTGAAGCCGGTAAGACGATACCGGACGCAATTGCCGAGTTGCGTGAGGCGGTCGATTTCCTTCGTTACTATGGCGCGCAAGCCTGCGAGCACTATGGTGAGGCAAAGCAATTGCCCGGGCCGACCGGAGAGCGAAATACGCACGGGCTGCGCGGGCGGGGCATCTTCGTGTGTATCAGTCCCTGGAATTTTCCGCTCGCCATTTTCACGGGACAGGTTGCAGCAGCCCTTGCCGCCGGCAATGCCGTGCTAGCCAAGCCCGCTGAGCAGACGCCATTGGTCGCCTATCGGGCGATACGCCTAATGCTCGAGGCTGGAGTGCCGGCAGAGGTTTTGCATTTCTTACCTGGCGACGGCGCAACGGTCGGAGGTGCCGCAGTTGCTGATGAGCGAGTGGCGGGTGTCGCGTTCACGGGCTCAACCGAAACTGCGCGCCTTATAAACCAGAGCCTGGCGAACAAAGCTGGGCCCATTGCCGTGATGATCGCTGAAACAGGTGGTCAGAATGCGATGTTCGTCGATAGCTCAGCGTTGCCGGAGCAAGTCGTTCTGGACAGCGTGTTTTCCTCGTTCAATAGTGCTGGGCAACGATGCTCGGCATTGCGATTGCTGTGTTTGCAGGAAGATATTGCACCGCGAGTCATTGAATTGCTGATCGGCCAGATGGATGAACTCGGCATTGGCGATCCGTCACAGCTAGCGGTGGAGGTCGGTCCTGCAATCGACGACGAAGCGCGTGATCTGTTGACGGCACACGTCGAACGCATGGAAAGGGATGCGAAAGTCCTGCACCGCAGCAAGCTGTCGCCGGAAACCAGCAGCGGAACGTTTTTCGCACCAACATTGGTTGAGATCGACAGCATCGACGTGCTCGAGCGTGAGGTCTTCGGACCGGTGTTGCATGTGATGCGCTATCGCGGCAAGGACCTGAAAAAGACCATTGATGCAATCAATGCGACGGGTTATGGCCTCACAATGGGCCTGCACAGTCGAATCGATACCAGGGCTGTCAAGGTCGCGGCGTTGTCGGGCGCCGGCAACGTGTATATCAATCGCAATATGATCGGGGCTGTAGTCGGCGTGCAACCTTTTGGTGGTCGTGGCTTGTCCGGAACCGGCCCGAAAGCAGGCGGCCCGTACTACCTTCCTCGGTTTGGCACCGAGTACACGATAAGTAACAACATTTCAGCGGTCGGCGGTAACGCGACGTTGTTGTCGTTGGGATCAGACTAAATTGTCCGCGATCAGCATATTCGATATTTTCAAAATCGGCATCGGACCGTCCAGTTCGCATACTGGTGGACCGATGACGGCTGCGTACGAGTTTGTGCAACAACTTGCTAGCGTCGCAGAGCAGGTTGCACATGTGCAGGTGACGCTCTATGGGTCGTTGGCGTTTACGGGCAAAGGCCACGGTACGGATTCTGCGATAATTCTCGGGTTGACGGGATTGCGCCCAGCGATTGTTGATCCTGATGCGGTCGAGACGATACTTCGCGCCGTGCATGCCGATAAGAAGATCGATGTTCCGCTAGTTGGCTCAATTCCGTTCGATCCTGACGATGATCTAATCTTCAATTTCGACATCGAGCTGCCGCGACATACCAACGGTATGCGTTTTGTTGCTACCAACGCTGACAACAGCGAAATATTGAACGAGGAATACTATTCACTGGGCGGCGGGTTTATTGCTCGTGGTGATGATCCGGAACCGAGTTCGCAAGAGGGCGAACCGAAGTTCAGTTTCGATAGCGGAGACTCGTTGCTTAGTGTTGCTGAAGAAGCGAATCTCAGTATTGCCGAATTGATTCTGCAAAACGAACAGCAATGGCGCAGCGCCGAAGACGTAGTGCAGGGCATGGATAATCTATGGTCTGCCATGGAGGCATGCATCGAGCGTGGTCTGAATACAGAAGGCGTTTTGCCGGGCAAGATGTCCGTACTGCGGCGTGCCGCTAAGTTGCGGCGCACGCTTGAATCGCGGACGACGCCGACAGCGCTGGACGCACTCGATTGGGTCAATGC
>JBPCYB010000026.1:0-88615 GCA_051007995.1 Woeseiaceae bacterium | reverse complement strand
GGCTGGCTGCGAGGAGTCGAATAAGCACGATCATGGTCCAAGAGTAGTGATTTTTCGCTGCTAAGAATCGTAGCAGATCACGTTTTGCGAATCCGGTCGCCGATCAGCCGGGGTCAGCGAAATAGTTGCCCTTGGTTTCGGCGACTCGCACCGGTGTCGCATAGATTTCGCTGAGCAAATCACTGTTCAATGTCTCTGATTTGCTGCCGTCAGCTACAACGACGCCTTCCTTCAGCAGCACGATTCGATCAACCTCAGGCGGGATCTCATTGAGGTGGTGTGTGACGATGACAATGTTCTGGCCGGCCTGGGCCAGTCGCCGGATATGACGCAAATAGTCGAAACTGCCCGCTATATCGAGGCCGGCCGTGGGTTCGTCAAGGATCAGGGTATTCGGTTCGTGCACGAGGGCGCGAGCCAGCAGGCAGCGGCGCTGCTGGCCGGTCGACATCGATTTCAGTTGCGTGCTGTGAAAATCGGCCATACCCAGCGCCCCCAGCGTTGCCTTGGCGCGCGCAATCTGCTCGTCTGTGACCTTGTCGGCCAGCAGCCCGTGAATCCCGATGCTGGACTGGAATCCAGATGTCACCACCTCAAGTGCTGACGTCGTTGGCGTGTAGCGGCTGTGCAAGTCGTGTGAGACTACGCCGATACGTTTGCGAAGCTCCCAGACATTCCAGCGATCGCGCCCCAGAATCCGCACCCAGGCGTCGTCGCGCACGACTGGATAGAGTTCGCGATTGATTGTTTTCAAAATTGTGGTTTTGCCCGAGCCATTCGGGCCGAGGATCGCAAGCCGTTCATGCTGGGCGATTTGAAGATTCAGCTGCTCAAAGACGCAGGTGCTGCCGCGCCAAATCGTCGCGTTGTGAAATTCGATTAGCGCTGCTTCAGATTTCACGCGTGATGCGAGTCGGCTTCCAGGTCTTGTGCGCGAGAAACGCCGGCTGACTATCCTCGTCCAGTTCGTCGAGGCGTTCCGCAAGCCACTGGAACCACTCAAACGCATGCTCGGTGCCGAGTTCCTCACGCAAGTCATGGACCCAGCGCTCCAGTTTCTGCCACAAAATAACGGTGCTAGAACCGATCAAATTGTCGACCACAAGAAATGGCACGATGCGCCGGTAGGTCATTACACCAATGTTCTCCATGGTCGTGCATATGAGCATGGCACAATGTTCCAGGCCCGGATGACGAACCTCAATCTCTTCATTGCTAAGTCCGTCCGGAAGCTTCATGACTTTTTCATAGGCCGAGTTGAAATCGGCATTGCCAAAAAAACGAAACAATTCTATTGCGGCCATCTCTCGACGCTGTTGTCGAATATTTCGCATTTGCATAACTGCGAAGATAAGGCCGCCGATAACGACGAGTGCGCCGAGTATTTCGGCCATATCGGCAAGGCGTGACAGGTCATTCATGGGTGCTGCTCCACGTGTTTGATGTGCTCATACTACTTAACCTGACGCGTTCGCGTCAGGCGACCTGTGTTTTCCATTTGCCGCGCCGAAAAACAATGACACTAAGTACGGTCAGAAGTGACTCCGACACGACGGTTGCAAAAAAAGCACCGTTCGGCCCCAGTCCGATTGACGTCGCGAGCCAATAAGCCAGTGGCACAAGCAACAGCCAAAAGCACACCAGATTGATCAGTGTCGGTGTGACTGTATCGCCGGCTCCGTTCAGCGCCTGGGTCATGATCATGCCGATGGCATAAATTGGAAAACCGACACTGAGTATGCGCAAACATGTGCTGCCCAACTCGATCACTTCGGCATCGTTCGTAAATAGGCCGACGATACCGGGTGCTAGTGTTAGCAAAATAATAGCAGCCGTCGACATGAATACTAGATTGTATTTCGCCGCGCGCCAGGCCGACTGTTCAGCGCGTTGCGATTTGTTGGCACCCAGGTTTTGGCCGACCAGCGTCGCCGCCGCATTGCCGAGGCCCCAGGCAGGCAGCCAGATGAATTCCATCATGCGCAGCGCAATTGTATAGGCGGCGACGGCGTTGCTGCCGTACAGCGAAATAATACGCATTACGAGAATCCAACTGGATGTCGCGATCAGAAACTGACCAACACCGCCTATCGAAATCACCAGCATGCGGCTAATCAACCGCGGCACAATGCGCAAGTGCCGCAGGTGAAATGCGAGCCGACCGCGGCCACCGAATAAGTACCAAAGTTGATAAAGAACGCCTGTACCGCGTCCGATTGTCGTGGCGACGGCTGCGCCCGTGACGCCCATTTCCGGAAACGGTCCCCAGCCGAAGATCAGACAAGGGTCGAGAATGATGTTGAGCCCTTCAGCGAGCCACAATGCACGTAGTGCAATTGCCGCGTCACCGGCGCCACGAAATGCTGCGTTCAAGAGAAACAGAAACAGGATGCTGGCAGAGCCCCCGAGCAACATGGCCGTGTAGCCGCTGCCGATCTCCACGACACCCTCAGACGCGCCCATGAGCAGGAGCATGTCCTTAGCGTAGATAGCGCCGCCGATGCCAATGCCGATTGATAGCGCTGCACCTACCCAAAGTGCCTGCCCCGTTACGCAGGCGGCTGCATCGACGTCCTTGGCACCAATACGTCGCGACACCATGGCAGTTACGCCCATGCCAAGACCTACAGCAACCGCGTACAAGACCGTGATCAGCGCCTCGGTAATACCCACAGCAGCAACCGCATCAATACCAAGGCGAGAAACGAATGCGATATCGACGACCGCAAACACGGCTTCCATCGACATCTCGAGCATCATTGGAATGGCCAAAAGGCCCAGCGCCGTGCCGATGGGCCCGACCGTGTAATCCCGATCGTCGTCGCGCAAGGCTTCGCGCACGAAATTGATGCCACGCCGCCAGAACGGCAGATTTGCGGGTAATTCAGTCACAGGCAACGATGGTAAGCTCTGCGCAGGTCTTTATCGACAGGATTCATACGATGCCAGAAGGCTTGTTGCCTATTCTATTGATCATCGCGGCGGTCATCGTCTATGTGCTCGCCAAGGTTGTGCAGAACGTTCGCAAAAGCGAACAACAATGGGAGCAGGTTGATAAGACCAAACTCAGAGAATGGGATGACGACGACTAATTTTGCGCGTCATCACGCAGTAGAGCGTCAAGTTCAGCGGCAGTATCGCGCGCCGACTGAAAAAGTTGTTCTTCAGAGT
This sequence comes from Woeseiaceae bacterium, assembly GCA_051007995.1. GTDB lineage: Bacteria > Pseudomonadota > Gammaproteobacteria > Steroidobacterales > Woeseiaceae > UBA1847. The sequence continues at coordinate 85,444 of JBPCYB010000026.1, read as the reverse complement.
GATGAAATGCGTGTTGCTCAACCAACAAGCGCTCGTCGCGATCACGAAACGAACTTGCCACCATCTCGGTGTCCTCTGCACTGAAACCGAGTGACTCCAATACTTTCTCCGACATCGCCAGGCTCGATAAGAACGTCTCGCGAAAAATATCCTTGATGCCGATATCCATCAGCTTGTAAGCATGTCTTCGGTTGCGCGCTCGAGCGACAATCTTGAGATGTGGATAGTGTCGAACAACAGCCTCGGCTGTGCGCATCGAGGCTTCAATGTCGTCAATAGCTAGCACGAGAATATTGGCATGTTCAGCGCCAGCGGCGCGGAGAATATCAAGTCGGGACGCATCGCCGTAATGCACGACATTGCCATAGCGTCGTACAACGTCTACTTGCGATGAATCGATTTCCAGTGCAGTGAACGGCTTTCCAGCGATGCGTAACAAGCGCGCAACAATCTGTCCGACGCGACCAAATCCGGCAATGATCACTTCATTATGTTCGTCGCTCATATCATCGTATTCGGGTTCAATCGCAGCTGCTTTGCGTTTACTGAGGTGCTCTGCTGCAAGAAAGGCGAATGGCGTTAGGAGCATCGAGACGGCCACAGCCAGAATCAATTCGTCAATTAGTGCTGCAGGTAACAGAGCATCTCGCGCGGCGATGCCGAACAAGACAAACGCAAATTCACCGCCCTGCGACATCGAAGCGGCCAGGCTCCATGATGATCCTGCGTCGCATAAGCCAAATTTTCGTGACAATGGAATCAGCACTAGCGCTTTAGCCGACATCAACAGCGCAACGATGAGCAGGACTCGTAGCGGTGAGTCGAGTAGTAAGCCGACATTCACTGACATGCCAACGGCGATAAAAAACAGCCCGAGAAGCAATCCCTTAAATGCACTGAGGTCGGCTTCCAATTGATGACGAAATTCCGAATCTGCAAGCATCATGCCGGCGATGAATGCACCTAGGACCATCGACATCCCGGCAAACTCCATTATTAGGGCCGCACCGATCACGACGAGTAATGCTGTTGCCGTGAAGATCTCCGGAATTTTGGAGCCGGCTGCTATCTGTAGCACCGGTCGCAACAGGAAACGACCCGCGACGATCAATCCACCGATCGTCAACACCATGATGCCTGCTTGAGACGCGGTGATGCCGTTGCCGGTGCCCGAGCCAAGCATGGGCAATATCGCTATCAATGGAATGGCAGCGAGATCCTGGAATAACAGAATCGAAAATGCTGCTCGTCCGTGCGAACTTGTCAGTTGTTTTTTCTCCGCCAGCATTTGTAAAACGAACGCGGTTGACGACAGCGCGAGGATTAGACCGATGATCAGGGCCGGCTTTGGGTCGAGTCCAAATAGCCATCCAATCGCTGTAATTGCGGCGGCGCTTAGAATGACTTGTGCTGAGCCGAGGCCAAAGACCATTCTGCGCAAGACCCAGAGTCGCGACGGTTGCAACTCCAAACCAACAATGAACAACAGGAAGACAACGCCAAGTTCAGCGAAATGCAGAATGTGTTCGGGGTCGTGAATCAGCTCTGCACCGAACGGACCGATGATGATACCAGCCGCCAGATAGCCAAGAATCGAACCAAACCCGAGCCGGCGGCTGATCGGTACCATGATGATCGCAGCGAGCAAATAGATGACCGATTGCTGCAGAAGGCTCATTTTGACTCCAAACGTCGAATGCCATGTTGTGCAAACAGTTTAGTCGGGAGCGCTGATCTGATCGACCCTTTCACCCTTTTTCGATTAAACTATGCGGTCTTTGCAGGCTGACTGGTCGTCGTGGCCAGTCCATATTCGGGATACAGCTATGCTAACGCGCGCAAATCAAATTCGCGGTCTTGCCATTGCAGTGCTCAGCTTGATGCTGATTGCTGGCTGCGATTCAGGCAGCTCAGGCGGATCAGATACAGCATCGGCCGATCGGCAGGCTGGGCTCGACAACGTTGAGGCCATGGCAAAGGAACATGCCAACGATACAACCGAGCCGAGCGAAGGCGCACAGAAAGCGCCACAACGTGCCGTGATTTCAGAGCGCTTGCCGTACGCCGAAGTCGATGACCAACTCGTGTACGGCGACTTTGTTTTTCCGGCCGATATGGTTGAGCCGCTACCGGCAGTCATCATGATTCATGAATGGTGGGGCCTGAACGACAACATCCGCGCGATGGCTGAGCGGCTTGCCGGCGAGGGCTACATCGTACTTGCGGTCGATCTTTTTGATGGTGAGGTCGCAGAATCCGTTCGCGATGCCAGACAGCTAATGACGCGTGTTGTTGAACAACCCGATTCTGCATCCGAGAATATTCGTCAGGCGTACGAGTTCGTCGATTCGATCGCTGGCGCGCCACGCGTCGCTTCATTAGGTTGGTGTTTTGGTGGTGGCTGGTCGCTGAATACGGCCTTGCTGTTCCCTGACGATCTTGATGCAGCTGTCATTTATTACGGTCAGGTCACTGACGACGACGAGCAGTTGCAGCCACTCAACGTGCCTATCCTGGGTCTGTTTGCCGAAAAAGATACCGGCATCAAGGTCGAGTCTGTAGAGGCATTTGCCGCCGCGTTGGAAAGACTGCGCAAACCCCATGATATCCACATATACCCGGGCGCCAGGCATGCGTTCGCCAATCCGACCGGCAATGCCTACGACGCGAAGGCAGCTGATGATGCCTGGCAAAGGACATTGCAGTTTTTGCAAGAGAACCTGGGTGAGTCCGAAGACGCAGGCAACTAATCGTTATCCGGTGACAGGTCTTCTGATACTTCGTCTGCGCTAGTTTGACAGTCCAGCGCAACGTTTAATCCAACAGTTTGATAGACGATCGACTCACGACCTTCCGCAGCGCATTTCAATGATACTTGTGCGCTCAATGCGTCGCGCACTTGCACTGGTGTAGCGATGCTCGGAGCTGTACCCGCAATACAAAAATTTTCAATAGTCAGCGGCGCAATCTGATGTTTAGGGATTTGAATCGTCGTTTGTGCCGTGCCTTGATCGTCAAAGTCCGCAGAACCCAGGCTTACGCGTGTATCGGCAACACTGATCAAGACTGACTCGGCGAGTAGGTCAGCATTGCAGCGAGCTTCGATCTGCATTGCAAAAGAGACTTCCGGCAGGCGAATCAAGCGTAGTCCGGGAGGCTGCGGCTCAATCTCTACAATGGCGGAACTGGATTCAAGCACCAGATGACCGTCGAGCTCGCCACCGAATGAGCTGCCGACTGATAGGCCGATGATTGCACTGTAGAAAAGAACAATACGCATGCAACAAAGAGTACGGCATGGCTGTCAGAAAACAAACGTATCTATGGTGTAAGCTGAACACATGATCAAACACGCAGCCAACATGACTTACAAGATCGCCCGTCGTATTGCGGTAGCAGTCGTCGGTAGTACGGTACTTGCAGTTGGCATAGCTTTGATCGTCTTGCCTGGTCCGGCGATCATCGTCATACCGATTGGGCTGGCAATTCTAAGTCTCGAGTTTGCTTGGGCGCGATTATGGCTCAAGAAAATACGTCGCTCGATTTCAAGCCAGGGCGCCGACACGCGTGCAAACCGAGCCGAGCATCACAGGGACCGGACGTCTCTTTAGCAAAAAGAAAGACGCCGGAGAACTGAAATCGTTGAATGACTCAGCGGGCCGATCCGACACGGAACGGTCTCCGGCGTCCAAGCAAGAACGGCAGGGGACTGCCATTCGTCCCGGACTCGCAAATCAGACTATCGGGGGGGAGAGTGCTGATCGGGTGGCGAGCCCGGAATGTAATCAGGTAGTCGCTATCAGGAGCTCGCGAATACTGTGGATGTGTGGCCCTGAAATGCGAAATCAAGGTCAATCTGGTTGTCAAAAGCCGAAGTAGCTGCGAAGGCAACTGCGACAAGGATGACTAGTGCGCCGACTAGCGCAAGTCCGTTTTCTACGTTTTTGGTCTTCATGATTGCTTCCTTAAAGCGTTTACGGCATCCCGCCGCAATAAAATAAACAGTATTTGCGTATATCTATTGCATGGACCGTGCCAACTTCATAAATCTTTCATAAACAATGACTTACCATGTTTTAGGGGTTACGAAATTTCGTAAATAACGAAATACCGTAATAGCAATTTACGAAATTCCGTATATACTGCCGCGATGATGGGCAATAGCGACTACGAATGGTTGTTTCGCAAGACTCCGGCGATGCTGACTTCGATCGGTGCCGACGGCACTTATGTCGATGTCAACGACGCGCTCCTGGAGCGGCTTGGTTATGGGCGCGACGACATGGTCGGCCGGCGACCCGGTGAATTCGTCACGCCCGCATCGGCTAAGCGCATCGAGAAGGAATTTCTGCCGGCGCTGCGTCGTACAGGCAAGTTGACCAACAAGCCGATTGCGTTTCTTTCCAGCAGCGACGAAGTTGTTGAGTGTCTGACCAACTCGCTGGTCGAATACGATCCGAATGGCGAACTGGTGCGCACGATTGCCATGTATACAGAGACTACCGACGAAGCGCGCGCCAATTTCAAGTATCGAAACTTGTATCGCTCGACGCCCGCAATGCTGCATTCGGTGGATGGCGACGGCAATGTTGTAACTGTTACCGATCATTGGCTACAGAAACTTGGTTACGAGCGTGAAGAAGTAATCGGGCGATCCATCAGCGATTTCTTTACCGCAACCGATCGCGAAAGTATGAGCGGCGACATGCTGCGTGACTATATCAATCAGGGCGACTTCAACAACGAAGAACGACACGTCGTGACTAAGGACGGCAGTGTTCTGGACCTGATCGTGTCAGCAATATCGCGCCGTGATGTAAACGGTAATGTCGATCGCATGTTGATTGCATCGAAAGACGTAACCGAGCGAAATCGGGCCGAACAGCGATTGCGTTTTACGCTTGCCGAAAACGAGCGACTGCAAAAAGAGCTCGAACTGGAACGCGACTATTTACGCGAAGAAGTGAATATCGGCATGAATTCCGGGCAGATCGTCGGCAATAGCCCGGCGTTAATGCAAACGCTCAAACGCGTTGCTGCGGTGGCCGAAACACCGGCGAGCGTCTTGTTGCAAGGCGAATCCGGTGTTGGCAAGGAACTCGTGGCACATGCCATTCATGCCCAGAGTCCGCGCGCCGACGAGCCGCTCGTAAAGGTCAATTGTGCTTCAATCCCTAAAGAGCTATTCGAAAGCGAATTTTTTGGGCATGTGAAGGGCGCTTTTACCGGTGCTCACCGAGACCGCGTTGGTCGCTTTCAACTTGCAGATGGCGGCACGATATTTTTGGATGAGGTCAGCGAAATTCCACTCGAATTACAGAGCAAGTTGCTGCGCGTTCTGCAAGAGAGTGAATTCGAACGCGTCGGCGACGATGTTACCCGTACAGTTGACGTGCGTATCATTGCTGCGACCAACCGAAACCTCGAGCAACAAATCGTGGACGGAGAATTTCGCGAGGACTTGTTCTACCGCCTCAGCGTGTTTCCGATCGATGTGCCGGCGCTGCGTGAACGTGGCGATGATGTTATTCATCTCGCAAGACATTTTCTCGACAAGACCTGTAGCGATTTTGGCCGCACATCGATGCAATTAACGCGCAGCCAGGCGGCGATGTTGCAGGCCTATAACTGGCCAGGCAACGTTCGCGAGCTTAAGAACGTAATCGAGCGGGCCGTAATTCTTTCGCCGCGCAACGTTTTACGGCTGGACTTGTCTATGGCGAATCCAGCTGTTCTGTCGCAATCCACAGAATCGGCATCAGAGATCGAAGAAATATTGCTGACGGAAGCCGATATGCACGAATTTCAGAAACGAAACTTGCTCCTTGCTCTCAAACGGGCCGGTTGGAAGGTGTCTGGAAAGGGCGGGGCGGCTGAATTGCTGGGGGTCAAGCCGACGACGCTGGCGGATCGAATTCGAACTTTCGGAGTGAAGAAACCAAGATGAAGAGCTCGTTATTATTAATGGCCCTGATGTTAGTCCCTGTCAGTGCTCTGGCTGCGGATACCGAGCTACCCATTGGCGTGCGTGCTGCTCTGGACGTCCGTCAGGTACCTGACGACAGTCTGAGTTTGTATGTGCAGGACCTTGATACAGGAGAGGTGGTGCTGCGCTGGAATGCAGCGGTAGCGCGCAATCCGGGGTCCACAATCAAACTGCTGACAACCTTGGCTGCACTCGACTTGCTGGGTCCGGCACACACCTGGAAGACAGATGTGTTCGTTCTTGGTGACGTTGAAAACGGACGACTCAACGGCAATTTGTTGCTCAAGGGTTATGGTGATCCGTTCCTTGTAACAGAGCGCGTGTGGCAGCTACTCCGCAATATTCGACAGGCCGGGATTCGGGAAATCGACGGCGATCTACATATTGACGACAGCTATTTTTACTTGCCCGAATTCAATCCAGCCGAATTCGATCGTCAACCTCTGCGCGCGTACAACGTCGCACCAAATGCGTTGTTGATGAATTTCAAAGTTGTTCGCTACTGGTTCGAACCTGAGCACGATACCAACAGTGTGCATGTTCGACTGGATCCGCCGCTTGAAAATCTTGATGTCGACAATCGTCTGTCGCTTGGGCCGGGAAGTTGCCGCGGCTACCAGCGCGGCATAACAATATCGGCAAACGAGGCGGTTGACAGAATGACATTCAGCGGCAAGTTTCCAGGCCGCTGTAAACACTATGCCATGGACCGTACTGCGCTAAGTCACAACGAGTTCGTCTATGGACTATTCATATCGCTATGGCGTGAATCTGGCGGCGAATTCAAGGGCGGTTGGCTCAACGCAGTAGCACCAGACGATGTCGAACCCCTGTTGAGTTTCGACTCTTTACCATTGTCCGATGTCATCACACGCGTCAACAAATTCAGCAACAATGTCATGGCGCGACAACTGCTGTTTACGCTGTCGGCAGAAGTACTCGGTCAGCCGGGCACCGAAGCGGGCGGCCGTGAGGTTGTCGCGAGTTGGCTTGACAACAAAGGCCTCGAGCTCAATGCATTGAAATTCGACAATGGTGCCGGCCTGTCGCGCGATGCGCGCATGTCGGCCGGTGACATGGGTACGCTGCTTGAGTTCGCATGGCGCCAGCCGTACATGCCTGAGTATGTGTCGTCGCTATCACTGGTTGGCAACGATGGCACGCTGCGGCGTCGATTTGATGACGCGACCCTCGATGGTAATGCGCACCTCAAGACGGGTTCGCTAGACCATGTGACCGCCATTGCAGGCTATCTGCAGGCCCGCTCCGGTCGCCGGTTTGCAGTGGTAAGCATGCAGAATTTCGAGGATATTCACCGCGGGCCAGGGCAAGAAGTCCAGGAAGCACTATTGCGCTGGGTTTACGAGCACTAAAGTCGGCCAGCGGCTGTAGTAGACTGCGGCGTGAACAGCTTGGGAGATGAAAAGGTGACAACAATATTGCGTTGTGGGGTACTGCTCTTGCTACCGCTTGTGGTTGCAGCGGAAACAGCCTATGTGACGGACAATCTGCGCTTAGGGCTTCATCAGGCGGCAGATACCAGCGATCGCGCGTTTCGGACCCTGGACAGTGGCCAGGAACTCGAGATCCTGTCACGTGATCGAAACTATGCGAATGTCGTCTTGCCAGACGGCGTGCAGGGCTACGTCAAGGCCGCTTATCTGGTCGATGAAAAGCCAGCGAAGTTGATCGTCGCCGAAACGCAAGCTGAAGTTGATCGATTGAATGCCGAACTTGAACAATTGCGGCGTCAGTTCGCAGGACCGGCAGCGACCATCTCCGCGCTGGAACAAGAAGCAGGCGATTTGCAGGCTCAGCTCGATACTAGTCAGGAAAATCTGTCTGAGTTGACGGATGAAAATGAGGACTTGCGACAGCGACAATCCCAATTTCAGAATAGCTTGCCGTTGTCATGGGTCATTGGCGCAATCGGCGTGTGCCTGATCGGCGGTTTTTTGCTGGGGCTATGGTGGGTCGACAAACGCAGCCGGCAACGACACGGCGGCATTCGCATTTATTAGGCGGGCCGCCAATCAAGCAATTGATTGCAAGCGAGTCGCCGGCTTGTCACCAGTGCCGCCGCTACGCACGGGAAGATTCGCGTCGCCAAATAGTTTGTCCAGGTCGACTTGCGATCGGACGTGTCGCGTCTGTTCAAGTTGATCCGCCGTGATGTGCGGCGCAAACAACTGTACAAATTCGAGCATGTAACGTCGCAACACGATGTCTTTACGGAAGCCGATCCAGGTCGTGCTGCGCGGAAACAGCCCCGTTGCCGGAATCGCAGTCATGTCGTCATCGGCGTGATCCTCTGCCATGCCCGCAACTATGCCGACACCCAGGCCCATACGAACGTAGGTCTTAATGACATCGGCATCGCGAGCTGTGAATACAACATCAGGATCCAGACCTTCATCGGCAAAGGCCCGCTTTAGTGACGATTGGCCGCCAAAACTGAAAACGTATGTCACCAATGGAAATTGCGCCAGATCGTGAAGCGTTATCTTACGGTCGAGTTTTGTGAGCTCGTGATCGTTCGGCACGATTATTTTTCTGTCCCAGTGGTAGCTGGGTACAAGTAACAGGTCACGAAATAACTCATGCGATCCAGTTGCGATCGCGAAGTCAATGTCATTACTGCGCACCATGTCGGCGATTTGTTCGGACGTACCCTGGTGCAAGTTCAAACCGACACGAGGATATCTATCGCGAAACTCACGGATCACATCGGGCAGCACGTAGCGAGCCTGCGTATGCGTGGTTGCGATTGACAGCGTGCCTTCTTCTTCATGGTAATAATTGAAAGCGAGACTGCGAATATTCTCGGCCTCTTGCATGATCAGTCGAGCGCGGTCGATTACCTGCTCACCGGCAGCCGTAATCCCGCCCAGACTCTTGCCTTTGCGTACGAACAACTGAAGCCCGAGTTCCTCCTCGAGCAGTTTTAGTTGTTTGCTGACACCTGGTTGCGACGTGAACAGCTTTTCGGCAGCTGCAGTAATGTTTAATCCGTTGTCGACTATCGCTAACAGGTATTTCAGTTGCTGTAGTTTCATCCTGGCGCCCCCGCAGTCTTTTATGTGACCACGGAATGGCCGGTTCGTTTCAATCACTAATGAGAAATAGCTCTTGTTTTTTCAAGCTTGTGAAAATGCTCCGTTGCCCGCAAACCGTTGAGTCTAAAGGCGGCTATATAACGTCCGGTTATACAGCCAAAATAAGCAATAATATTGGGGACTTGCGAATCCCGGTATGATCTCCCCCAAACCTTGAATGAATCTGCTATACCATTGCTTAGCACCTAATAAGAACAAGGATCGCGACATGATTTACGACAATATTTTGCAGACGATTGGCAACACACCGGTAGTTCGGCTCAATCGAATGGCGCCTGACAATATCGAAATGTTCGTCAAGGTCGAATCGTTTAATCCCCTGGCTTCGGTCAAGGACCGGCTTGCGTATGCGATTGTGGTCGACGCACTGCAAAAAGGTGATCTCAAACCTGGGCAGACGGTGATTGAAGCGACTTCTGGTAACACCGGAATCGCGCTTGCCATGGTGTGTGCGGCGCTTGGCCACCCGTTCGTCGCGACGATGGCCGATTCGTTTTCAGTCGAACGTCGAAAAATCATGCGCGGTTTGGGTGCGAAGGTCATTCTTACACCGGCGGCTGAGCGCGGCACAGGTATGGTCAAAAAGGCCGAAGAGCTCGGGGCTAAGCACGGCTGGTTTCTGGCTCGCCAATTCGAGAATCCGGCCAACCCCGCCTACCACGCCAGTACTACCGGACCGGAGATTCTTAGTGATTTCGCTGGCAGGCGACTGGACTACTGGGTCACGGGCTATGGCACGGGCGGCACGATGACGGGTGCTGGTCGGGTCATCAAGACCGCACGACCCGAGGTTTCGATTGTAGCGACTGAGCCTGAAGCGGCCGCATTGCTTGCGGGCAGCGACTGGGCACCGCACAAGATTCAGGGCTGGACACCTGATTTCATTCCCGATGTGCTCGACAAAGAGATATACGACGACCTGCGTTCAGTCAGTGACGATCGCGCCATCGCCGTATCGCGGCAATTGGCGGCAAGCGAGGGCATTTTTACGGGGATATCGTCGGGGGCGACGTTGGCAACCGCGCTTGACGTGGCAGCAGAGGCGGCGGACGGGTCTGTCATCCTCGCGATGTTGCCCGACACGGGCGAGCGCTACCTCTCGACACCATTATTCGAAGGGGTCAACGAAGGCTCTGACGACGAATGGCTGGATTCGCTCTAATACGCTGATTAGCTTCAAAAAAATTAGTTTCACATGAGACCTGAGTCACAGCGATTGGGGCTCCTGACTGGCATCGTTGTGCGATCGAAACGGATTGCCTTTTTGGGAGCGCACGTTGCCGGCCGATCTGCACAATCTGCAAACAAGAAAGAACATCGGCAAAGCCAAGGGTCTGCTGCACTCACTGGTGCCTCGCGCGCAGTGTTTTTGCTTTTACGACGTACATCGCAATTGTGTATGGAGCAGCGATGGCGCAGATGACTACGAAATCGATAACTTCGTATCCGATCTGCCCAATGAAATCATTGAAGGGCTGGACAGCGAGAGCGAGGCCGTTCGTCGAACACTTACCTCTGGCCGCACGCTTTTGGTGTTGCCTGTATATGGGGAGCAGGATGCGCGACTAGGCTTGCTTGTCGCCGTGTTTTCCCGAAACGCTGGCAAGTCGTCCTCATTCAACCCACGGCTAATCACAAATATTCTTATGCCGGCCGTCGATATGATCGGAGAGGGCCTGTTACTAGCTGAGAAACTCGATGTCGCCGAATCTCTGAATGAGGATGTCGAGAAAGAGCTGACACTTGTTTACGAAGTTGACGAAAAAATTCACGGCATGTCACGCAGTCACGCCGGACTTGCACAACTCGTGGGTCAAAGTGGCCGTTTCCTGGAAATCGCCTATAGCGTGCTACTAATTCCGGGCAAGCGCATTCGAGTAAGCGCGACTCATTCAAGCTGGAAAAACGTAAATCGCAAAGTTCTCGACCGCTACCTGATCGATCACATGCTACCGAAACTGGAAGGCCATCGCTGGCCGGTCGTATTTCAAATTCCGGGTGTGGACGGTATCGACGGTGCAGCTGCGGACGGTTACCAAACTTTGCTCTGCCCGTTGCGGGACAAGCACGGCAATCTCGAAGGGGTGCTTGCGCAACTGGGGCGCGTCCACGAAGGCGAATTTACCAAACCCGAACGGCGTTTCATGGCGCATATCGTACGCAAAGTCGAGTATGTCATTGAGCGCTCATTCGACACGATGACGGGACTCATGAACCGGTCCGGCTTCGAAGCACAACTGCAGGAGTCTGCGCAGTCACTTGTTAGCTCGTCCGCACCGCACCAACTGATTTACCTCGATCTCGACAATCTGCAATTGGTCAACGATACCTTCGGACGTGATGCCGGTGACGCCGTCATCATTCGCTTCGCGCGTATGCTCGAAGAGGACTTGTCGCGCAATGCTGTCGTGTCACGTCTTACAGGCGATGATTTTTGTATTTTGCTGACGCATTCAAGCGAAGAAGACGCTTTGGAGCTCGCACATAATATCCGCGAACGGGGTTCGCAACTGCGCTACCTCGAAGGCGATAAGTCAATGCAGGTTACGATGAGCATCGGCGTTGCCGAATTCAACACCCACTCTGGTGATGAGGGTCGTGCGCTGACGGCTGCGCGCATGGCTTGCGAAGGTGCGAAAAGTCACGGTCGTGATCGAATTGAAGTCTACAACGATCAAAACCTGAGTGTGATTCGACGGCATGACGACATGCAGCTAGTGACACAGATTCAACAGGCGATTGACGGCGACGAATTCGAATTGTTGGCGCAACCGATTACCGGTCTCAAGAAAGGCAAAAAGACGCCGCGCTTTGAAGTATTGCTACGCATGAAGGACAGCGATGGCGAATACATACCGACACAAGCGCTGTTTTCAGCCGCAGAACGCTATCGCCTGATGCCACAAATTGATCGCTGGGTGACATCAACCACGATCGCCAAGATTGCCGAACAGGCGGACAATGTGGAAGCGGCGCAGGCCAACATTTCTATAAATCTGTCAGGTCAGTCGCTGAGCGACGATGACATTTTGCAGTTCATCGACGAAGAAATCGCTGCTGGCGGAATTTCGGCAGAGTGCCTGTGTTTTGAGGTGACGGAATCGGCTGCTGTATCCAACCTGGCCAAGGCACAGGCATTCATCGATGCTTTACGCGATCGTGGATGTCGAATTTCACTGGATGACTTTGGCGCCGGACTAAGCTCGTTCGCCTACCTCAAGAATTTCAACGTCGACACGCTCAAGATTGATGGCAGTTTTATTCGCGATATCACGGACAATCGAATTTCCGAATCGATGGTTGCGGCGATTACCCAGGTTGCCAAAGTAATGGAGCTCGAAACCGTTGCCGAGTATGTCGAAAGTGAGAAAACGCGCAAACTGATCGAAAAACTCGGGGTCGATTACGCGCAGGGTCACGGCGTGGGTAAGCCGTCGCCGTTGGACGATGCCTTGGCAGGACTGAGCCACAAAAAGAAGTCGTCAGCCGGCTAAAAAACCCCCGCTTCCAGGCCTGCAGCAAGTGTCAGGCCGAGCTCCTCACATTCCGCCAGGCGTGATTCATCAAATTCTCCGGCAATCAATAGCGGCTCCTGAATTTCACGGACGGCCAGGCCCGCCAAAATACGACGCATGCTACTGATGGCACCCGAGCCATCGTTGCCAGCACGTACAAACAGTGCATATGGCTTTCCGTTGACCTTGTTCTCACAGGCGTAAAATATGCGATCGAGGAAGTACTTCATCGCGCCGCTCATATAGCCGAAATTTTCCGGCGTGCCGAGAATAAAACCGTCCGCCCACAGCAGATCATCGGCATCCGCTTGCAACGCAGTCTTTGTGCGCACCTCGACACCCGCTACGTCTTCGTTCGTTGCTCCACGGATTACCGCGTCGGCCATGCGCGAAGTCGTGCCGGACTGAGTGTGATAGACGATGAGCAATTTTTTTGGCATGGCGGTCGTTGATGCGTCGATCACATCAGTGTAGCGCGTAGTAGACTGTTGAGCATGCTAGCAAAGGATAACAACCTGCAACGCGCGCTAGATGCGTTGCCCGCCGATCTGCGCGCTGTCGCGTGGCGCAAGCTGGAGCGATTCATAGTGGAAAGCGAAACTCAGGTTATCCCGGAATCTATGATCGCCAATCTGACACGGCTTTGCGCGTGCAGCGAGTTTGCTGGCAATACGTTCCTAAAGGAGTGGCGCTGGCTTTTCGAGCAGCAAGAGGCCCTGCTGGTGCCGCCCGACAGCGACGAACTGGCGGCATTCGCGACGCGGATAGAAAACAGTTCCGAAGCAGTTGACGACGTCAAGTCGGAGATTCGTCGCTTTCGAAACCGCTACTTCCTGCATGTGCTGTGGCGAGAATATGCTGCGCTTGCCACGCTCAACGAGTCGCTGGTTGCGATTTCCGAGCTCGCCGATCACTTGTTGCGAGCAGCAGCAGGCTACGCGCAGAGGTCACTGCAGGAGCGCTTCGGACAGGTTCTTGATGAAAACGGCGAGCCCGTATCAATCGTCATCCTGGGCATGGGGAAGCTAGGTGGACGCGAGCTAAATTTCTCGTCCGATATCGACCTGATCTTCTTGTACCCGGATGGCAGCGACAGCGACGGTAGAAAATCGCTTAGTCCACACGAGTACTTCACGCGCGTTAGTCGGGTTATCGTTGCGCTCATCGAAGAGCCCACGGCAGATGGTTTTGCTTTTCGCATCGATACTCGGCTGCGACCCTTTGGTGATAGTGGTCCGCCCGTCACCAGTTTCGCAGCGCTCGAGTCGTATCTCGTGCAACACGGCCGAGGCTGGGAGCGCTACGCCTATGTCAAAGCTCGCGCAGTTGGTCCACCTCCACCGCCTGCCGTCGAACAGGATCTATACCGCGATCTGATCTCACCGTTTGTCTACCGGCGCTACCTCGACTACGGCGTGTTTGAGTCGCTGCGCGAAATGCGAGCACTGATTGCTGCCGAGGTTAAACGTCGTGACCTGGTTGACAACATTAAACTGGGGCCCGGCGGAATACGGGAAATCGAGTTTATCGTGCAATCCCTGCAGCTAGTCCGCGGTGGTAGTCGGCCCGAGCTTCAGGGTCGTGAATTGCAGGTGATCTTGCCGAAGCTGACCGGTCGCCACGGGATGGACGTGGCAGATGTGGATATTTTGCAAGACGCGTACGAATTTCTGCGTCGGCTCGAGAACTTTATTCAGGCTATTCACGACCAACAAACGCATGATCTCCCGGTCGATTCCGTTGACCAATCGCGATTGGCCGCAGCGATGCAATACACGCAGTGGAGTGAGTTGCGTGCCGACCTCGATGAACATCGTCGCAATGTGACGGATCAATTTGAAAAGATTGCGTTTCGGGAGCAAAGCGACGACGCGAGCGACGTCGCACGACGACGCTTCGCCGAACTCTGGACCAGTTCAGCAACTGAAGCTGAATGGACTGAGGCGCTGAGTGACGACGAGTTTGCCGATGCTGAAGCAATCGCATCCTTGTGTGTTGCGTTCAAGGGCACCGCCGCGCACGCTGATGTTGCTGCGAGCCAGCGCTTACAGCAGTTCATTCCAAATCTACTGTTCTTGCTCAGGGATGTAACAGAATCGCCACTTGCCTTGCGTCGCGTACTCGAAGTTGCGGAACAGGTATTGCGGCGTAGCGCCTATCTGGCACTGCTCAATGAGAATACTCACGCTCTCGGCAAACTCATCAGCCTGTGCTCGCGGAGTTCATATATCACGAGACAAATTACCCGCTACCCGGTCTTGTTGGACGAGTTGCTGGACGCGCGTATTTATACCGAAAGATTGACTCGCGAGGGTCTTGAAGAGGAACTCAAGCAGCGAATGTCGGCAGCGGACGCGAATGACAGTGAGATGCAGATGGAGTTGCTTGGCAAGTTTCAGCGCGCCAGTCAATTTCGTATCGCATTGGCTGACTTCAATGGAAACTTACCGATCATGCGAGTCAGCGATAGCCTGACAGAGTTGGCAGAAGTCATTCTCGAGTATGCGTTGCATATTGCCTGGCGCGATTTGACGCGAATTCATGGCGTTCCCGATTCGGCTGGCTTCGGGATTATTGCGTACGGAAAACTTGGCGGGCTTGAGCTGTCCTACGGTTCGGATCTTGACCTGGTTTTTCTGCATGATTCGTCGGGCGCCGGACAAGTGACAGATGGCGACAAACCCCTGGATCATGCCCTGTTCTTTACGCGGCTCGTGCGACGATTGGTGCATTTTCTGACGACACAAACAGGCTCCGGCATGTTGTACGAAATAGATACTCGGCTACGGCCGGACGGTCAGTCAGGATTGCTCGTTACCAGCGTCGAGGCGTTCCAGCGCTACCAGCAGGAGAACGCCTGGACGTGGGAGCATCAGGCCTTGCTGCGGGCCCGGCACGTAGCGGGTAGTGCGCGCATCGCAAGAGCCTTCGAGCGCGTGCGGTCCGCGACACTACGTGCTGGCCTACACGAGGAAACTTTGCGCAGCGATGTCATCTCGATGCGTGCTCGCATGCGCAAACAACTGGACAAGAGCGATGGCGAGCAATTCGATCTGAAGCAAGGCAAAGGCGGAATCGGCGATATTGAATTCCTGGTGCAGTATTTGGTTCTCGCCAACGCTGCGGCAGACGATTCTGTTTTTCACTATTCAGACAATATCCGGCAGCTCGATGCGCTGGCGGAAAACGGCTGTCTGGACAAGGACACTGCGCTGCAGCTGCAAGACCACTATCGAGAATTCCGATTGCGTGCTCACCATTTACTGCTTGATGATAATCCGGCTCTGGTAGGCCAGGACGAGATGCAGGAGCAGCGCCAATTCGTCGCAGCGACCTGGGAGAAGTACCTCGGTCGTGAGGAACACACATAGAAGTTGCGGCCATGCTGAGCTTATAATTCGCCCTCTACTGTATCCGTAACAACGACCCAGGAATTAAGCGTGGCAACCAGAGCAGGCACTGTTGACGAGAATCTCATCCCGGCCAATGCACAACACCGCTATACGGTGCGTGGCCGTGATCTGCCGTTATCCTGCCCGATGCCAGGCATGTACCTGTGGAATTCGCACCCCAAGGTTTACTTGCCCATCGAAGAAACCGGCGCAGCGAAGTGTCCGTACTGCGGTGCCCAATACGAATTGCAGCAAAGTGACTAAAAAGAACACGATAATGTCGCTAAAAGCATCAAAAATCTAAAAAAAAGATAAGAACACTAAATTTCGAAGAGCAATCACCAAGCCTCGTATCGAGACGCAAAAGAACAGAAAGAGTGGCGAAACTGCTCATAAATGCGTCGAACGTCTAATAAATGGGAGTTAAGGGAATAATCGAGGTAGGCTGGATCTTGTTCAAGCGAGCCAAATCCCGACCAGATTCGACTATTTGCATCAGAACTGGCGTTATAATTGCAAATAGTGACCCTAAAAGTTGGTATATGCATCGAAAATGTTCATAAGTGGTGATAATTGGCAATTTATCCTTTGCGGCGTAGTCGGGCTCACTTTCGACGCGTATTGCTTGGATAATTTCGAAAAAAAGTGAATAAATCTTAAGAAATTGTCGCTAATTGATCCGATAATCTGGAAAATGACTAAAACTGGTAAATATGGGGAAGAACGGTGACCGAAACCGTTGAACGCACCGCAGGTGGTGCGATCCTGTACGACAGACAGGTCATCAGCGAAATCTCTGAGGATCGGTTTGTTGCTGCCAATTGGTTGCACTCAGAGCCCGTTCAAGGCGTGCTGGGGTCGCAGGGCCGGGGCAACACGATGTTCGTGGGCAATGTGCCGAGGCAATTCGTGCTCCGGCACTATGTGCGTGGCGGACTGATCGGCAAATTCATAAAGGACAGCTACTTTTGGACCGGTGCGGAGGAGTCGCGCCCATTTCGGGAATGGCGCATGCTCGCAAAGATGGCCGATCACGGTCTGCGCGTTCCGCGACCAGCTGCTGCACGGTATCGACGCAAAGGACCGTTCTATACGGCCGACCTAATTACGGTTCGCGTGCCCGGGGTGCAAGCACTTTCAACTTGCTTGCACGAGGGCGCCAAGAGCGAGCAGTTCTGGCTCGATCTGGGCAAGTCGATTCACGAGTTCCATTCCTACGGCGTGTTTCACGCTGATATGAACGCGTACAACCTGCAAATCGATAGCAGTGGCCGCCTGTGGATGCTGGACTTTGATCGCGGCCGGCTGCTGGCGCCGGGTCCGTGGAAACAGAAAACCCTGAGTCGCTTGCACCGTTCTTTGCAAAAACTCAAGGGCCTGAATCCTGCATTGCACTACGACCAGACGTGCTGGGAACACTTGCTCGAGGGCTACTTCAACGCATCCAAATCAGCGTAGTAGTCTTCATAGCCGTCAGGCAGGTCTTTGAACTTCCGATGAATCCAAAAATATTGCTCCGGACACTCGCGAATATGTGCTTCGAGCAAGTGGATATACGTCATGACGTCTTCGACCGGGTCGCCGCTCGGAAAATTCTCGAGTTGCGGTAGCAACTTCAATCGATAGCGGCCGTCTGGCATGCGTTGCGGAAAGAACGGCACGACGACGGCATTACCCAATCGGGCGAGTGTCGAAGTCGCCGTTGTATGCATCGTTGGTACGCCAAAAAACGGAACGACTTCTGCGCCCTTGCGCTTGTAACTCTGATCGGGTGCGTACCAGACTGCCCTGCCTGCACGAAGCTTGCGAACCATCGATTTGATATCGCGTTTTTCAATTGTCTCGTCGGCTGATCGTTCTCGTCCTGCGCGCAGGAACTCGGTGACAAACTCGCTGCGGTTTCGCCGATAAACGGCATCGAATGGGGTGCCAGCCAAACGAATACCACGGCCACTAAATTCGAGTGTCGTGAAATGAGCGCTCAGCATGATGACACCGATGCCTTTTTCGAGCGGTTCGGTAAGGTGCTCAAGGTTTTCGACGACTGATAGTTGCGCGATCTTTTTGTCCGATGCCCAACGGCCAAGTCCCATTTCGACGAACGACATGCCGAGCGCTGAAAAATGACGCCGCGTCAGCGCATCGCGTTCAGCGATCGATAGATCGGGAAAACAGAGTTCTATATTGCGGCGGACAATTGCCCGACGCGTAGCGCCCACACGGTGTGCCATCCGGCCAAACAGGCGGCCAACGGCGAGGCCGGCACGATGCGGCAGCATGCATACAAGTCGCAGGCAGCCTAGCGCCAGCCACGTGGGCCAGTATCTGGGCGCACGATAGGCGTGCAGTGATTTTCGCTCTGTGGACATCGCTGTCGGGCTAAAGCCTATTCTTCTTCTGACATTCCGTCGACGTAGTCGTCCCTGCTGCCTTGATCCTGACTCAAGACAGTATCATCTGTCTCATCTGTTGGCGCTTCGTCTGTCTCGATGCCAACGTGAAATGCGGCGAAGCCCGGCATTACGACCTGATTTCGCGCCATACCGATAATTCGCCCCGAATACGGTGACAACAACTCAGAGCGAGCATTGCTCATCGGGTCTGTAATGGTGCCGAGCAAATCGCCCTTGCGTACGGTACTGCCCAGACTGACGTCAGCCAGCAAAATGCCGCCATTGTCAGCGCGCACCCATGACGATCGATAGTAAACCGGTTCCGGGTCACCCCAACGATTTCGCTTCTTAATCATGCCTAAGGAATTGACCAGCGTTTCGATCCCTTTTACGCCGTGTCGGACTTCGTTGAGTTCAAGCTGCGATGGACCGCCAGCCTCGAGAGTTACAGTCGGTATGCCAGCAGTCGTCGCCGCGTAGCGCAATGTGCCCACCGTCGGGGTGCTGTGCAGAATCACCATTGATCCGAATCCCTGGGTCAGAGTTACGATATCGGGATTGCGCAGGTCAGCGCGAATTTGCGGCAAATTGGCACGTTCGTTAGAACCTGTGTGCAAATCAATCAGCGCGTCACACGTCGCAATGACGTTTGTGAAAAATGAATGCGCGATACGGGCCGCAGCGCTGCCGTTGGGGTTGCCAGGAAAATATCGGTTGAGATCACGTCGATCCGGCAAATAGCGTGAACCGCGGCGAAAACCCTGCACGTTCACAATAGGAATGCCGATTATTGAGCCCGATACCTTGTCAGGCTCGAGGTCGTGCATGACCCGGCGCACCATCTCGATTCCATTGAGTTCATCGCCATGCACCGCCGCCGTCATACAAAGTGTCGGGCCCGGGTGCGCGCCGTTAAGAACAAGGACCGGCGTCGAAACCGGCACTCCTTCAAATAACTCGGTGGCCGACCATGAAAGGCGTTGCGTCGTGCCCGGCATAACTGTCTCACCAAGCAGTTCGAGCGGAGACGTCAAGCTGCCCGCCGTTGAAACGGCATCGGCCAGCGGAACGCTTGAATCGTGCAGGTCGGTCGGGTCAATCATTTCCTCAATGGCGACCTCAAGCTCGACGGAACGCGCGTCCTGGTCTTCGGTCGTAACTTCAAGGATGCCGGTGGCACTATTGTCGGGATCTGCCGCGACCTCACCGGCCAGCGCGCTGCTGGACGCGCACAGGAGCAATAATGCAATCAGGCTATGCGGCGCGAGGAGGCTGAATTGTTGGCAAATATTAGTCATTGGCTCGTGAGCCCGGTGTGCCCGCGGAACACAACCATTGCTGTCCCTGGCAAGGCTCTTTAGCATTACCCAAATTACGCGTAGTTGACGATTTTTTCTGTGAACTAATCAATAATTTACGATTGAAACTTGAATTAATATAAATGACAAGCCCAAGACCACTTTTGTTGCTGATATGCCTCTTCGCCGCCAGTCCCACGGTGGCGGATGAAACCTTCCCGCAACCGCCCGAATTGCAGCCAGACGTTGACTTCTGGGTGGATATTTTCACTCGCTACACGACCGATCAGGGCGTTTTGCACGACAATCGCAATCTCGGCGTGGTCTACGAGCATATCGACTTTTCTGCAGCCGATAACCGGCGCGGACGCCAACGAAAGGTCTCGGCGCGACGCGAGCAGCTGCAGACGATTCTGCGCAGCCTGGCCAGCGGCAAGCGCGATAATCTCAATGATGATGAAGCTCGAGTCCTCGCATTGTGGCCCGCAGACGTCAGCAACCAGACCTTGACCAAAGCCGTGCAGCAAATTCGCTATCAACAAGGATTGCGTGACCGGTTTCGTGAAGGCCTGGTTCGTTCCGGCCGGTGGCGCAATTTCATTGACGCTGAGTTTCAGTCACTCGGCGTACCGATCGAGATGGCGGCATTACCGCACGTCGAATCATCCTATAACCCTGCCGCAAGATCGAACGTCGGTGCGTCCGGTATCTGGCAATTTACGCGCAGTACCGGGCGGCGATTCATGCGCGTTGATCACGTCCTCGACGAACGCAACGATCCGTTCGAGGCTACTCGCGCGGCTGGCAAGTTACTGGCCTACAATTATTCAATCACCGGCAATTGGCCGATGGCTATCACGGCATACAACCACGGGCTCGGCGGCGTGCGCCGTGCCATGCGTCAATACGGTGATACCGCGTATGTCGATATAATGCGCAAATATAATGGCAGGACGTTTGGATTTGCCTCGAGAAATTTCTACGTGGCGTTTCTTGCCGCGAAACAGGTTGATCAGAATGTTGATACTTACTTCCCCGGTCTTGTGGTCGAGCAACCGGCGAGTTTTGGCAAGCTAAGCTTGCAGTCTTTCATTCCGCTTGCGGACCTGGCCGATGGATTGGGCATCAGTGAACGACAGCTGTCGACAAACAACTTGTCGATTCAACCGACAGTGCTAACCGGTAGCAAGCATCTGCCGAAAGGATTCGAAGTGCGCGTTCCTGCCAATTTACTGCGCGCGCCGATTGCCGAGCTCGTGGCGACAATTCCTGCGGATGCATGGCAGGGCGAGCAACTACCTGACCTGTTTCATACGGTCGGGCGTGGCGATACCTTGTCGCAGATCGCGGAAACCTACAAAACACGAGTATCCACACTCGTCGCGCTGAATGGTTTGAGAAGTTCGAATCGTATTCGTGCGGGACAAAAAATTCGACTACCAGCGGCAGGGCCCGCGCCAGAAATAGCGGCGGCGGTGGCAGCTGCTGCCGAAAGCGACGTGGTCGAAAGTGATGTGGTCGAAAGTGATGTGGTCGTTGCCAGCATCGAACCTGTAGAAGATCTGGCGGAGGAAGAGCCGACACTTGTAGTTGCCGAAGATATTGCTGCGACGCTGCGTGGCACATTGCAAACCGCGTTGTTGTCCGATCCGAGTGACTACAGTGTTGCAGATGACCAATCGATTGAAATTCACCCTCTCGAGACACTGGGTCACTATGCGGACTGGCTTGAAATAAAGACGCAGCGTCTGCGCGACATCAATCGACTCGCGTTTAGGACTCCGGTTGAAGTCGGCGACCGTATTAAACTCGACCTGGGCACAGTCGACGTGCAGACGTTCGAAGAGCGTCGCATCGATTACCACCGCCGCCAACAGGATGAATTTTTTCGCACACATGTCATCTCAGGCATAACCGAACACGAAGTCGCGACTGGCGAATCTATCTGGATTCTTTCTCTGCGCCAGTATCAGGTGCCGGTGTGGTTGTTTCGCCAGTACAATCCGGAGCTCGATCTGGACAAGATCCGACCCGGCATTCGCGTGCAATTTCCCGTGCTGAGTGCAGTGCAGTGAGTCGCGCGACCCGATGTGGCGACTAGTATCGATTCGGTTGTTGCCGGTGCTGCTGTTGGTGGCTGCAGCTGCTGCCTGGTTCAATGATGTCCAGGGCGGCGGCCTTTATGTTGGCCGCAATCTGCTGCCGCTTGGCATCGTCGTGCTGCTTTCGTTCCTGACTGTCTGGCGCGGCGCCGGAAGTTGGACGGGATCGGGTTGGCGTCTGCCGCTAGGCACGCTCGGTTTTTGCATACCAGCGTTGGGGCTGTCTGCCTATTTGCATTATGCGTACGCTGTGAATCTCAACGAAATGTTCAGCGACACTGATCACCCCTCGCAGCTGTTTCGCTTCCTGCCTTACTACACGACGATTGCAGGCGCTATCGGATTCGCGATCGGGTGGATTGTCGGCCGCAACCTGTGATGTGGACCGTTTGCCATCCGAAGCAGGTTTGTTAGGCTCTCGCCTGTGCTACTCAAACGAATAATCTTAGTTGTGCTGTTCCTCGTGGCCCTGCCGTCGCTGCAGGCCAGCGAGTTTCCGGTCGCCGACAAGGTATTGATTGAAAAGGCCGAGCGAAAATTGCACCTGATCAAGGATGGCGAGGCGTTTCGCAGCTTCGATATAGCCTTGGGAATCCGACCTGTGGGCGACAAGCAACATGAAGGTGACTTCAAAACGCCCGAGGGCAAGTATCTTCTCGATACGCGCAATCCGAACAGTGACTTCTTTTTGTCCATACACATTTCCTATCCGAATCGACAGGATACGCAGGTCGCCAGGTCCAACGGCGTTGCCCCTGGTGGCGCGATCATGATTCACGGGCAGCCCAACACGCCGACGCGATCCGAGGCCTACTATCGTACGCAGGACTGGACCAACGGTTGTATCGCGGTATCAAACTCGGACATGATCGACATCTGGCTCATGACGGCCAGCAACACGCCGATCGAGATCCTGCCCTGAATTCGAACAACTCCGAAACTGTCGATGCTGAGGTCTGGCCTGAGGGAAGCCTCGAGGTCCTCTCACAGTTTGAAGTCGATCAGCTGCGCTCCAGCGGCGAGGGCGGGCTATACGCGCTGCTACGTCGATGCATGTTGGCGGTTCTCAACTCCGGCAGTGACAGCGATGACGCACGCGAAGTGCTGGAGTGTTTCAAGAACTTCGAAATCGGATTCATCCAACAAGATCAAGGCCTGAAGATCTCTTTGACGCGGGCACCCGGTCTCGCTTTTGTAGACGGCAAGATGATCCGCGGGACGCGCGAATTGTTGTTCGCCGTATTGCGAGACATCGTCTATACGCGCAACGAAATCATCGATAGCGGACGCTTTGATCTCTCAGGTAGCGCCGGTATTACCGATGCCGTTTTTCACATTTCGCGCAACGCCGGCTTGTTACGCAGAGATGGCAATGTCCGGCTTGCTGTCTGTTGGGGCGGGCACGCGATTGGGCGCGAGGAATATGAGTACAGCAAACAGGTTGGCTACGAGTTCGGATTGCGCGGGTTAAACGTATGTACGGGTTGCGGCCCGGGCGCGATGAAGGGGCCGATGAAGGGCGCGACAATTGGCCATGCCAAACAGCGTATTCGAAACGGGCGTTACATAGGTATCACCGAGCCCGGCATTATTGCCGCCGAATCGCCGAATCCGATCGTGAACTCACTGGTCATCATGCCGGATATTGAAAAGAGGCTCGAAGCGTTTGTTCGGGTAGGTCATGGCATCGTCGTCTTCCCGGGCGGCGTTGGCACAGCCGAGGAAATATTGTATTTGCTAGGAATCCTGCTGCATCCGGACAATCGAAATCAGCCGATGCCGATGATCATGACCGGGCCTCCGTCCGCAGAATCTTATTTTCGCCAGATAGACGACTTCATCGGTGCAACACTCGGAAAGGAAGCACAGGATCGTTACTCAATCATCATTGGTGATCCGCGCGAAGTCGCTCGACAAGTCAGGAGTGGAATGGCGGACGTGCAAAAGTTTCGCAAACAGCACGGCGACGCGTACTACTTTAACTGGCGCCTAGTGATACCGGGCGATTATCAAATGCCCTTTGAAGCTACTCACGAATCGATGGGTGCACTGAATGTCGACGAGACTTTAGCACCGCATAAACTAGCCGCCGTATTGCGTCGGGTATTCTCGGGTATCGTTTCGGGCAACGTCCGCGAAGATACTATCGAGCAAATTGAAAAGCGCGGACCATTCACAATCAATGGGTCGAAAGAGATCATGTCTTTGCTCGATCATTTGCTCGCGTCCTTTGTTGCCGACAAGCGCATGAAAATTTCTGGCGCCGATTATCAGCCCTGCTATCGCGTTTCCTGAGTTACTACTTATTGTTAAGTGCTAATGAACACGTGTCTCAGTGTTCCTGCTCATTAAGTAAAACCGAAGCGTAAGCTTATGAAAATTATGTGAAAAACGCCGACCGGCATTGTGATGCAGTTCCTGTGAATTGCAGCGTCCGACCCTTAGCATTTGTTCAAAGGATTGACCAAGGCAATGCAATGCCAGATAGCAAAAATCTCAATTGGGCGGGTGAGTTCGGTACGGAAGCCGACTCGAAGGCCAAGCAAGCCGACGACGCAGTGAGTCCGGATCAACCGGCAGCGAATGATGCGGACGGCTGGCAACAATACCGCCAATGGATTTCCAAAGCGCCGGCACCGCGTGGCCGACGTACAGGCATTGATCCCTCTCTCTATTCCTGGAAGGGATATCGAAACTGGACTGAGCAAGTGAGGCGGAACTGGACGCCAGATGCCGGAGAAGATTCGGAATAGACTGCGCAACTCACACCTGCAAACTACTTTTTTAAACGCCGACTTCATGTCGGCGTTTGTTATTGGTCAGGAGTGCAAGCCTGGCGTGATAGGGATCACCATTTTCAAACGGTACTGCGTCTTGTTTTTAACGATTGCACAGCACTTTTGGCAGTGAGTGAACCAAGCTGTGATCTGCCTCACGGAGGCATCAAGTTGAGCTATTTATAGTCGATATCAGTACATCAATATTGCGATTTTAACAGTATGTCAAACAAGTACACGGAAACTGAATCGCCTGTTGTTTCACTAAAGAATGAATCATCCAGGCAACGGTGGGAGCTATTCCACCGCGCCATCGCGCATGCAAAGGAGTCCAATGCTGCGTCGTTGACGGATGACAATTCCACGTCTGGCGATACCGAAAGTCCCGCGCCACTCTTGTCCGTAGTTCGTTAAGCCGCATTACGAATATGGAAATAGTGATGCAATGGCTCGATGATCTGGACGACTTGGTCGCCGCCATTGGATTGATGGGCGAGCGCATTCGTAACTTCGCGATTTCCCTGGCCACGTTGGCCGCCTGTCTCGTGCTGCCGTCCGCCGGCGTGATTCTCGCATTGCGTCATCCACCGTTGGCTCTCGCAAGTGCAATTATCCTGTTCGTCACACTCTTGTACCGCTCAGTAACGCAGCCCCGTGTGGCGTTCCGTCAGACCGCCTGAATCGCTACTTTTACTTGAAATAGTCTGACAAGCCCCTATCGTGTCTGACCGGACGCGGCCGATTGCTTGGCCGCTGGATTAGCGTCAGGAGAATAGGGACGTGAACGAAACAAGTGGTCGGGAGACTCTCGGCTTTCAGACAGAGGTTCGTCAACTACTGAAGTTGATGATTCATTCCTTGTACAGCAACAAGGAAATATTCCTTCGTGAGCTGATATCAAATGCGTCAGATGCGGCCGACAAGCTGCGCTTCGAGGCCTTAGCGGAACCTGATTTGTTGGCTGACGATGCTGATTTGTCGATCAAGATAGACATTGATAAAGAGGCCAAAACCCTGTCGATCAGCGACAACGGAATTGGTATGTCTCGCGATGAGCTGGTCGATAACCTGGGCACGATCGCGCGTTCTGGGACGGCCGAGTTTCTCGGGCAGATGACCGGCGACCAACAGAAAGATGCGCAACTCATCGGTCAATTCGGTGTTGGTTTTTACTCAGCGTTCATTGTTGCCGATAACGTCACGGTCGAGACACGACGCGCCGGGCGAGATGTGTCGGAAGGCGTACGTTGGCAATCCGATGGTCAGGGCGAATTCACGATCGAAGCAATCGAGCGCGCAGCGCGGGGCACCACCGTTACGCTGCAGCTGAAGGACGCTGAGACCGAGTTCAGCGAACCACTACGTGTCGAAAACCTGATTCGACGCTACTCGGATCACATCGGCTTCCCGGTAGCGATGCAAGATGCTGCAGGTGACGGGGAGGAACGCGTGATCAACGCGGCTACCGCGCTGTGGACGAGGTCGAGATCCGAGTTGAGCGACGATGAATACAAGGAATTCTACAAGTATCTGTCGCACGACTTTGTGGACCCGCTGAGCTGGAGTCACAACCGGGTCGAGGGCAAGCGCGAGTACACGAGTTTGTTGTATCTGCCATCGACGGCACCATTCGATCTTTGGAATCGCGATGCACCGCGCGGATTGAAACTGTATGTGCAGCGCGTATTCATTATGGATGACGCTGAGCAGTTCCTGCCGCTGTACTTGCGCTTCGTGAAGGGCGTCGTCGACTCGTCCGACTTGCCGCTGAACGTGTCACGTGAATTGTTGCAGCAGAATCCGGAGCTAACGGCAATGCGTGGGGCATTGACCCGCCGTGTGCTCGACATGCTTTCGAAACTGGCCAACAGTTCAGCGGATGACTACGCCAAGTTCTGGTCTGAATTCGGACAGGTGCTGAAAGAGGGCGTCATCGAGGATCATGGCAACAAAGACAAGCTCGCGAAACTGCTGCGTTTTGCAACCAGCAAGAGTGACGGTGATGTACAGGACCAGTCGTTGGACGACTATGTGAGCCGGGCCGTGCCAGATCAGGACAAGATCTATTACATCCAGGCCGAAAGTCCGGCTTTGGCATTGGCAAGCCCGCATCTGGAGCGCTTTTCCAAAATGGACATCGAGGTCCTGTTGCTCACTGACAGAATCGACCCTTGGCTTGCGGAGAGCCTGACCGAATACGACGGCAAGACCTTTGTCGATGTCGGCAGTGCTGATGTCGAGATGCCGGATGGTGACGGCAAGATATCCAAGGACGTCGATAACGAAGAACATAAGCCACTGCTGAAGAAGCTTAAGCGGGCGCTCAAGGAGCGAGTTGAAGGCGTCAATGTCAGTCAGCGGCTCGTGGACTCGCCAGCGTGCGTGGTCGCGGGAGCGGATGATATGGGGCCTCAGGTACGACGCATGCTGGAAGCGAGTGGCCAGGAACTGCCGGACAGCAAGCCAGTTCTCGAAATCAATGTCGATCATCCGTTGCTGCTGCGCTTGTCCGCAGAATCCGACAATAAGCGCTTCGCGGCGTTGTCGGAGATCGTCCTTGACCATGCATTGTTGGCAGAGGGCTCGCAGCTCGATAATCCGGCCGACTATGTGCAACGCATGAACAAATTGTTGCTCGAGCTTGATTCGAGCGCTGGCACGAGCTAAAACCACAGCCATGACTGAAAATAATCCGAAGGACGAATTGCGCGCTCGACTGGACGACGAGCAGTACCAGGTGACGCAAAACAAGGGCACTGAACGCCCATTCACGGGCAAGTATGTCGATCACAAGGATGACGGCACCTACCGTTGTGTTTGTTGCGACGCCGAGTTGTTCTCGTCCACGCACAAATACGACTCTGGTTCCGGCTGGCCAAGTTTTTGGCTGCCACTTGCCGGTGATGCGGTCAAAAAAGTGGTAGATGAGAGCCACGGCATGCGTCGCGAGGAAGTCGTTTGCAGTCAGTGCGACGCCCACCTGGGGCACGTCTTCAGTGACGGGCCGGAGCCTTCAGGTCTGCGCTATTGCATAAATTCAGCGTCGCTGGATTTCAAGAACTCCGAATAAATCCGCGTACTAGAAATTTTCACCCATACAAGAGACTAAACATGAGTTATCGCAACACGATTGCCGCGATCATATTGACCACATTCACTGTCGGCTGCGGCCAGAAAGCCGAAGAGAATGTGACCACCACAGAACCCGCGGCAGCAGATCCAGCCGTTATTGAGGAAGCAGTAGTGACCGACACAGCAAACGTAGAAACGATCGAAATCACGTCCGGACTAACCGCTCGCGTTTTGCGCGCTGGCGACGGTCAGGTAGCAGAGTATGGCGACAATGTTGTCGTGCATTACACCGGTTGGTTGTTCGATGAAACGGCCGAAAACAATCGCGGCGCGAAGTTCGATAGTTCAGTCGATCGCGGCGAGCATTTCCAATTTCCGCTGGGTGCGGGCCGAGTTATACAAGGCTGGGATCAGGGTGTCGCGGGCATGGCTATCGGCGAGTTACGTGAACTTACGATCGCGCCTGAAATGGGTTACGGCGACCGTGGTGCGGGCAGCGTCATTCCTCCCGGCGCCACCCTGGTTTTCGAAGTCGAGCTATTTGACCTTCAGAGTCTGAGCGACGCGCCTTAACGCAGCTCTATTTCGATTCGACGATTCCGCTCGCGGCCATGGACAGTGTCGTTGTCGGCGATCGGTAGCGACGACCCGAAGCCGTTGACGATCAGGCGTTCGGCAGCAACTCCGTTTTGGATCAGATGATCCGCAACAGCTTGCGCGCGCAAACGGCTAATTTGTAGATTCCAGGCCGCGTCGCCGGTTGCATCGCTGTGACCCCGAATCACGATACGCTGCGTGTGACACTCGTAGGCGAATTCAGCCAGCTTGTCCAATAGTGGATAGGACGAAGTCTTGATGTCCGTGCTGGACTGGTGAAAACTGATTTTGTGCGTGTTCAGATTCTCGAATGCGCGATAGCACAGCATCTCAATTGACGTGTTGCTGACGACAAGAACGTCTGAATCAATCTGTTTGTCCGTAGTTATCGCAGCATGCAGGAATTCCAGGCGCTTCTCATACTTCGCCTCGTTTTGGGCCGTGCCGCGAATTACGATACTGCCGGTATCCATCACAGCGTGCGCTGAGTCGGTTGCCGCCACCAGGTATAGCAATCGTGTGCTAACTGCTTCCCAGTCATGAGTAAGCTCGAGCGCTGATTTGAATTCAGTTTTCGTATTCGTGTCAGCGAATTGCTCAGCGGCTAGTTGTAATAATGCGGCCTCATGTTCGACAGAGACCGTCGTGCCGACCAACTGCAATTGATTGCGGCCGAGGCGGATCGAGAAACTGGGGTCGTCGAACATGCTGGTCGAGATTTCGGGCGCGGTCTCGTACAACGTGCTGCGATCAGTTGTGACGGCGATCAAAACACCGAGCAGTACCAGCACAACAGACAATACAGCACGCATAATTCGCCGACGCTCGGCGGGCATGGTTTATGCCGAGCCGCTTTGGTTCTGATTTAGCAGGTCGCGCGCCTGGCCGATCCAGTCTTCGCGATAAATTCGGCTGCGAAAGCCCTTGAGTCGCTGCGCTACGCGGTCAATGTCGTATTCACTCATGTTCGCAATCTGGCTGAAACGAACAATACCCAGTTCATGCAGAGTTTTTTCGATGGCCGGACCCACACCTTTGATCATTTGGAGGTCGTCGCGCTCATCGGTATCCGAAATGTCGGCAAGTACCTCGTCTGCGTCGACGAATACGTCGCCGTCCTCTTCCTCGTCCTCGACCTCTTCAACCTCGGCGACCTCTGACAGGTATTCGAAATCTTCGACTGAATCGTCAGTGCCAGCAAAGTCATCCGAGTCATTGGAGGCCTCGAGATCGTCGCCCAGCGCCTCTGGGTCGACAGGTTCGACGCGAGTTTGATCGGAGCCGATCATCGCTTCGAGCGCGGCAATTCGTTGTTGCGCTGCATCCAGCTCGCTTTCAAGCCGCTCGGCCTCTTCATTGCGTAACCTGAAACGTTCGAGGATGGGCGGTACGCGTTCTTGCCAGCCCTCAAGTTCCTTGTTGAGTTTCGCAATCTGCAAATCGCGCTGTTGCAAAGCAGTCGACGTTACATCGTCTTCGACCGCACGATCCTGCATGTCGTTTTGTAACTGATTGCGCTCAGCGACGGTCGCTTCAAGATGGCTACGAATGTCTTTGATCTGGCGCTGCAATTCGTCGCGCCGCTCAAAAGTCTCTTTAAGAGCCTCGGACAATTCACCCGCCCGCATCTTGGAATCTTTGTTAGATGCCTGATATTGACTGTTCTGATCCATCAAACTCTTGTTCTGCTCGAGCAGTCGCTTGTGCTCGTTACGTTGCGCCTCAAGTTGTTCTTGCCAACCGAGATTAATGGCAGTCTTCTCGCTAGTGCTCTTATTGCCGCGAAAGCTCCATCCGACGATGACGCCAACGAGTAATGCGACGACTGCGGCTGCGATGTGGATGATCGTAATTTCGGGCATTAATTGGGTCCTCAGGAAGCCAGTCTGTGCCGGTCAATCTCTTGCAGTACTTCGCGAATTTGGGTTACAGCCCAATCGATTTCGTCTTTGCTAATGACAAGCGGTGGCGCAAGACGCACGACGGTTGCATGCGTTTCCTTACTCAACAAGCCGCGCTCCATTAGGGCTTCGCAAACCTCGCGCGCAGTGGCGAGCGTAGGCTCGATTTCTACGCCTATAAACAAACCACGACCGCGCAATTCTCTGATCAACGGACTCTTGATCGCTGCCAATTCGGCAAGCAGGTAGTCGCCCATTTCCGCACTTCGTTCGGCAAGTTTGTCCTCAACCAAAATATTCAATGCTTCGAGACCAACAGCAGAGGCCAGCGGATTGCCGCCAAACGTGCTGCCGTGGTCGCCGGGAGTGAATACCTGCATGACGTCGCGACGTGCGAGAAACATCGAAACAGGCAGAATGCCACCGCCAAGTGCCTTACCGAGGATAAGACCATCCGGCTTTACGTCTTCGTGTTCACATGCGAGAAATTTACCGGTGCGGCCAAGGCCTGTCTGAATTTCGTCTGCTATGAGCAAGACATTGTGCTCGCGGCACAATTGTTCAGCCGCCTTAAGATATCCTGGCGGCGGCACAATGATGCCGCCTTCGCCCTGAATTGGTTCGATCAACAGCGCGGCTGTGTTCTCGTTAATTGCACCCCGCAACGCGTCGATATCGCCGTACTCGACAATCCTGAATCCGGGTGGAAACGGCCCGAAACCCTCCTGATACTGCGGTTCGTCCGACATCGCAACGATGGCGATCGTGCGGCCATGAAAGTTGCCCGTGCAGGTGATGATCTCGGCCTTGTCCCTGGCGATGCCTTTGACCGTGTAGCCCCATTTGCGCGCAGCCTTGATGGCTGTTTCAACCGCTTCGGCGCCGGTATTCATCGGTAACGCCATATCCTGGCCCGTCAGGCTACAGATTCGTTCGAGAAATGGCCCGAGCTTGTCGGTGTAGAACGCACGCGAGACGATATTTAGTTGTGCAACTTGCTCTTGCACCAATCGCACCAGCCGCGGATTCGCGTGGCCGTGGCTGACGGCCGAATAGGCACTCATCATGTCCAGGTATTTTTTACCGGAATCGTCCCACAGGTGGACACCTTCAGCGCGTGTTAGCACGACTGGCAAGGGTTTGTAGTTTTGGGCACAGTACTGTGCCTCTAGATCGATTCGGTTCGTCATCGGGTCGGCGTCGTTCCGTTTAAGCGCATAATTTTACAGCAATAACATCCACTTAAGCTAATAATGGACAATAGCATGAGTAACAAGCCAGCCAAATCGCGCAAAGAATCCATAGCGGGCCCGGTCGGTCGCCTCGAGACGATTGTGGATACTCCTGCTGATGGCGACGTCGTGGGTGCGGTGGTCGTTTGTCACCCGCATCCGCAACACGGCGGAACCATGCATAACAAGGTCGCCTACACACTGGCGCGCGCATTCGTGCGCACAGGCTATGCCGCGCTACGTTTTAATTTTCGCGGCACTGAGGGCAGCGAAGGAGAGTATGACGACGGTATTGGTGAGCTGGACGACGCGCTAGCGGCTTTGCAATGGATGCGCGAAGAATATAAGAGCGGGCCACTTTGGCTGGCCGGGTTTTCGTTTGGTGCTGCCATCGCGGTGCGGGCGGCTGTGGTTGAGCCGGTCGACGGTTTGATAAGCGTGGCTCCGGCGGTCAGTCGATTCGCGGCGGGCCTTGAAGAACAGCCCGAATGTCCCTGGCTGATCGTGCAGGGCGACGAGGATGAGCTGGTTGGTGTGGAGGAAACGATTGAATGGATCAACAGCCTGTCGCCGGGTCCAGAGCTGGTCGTTCTACAAGGTGCCGAGCACTTTTTTCATGGTCGCTTGGTTGATCTGCGCGAGATAGTGACGGATTTCATCCAAAAAAAGGGGGACAGTTTACTCAATGACCAATATTGACCAAATGGCGATTGAGTAAACTGTCCCCCGGTTCTTGCGGGCCTGGTCGCTTAGACCATATCTTTAAGACCCTTCAATGCCAGAACTTTGACGGCTTTTGATGCCGGCTTGGCTTTGAACATCATTTCTTCACCCGTGAAAGGGTTGGTGCCCTTACGAGCCTTGCGAGCCGGTTTCTTGACGACGCGCATTTTCAGGAGACCTGGAATTGAAAACAGACCCGGCGCGCCACGACCGCCGAGGCTTTTCTTGATCTGGCCGTTGAGTGATTCGAATACTGCCGCGACGTCTTTGCGGGTCAATCCGGTGTCTTCAACGATCTTCGCGTAGATTTCTGACTTGGTTGGTGGCTTCTTGGTGTTCGCTGCCATGAAAAACTGACTCCCTAAAAAATACGAAAGCGGACGATATGCCCGCGCCATGCGGGCACGCCCGCGTAAAAAAGCAGCGCGACAATAGCAGGTTTTAGGGGCGGCTGACTAGTCAGTAAAGAATTGGCGCTTGAAGCGCAGATCGCTGGCCTGGGTGACGCCCTCAGGGGTAACGCTGATATCGAACACCAGCGTCTCACGATTGGCGATGGCGACCTCGCCGATATAGTAGATCGCGTCACCCTCCTCGATCTTTCGCATCGTGATGTTTTTGAGCTGACCGGTCAAATTCACAGTCTTGACAGTGACGTCAGCGCTGACCGCTGAATTGTCCGCCTCGTTCAATACTGAAACGTTGAGCATTGCCCGGTTCTTGCTACGCACGATGCTGTAGGCCCGCGCTACGTCTGGTGACAGCTGATCAGTTGACTGGGCGCTGAAATGAACGACGTGATCGCCGATATCAGCGTTCGTAGCACCGGCCGGTTGAGCTTCCGGAATGTCTGCCGACCCGCTTGGTCCGCCACAGCCAGAAACCAGGGCCAGCAACGACACGGTGATCAATATTCTTATGGTAGTCACGATATTTCTCCTCCCGCTGCGATCACTATAAACCATTTGCTGGCGCTGCTGCGATCAAAGGAATAGTCGCAGCGAGTCTCGTAGCAGTATTCCGAGAGCTCCAAGCGCAATAATCGCGAAGATTGGCGAGATATCAAAACCACCGATCGGCGGAATAAAACGCTGAAAGGGCCGCAGGATGGGGTCAGTAATATTTGCGAGCAGCGTCGTTGCGGGGTTGTGGGTGTGCGGAGCAATCCAGCTCAAAACGATGCGAATAATGATCGCGAAGGTAAATATTTGCAGTGTCTGTTCCAACAGGCCCAATATCGAACTGAACACAACCAATCTGGCCGTCAAAGGCGTATTCGAGAGTGCTGAAATCAGAATTACGGTGCCGGCTTGTACGATCAACAAGACCAGAATCGTGGCGGTGTCGAGGCGGCCAATTGACGGAACGATGCGCCGTAACGGATTAATTACCGGTGATGTCGCTCGCAAAATGCCTTGCGCGATCGGGTTACGAAAGTCAGCGCCAAACCAGGGCAGCAAGAAGCGCAACAGGAATACGAAGATGATGAGCATCGACAGCGCACTAATGATATATATCAGCGCACCCATTATTTCCCTGTCTCATCTGCCAATTCTGTAGCCCGTTGTTTTGCTGCGGTTAAAGCGGCGCCAAAGATAACACGGATATCCTGTTGTTCGAGACTGTTAAGCGCTGCCGCAGTCGTGCCACCAGGAGAGCGAACTTTGGCGATGAGTTCGCTCATGGCCTCGTTGCTGTCGGCCGCCAGTGCTGCCGCGCCAACGGCGGTTTCTACAGCGAGCGTCCGCGCGGTTGCGTCGTCAAGACCCATCGCGATAGCCGTCTGCACGAGCATGTCGATGAGCAAATAGAAATAGGCCGGGCCACTTCCTGATATTGCAGTGACCGAATCGATATCGGCCTCCGTGCTCACCTGAACCACTTTGCCGACCGCTGCCATGATGGTTGTCGCCAATTCGCGATCGGCATCGTCGCACTTGTCGTTGGCAAACAATGCCGAGACCCCCAGACCAAGGAACGCGGGTTGATTTGGCATGGCGCGAATCACGGCGAGACCGCCACCTAACCAGGACTGAATGTTGCTACTGCGAACGCCAGCCGCGATCGAAATGATCAATGGTTTGCGTTCTTGAACCGACGCCGCCAGATCGCCACAGACACTAGCGAGGACTTGTGGTTTGGTTGCCAACACGACGCAGTCGACACGCTCTGCAATCGCCGCATTGTCGCTACCGGTCGTCACGCCGGGCAGTAGCTCGGTCAGCCGATTGCGTTGTTCGGTTGAGGGCTCAGAAATAGCAACATTCGAGGCAGGAAAGCCGCTGCCCAACAGTCCTCGGGCGATCGCTAGCGTCATGTTGCCGCCGCCGACAAATCCTACATTTTTACTGGTCATTACTGTCACTCATGGGTTCCCGCACTCTATTTTTCCCTTGCACCAAAAACGGCTGTGCCGATGCGCACAATTGTACTGCCTTCAAAAATTGCAGCGCGATAATCGCCGCTCATACCCATCGACAATGTATCGACCTCGAGCCCTTCCTGTTGCAGCTCGCTGAACAAGGCGTGCAACCTGGCAAATGGCTCACGTTGCGCGTCGAATCCCATCCTCATTGCAGGCAGACACATTAAACCGCGCAAACGAATTCGCGGTAATGCGGCGACGCTGTGCGCCAACGGCAGTAGCTCAGCGGCCGGGACTCCCGACTTCGCCGCTTCGTTGTCGATATTTACCTGCAGGCAGATATTGAGGTCTGCATGACCTTCGGGTCGCTGCCGGCTGAGTCGCTCGGCGATTTTGAGACGGTCAATCGTATGCACCCAGTCGAAATGCGTGGCAACCGCGCGCGTCTTGTTGGTCTGCAGGTGGCCGATAAAGTGCCAGATCAGGTCATTTCTGCCGATAGCGGCGATCTTCTCGAGTCCTTCTTGAACGAAATTCTCGCCAAAATCGCGCTGTCCGGCCTGAGCGGCAGCGACGATGCTCGAAAGCGGCTGTTTCTTGCTGACAGCCAGCAATCGGACAGACGCCTCCGCGCGCCCAGCATCGTTGCCAGCTTTCGCCAGCAAATCGCGGATTTTTCGCAAGTTTTCCGTGACTCTAATCACGTTTTGCTCCGGGTGCTTCGCTATACTAGGCTTCATTCCAAGCCGGGTTATGGTAAGTCCGGCTATTTATCATGAGGGAGAAGTATGGCCGTCGATGTTGCCCAATTGTTGTCGTTCACAGTTAAGAACAACGCATCCGATTTGCACCTGTCCGGTGGTGTTCCGCCGATGATTCGGGTGGATGGTGACATCAAGCGTGTCAACATGCCTGCGCTGACCCATAAAGACGTCAATAGCATGGTGTACGACATCATGAATGACAAGCAACGTAAGGACTACGAAGAGTTTCTCGAGACCGACTTTTCGTTCGAAATTCCGAAACTGGCACGCTTTCGTGTCAACGCGTTCAACCAAAATCGCGGATCAGCCGCCGTATTTCGGATCATTCCATCCGACATTCTGAATCTGGACGATCTCGGTGCGCCGGCGATCTTCAAAGATGTCTGCATGTACCCGCGCGGTATCTGTCTGGTAACAGGGCCAACCGGTTCGGGTAAGTCGACCACGCTTGCGGCCATGGTGGACTACATTAATGACAACAAGCCTGATCACATCCTGACAATTGAGGATCCGATCGAGTTTGTGCACGAATCCAAGAAGTCGTTGATCAACCAGCGTGAAGTGCATAGAGACACGCTTGGCTTTAACGAAGCGCTGCGCTCGGCATTGCGTGAAGATCCCGATGTGATCCTTGTTGGTGAGCTGCGTGACTTAGAGACGATTCGTCTTGCGTTAACCGCAGCCGAAACAGGTCACCTTGTATTCGGTACGCTGCATACGAGTTCTGCGGCAAAGACCATTGATCGTGTTGTCGATGTATTTCCGGCGGCCGAGAAAGAAATGGTCCGTGCCATGCTTTCTGAGTCTTTGCGCGCCGTAATATCACAGACGCTGCTAAAGAAAATCGGCGGCGGTCGAATCGCTGCACACGAAATCATGATCGGTACACCGGCCATTCGAAATCTAATTCGTGAGGGCAAGATCGCACAAATGTATTCCGCCATTCAGACAGGCCAGGGTGCCGGCATGCATACGCTGGATCAAAACCTGCAAGAACTGATGTCGAAAGGGTTGATCAACAAGGAAGAAGCTCGATTCCGCGCAGTACATAAAGAGAATTTCTAGGCTAGCTCCAAGCAGCTGCCTCGAGGGAGAACGAGAAAATGGAACGCGAACAAGCGGTACGACTAACGCAAAACCTGCTGCGCAAAATGGTAGAGCGTGAAGGCTCGGACCTTTTTCTGACGAGAGGATTCCCGCCTGCGATTAAAGTCGACGGGACCATTCACAAGGCGACTGACACGCCGTTGTCGGGCGATCAAGCCGCGATCATGGTGCGATCGATCATGAACGACAAGCAGATCAAGGAGTTTGATGCGACCAAGGAATGTAACTTTGCGATTGCTCCGCAAGGCATCGGCCGGTTTCGTGTCAGTGCGTTCATTCAACAAGGCTA
This sequence comes from Woeseiaceae bacterium, assembly GCA_051007995.1. Classification (GTDB taxonomy): domain Bacteria; phylum Pseudomonadota; class Gammaproteobacteria; order Steroidobacterales; family Woeseiaceae; genus UBA1847. The sequence goes on along the minus strand of JBPCYB010000026.1, from coordinate 48,815 downwards.
TGTAGGCGCCGTACTCAGAACAATTACCACTGAGATTCCGACCCTTGAGGATCTGGATCTCCCGCCGATCCTAAAAGACGTCGTCATGAACAAGCGCGGCCTGTGCATCATCGTTGGTGGCACGGGTTCGGGTAAATCGACAACGCTGGCCGCAATGATCGGCCATCGTAATGAAAACTCGCGTGGCCATATCGTCTCAATCGAGGATCCGGTCGAGTACGTCCACCCGCACAGTGGTTGTGTAATCACGCAGCGCGAGGTCGGCGTCGATACGGAAACCTGGCATGCGGCGCTGAAGAACACTCTGCGCCAGGCGCCTGATGTCATTCTGATCGGTGAGATTCGCGATCGTGAGACGATGGAATATGGCATTCAGTTTGCCGAAACAGGCCATCTTTGCCTCGCCACGCTGCACGCGAACAGTGCCAACCAGGCGCTGGATCGAATAATCAACTTTTTCCCTGAAGAGCGGCGCCAACAACTGTTGATGGACTTGTCGCTGAACACGAAGGCGTTCATATCTCAGCGCCTCGTACCGCGTGAGGGCGGGGTCGGGCGCATTGCTGCGATGGAAATCATGCTGAATACGCCGTTGGTTGCCGACCTGATATTCAAGGGCGAGGTTGGCCAGATTAAGGAAATTATGAGTAAGTCGACGCGCCTCGGCATGCAGACTTTCGATCAGGCTCTGTTTTATCTGTACGAGGAAGGCACGATTTCCTACGAGGAGGCCATGCGCAACGCCGATTCGAAGAACGAGCTTCGCCTGCGAGTCAAACTTGAAAGTAAACGAGATTCTTCAATTGCTGATCAGCAGTCAGAAAGTCTCAAGATCATGGAAGAAGACACCGCTCAGACGTTCTGAGCGTCACGGATGATTGCATAGATGAACGTAAAGCCACTTTTCAAATTAATGGTCGAAAAAAAGGCATCTGACCTTTTCTTCGCGCCATTTGCGCCCGCCAAGATCAAGATCGACGGCAAGATCATGCCTGTTAACAAGCTCGAAATGACACCGAAGATGGTCAAGCAGGCGGCCTACGAGCTGATGGATGAAGATCAGCTTGATCAGTTCACGCGCGAGTTCGAAATCGACTTTGCAATTTCCGAAACCGGCCTCGGCAGGTTTCGGGTCAATGTTTTCCATCAGCGCGGCAATGTCGCGATGGTGCTGCGTTACATTACCTCGGAGTTGCCAACACTTGACGAGCTGGGCATGCCGGAACCGCTCAAGGACCTGGTCATGCTGCGTCGCGGCCTGATTCTAATGGTCGGTGCGACCGGCTGCGGTAAGTCAACGACGCTCGCGGCAATGATCAATCATCGCAATGAGAAGACCTCGTCGCACATCATAACGATTGAAGATCCGATTGAGTTCCTGCACCCGAACAAGAAGTCCATTGTTAACCAGCGTGAAGTGGGACTGGATACCAAGTCCTATGGGCGCGCACTCAAGAGCGCAATGCGTGCGGCTCCGGATGTCATTCAGATTGGTGAGGTTCGCGATCGTGAATCGATGCAGGCAGCTCTCGATATGGCCGGAACAGGTCACCTTGTCGTTGGCACACTGCACTCCAACAACGCGGCCGAAACCCTGGATCGAATTGTCAATATGTTCCCGCAGGAACAGCACGGCCAGGTGTTTATGGATCTGGCGCACTACCTGCGTGCGATTCTCTCGCAACGACTGGTGCGTTCGCGTGGTGGCAAGCTCGTTGCCGCAGTGGAGCTCATGTTAAATACGCCGCACATCAAGGATCTGATTCTGAAGGGCGATATTTCAGCGGTGAAAGAGGCGCATAAAGAAAGCGGTGAGCAGGGCATGCAGAACTTTGACGATGCGTTGCTGGAACTCTACAAAGCAGGAACAATTACGCTCGAAGAGGCTATGTCACACGCCGATTCACGTTCCAATCTCGAAGCGAAAATTAACTTCGGCACCTAGCTCCAGACCACCGTCGCTGCATCAAAGACGGGCCCATCGACACACACACGCTTCATTGCCTGTCCATCGGGCGTCGTAATTTCGACGGCGCAGCCGGCACATCCTCCAACGGCACACGCCATGAATTCCTCTAGGGATACCTGGCAAGGAATTTCGTAAGTTGCAGCCAGATCGGCAACTGCCCTCAACATTGGCGTCGGGCCACAAGCGAACACTTGTGTGTTCAGGAGCTCGGGTGCTGACAGGCTGTCGAGCCAGCGTTGGGCCAGTTCCGTGACGTAACCACGAAAACAACTGTCGAAATCCGACAAGCTGCACAAACGGCTGGTCACGCCCCAGTCTTCAAGTAAGGGCATGCAACTCGTGATCGAATCATCGAGCCATGGTGTAGGTAGCTCGGAGTTCTGCAATTCAAACGGAAATGGAATTTCCGAGCCGAGAATTGCGAGCGGCCGCCAGTCGGCGTCACGCCGCAGCGTATCGGCGAGAAATACCATCGGTGGAATACCGACACCGCCACCGATCAACAGGCAGTTGCGGCGTGCCGGGTCCGGTTGAAATGGCTGGCCGATCGGCCCAAGCACGCTGATTCGGTCGCCTACATGTTTGTGTGCCAGAGAGCGCAATCCTTCGCCGACAATCTTGTACAAAACATCAATGCAATCGTCGTGCACACGCATAATCGACAATGGCCGGCGCATGGGTACGGCATCGTCACAGCTAACGTGAACAAAACTGCCCGCTTCGGCTTTGGCCGCGCAAAGAGGTGCGCGAATGCGCAAAATGTATTGCTCACCCGGAAAGTGTTCAATGTCGATGAGCTCGCCAGACTCAACGAACACAGTGCCGCGATTGCGTTGCGCGTGTTTCTGCGCTGCGGTCGTCAACTCGAGCCCATTACCTTGCTGACGCGCTCAAGAACGGCCATGCGAACTGCGACGCCGTTCGTTACCTGCTGCGTAATCGCCGAGCGGGCGCTGTCAGCAAGTGCGGAGTCGATCTCGATGCCCCGATTCATCGGGCCAGGATGCATGACGATTGCGTCTGGTGCGGCTATGGCCAGTCGTTCGCTGCTGATGCCAAAGTTTGCAAAGTACTCGTCCGAATCCGGTATGCCGTCAAGGTCTTTGATTCGCTCATGTTGAATTCGAAGCGCCATCACGACGTTCGCGTCGCGCAATCCGTCGTCAAGCTTGTCGATGATGCGCACATTGGGTAAATCCTGAGCGACCGGCGCAAGTCCGGGCGGTGAAACGAGGCGAATATCAGTTACGCCAAGCGTCTGCAATCCCTGCACGGCGGACATCGCGACCCTCGAATGTGCGATGTCACCAACAATCGCGACCGAGAGATTCTCGAAGCTGCCAAGTCGCTGTCGAATGGTCAGCAAGTCGAGCAATCCCTGTGTCGGATGAGAAACATCCGCCTCGCCTGCATTGAGAATACTCGTGTGATCGTTCACATGGCGCGCGATGTATGCTGGCACTCCCGCGCTTGCATCACGAATTACCATGATGTCGACCTGCATTGCTTCCAGCGTGTAGATCGTGTCGAGAATACTCTCGCCTTTTTTCCTCGAAGACGTGTTGACGTCGAGATTGAGTACATCCGCTCCGAGGCGTTTGCCCGCGAGGTCAAAGGACGCACGCGTGCGCGTGCTTGGTTCAAAAAACAGATTCGCGATTGTACGTCCTGCGAGTGACTGGCTGCGCTTTGCGAAAGTGCCCGACGGGCTGACAAAACGCTCTGCTTCATCAAGCAACGCGGTCAATGTGTCGCGATCAAGCCCTTTCAGCGTCAACAAGTGGCGCAGATCGCCAGCGGCATTTAGCTGCAGGCTGGTGTCATCGTCGAGGGCCGGAAAAGTCTCGGGGGATTGCATGGCGGGGCAAGTCTACTGTCAATCGTTGCGGGCGGCCAGATATCTCTCGGCGATAAGTACGGCAGCCGCACTATCGATCTCTTCTTTGGAAATCCGGCCCCTTGTGCCGGCAACGCGGGCCTTCTTCAATTCAGCCTCAGCCTCGACCGATGTATAGCGCTCGTCGACCGTTTCGACCGGTAATTGGTACGTCGCAAGCTCAGCGATGAATTGATTGACGTAGTCTTGCATATCGCTGCTCGAGCCGTCCGCATGTGCGGGCATGCCGACGACAAGCCGATTTGGACGCCATTCGCGTATCAGTGCATCGATTTTCGCCTGGTCCGGCCCGGTATAATCATTGCCGACTACCCCCAGCGGACTAGCAGATGCGGTGACAGTTTGACCGACGGCGACGCCAATGCGCCGTCTTCCATAGTCAAACGCAAGAATCGTCTCAGGGCCGATAGTGTCAGGCGTGTCCGGCATCGGGCGCGATCCGGCTGATATCAATGCCAAGCGTTTCAGCGGCGGCGGACCACCGCTCTGCGAACGGCATGTCGAAAACAATATCCGGTGTCGCAGGCACATTGATCCACGAATTGGCCAGCATCTCATTCTCGAGTTGGCCCGGCTCCCAGCCGGCATAGCCGAGCGCAACAAGCGACTTGTCGGGGCCCGTGCCAGCAGCCATTGAATCAAGGATGTCGCGCGAGAAAGTCAGGTGAATGTCGCCGGATACTTCCACCGAGTTTTCATAAGTGGAGTTGGAGTCGTGCAACACGAAGCCCTTTTCCGTGCCCACGGGGCCACCCAGCAACACGGGTGAACTCGCAACGGCTGGATCGGCATCAGTAAGCTCGAGTTGTTCGAGCAAGCCGCCCAATTGCAGTTGCAGCGGTCGGTTGATCACGATTCCGAGCGCGCCATGATCGTCGTTGTGTTCGCAAATCAGTGTGACCGTTGACGAAAAATTCGGGTCTTCCATGCCGGGCATGGCGATCAGTAACTGATTGACCAGGGAACCGTCGCTGTCCATCTAATTCAAGCTCGCTGCTGTTGAAGGAATCACTTCTTCGCTAAACAAGAATTTATACGAAAAAATTACGCGGTCATGATCGATAGACGCTGCGTCCGGAAACGGATCGTAAGGTGATGCGCGACGAATGATGTCGAGTGCCGCCTGGTCAACAACTTTCGAGCCGCTGGACTTACGAATGATTACTTCCGAAAGCTGGCCAGATGCCTCTATCTTGACCTGCAACGTAGGGCTGCCTTTCAGACCGGCAAGGTTGCCGAGCTCTGCGAAGTACTGGTCGCCAACTGCTTCAATGCGTCGTTTCCAGTTGTCGAGATACGGAGCAAACACCGAATCACGCGTATCGACACTGATTACCAATTCGCGCGGATCGTCGTCGTGAATCAAATTGGATGCATCTTGATCCTGCGGCAGTGGCAACGTCGTGTCGCTACCACGCTCTAGCGCGATTGCAGTGGAATTTTTAGGTTGCGGTTCAGCGCGCAATTCGTCTGGAACTTGCAAACTCTGATCATTCCGCGTGACCAGCACCTGGTCAGCGGATTGCTGGTGCGCTGTAGCGTCTAATAACTGCTCGCCGTTTTCCATACCGAGGTTGTCTATCGGTGACGCGCTTTCAAGAGGTGCTGTTGGACGTACCTCGGCGGTTGTATTGCCGCCGCCAAGCTGTGAGGCCTGTGCCAGGTACTCGGCCTCGTCCGGTCGATCAATCTGCTGGTCAGGATTCGCAACGATCGTGACTTCAAGAGAGATCGCATCGGCAAATTGGTCAAGCAGGTAGGGATTGAATGTGACCCCAATGATCAGGATGCCGTGAATCAACGCCGCGAGAAACAGCATCGCCGGCAAGCGGTCGGGGACCGCCGGTGCGACTAGCTGGATCTCCTCGATCGGATCCTTTTGTCGGGCAATAGTGGCCATAATTCTGTTTGCGCGATCTCCGCCGGCAGTTTACTTAATTAACGGCTGATTTGCCTTATGCATCAGTCCCTTGAGTCTTGCTCATGAGGGCCCTGCTCAATCCAGTTTAAACGCTCCCCCATGGCTGGAGTGAGACGCAGGTCACCAGATGCATCAATAAGCAGGGCAAATTCGAGCCCCAATGCCTTTGCGAGTGCGTCAAACTCCGTTGGTCCACCAACCATCAGGGCCGTGGCTGCTGCATCCGCAAGCATCGCGTCATTGTGTATGACAGTGACCGATGCGGTGTGTTCAACGGGATAGCCGGTTCGCGGGTCCAGAACATGTGCGTAACGTCGCCCGTCGATTTCCACGAAGCGCTCATAATTGCCCGATGTAACGACGGTCTCACCCGCGGCAATGTCGATGCTGGCCACTGGCGAGTCGGCAATAGGTGAACGAATGCCTATGCGTGCGGGCCGGCCATGAACGTCGCCAACAACGCGCAAGTCACCACCGATGTTGATGATCGCGTTATCAATATCGAGGACATCAAGGACAAAAACGATTTCGTCCAGCACGGCACCCTTGGCGATGCCGCCCAGATCGATCATGGTCGATCTTGCAGCACCGCTCATGCGATTGTCGTCCCAGTTGATTGCGGCGACCGACATCCCGCTATCCAGAAGTGCACGGATATCGATCTCCCCAGGCAGGCCGGGCGGCGCGGAGAAATCATGCAAGCCCCATAGTTCCGTTAGCTGACCCAAGCCTGCGTTGAACGCGTTATTGGAGAGAACCTCAACTTCAGCGGCACGTTGAATGATGCGGGCCAGATTCTTGGTGACGTCAATGGACTGACCGTCAGCAATTGCCGCGTTGATTCTGGACAACTCGCCAGGCCGCCATGGATACCAATCATGACCCATATCGGCAAGTTCAGATTCCAAGCGTTTTTTGGCGACAGTGGCCCGCTCGTCGGTAACGCCATACAGCGTAACCGACACTTCTGTGCCAAGCGCGAAGAAATCGAGTCGAGAATCGGCGACGCGTTCGGCGTCACTGCAGGCTGTGATCGTCGCAACGATCAGCAGCAGGACAGCATAGACGGCGCTACGCCAAGGCGGATTCGATTGCGTCGAATAGCAAGCCTGCAATATTGAGGTCAAATTGTGCATCCAGTTCTCGAATGCCGGTCGGGCTGGTTACGTTGACTTCGGTCATGTAGTCGCCGATGACATCAATGCCTGCGAAAATGACGCCCTGATCGCGCAGCACTGGACCGACTTGTTCGCAAATAGAGCGATCAACATCGGACAATTCCTGGCCGACGCCTTTGGCGCCCATAACGAGATTACCGCGATTGTCATCTGCAGGCGGAATCCGCGCTAGCGAATACGGGACCGGCTCACCGTTAATTAGCAAAATGCGCTTGTCGCCCAGGCTGATCTCAGGGATAAAGACTTGCGCCATCGCAAAGCGCTGTCCGAAGTCGGTCAGTGTTTCAAAAATGACATTGGCGTTGTTATCACCCTGTTGCACAACGAATATCGACTTGCCGCCCATACCATCCAAAGGTTTGACGACGATTCGCCCGTTATCGCTCAGGAAGGCGCGCATCTCGTCCATGGAGCGTGAGATCAACGAGAGAGGTGTGCATTCCGGAAACCAGGCGGTATACGCTTTTTCGTTCATGTCGCGTAGCGCCTGCGGGCGATTAACGACCAATGCGCCCGCGTCTGCGGCGCGATCCAGAATATACGTCGTGTAGATGTACTCCATGTCGAAAGGCGGATCTTTGCGCATCAAAATGACATCTAGGTCGCCCAAATCGATGCCCTGACTGTCACCGAACTCATACCAGTCATCGTTGTTGTCGCGCACGTTTAGGCGCTGCGAATGGCCGATTGCCTTGCCGGCAAGGAGTTTGAGGTCACCCTGCTGAAAATAATGTATTTCGGCGCCGCGACGCTCAGCTTCCAAGAGCATGGCGAACGAGCTGTCCTTGTAGGGTGTTATGGACTCTATCGGGTCCATAATCATGCCTATGCGAAGCGGTCGATCTGCCATCGTCGCTGTGGTTTCCTGCGTTCCTCGGTGAGCGGCCAACTATACATTGGAATAAGAGGGTAAACGCCGAAAATTCCTCGAATTTTGGCTCCTGCGGCGAGCGTCGTAGCGGGACTTATGTCAATATGGTACAAGTCGGTTTTGCGGAGGTTGGTCAGTGTCAAGTAATGCATCTCGAAGTCTGAATGGACTCAAGATTTTGGTAGTGGATGACAGCAAAACGATTCGCCGAACGGCCGAAACGCTGCTGACGAAAGAGGGCTGCCAGGTCTTTACGGCAATCGACGGATTTGACGCATTGTCGAAGATCGCTGATCACCAGCCCGATCTGATTTTCGTGGACATCATGATGCCGCGCCTCGACGGCTACGAGACCTGCTCATTGATCAAGCACAACAAGATATTCAAAGAAACGCCGGTCATCATGTTGTCGAGCAAAGATGGCCTGTTTGATCGTGCCAGAGGTCGCATCGTCGGATCAGAGCAATACCTGACCAAACCTTTCACCAAGGACGAGTTGCTTGGTGCCATATCCAACCAGATCGGCTGACGGCAAAGGACCTGTAGATGTCAGTAATTCTCATAATCGATGACTCACCCACCGAGTTGCATTTGTTCCAGAACATGCTTGAACGCGGCGGATTCAGCACATTGGTTGCCGACAGCGGTGAAGAGGGCCTGCGACAGGCGAAAGCGTCACGCCCTGATTGTATTTTGATGGACGTCGTCATGCCCGGCATGAACGGTTTTCAGGCGACCCGCAAACTAACCCAGGATCCCGATACGGCCAGTATTCCGGTCATCATCATTACCAACAAAGACCAGGAGACAGACAAGATCTGGGGCATGCGGCAGGGCGCTGTTGAGTACCTCGTTAAACCTATCGATGCGAAACAGCTGCTCGCGAAGATCAATGCGGTGATGGCTGCCTGAATGAGTGAAGCGATCGACTTAAGGACGCTCGTCAAGCAACCGTTCGAGTTGCTCACAGAAATTGAGCACCGCAGTCGCCGGGCGCACTCTGGACAAGGTGGTGCCGATGCTGCTGACGAGTGGGTCGGCGTTGGTTTTCGAATCGGTGATGAACGTTTTATCGCCAATCGCGAGGCCGTTCGCGAAGTGTTGATGATGCCAGAGGGCATGACGCGGGTGCCGGGCGCACAACGTTGGCTGCTGGGTATTGCCAACTTGCGTGGCCACCTATTGCCACTGGTCGATGTCAAGCTGCTGCTTGGCAGCGGTCGAACGTCGCTGCGTCGAACGACCCGCGTGGTGTCCGTCAATCATCGCGAAGTCCCCGCTGGGCTGGTGGTTGACGAGGTCCTGGGCTTTCGCCGCTTTGGTAATCACGAATTTACAGAGGAATGGCCCGAAACAGTGGTCCGTTGCGATCGCTTCCTCACCGGCGCTTATCGACGCGGCGACGAAATCTGGCCAGTGCTGGACCTGTTCAATTTCATTGAGAGCAACTTGTTTTTGCAAGCGGCTGCTGAAGCGTAATTACACAGAGTTGTAGATAGATGGCAAATAAAACAGACACATCCACGATATTTCGAATCGTTGGCATGTTGGCAGCCGTGTTGCTGCTGGCAGCGGCGGCGCTCGTATATTTGAAAGGTGGTGGCGGATCGTCGTCGGCCGAACTTGCGGCATTGTCGCAGGCCGTTCCGAGTCAGGCGGCTAGCGCTGTGCGAGGTACCAGCGGCGCGTACGATGAGCTGAGTGCCAGCGTCACACGACTGGCTGAGCTGCGACGCTCCACCGGGTCTTCGGCGCCGGGCAGTTCAGCAGAATGGAAAGCGCTAATGTCGGCTGCGTCTGCCATTCTGACTGGCCGCGAGGATGCCGAAGCATTGCTCGCAGCAACGTCAATTGTGGCCGATCGGGCCGATGCGGTTGTACAAATGTCGGACGGTTTGCTTGATCGCTCGGGGTCAACGGCGATCATGCAGCAGTTTCAGCAACGTGCTGACAACGCGCGACAACTCGCTACCACAATCGCGCAATCGCCAAATTCGGGTGACGCTACGGCGATGGTCGACGACGTCGCTTTCTTGCGCGCTGTAGCCAATGGGCTTGCGGGCGAAAATAGCCAATTCGATATTCGTCCTCTTAATGCTGAGGCGCGGGAAACGACTTTAGTTCCGATCCAAAGCGACCTGGCTGAGCTTGAGGCGCAAACTGAGATCATCGTGGCGCGGCTGCCTCAGGTCATCTCTCTGGGGGCGCCTTTAGCGGAACTACAAACAACGTCTGCGAGTCTTGGAAGGGCTTTTGTTGGTGCCGGTTCGACCGGTTCGTTACCGGGCTTCCTGCAAAACCCGTGGATACCAATTGCCTGCATTGTGCTGGCATTGCTGCTGGTACTTGGCATGTTGCTGTTGAATAACAAGAGTGCGACTTTCGAAAGAGTCGCAAAGGAACAGGCGGAGCAGAACGAACGTAACCAGCAGGCCATTTTGCGCCTGCTCGATGAAATGGGCAGTCTTGCCGATGGTGACTTGACGGTCGAGGCAACTGTAACCGAAGACATCACCGGCACAATTGCTGACTCGTTTAACTATGCAATCGAAGAGTTACGCAAACTGGTAGCCACCGTGAATGAAACCGCGATCATGGTCGACTCCGCTGCCAAACAGACTGAGAGCACCGCAACCAACATGGCGAAGGCAGCTGACAATCAGGCACGCGAGATCAACGCGGCGACCGAGTCCATCGTATCGATGGCGGCGTCCATCGAAGAGGTGTCCGGCAACGCTGAGCGTTCATCCGATGTTGCAAGGCATTCGGTGGAAGTCGCGCATAAAGGTGGTGAGGCCGTGCGGCGAACGATTGACGGCATGAACGCGATTCGCGAAACCATTCAGGACACGTCGAAACGAATCAAACGGCTTGGAGAGAGTTCGCAGGAAATCGGCAATATCGTCGAGCTGATTAATGACATCGCCGAACAGACCAACATCCTGGCGTTGAACGCATCGATTCAGGCGTCGATGGCAGGCGAAGCAGGGCGTGGATTCGCCGTGGTTGCCGATGAAGTGCAACGACTCGCAGAACGCTCAACCAATGCGACCAAACAGATCGAAGTTCTGGTGCGCACGATTCAGGCAGATACGAATGAGGCCGTGGTTTCAATGGAGCGAAGTACTACCGACGTTGTGGGCGGTGCTCTGCTGGCAGAAAATGCTGGCGCCGCGCTCGATGAGATTGAACAGGTATCGAATCAAATCGCGAGTCTTGTACAAAATATTTCAGGATCCGCACGGCAGCAGGCAGGATCGGCGGCCGACGTTACACGACGAACAACAAGATTGCGTGAGATCAGCGAACAAACCGGCAAAGCAACAACGGCGACGGCGGCGGCAATTTCGAAGCTGTCGGAGTTAGCGTCGCAGCTTAGAAAAACTGTTGCCGGGTTCTCGTTGCCGAACAAATCGCTGAAAACGAGCGCTTTGGCGGCAACATCTGCGAGTGTCCCCGCCAATCAAGAGGCGGGCGAACAAGCGAAAGCAGGTTAGTGGCGATCCACTAAACAACACGGACCGTTGATGACAGGCGATACCGGCATACAAGAGCAGTTCTCCGAAGAGGTTCGCGGCGCTTCGACCGTGAGCGCACTGGCGATCGTCAGTAATGAACTCATGGAGACTATTCGCAGTGCTCATCTAGCGCTTGAGGACTGTGTCGACGGCCGTGGAGGATCGGCGGCGCTCGTTCGTGCGGGCGAATTGTTGCACCAGGTTCGCGGTGCTTTGCAACTCACAGAGACTTACGGCGCTGCCTTGCTGGCCGAAGAGATGGAGCTTGGCTGCAAATACCTTGCGAGTTTGCGTGCGGGCAAAGGCCGTGATGACGGGTTGGATGCGCTAACGCGCGCGATGGTCCAATTGCCAACGTACATAGAGCGACTGCTGGCCGGTGGTCGCGATATCGCATTAGTGTTGTTGCCGATGCTCAATGACTTGCGCGCCGCGCGAGGCGAGCCATTACTGTCTGAAGGCACTTTGTTGCTGCTCAATCTGTCGCCGAATCAAACGGCGAAGAGCACCGGCACGCGAGAGGGCAGCGGCGAAGACCCGGTCGCGGCGGCTACTCGATTGCGCCCGAAATTTCAGCTGGCTCTGCTTGGCTGGATCAAGGGTGGCAATACAGATCGGCATCTACAGACATTATCGGGTGTTACCGAAAATCTTGAGGCTGCGGCGACTCGCGACGACATGTACCAGTTGTGGTGGGTTGCTGGTGCCGTGCTCGAAGCGTTACGGGAAGGCGGGCTGGAAACATCGGTTGCGCTTAAGCGCCTGCTCGGCCAAGTCGACCGGCAAATCAAGTATGTAATCGACGAAGGCGTCTCGGCATTCGATACACATCCCGTCGATGATCTGTTGAACAACCTCCTTTACTACGTAGCGCGGGCCAGTACGACTGGCGCGCGCATCAGCGACATCAGAACCGCGTTTAACCTGTCTGAGTTGCTGCCGGGCGACGAGCAGGTCGAACAAGCTCGCGAAGCGTTATCGGCGCCCAGCGTCAAGCTCATGGAAACGGTCGCAGCGGCGATCAAGGAAGACCTTGCCCGCGTAAAAGACGTGCTGGATATTTACGTTCGCACCGGGATGAATAATCCGGCGGAGCTGGTGCCGCAACTCGAACTCCTGAAAAAAATCAGCGACACACTCGGCGTGCTCGGGCTTGGCGAACTGCGCGGAGATATCGACGGCGAAATTGATCGCTTGAAGACCGTGGTTGAGCGTGGTGGCGTGGCGAATGACCAGGTAATTCTTGATATTGCATCGACATTGTTACGGGTAGAGGATCGACTGGACCAACAATTGGTGCGGATGATCGATCCAAAGTTTGATCCTGCGCCCGGAGCTGGCAGTGACCTGCCACCGCAGGAGGCGGCTGACTATCAACAGGTCGCGGAGTCGGTCATGCGCGAGTGCATTATCAACCTCGCTCGAATTAAAGAAACTGTTGGTCAAAGCCTGAATTCAAAAGCACCGTCGCAGGGTCTGGATAGTATTCCGGCGCTGGTACGTGGCATCAAAGCCGGCCTGATGATGTTGAACAAGGCACGCGCGATGGAGGTCGTCGACCGAGTCGGCCGGCTAATAACCCTGACCTTGCAGGGCAGCGGTGCGGCGCGTTTGTCACAGAAAGAAACTGATCGGCTCGCAGACGCGATCGTCAGCATTGAGTACTACATGGAGACAGTTAAGGCGGGTCGGACAGAGCCCTGGTACATGCTCGACAATGCTGAAGCTTGTCTTGCCGTGCTGCGCGACGTCGAGCATCGACTCGCCGAAGAGGAAGCTGCGGCGCCTGCGGTTGAGCAGACCGTCAAGTTACACGTTGCTGATATTGAGCAAATTGCTAACCAGCAAGCGGCCGAAGCCAGCATGCAATCGACGGATGTCATGCCGTTACCGGTCGTCGCACAGGACGCCGAACATCTTGATCCGGAATTGCTCGAGCTGTTCATTGAGGAGGCGAAAGAAGAAGTTGCGTCAATAAAGCGCAAGCTGCCTGCCTGGGTGGATGAACCGGACGATATGGAAACGCTGATCACTGTGCGACGTTCTTACCACACGCTTAAGGGCAGCGGTCGTATGGTTGGTGCCGAACGCATCGGCGAGTATTGCTGGAGCGTAGAGAATCTTCTGAATCGGCTGATCAATCGCACCCTCGTACGAACACCGCCAATGGTGGATTTTATTGTTACGGCATCGGCGGCGATTCCGGAACTGATAGAACAACTTGAGATAGGCACGGAACCGACGGCGGACATCAGTTTGCTCATTGCTCGGGCGAATGCATTCACGGACGGTGATCCAAACGCGGCCGTGTTAACGGTCAAGACGCCGATTCTCGAAAAACAAATGGTCGAGCAACCCGCACTGGAGATGGATCCAGTATTGCTCGACATTTTTTCGAAGGAAACGGCGGGTCACTTACAGGTCATTATTAACTACCTGAAAGCCTGCGAAGGTCATTCGCCGCCTTTCGATGTCACGGACAAACTGCATCGCGCTTGCCACACGCTGCACGGCAGCGCCAACATGGCAAATGTTGAACGCGGAGTTGCAGTTGCGGGCGCACTTAATCGCCTCGTGCGACGGGTTTATGACCAAAAGCTTGGATTTCAGCAGTCGGGCCTGGACGGACTGCGCGCGGCCGGCCGAGCGCTCGCGGCAATCGTTGCGGATATCAATCAGCCCGAACGCAAGCGAGCGAACTACACTGCGCTTGTCGAACACCTCACGAATCTGGCGGATGCCGTACAACCCGAACATACGATTGTTCCGGATGACGTGCCGGAAGAGGTTGTTGAGCTCAAAGAGGTCGTTGTTGAGGCTGTCGAGGCGGTCGTCTCTGACGAGCCGGAATACGATGCTGAGATCGCTGCAATCTTCACGGAAGAGTCGGCTGAGCTTTTGGAAATGGCCGACAAAGCACTGCTCGAGTGGAGCAAGAATAAGGAATCGCGGCAGGCGATAGAGGAGCTAAAACGGCATCTGCATACTCTGAAAGGTGGCGCGAGAATGGCCGGCATTACGGCTATGGGAAATCTGAGTCACGAACTTGAGACCCTGCTGCTTGGTGTCGACGAAGGTCGCGTGAAATCCACGCCCGCAATCGATGAGCTGCTGCAACACAGTCTCGATGAGTTGCATCGAATGCGCGATGCGGTGATCGCAAGCAAGCCAGTCGCGTCCGCGGCCGATCTTGAACAACGTATTCAGCAAGCGAATGCAGGTTTCGAAGTTGCTGATGAAGGGGCAGTGGAAACAACGCCCGAACAGACGGACGTCGAAGCAGCGGAGCCGGCCGCGTTTACGGTTGAGCCCGAAGATACCGTGAGCATGGTCATCGTCGATTCGCCATTGGCGGATGAGCTTGCGGATATGAGCAAGCCGGCAGCGCCCGAGCCGCCTCCGCCACCACCACCAGAGCCGCCACCACAACCTGAGCCGCCACCACCGCCACCCGAACCGCCACCGCCACCAGCCCCCGAGCCACCGCCGATACCGGAACCACCGGCGCCGCCGCCCGTCATGCGTGCCGTGGCTGTTGATGAGCCGCCTGCTAAGCCGGTGGCACGAGGCGAGCAACGACAGGAATTTGCGCGCATCGATGCTGATCTGCTCGAAGATCTGCTCAATGCTGCGGGCGAAATCAGTATTTATCATTCGCGCCTGAGCCAGCAAATCAACCTGATTGAATTCAATGTTATTGAGCTGGAGGTAACCGTAGCTCGGCTGCGCGAGCAACTGCGTAAGCTCGACATCGAGACGGAAGCACAGATCATGCACAGCCATCAGGACACGATGGTTGCTAAAGACTTCGATCCGTTGGAGTTGGATCGTTATTCGAATTTGCAACAGTTGTCACGCGCGCTCGCTGAAACATCCAATGACCTGGCAAGCCTTAAGGATTTGCTGCAAAACCTGACCACCGAGGCAGAAGGGCTGCTGGTTCAACAGTCGCGCGTTACTGCCGAGTTGCAGGACGGCCTGATGCGGACTCGCATGGTGCCGTTCGAGCGACATGTTCCGCGATTGACTCGACTGGTTCGGCAGATCGCCAAGGAAGCTGGCAGGAAAGCGGAGCTGGCTGTCGAAGGAGCGTCAGGTGAACTTGATCGTCAGGTGCTCGACAAAATGTTGCCGCCGTTCGAACACATGTTACGCAATGCGATTGTGCACGGCATAGAGCCATCCAAGGAGCGGCAAAAAGAGAACAAGCCGGCGACCGGTCGAATCACAATTCGCTTGCACCGTGAAGGCTCCGAAATGGTGATCGATGTAGCTGACGATGGTCGCGGACTCGACGTTGCCGCGATTCGTCGCAAAGCCTACGAACTCGACATGCTGAAACCGGATAGCAAAGTAACGGATGAAGAAATCATGGATCTGATTCTGACTCCGGGATTTTCAACCGCGGGCAAGGTGACACAGTCAGCAGGGCGTGGCGTTGGTATGGATGTAGTTGCGAATGAAGTCAAAAAGCTTGGTGGCAGTCTGCGAATATCATCGGTCACCGGGCAAGGCACAAATTTCACAGTACGTTTGCCATTCACGCTGGCGATTACGCAAGCGTTGATCGTTCGCACCGGCGAAGAGGTGTACGCATTGCCGCTACCGTCGGTCGAAGGTGTTGCTCGAATTCCGCGCGCCGAACTCGAAACTCTCCTGAGTCAGACTGAGCCGAGTTATGAGTATGGCGAGGAAACGTACAAGTTCCGTCACCTTGGCATGTACCTCGGTGGACAGGCCGCCAAACTGCCGACCGACGAGGCATTCATTCCTGTCATTCTGGTTCGTGCCGGTGAATTTTCGGCTGCGCTGCTAACAGACGAAATGTTGGCTAGCCGCGAAATTGTCGTGAAGTCGGTGGGCCCGCAACTTGCGAGTATTCGCGGCATTTCCGGTGCGACGATTCTCGGTGACGGCAGCATTGTTCTGATTCTCGATATCACGGCGCTGGTCCGCACTGGAGCGCCGGTAGTCGAGTTGAAGAAAGCGGCGCCGACGCCGACGGATGATCGACCGCTCGCATTGGTGGTTGATGATTCGATAACCGTACGCCGGGTCACCGAGCGATTCCTGCAACGCAACGGTATGCGAGTCGTCACTGCGAAAGATGGCCTCGATGCGATCAGTGTCATTTCAGATCACAGTCCGGATGTCATCTTGCTCGACATCGAAATGCCGCGCATGGACGGGTATGAATTCGCCTCACATGTCAGAAATGACCCCCGCATTGCCGATGTACCGATCATCATGATTACCTCACGCGTCGGCGACAAACATCGCGCGCGCGCGATTGAATTGGGCGTCAATGACTACATCGGCAAGCCGTTCCAGGATTCGGCCTTGCTTGAAGCCATCACGCGTCAACTTGAAGACAAAGGAAAATCGCTGTCGTGAGTGAGGAAACACAAGAACTCTACAGCCTTCTCGTGCCGCTTGCGGAAGACCGCTTGATCGTGCCGCGCGCCTGCGTGGTCGAAGTAGTGCGATTTACCAAACCGGACAATGAGGCTGGTGCACATAGCTGGATGCTTGGAACAGTGAACTGGAATGGTCGTGAGTTACCGGTTGCGTCATTCGAAGGCGCGCTTGGCAAGGAAGTGCCAGCTACTACCGGCAGAACACGTATCGTTGTCTTTTATGGGATTACCGGGGAACTGAAAAGCGGCTACTTCGGTGTACTCACGCAGGGCTTTCCGCAATTGGTGCGTGTCAACAAAGACGTCTTGCAGGTCAGCGAAACAGAAGGTTGGCCAGAATCGGCACCTGTACTTTGCCGTGTAAAAATGATCAATGAGTTTCCATTGATTCCAGATCTCGAGCGTCTCGAGAGCATGCTGGCTGAAGAGTTAATTCAGGCCTAAGTCACCCCACAGCGACTCGGCAATCGCGACCGCAGCAATCGCAGCCGTCTCGGTTCGCAGTACGCGCGGGCCCAGAGAAACAGCCGTGAATCCCGATACCCTGGCATCGTCATACTCGACGTCGCTGAAACCGCCTTCGGGGCCAATCAGCAGACATACTTTTGTTCTTGGCGTCGTCAGCGATGCCATCGATGTCGCGGCACCCGGCTGCAGAATAAGATCGACGTCCGCTGCAGCAGTTTTTCCGCCGAACCACGATTTCAGAGCTAGCGGTTTGTCAATTAGTGGCGGGCGAATTCGCCCCGACTGTTCGCATGCGCTGATCGCAATCTTTTCCCAATGATCACGACGCTTTTCGGCGCGATCGCCGTCGAGTTTCACCACACCATATTCAGTCAGCACGGGTGTAATTCGTTTTACGCCGAGTTCAGTCGCTTTTTGCACGATTAGGTCCATGCGCTCGCCGCGCGAAACGCCTTGCACGAGGTGCACTTTTAACGGCGACTCTGTCCTTGTCTCAATTGCCGTACCGACGCTTAGTTCGGCGTTGGCTTTGCCTACACTTGCAACGGTTGCAGAAAATTCGCCGTCGTCCGCATTGAAAACAGTCAAGCTATCGCCAGGGCGAAGTCGAAGCGCCCGCCCAATGTATCGGGCCTGCTCCTGATCGAGCTGCAGGTTTGAGTTCGGCCGCAGTTCGCCGCGAATAAAAAGTCTGGTTAATGCCATCAAACGTGACTATCGTTGTTCCCTTCGACCAGAGCAAGTGTTGACCGACAAAGTGCACAGAATTGAGCTAGATCGCGGAATCGTTGCGTCCGCCAGACAATGCCCGACGCCCAATCAGGACGCTCGGCCCGATGACGTGACGGTCGACCTCATTGTTCTTCATGGCATCAGCTTGCCGCCAGGCCAGTTCGGCGGAGCCGCCATAGAAGAGTTGTTTTGTAACCAGCTGGATTGGGATAGCCACCCCTACTATGACGAGATTCGCGATATCAAGGTATCAACGCATGTTCTGATTCGACGCGACGGTGAGCTTGTCCAGTTTGTGCCGTTTGCGGCCCGCGCATGGCATGCAGGCGAGTCGTGTTTTCGCGAACGATCGAATTGCAATGACCATTCCATTGGCATCGAACTGGAGGGTGTCGACGACAGTCCCTATGACGATCGCCAGTACACGACATTGATTTCCCTGCTGGCGTCAATGCTGACGGCGTATCCGAGCCTATCCGCGCGCAGAATTGCGGCTCACTCAGACATAGCGCCGGGTCGAAAAACGGATCCGGGCCCTGCTTTCGACTGGCTTCGATTGTATGATGGGCTCAGTCGCGAAACGTCACTGGAAGAATCCGTCACACAATGAACTTAATCGCATTGCTATTGGGCCTTATCGTCGAGCGCCTGGCGACCAAGCTGTTTCATCTTCGCCGTCTGCGCTGGCTTGACCGGTTGATCGACGCCGGGTTTCGACAGGCGCAAAAAGTTGCCAATTGGCCGGCGTTGGTGCCGGTCATCGTCTTGGCGTTGTTACTGGTGTTACCGGTCGCCGCCATCACCGTATTGCTTGGCAAAACTCTGGCGGGGCTGCCGTACATGGGGTTCGCGATCCTCGTGCTGTTTTTCTCGTTTGGGCCCAAAGATATTGGCGAGGACGTCGACGAATATTGTCAGGCGCTCGAAGATGGGGATGAAGAGCGTATTCGACAAACGGCGAAAGCCATCGTCGAGGGCGACGTAC
This sequence comes from Woeseiaceae bacterium, assembly GCA_051007995.1. Taxonomy (GTDB): domain Bacteria; phylum Pseudomonadota; class Gammaproteobacteria; order Steroidobacterales; family Woeseiaceae; genus UBA1847. Next base: position 29,859 of record JBPCYB010000026.1, on the reverse strand, counting down.
CCGATGACGAACTGCAGCGTATTCACAAGGTTGAAGAATCCGTTTGTGTGCAGGCGAACAATCGCTTGTTTGCCGTTATTTTCTGGTTCATTGTCCTCGGACCTCTGGGTCCGCTGGGCGCGTGGGCCTATCGCGTAACTGACCTGATCAGACGGCGCGCCGTGTTTACCGCGACGCGTGACGAGAGTGAGGACAGCACTACAGCAATGTTTCGCGACGCAGCAATCCTGCTGCACGGTTGGCTGGCCTGGGTCCCTGCTCGCCTGACAGCACTCGGTTATGCGGCTGCCGGTCACTTCGATGCGGCGCTTGGCGCATGGCGTGCGCCGACCGAACAGCACGATGCCAGTTTGCCCGAGTACAATGAGAATCTGCTCGCACGCGTAGGCGTCAGCGCGTTGGCGCTGATCGATAATGATGAAGAAGATCTTCAGCAACGTGGTGTTCGCGGTGCGACGGCAGCGAATCGGCTGGTTTTTCGACTCTTGCTGATCTGGGCTGTGATCATCTCTGCAATGACGTTGTATGGCCTTACGCAGTGACCAAGCGAGTCAGGCTGTCGTTGGCGCTGATTTGCGCCTGCGCACTTCCTGGCTGTACCGAAGCACCGCCACCTGAGCCGACCCCCACTACCTACACACGCGTCGTCGCGCTGGCACCCAATTTGGCTGAACTCGTATTCGCAGCGGGCGCCGGTGAATCACTGGTCGGCGTTAGTGCCTACTCTGACTATCCGTCCGCAGCGCTGGAGTTACCGGTAATCGGCGACGCGTTCACGGTAGATCAGGAGCAACTGGCGTTATTGCAGCCGGATGCTTTGCTCGTCTGGGAAAGTGGCATGCCCGAACATGTTGTCGATGAACTCAGGCAGATTGGTTATCAGGTAGAGGTCATCCGTTCGCGCAATTTGCAGGATGTAGCGCTTGCATTGCGCCGCATTGGAGAATTGACGGGTCATCAGGATCAGGCCAATGCCGCAGCTGCAAATTTTCTGTCGGGATTGCAGGCGCTTGCGGACCGCTACGCGAATGAACCAGCGATCAGTGTTTTTTATCAGGTGTATCAGCGGCCCTTGTACACGATTAACGGCGAACACTATGTCAGCGAACTCATTCATCTTTGTGGCGGCGAAAATATTTTTGCAGAGTTGAATGCTTTGGCCCCGGCTATTTCGGTAGAGGCGGTCGTGGAGCGTGATCCTGAAGTTATGCTCGCGAGCACCGATGCCGGCGACAACGCGTTCGGCGAATGGGAGCGTTGGCCAAGCTTGAAGGCGGTGCGATTAAGTAATCAATATCTGATGCCGGCCGATGAAATCGGCAGAGCAACGCCGCGGCTGCTGCGCGCCGGCGCTACGTTATGCGAGACCTTGCAGACTGCCCGAGACAAGCGAAATGCTGACTGAAATCGAAATTCGGCCAGCGGTGGGCGCAGACCTTGCGCTCGCGACCGACTGGCTCGCGGGCGAAGGATTGCCGACCGAGGATCTGACGACGGCACACATGGACGCATTCTGGCTTGCTATACAAGATGAGCAAGCCGTCGGCATGGTTGGTATCGAACAGTTCGAAGACATCGGTCTGTTGCGTTCACTGGTGGTCGACAAGACCTGTCGGGGCGTCGGTCTCGGCGCGCAGCTCGTTACTGCTCTGGAGAACAAGGCTCGGCGAACCGGGCTGCGTGAACTCTGGTTACTTACGATTGATGCTGACGCATTTTTTGCGCGCCTCGGTTACCTCGTGATGCAACGAAGTGATGCGCCGCCGGCGATCCAGGGCACGGCGGAGTTTTCCGCGCTATGTCCGGGCGATGCGGCGCTGATGTGTAAGCATTTGGTATAGCGAATTGTCTAACGACTGCGATTCCACAGGACTTCTCGTCCAGATTCGACGCGCGCTAGTACTCGAGCGATGACGAACAGCAAATCGGACAATCGATTCAGGTAACGCACGACTTCTGATCGAACGGTCTCCTCTGCCGCTAGTGTGATGCAGCAGCGTTCAGCGCGACGCACAACCGTGCGCGCCAGATGGCACGCGGCGGCGGCTTGGCCACCGCCCGGAAGAATAAAATCCTGCAGCGCGGGCAAGTCTTTGTTCAGTTCATCGAGTTCTTGCTCGAGCCGATCGATGAATGCGTCCGTGATGGCGCTGTGTCCGGGAATGCACAACTCACCGCCGAGTTCGAACAAGTCATGTTGCACGTCGGTCAATACAGCCGTGATGGCATCAGGTACCGATTCGCAGGCCAGCACCACGCCGATGACACTGTTCGCTTCGTCGACGGTTCCATAGGCGGTAACGCGCAGACTGTCCTTGGCGACGCGAGAACCGTCGCCAAGTCCCGTGCTACCGTCGTCGCCCGTGCGTGTGTAGATCTTGCTGAGTCGTTTGCCCATTATTCTTCAATATCGATTTTGGCCCCGTATCTTAATTGATTCGGACGGCGTCAGCTTGTTTCTTCTTCGACTTGCCGCCATAGTTGCGCGCAATGACCACCTCGCCGAAATCTGAACTTCTAGGAATCGCACTGGACGCTGCTGCCGCTGCGGCAAAGATTAGCCGTTCTTATTACGACGGAAATTTCACAGTGACGACCAAGGCAGACTTCACGCCCGTAACGCAGGCCGACGTCGAATGCGAACAGGCGATCCGCGACATCATTCTTGGTCGTTTTCCGGAGCACGGTTTTTACGGCGAGGAAACCGGGAAAACGCAACAGGATGCGGATTATCTCTGGCTGGTCGATCCCATCGACGGCACCAAGGCATTCGTCAGGCAATACCCATTCTATTCCACGCAGATCGCGCTGCTGCATGCAGGTGAAGTGGTCGTCGGCGTATCCTCAGGAACGCAGCTGGGGGAGCTGGCCTGGGCAGAGAAGGGGAGCGGCGCCTGGTTGAATGGCGAGCAATTGAGGGTCAGTGAAGTCGATGATCCGGATCGAGCAGCCGTTTCGACGGGTAATCTACGTTCACTCGCCATGAGCGACGGGTGGCAGAATTTGGGACAGCAATTGGCGCGAGCTGATCGTACTCGCGGGTACGGCGACTTCTACCACTATCATCTGCTTGCCGCCGGCAAAATTGAGGCGGTCATCGAATCAGACGTCAACATTCTGGATATAGCCGCGCTGTCTCTGATTGTTGCCGAGGCCGGTGGGATATTTACCGACCTGAATGGCAACGCCGTGGGTCTGGAAACTCGCTCGGTGCTGGCGGCTAACAGCGCTCTGCACGCGCACTATCTTGCTGCTTTGCAGGGATTCGTTGGCTAGCGTGTCAGGGATTTCCTGCAACGAATAGATTGTGCGAACGCCAGGATACCGATTCCATCGGTGTTGCGAATAAGTCGCTCAAGCGATTTTCATTTAACACCTCTGCACTGGGTCCAAGTTCCCAACGGCCGTCACCGAACAGCAGCAGACAGCGGTCTGCGAAACGCACCGCGAGATTCACGTCATGCAATGTTGCAATTACGCCTGCACCGTTATCCGCAGCGTTGCGGAATATTCGCATGGTGTCGAGTTGATGTTGCGGGTCGAGGTGATTGGTTGGTTCGTCCAGCAGATAAATGTCGGGTTGCTGGCTCAAAATCTGGGCAATAGCCACGCGGCGCCTTTCTCCTCCTGAAAGAGTCAGGATGTCGCGCTGCGCGAGGTCAGCTAGCCCGACTGTCTGTAACGCGCGTTCCGCGATGGCGTAATCCTCGGCCCCCTCCCAGCGCAATCGACCGATGTGCGGGTGACGCCCGATGAGCGTTGTGTCGATTACTGTCGTCGGAAATATGTCCTCAACATCTTGTGGCAACAAGGCGAGTTGTCTCGCAACTTCGCCGCGCGATCTCATATGAATATCGGATGCGCCGATCTGCACGCGACCCGTTTCGAGCGCCCGTAAACCCGCCAGTGACAATAGTGACAGCGTTTTGCCGGCACCATTTTGGCCGAGTACGGCAATTAGTTCACCGCGCTGCAACTCAAGATTGAGATTCTCGACCAGTAATCGCCCTGGAACACTGACGCTAATGTCAGAACAAGACATGAGTTGTCGCGACGTTTGTGAGGACACTGAACTAATCCGTCAGGTTAATTTCACTGGCAGTTAGCGGACCAATGAGTGCATATTTGAGACTCTTCGGAACGATCGCGTCATTAGCGGCCAACGCGATTCGCCCACCCATAATTTCTGCATTTTCCTGCGGATAGAGTGGCGAACGATCCGGATCGGCCAGACCGTCCGGCGCGATCGGTTGACCACTGCCAGGCTCATACTTGTCTGTTGCGCCCAGCGTGTGCAAAAACTCGTGCGCGATGATCAGATTGTTGCTGCCCCGTTGGCGGCGATCGGCATACGCATTGACAATGCCAATCATCCCTTTCTGTAGGCCGACAGAATTCTCGAGTGCAAAATAGTGCTCGGGATGGTGGTAGCGAACGAAAACGCGTACGTCAGGCTCGATCTCGTCCTGGGCGCCTGCTGTGCCGGATGCCCACCAGCGCATTTTGAGAGACCAGAGCATTACGCCGAGACGACCCGTGCCGGGTTCCATTGCGGGTGGCTGCTCGCGTATCGGGAAGCCGAGCTCTACACGCACTGGCCGACTGATGGTCTTCCCGTAGCGTTCCGCCTCACGCGCAATAAAGGCCTCGATATCTGCGAAGTGCTCGGCTTCAAGATTCTCAATGTAGCGGCTGCTGGCTTCGCTGCCATCCGCATTGATTGGATAAATCTTGACCCACAAGCTGTTGTTCCAATCGGTGCTCCGCGATTGTGTCAACCATGCGTTGGCGGCAACGAAGAACAGAATAAACAACAAGATGCCAATACGAATGGCTTTGAACATGCGTCGCCGACTCCCGTCTACAGATCTGGTGCTTGTCGGATGGACGTCGCTTGTTCAAACGCGTAAGCAATTTCAATCAACGTTTTATCCGAATTCATTGTGCCGATGAACGACACACCTATCGGCAGTCCTGAAATAAAACCAGCCGGTACAGCAACATTTGGGTAACCCGATACTGCCGCGTACGACGAACTGCCAACGTGAAAACTGTCGCCATTAACATGGTCTGTTTTCCAGGCCGGGCCGTTAGTTGGGGCAATCAATACGTCGAGATCATGCTCAGCAAGTACGTTATCGATTGCTGACTGCGCGATTCGCTTGCTCGACTCAAGTGCATCGAGATACTCCGAATCGGTTAACTCGCCTGACTCTTCAGCGCCAAGCATGCGGTCTTGTGCAAAGAAAGGCATGACCGTGTCCGCGTTGGCCGTATTAAATTCGATGATCTCGGCCAATGATTTAAAAGGTGCGCCCGACTTTTCGAAATAGAGCGCTAGATCTGCTTTGAATTCGTAGTCAAGCACAATGCTTTCGGCGCTCCACATGCCCTCCGTTTCGAGCATGACATTATCAAGTACTTCTGCGCCCTGCGCTTTCAAGACGTCAATGCTGCCGGCGAGAATCGCCTCGACTTCAGGATTGCTATCTGCGCCGTAATAGGAGCGGATTACGCCGACGCGCTTACCGTTCAGGCCGTCGGCGGCAAGATTGCTGGCAAAGTCCGCAGGCGTATTTTCAAAGGCCGCTGAAAGCGGGTCGTTCGCATCAGTACCGGTCATTGCACCGAGCAGGATGGCGGCGTCGCGCACCGTGCGTGCCATCGGTCCAGCGGTGTCCTGGCTATGCGCTATCGGGATGATGCCACTGCGACTGACTAGTCCAAGGCTTGGTTTAATGCCAACGACGCCGTTGATGCCAGACGGGCACACGACGGAACCGTCAGTTTCGGTGCCGATAGCAACGACCGTTAGATTTGCGGCCACCGCGACAGCAGACCCGCTGGATGAACCACAGGGATTGCGAGTCGTGTCATACGGATTGCGGGTCTGGCCTCCGATGCTGGACCAACCACTCGACGATCTGTCGGAGCGAAAGTTGGCCCATTCTGAAAGATTCGCCTTGCCCAGAATGACAGCGCCGGCGTCGCGCAATCGACTGACAATAAACGCGTCTTCAAGCGGGATGTGTTGCGCAAGCGCCAATGAACCTGCGGTTGTATGCATCTTGTCCGCCGTATCGATGTTTGCTTTGAGTATCACAGGAATGCCGTGCATTGGACCGCGCGGACCAGAGCGCTGCCATTCTTCGTCGAGAGCGCGTGCGATCATCAGCGCGTCAGGGTTGAGCTCGATAATGGCGTTGAGCGTCGGACCCGCACGATCAATATCCTCGATGCGTTGAATGTACCAGGCAACTAATTGTTCGGAGGTCAGCTCACTGCGCTGTATACGGTCGTGCAACTCAGCGATGGTCGATTCGGAAAAATCCTCTGTCTTGCTGGCACAGGCAGCTAGCAGCAAACACGCGGCTACCAGAATGCTCTTGCGAATCACTCGGCTTTCCTGAACTTCAGCATGAAGCGATCCGTCTTGCCGTTAACGGCCGGATCAAAAACACCCTTGCTGTAGTCGTCCTCGGGATTGCGCAACAGGTCGCTCTCATCCTCGAGGACAAAACCGGCCTGTTCGAAATCGGCGACCACAATCGCGCGATCGATCCGATGCACCTGGCCACCGCTCTCGCCTGGCGATCCAGGCTCGGCCTGGTGATCAATGACCGCCATTACGCCACCTGGCTTCATTGCTGCGTACAATTCGGCGAGAAGTTTCGGCCGATCAAATTCCGGCCAGCCGCGGTCAGGAGCGACCCAGTAGGTGTCGTGATATGACAAGACCATCATGACCGCATCGAATTGATTTTCGTCGAGCTCAAGTTCGTTGTTTTCAGCCATCAACACGTCGACATTGGGCAGCCGCCCGTCGGCATGTCGCGCCTCGAATTCTTCGCCAACAAACTGCAGGTAGGCCTTATTCGAATGCGCGACTACACGCCCTTCAGGACCAACCACGCCGGCAATAATTTCGGTGTAATAACCGCCACCCGAAAACATGTCGAGCACGGCCATGCCGGGCGCAATCCCGAAAAACTCAAGGACTGCTGCTGGTTGGCGTCCGGCATCACGGCCGCGGTCGGACTCCGGGCGAGCTGGATTTTCAAGCGCAGCGACGAAGACGTCCACCTCGACATCGGGCGCTGTCGTTGCGACTGTGGCGGGATCAGATTCCGGCTGGCTGCAGGAGATTGCTGCCAGGGACATGAGCAACGGAACAATTATCTTTTTCATGGTGATTCCTTAGAAGTCGGGCTAGATGGTAACGCTAATCCGACATCCGAGGCGATGCCAATTGCGGGCGCAATAAAAAACCCCGCAGTGGAGACTGCGGGGCTAATTTCTCTTTCTTAAGAGAGGTAACTGCGTGTTCGGTAACCGGGTACAGAAATATTATTATTATTGGATCTGGATCTTATTGTTTTTATAGTTATTATTCTTCTGGCGTCTAAATCCTGTAAGTAGCCGTTTTGTTGTTACCAAGTGCAGTTACACTTCGCTTGGGCAAGGTATAAAAAGCAATTCCTGTGCCAACTGGCTGGAGGCGCCGCACAATAAGCGCTTCACGTCGTTGTGCTTGTCCTTTCGCTCAAGATTATGTCCATTTTGTAAATTTACCCGACATTTTTGCCCCCAAAACTATCAAGCAGTTACGAAACAAGACTTGCCAACTTATTGATAACAAAATTAATTATGGCCGGCGTTCTTGGCAGCCGCAAATGCGTGCCAAGCCAGATGTGTTCCAATTTTCTTCGAAATTTCCATCAGTGTGCTGCAGGAACCTGATATTCCTACAATGTGTCAATTTATTCGACGCCTGATAGGTCTTGAGCGCGTTCGATCAAGCCGATTGCGCTAAAAAAGCGGCCATTGCGAATCACACCAACCACTTTCGCGAGATCGGCAATGTTGTGTAGCGGGTCGCCGTCGACAATAACAATATCGGCGACACTGCCGGGTGCCAGCCGGCCGACCTGCAAACCCAGTCCGAGCACTCTTGCCGCGTTTACACCGGCCGAGCGCAGCACTTGTTCGTTGTTCAAACCAGCGGCTTTTAGAGCCAGGAATTCGGCGTGAGTAGCAAGACCCGGTGGCAGGCCATTAGGTTCGCTGGCAAGCACAATTGAGGTCGCGTTCGCAGCAAGATCATGTTTGTCCGAGAATCGCCGCAACGACCCGATAGCGGGTAGCAGGTCGGCTTGTCGCGATCGCAGCAGCCGATCGAGACCCGGTGTATTTGCGTCTGCAAGGCCGGATATGACCGTCACTGTATTGCCACCGTTGCTGAGCTCGATATCGGCATAACGATGTCCACTCGGTGACGTTGGCAGTGCATCGGCGCCGAGCAACATAGACGCGCCGGAACCTAACGCGACTTGCCAGCTCGTTGCCAACACAGGCACGCCTTTTTGCATCCAGGTGGCGACAGCGTCACGGCGCTCAATCCCCGTCGCGAGATCGCCGCTTATCGTGAGTAGCCATGGTTCGACTTGATTTGGCTTCGCAGTCGCTACCGAATCAGCCGTAAGAATTCGAGGCCCCGGGGTTTGTTTGCTCGACCATGACTGACTTAAGGTCTCAGAGGAGGCATGCTCGGCCACAATCATCGTCACACCGAAAGACAACATCAGTGCACCTACTGCGTTGTCTGGATTGGCTGGCAAATTGGCGTAGCTGTCGACGAAACCCGGTAGTGCAGTCACGTTGCCAAGATCAACGACGATTTCACCCGGACGGTCACGACGTGTTTCAAGAGCGATGATCTTGCCGTCGCGCATTACGATGTCGAGGTTCTGCTGATAGCCACCGCCGATGCCATCGAACAAGCGCGCAGTTCTTAGAATCAGTTTTCCTGGCGGTGTATCGAAATTCTCAAGTTCTCGCTGCCGTGGAGTCGTGACAACATTGCCGCCGGCGCCGCTGACCGTGGCGCGAAACGGCACATTGGATGACGACCAGGAATTGAAGTTGCGTTTGCGAATGACGCCGTTCGCCGTATACACCAATTGTTGCCGGTTCAGCCAGGCAACGGGCGCGTCGAACAGGTCCTCGTTGCTGATCAGCGGACGAACGAGTAACGGATCTGAAAGAATAAGCATATCCAGTGAGAGAGCGTTCTCGCCGTGGCGCAGGAACGTGAGCAAGGTGCCATCGGGGCGCCATTGCGGTGACGATAGCTTGGTCGGGGACGAAACGAGAGCGACGTCGGGCTCGCCGAGGCGACGTAAGACAATGGTCCATTCACCGTCGTTGTGATGCACGTATACGAGGTCACGTCCATTGGCGGACCATGCGGGTTCAAGTTCATCACCGTCACGATGACTGATGCGCCATTTCAGTTGCGTAGCAAGATCGAGTTCCCATAAATCGAAGCCGCTTTCGTGTTGATCAGATGAAAATAAGATGCGCTCGCCGGCGGGATGCCAACTGGGATGCTGGGCAGTAAACGTTGCGTCGGTGATATCGCGGTTATCGTTTTCTGCAAACCGATATTGCCGAATCTGGTCGTGCGCGTTGGAAGTAACCTGGTAAATGATGGAGTCGGTGTTGGGTGACCATCGTGCGCGACGTACAGGGAGTTCGCCGGTTGGAATGGCTTCCGCCAGTCCACCGTTCGGCGGTACGACCCAAATATTCCCGAGCAAGTCGATTGCGAGCCGACCATCTGCTGCAGCGTCGACTGAGAAATTTGTGCCTTGGGTAATTGTGACCTGCGCTGCAACCGGCGAAGCGCTGGCGATCGTCATCGTCAGCAACAGAAATACAGCGTCGACGGGTTTCATTTAATGTCGTCGATCAGGGCTGTAGCCGTGTGCCCGACCAGTCGCCAACCTCGAACGAATCGTCATCGAGTTGCGTCAGCGATCTTTCCCATCGTGCACGATCGTGAATTCGGTCTTTGCCTTCAATCCAAAGCTCGACACAATCTGCCCAGACGCGAAAGCCGCCCCAATGCGGTGGCCGCTGAATGACCGGCTTATCGGCACCGACAATCGACTGCAGATTCTTCGCAACATTGACGCCGAGCTTCAGGGCGCGCTTGCCGACCTGCTTGATCAGGGCATTACGAGATTCAAGCGGTGCACTCTGGTCGCTACCCCAGGCGCCGATCTGGCTTCCCCAGTCGCGAGTTGCGAAGTACGCATCGCTTTCCGCGTCGGGCGAACGTATGGCCTGACCTTCAATGCGCACCTGTCGACCCAACTGATCCCAGTGAATGAGTACCGCGACGTTCGGATTTTCTGCGATCTGTCGTGCCTTGGTTGACTTGTAATTTGTATAAAACACGAGATAGCCAAGATCGGCCTGGAATTCCTTGCACAGTACCATTCGTGCCGCTGGTTTCGCGTCAGTGCCGCAGGTGACGATGGCGATTGAATTAGGATTGCGCTTTACTTTCTTTTCGGCAGCGTCGGCAAGCCACGCTTCCACCCAATGCATCGGGTCATCAGGCAGTTCGTCAGGTAGGCGTGGTGCTAGGTATGGGTTGCTCACACGCGCAGAGTATCAAAGCGGCAGCGGCGGATCATCCGTCACCGATGAATGTGCCACCAGCGCGGCGTGGGTCAGCAGCTACCGCAAATCCGTCAGCGACAGAATACCGGGCAACGCCAACGCCGCCGAAGTACATATTGATTGCCGATGTCGACTGCGCAGGAATATCGAGATCCGGCAGGTCCAGACCGGGTTCTGCCATCAGGCGTTCGTTTTCGCCGCTGGTATCGACGTGTACACGCGGATGCGCGATCGCGTCATCGAGAGACATCTCCATTTGTAGATGATTAACGAGAAACTGGTGCAGGGCAGTCGTGATGCGGTCGGCGCCCGGTGATCCGATGGACATTACGGTGTCGCGGCTACGCGCGATGCTCGGTGCCATGTTCGATGGCAAGCGACGACCTGCAGGTACCGCGTCCAGTCCGTGCCGATTTAACTCGATTTCTCCAAGGCAATTATTTAGCCACAAGCCCGTCGCGGCCGGCATTTCGCCGGAGCCGTAACCAGAGGATGCCGTTACCGCGCACGCCAGCCCGTTTTCATCCACCGCAGAGGTGTGCACAGTCGACGCTGAGGACCATGCGCTCAACAGTTGGCCATTGCGCGCACCGTCGAGCATTGCAGCTGCTTCGGCCCCGACATCGTCGGCGAGGTCGAGTTTGCGTTTGCGAAAATCCAGACAGGCACGTTGCACAGCGATCAACTGCGCGAGTGCATCGCGAGACCATTCGTCGCGCTGTAAATCAGCACAGGCCAGTAGCATCGCCGATAGCACTGCGCCGCCAACTGCGGGCGCCGGATTGCTGGCAATCTTCCATGGCCCGACGGGAACGCAAAGAGATGCTCTTTCAATTGCTTCGTAGCGCCGCAAGTCGTCCATTGACAATGCGCCACCTGCGTCTCGAACGTGCGATGACATCGCCGCGGCAATGTCACCGACGTAAAACACGCGCGCGCCTTCTTCGGCAATGCAGGCCAGCGAATCGGCCAGATGCGGCACGTTAATAGACTGACCAGCATCCAAAAGCTCGCGTTGCTCGTTGTGCAGAGCGAAGAATCCGTCATGACTGCGACCGAAAATGGGTTTGCCGGAATACCCCAGGTAGTAGTGGCATGCAGACGACAATGGAAACCCATCGCGTATTGCCGCGATCGTCGGAATGAACAGATCTTTCCAACTCGCGTTGCCAAAACGTTGCCAGGCGCGTTCGACTGCCTTTAAGGAACCGGGAACGGCGACCGAGCCGGCGCCAACCAGCGTTGTAATGCCACCGCCGTAGTCCATCGTCACGCTGGTCGCGGCGGAATGCAGGTCGACATCGTCCACGCCGTAGCCCGGGACGGCGGTGTTACCGTCGATAGTCACCGGGTCACCGTCGGGCGCCCACACGGTGACGTACGCGCTTCCCGCAAGTGCACAGACGCCGGGTTCGGTATTCATCGTTAGCAGAGAGGCAGCAAGCGCGCAGTCGACCGCATTGCCACCAGCATCGGCGACCTGTTCTGCAGCGTCCGCTGCGAGCTGTGACGTTGTTGCTACGGCGACTCTAGTCATGCGCTTGTGCCGAAGCACTGTATTGAGCGATCAAAAATGGATAACGGAACGAATGCTCTTGCCTTCGTGCATCAGGTCAAATGCGTTATTGATCTCTTCGAGCGGCATCGTAAACGTGATGAACTCGTCGATCTTTATTTCGTCATTCATATACTGATCAACCATGCCCGGCAGCTGCGAGCGGCCGCGACATCCGCCAAATGCTGTGCCACGCCAGACACGACCCGTTACCAATTGAAATGGGCGCGTCGAAATTTCCTGGCCGGCACCGGCTACACCGACGATAATCGACTCGCCCCAACCTTTGTGACAGCATTCCAGCGCTGCACGCATCAGGTTCACGTTGCCTACGCATTCGAATGAGTAGTCGACCCCTCCGTCCGTCATGTCGACAATCACATCCTGGATTGGATCACTATGGTCGTTCGGATTGACCGTGTCAGTCGCGCCAAACTGCTGCGCGAGTTCGAATTTATCGGCATTGATATCGATCGCAATAATGCGTCCTGCCTTTGCCATCTGTGCACCTTGAATAGCGCTCAAACCCACGCCGCCGAGGCCGAATACAGCAACCGTATCACCGGGTTGGACATTGGCAGTGTTGAGAACCGCGCCGATGCCGGTCGTGATGCCGCAACCCAGCAAGCAAACTTTTTCCAACGGTGCCTGCTGACTGATCTTGGCGACAGCAATTTCCGGCAAGACTGTGTATTCACTAAATGTCGACGTGCCCATGTAGTGAAAAATCGTCTTGCCATTCATTGAGAAACGCGACGTGCCGTCAGGCATCAGGCCTTTACCCTGTGTTGCGCGAATGGCCTGACACAGATTTGTCTTACCCGATGTGCAGAAATTGCACTCACCACACTCTGGCGTGTAAAGCGGAATTACGTGGTCACCGACTTTGACTGACGTCACACCTTCGCCGACTTCTTCTACGATCGCGCCGCCTTCGTGGCCCAGAACTGCTGGGAAAATGCCTTCCGGATCCTCGCCCGATAATGTGAATGCATCGGTATGACAGACACCCGACGCGACATTGCGCACGAGTACTTCGCCGGCCTTCGGGCCGTCTAGGTCGATGGAAGCAATTTCGAGTGGTTTACCGGCTTCCCAGGCAATTGCAGCACGTGTCTTCATCGCGATTTGGCTCCGTTAGAAATTGTTAATTATTGGAAATTCGGGGCTGGCGCCGATATTCGCACGATTGGCGGCCTGTCGACAACGCGACATTGCTTGCTCAGGCTTAGCCGAGTCCTGTAAAACTGCTGGTGAGTTGCCCTATGGGCGTTGCAGACGAAAAGTATGAAACTGGACGAACTCAGACGCGAGCTTTCCGCTATCGATCGAAATCTGGTCGAGCTCATTGCCGCGCGCCAGCGCCTGGTCAGCGACATCGGGCGCAGCAAACAATCAAGTGGCGCCGGAACTCGCGACTATGCACGTGAAAAGGACGTGCTGGATATGGGGCGGGCGCAGGCCGAGGAGTTGGGCGTTGATCCGGATATCGCTGAGAACATTCTGCGGCAGCTGATTCAGTCGTCGCTGGCAAGCCAGGAGCGGGACCGCGTTATCTCGGAAGGAAAAGGTGATGGCCGCAGCGTTCTGGTCATCGGTGGTGCAGGCCAGATGGGTCGCTGGTTTGCCGATTTTTTCGCATCACAGGGATTCGCAACGGCGATCGCCGACAAGTCGATTGCAGACGGGCCAGATGCCTTCAAGAACTGGACCGATGCAGGCGTGGATTTCGATGTCATCGTCGTGGCAACGCCGCTGGCTGTTTCGGGCCGGATCTTGGCGCAGCTTGCCGTACTAAAGCCCGCCGGGCTCGTGTTCGACATCGGCTCGCTCAAATCACCGCTGCTCGATGGTCTGGCGGAACTCAAAGATGCCGGCTGCCAGATTGCGTCGCTGCATCCGATGTACGGCCCCGATACGCGCCTGTTGTCTGGACGCCATCTTGTTTTTGTCGATGCCGGTTGTCCCGAGGCCACTGCGGCTGCCAAGGAATTGTTCGCGGCGACGATGGTCGAGCAGATCGATATGAGTCTCAACGATCATGATCGTCTCATCGCCTACGTGTTGGGTTTGTCACACGCCCTCAACATTGCTTTCTTCACGGCCCTGGCCGAGAGCGGTGAGGCAGCACCAAAACTGGCCCAAATGTCGTCGACCACTTTTGACGCACAGCTTCTTGTGTCAGCTGCCGTTGCGCAAGATAACCCACATCTGTACTTCGAAATTCAGAACCTCAACAAATTTGGACTTGGTCCCTTGGACGCGCTGTGCGAGGCAGCATCCCGGATACGCGACGTGGTGGCGAGCGGAGATGAGAACAGTTTCGTTGACCTTATGGAGAAGGGACAGGAATATATCGCCATGCGTGGCTAGCGAAGCACTGAATGGAATCTGCAGACGAATTATTGGCCCGTATCGAGGCGAACCAGGAAAAAATGCGACGCTCGCAGCAACGCGAGCTTCGCTTGTTGCAGGCTGGGGACCTCAATGCGTTGCTGGTTGAATTACTTGACGGGCTCAAGACGAGTTACGGTTTGCCGTACGTCAGTGTTGTCCTATGCGATCCCGACTACGACATCCGCCACCTGATGTTGGCGTCTGGCGCGCCCGCCCAGAATTACGATCGCTTACTCATGGTCGAGTCGCTGACCGGCATGGCGCCACAGTACGTTGCATTGAGCAGTCCATGGCTTGGTGCCTATTCTGCCTGCGATCACCAGATGATATTTCCAGGTGCCGAGGAGCTCGCCAGCATCGCAATGATTCCGTTGTTGCACCGCAAAAAACTGATAGGGAGCGTCAATCTCGGTAGCAATGACGCAAAAAGATTTTCGCGCGGACTGGCAACCGATTTTCTTGCGCACCTCGGCGTCATCGCATCTTTTTGTATAGAAAACTCCGTCAATCGTGCACGTCTCTTGCGCAGTGGATTCACGGACGTACTGACGGGTTGGCACAATCGCCGCTACCTGCAGGTACGCTTACTTGAAGAATTGGCAAGAGCGCGCCGCGACTCGACGCATATCGTTTGTTTGATGCTTGATGTCGACCATTTCAAGCGAGTCAACGACTCCTGGGGACATGCGGCTGGTGATGCAGTCCTTAGAGAGCTGGCCAATCGCATCGACTCACAAGTTCGGGCAAGTGATGTCGCGGCACGTTACGGCGGGGAAGAGTTTGTCGTGTTGATGCCGGATACAGATACGCATTCAGGTGAGCTGTTGGCCGAACGCGTGCGACAAGCGGTTGCGAAATCAGAATTCGACTTGCCAAACGGCGAGACTGTTGCTGTGACGGTATCGATCGGCATCGCTGGAGTGCGTCCTGACCCCAAGGATGAGGACCTGAAAACGCTCGGTGATGCCTTGATCGCACGCGCTGATGTTGCACTCTATCGGGCCAAATCGGGAGGCCGCGATCAGGTAGCGGTCGATAACGCGGCGTGAAGATCAATACTCAATGGGTGGGTTTGGGCTTGGCAAGTGTACTTCTGCTTGCGGCTTGCACACCGGAACCGGCTGTTGAAGAAGGTCCGCCGCCTGACCCTGTCGTCGTGTATGCGGCCTACGACGACAAGACCTATTTGCCAACTCTGTTTACTGAGTTTACGGCGGAGACCGGGCAAATTGTGCTGGTCCGCAATGGCAAGATTCCGGGTATTGTCGACGACGTCATCGGCGATCGCGTGTCGCCGCCAGCGGATATCTTGCTAACGCCATCTGTACATGGTGTTTGGCGCGTTGCTGAAGAAGGTGAATTGCGGCCTCATTATTCGACTGTCGTCGATAGCAATGCACCGGCATGGTTGCGCGACCCGGACAATTTCTGGGTGGCACTGAGCTACCGTAACGCGGTTGTTGTCTATGACACTAATCAGTTCGCCGCAACCGATCTGTCTGGGTACGCGGACCTGTCCGCGCCAGAGTTCCGCCGTAAGTTGTGCTTGTCGACATCGTCACTGACGATCAACCGTACGGTGATCGCGATGCTGATACGAAAGCTCGGCGCGCGCGAAACTGAGCTGGCGGTGCGTGGCTGGGTCGCGAATCTCGCGCAACCGGTTTTTAGTAGTGAAGAGAATCTGATGTCGGCGTTGACCGGCGGTGACTGTGCGGTCGGAATCGTCGCAAGTGATGCTGCGGTGCTTGATGAGAATTCGGCACTGAAAATTCACCTGCCGGCCGAAACCTATGTTGATGCGGAAGCCGTGGGCATCACACGTCATGCGCGCAATCCGGGCGGCGCAGCAGTATTGATAGACTGGCTGTTGCAGGATGAAATTCAGAAGCGCCACGCGACTCATATGTCAGCGCTGCCAGTCGTTAAGGATGCTGCCGGCAAAGACGGAGTGGTTCACAGCGCGTACCTGAATGAAGAAGCGACGAAGCTGGCTGAACGCGCCCGTTATCGCTAAATAGTCGAGCGTCCACCGCGGCTGCGGCTCATCAATATCAAGAATAGCGGAACACCAATAGCTGCCGTCAGTGCGCCGACCGGCAACTGTCGTGGCGCCAATATTGTTCGTGCAAGCGTATCTGCGATCACAAGCAAACAACCGCCTGCCAATGCTGACGCGGGAATAACGATGCGGTGATCGCTGCCGGAAACAAGTCGCACCAGATGCGGCACTACCAGGCCGATGAAGCCGATGACTCCGACAGTTGTGACCGAGATAGCGGTCGCCAGCGACGCTGCGGCAAACACCAGATAACGAAATCCGGTTACCGGCAAACCCAGAATCGCCGCTTGTAGTTCGCCGCGAGAGAGCACGTTGAGATGCCGCGCCGCGAACATTCCTGAAATTGTTAGGACTAAAAGCAAAATCAAACTTCGCGCAGGATCCAATGCGTAACTCAGGTCGCCCATCAGCCAGAACAACATACCGCGCAGATTGCTATCTGGGCTCAGCGCAAGGAGCAGGGTGGTAGCGGCGCTGAATCCCGCCGCCAGTACGACGCCGGTCAGCAACAGTTTTGCCGGTGCCCAACTACCTGTTCCGTGCGCGATGGAGAATACCAATAGCGTTGCCGCCATCGCGCCGCCGAAAGCAGCGAGATCGATAACCAGGCTTCCAAGACCGAGAATCATCGCCAGCAGGGCTGCGACGGCTGCGCCGCCTGAAGTGCCGAGGATATAAGGCTCGGCCAGCGGGTTGCGCAATAACACCTGCATTAGAACGCCGGCTACGGC
The DNA here is from genome assembly GCA_051007995.1 of Woeseiaceae bacterium. Lineage (GTDB taxonomy): Bacteria > Pseudomonadota > Gammaproteobacteria > Steroidobacterales > Woeseiaceae > UBA1847. The sequence continues at coordinate 12,644 of JBPCYB010000026.1, read as the reverse complement.
GAGCAGGCCGCCGATCGCAAAGGCCGTCAATCCGCGCGAGAGCCGCAATTCGATCACTGTTTCGAATATCTCGTTGTCGCCGGAACCGCGCAGTGCGGCCAGCGTTTCGGCAATGCTGATATCTGCACTGCCGGATACCAGCGCGAGCAGCATTGCGCCCAGCGCGGCAGCGGCAAGTCCGGCCAGCAAGGCAACGTGGCGCCCTGTGAGCAACGTGAATCTCCTGTTGAGACGCCCGTCAAAACCGACGGGCGAGGATTAGGCTAATCAATGCTGGTGATTGGTGTAAAGTAAAAGTCAGATAAGGGTTTCAGTATCGGTTGCCATGAGCAACGATTGGATAGACGAAGAAGGGTTTCGAGCCAATGTCGGTATCATTTTGACCGATGATGCCGGCAAGCTGTTGCTGGGCGGCCGGGTGAGCAACAAAGGCTGGCAGTTTCCGCAAGGTGGCATGCTCGTGGGTGAGGACCCGGCAGCGGCAATGTACCGCGAGTTGCGAGAAGAAATCGGTCTGCAGCAGCAAGACGTCGAATTGCTTGGCGTTACGCAAGATTGGATTCGCTATCGATTGCCGCACAAGTACGTGCGACGCAACAGCGAACCTTTGTGTGTCGGGCAAAAACAACGCTGGTTCATGTTGCAACTGAATTGCCCCACCGACAAGTTGCGCTTTGATCTTGGTGAGGAAGCGGAGTTTGATCGCGTGCGCTGGGTGGATTATTGGCGGCCTGTCAACGAAGTTATCTACTTCAAACGCCGTGTCTATGCGCAGGCGTTGCATGAGTTGGGTTCAACGGTATACCCGCATGCCATGCCCGCACGCCCACGATGGTGGCCGAAACGCTGGCGAACGGTTTTTGATAAAGATATCGCCGCTGCGAAGAAGGCTTGATCAGCTAGGTTTGACGATAGCCAGCAAGACAATCGAAATTAGAAAGACTGTCGGGATCTCATTAAACCAACGCAACCATTTGGTGTCGTTAGAAACCTCGGCTGTGCGCAGACGGCGCATCCAGTTGAAGCATCGCCAGTGAAACACCAGCAGCCCTAGCAACAAGGCCAATTTGATTTGAAACCAGCTCACCTGCAGCAAACCAGGATTGATGGCCAGTAACCAAAAGCCGAAGATTGCCGTTAGGACGGCGCCGATCGTCATTATCGCGAATAGCCGAATTTCCATGATCACGAAGCGCTCGCGGCTCGCATCATCAGTGGCCGAAACGTGATAGATAAACAGGCGCGGCAGGTAGAACAGGCCCGCAAACCAGGTAACCATGAAAACGACGTGTAGGCCTTTGAGCCAGAGGTAGTAAGCTGCCATCGCAATATGATGCCTAAACCTGTGAAACCCGTCACGTATGTAAGCAATGTTAGTGCCCCGGCGCACTTCTCACTGGCCGGACCTCCGCGTAACATAACGTCTTTGCGCAAATAGACTCGACACCTTGGCCAAACACTCACCTCATCAGTTGCACAGTCGCGGACGCGTTTTTACGACGCGTCTGCTAATCGGCGTCATGATCGCGGTTTGCGCGTATCTGGTTTACGAGTTCGGCCGGATTCAGGCGAATTACAACATCGTCGAAGCCGCGCGTGAGCGGCAAGTCTATGAAGATCATATTGCCGATCTGGATGTCGAAATCTTGAGTCTGAAAGACCAGGTAGCGCTGTTGGAAACGCACCGCGATATTGATCGAGCGGCATACAACGATGTCGAGGCCAGCCTGGTAACTTTGCAGGCTAAGATTCAGGAGCAAACCGACGCGATCTCGTTCTATCGCGGTATTGTGTCGCCGGCCGATGGCGCATCTGGTTTGCGCGTACAGGATCTGATTCTGACGCGCGCGGGGACAGAGCGGGCGTACAACGTACGGTTGGTGCTCGTCCAGTCACTGCAACATGATCGTAAAGTTTCCGGAGACGTTGGTCTGATCGTCGAAGGTGTGCAGGACGGCAGCGAAACAACGTATAACTATTCGCAAATACTGGCCGCTGAATCGCAAAGCGACTGGGCGTTTTCGTTTCGCTATTTTCAGGATTTTGATCGAGAGATTGTCTTGCCGGACGGGTTTACGCCGGAACGTATCAAGGTTGAAGTGCGTTCCAAAACGCGCTCCATTTCAAGCATTGAAGAAAGTTTTGCCTGGACAACCAGTCAGAGTTAGTTTAACAACGCATTCCCTGGTAGGAATTGCAGGAGTCGTACATGTTTAATCGAAAACAGCGCAGGCACACGGTTGTCGATACATTGGTCGGGTCAAACACCAAAATTAATGGTGACCTTCACTTTGAGGGTGGCTGTCATGTTGACGGCACAGTGAAGGGCAGCGTCAGCGCGGATAACGAAAGCACCTCAGCGCTAAGTGTCAGTGAGGACGGCAATGTTGAAGGCGGCGTTTCGGTGCCTTATGTCGTATTGCACGGTATCGTACGTGGCGACGTTTGTGCATCCCAGCGCGTGGAACTTGGTCCTACCGCCAGGGTCATTGGTAATGTGTATTACAATTTGATTGAGATGGCGATTGGCGCCGAAATAAACGGTAAACTGGTACACCAGCCGGAAGGTCAAGTGCCCTTACTGGAACAAACGTCTCGCATAGATGAGTCGGTCGCCGTAGCCGCAGAGTCATAAGATTATGAGTTCGCAAACCCCCATTATTGGCAGTACCGCACCACCGCCACCGATCGTCTTTACTGACGCGGCGGCGAGCAAGGTCGGCGAGCTGATTGAAGAAGAAGCAAATCCGGAGCTGAAGCTCAGAGTGTTTATCTCGGGTGGCGGATGCTCTGGTTTTCAATACGGATTTACCTTCGACGAAACCGTCGAAGACGGCGACAGTCAGGTCGAGAATCAGGGCGTAACACTCGTCATTGACCCGATGAGTGTTCAATATCTGATGGGCGCAGAAATCGATTACAAAGAGGACCTGCAAGGCGCGCAATTCATCATTCGCAACCCGAATGCTTCAACTACCTGTGGTTGTGGTTCCTCCTTCACGGTCTGAATCTCCGCTTGAATCCAATGCCGAGGTCATTGCGGCCGTAGACCTCGGCTCCAATAGTTTTCATATGATCGTCGGTGAGTTACGGCACGGGCAGATCGTCGTACTCGATCGTTTGCGCGAGACGGTTCGACTTGCCGAAGGCTTATCCCGTGCCGGCGACTTGTCATTACAAGCCGCCGATCGTGCTATCGACTGCTTATCCCGTTTTGGCCAGCGGCTGCGTGATCTGCGAGCCGGAAATGTACGCGCGGCCGGTACCAGCACATTGCGCCGCGCCGACGAAGAGTCGGAATTTCTGGCACAAGCTGAACAGGCACTTGGCCATCCCATAGAAATTATTTCCGGGCTTGAAGAAGCGCGACTCATCTACAACGGGGTCGTCCATAGTTTGCCGCCGAACGATGGCAAACGCCTGGTTATGGATATCGGTGGCGGTAGCACCGAGTTGATCCTGGGTCAGGGAGCACAGCCGCAACAATTGGAAAGCCTGCATCTGGGTTGTGTTGCGACGACCGAGCGCTTCTTTCCTGGTGGCAAGATCACGGCGCGCGCTTTCGATGCAGCTCGACGTGCTGCACGATTAGAATTGCGTCCGGTCAAAGCTTTTTTCCGCGATTCGAAAGATATCGAAGCGATCGGCACGTCCGGCACGATTCTCTCGACCGAACGTGTTGCCTCAGCACTCGGATTGATCGACTCGCATTGCTTGACTCAAGACGTACTCGAAGCCCTCATTGAACGGGTTCTCGAGTTTGACGTGATTGCTGACCTGCAATTGGATGGCCTTTCGGAACGGCGATCTCAGGTTTGGCCAGGCGGGCTCGCTATTCTCGCCGAACTAATTGCCGTCTTGCGCGTTGACGAACTGGCCGTGTCCGACGGGGCGCTGCGAGAAGGCCTGTTGTATGACTTGCTCGGACGAATTCGTCATGAAGACGCCCGGGAACGAACAATACGAGCAATGACCGCTCGATTTCAGGTCGATTCCGATCAGGCCAAACGGGTGGCGAATACTGCGAAGACGCTGCTCGAGCAATGCGCTCACCAATGGCAACTTGAATCGCAGCTCAGCGCAAATATTCTCGAGTGGTCGGCACGAACGCATGAGATCGGGCTCGACATTGCGCACGATGGGTTTCAAAGACATGGCGCTTATATCGCCGAACATGCCGATATGCCGGGTTTTCCACGTGCGGAGCAGCGTTTTCTGGCGTACATGATCGACAATCAACGACATCGGCCCGGATCTCGACTGCTCGATTCATTACCACGCGACTGGCGACAGTCTGCGCTGCGGCTTTCGCTGCTGTTGCGCCTGTCGGTATTGCTAAACAGGAGCAGAGCGCAGCTGGAGATTCCGCCCATACAGATAGCTGTAAAAGATCGCGAAATGACCCTGGTTTTTGATGCGGCTTGGCTTGCCTCGAATCCGTTGGTTCTTGCCGATCTGGAGCGTGAGCAAGAATTCCTGCAAAGCGTCGATTACCGACTGAGCTTTAGTTAGGGGCAGCGAGCAGTTGCAGGAAGGATTCCTGCGCCGATATTCGTTCGGCACCTTTTGCTGTCAGGCGTTCATAGCTGCCATCGCCATGCAGCGTCCAGGCCTGACAATTGTCCGCAAGAAACAGCTCAAGGTCATGCAGGATCTGCTCTTTCATCGCTTTCTGCCGAATCTCGAAACAGGATTCGTTTCGCCGCAGCAGATTGCGCTCCATCCAATCTGCACTCGAGCAATAGAACTCGCCTTTATCGCCATTCGCAAAATAGTAGACACGTGAATGTTCCAAAAAACGGCCAACGATTGAGCGCACTCGAATGTTTTCGGACAAACCTGGAACGCCGGGTCGCAAGGTGCAAATACCGCGGACGATCAGGTCAATCTGCACGCCGGCATTCGACGCTTCGTAAAGTGCATTGATAATCCCGGTTTCATTGAGTGAATTGACTTTGGCAATGATTCGACCTTCGCCTCCGGAAGTCGCGATGTTTGCTTCGCGTTGAATCTTTTCGATGAGTGCGTCATACAGGCTGAAAGGAGACGCCAGCATTCTCGTGAGGTCCCTGGCTTCAGTCAGACTGGTTAACTGCATGAACACTTTGTGCACGTCCTCACCTAGGCGTCGACTGCTACTCATATAGCCATAGTCGGTATACACGCGTGTCGTTGCATGATGATAATTGCCAGTCCCAAGGTGCACGTAACGGACCAGCTGATTGTTCTCACGGCGAACGACCAATGTCATTTTGGCGTGTGTCTTGTAACCGACCAGGCCATATACGACGTGCGCGCCGGCTTCCTGCAATCGATTGGCCAGCGAAATATTCGCGGCCTCATCAAATCGTGCCATTAACTCAATAATGACAGTCACTTCTTTGCCAGAACGAGCTGCGTTAACGAGCAGATCGACAATCGGAGAATCTGCACCCGTTCGGTACAGCGTCATCTTGAGCGCCAGAACATCCGGGTCTGCAGCGGCCGAACTGATGAAGTCGATCGTTGGTGCGAATGATTGATAAGGGTGGTGCAGGAGTACATTCTTTTTCGACAAAAGTGAGAATATGTCCTCATTGCCGCGTAACTCAGCCGGCTGGCCTTGAGTGAAAGGCGGATAGGACAGCTCAGGGTGATCGTCCGTGTCACATACCATTGCCAGTCGATTCAAATTGACAGGTCCCTCGACGAGGTACATGTCATGTTCGTGCAATTGAAAATGATCGAGCAGGAATTGCTGCAAGTCTTCAGGGCATTCATGCCCGACCTCGATCCGAACCGCGGCACCGTAACGACTTGCCTCGAGTTGGCCTTCCAGCGCATGTACCAAATCGCTAACTTCTTCATCATCGACGTAGAGATTGCTGTTGCGTGTCACCCGAAACTGGTAGCAGCCGTCAACTTCCAGGCCCGGGAACAAGTGATCGACCTGTTCGCGAATGATCGATGACAGGAAGACATAGTCATGTCGACCCGGCGTGCTCAGGTGATCCGGCAGGCGAATGACACGCGGGAGCGATCGCGGCGCCTGCACCATGCCGCGATGGCGCCGCCGGCCGAACGCGTCTCTGCCGTGCAGCCGTACGATGAAATTCAGGCTTTTATTGAGAATTTGTGGAAATGGTCGCGACGGGTCGAAAGTTAGCGGAGTGAGAACCGGTTCGACCTGCTCCAGGAAATAGTCTTGTAACCAGGCGCGCTGCTCTTCCGACCAGTCGCGGCTATGAACAAACCGAACGCCCGCTGCTGCCAGCTCCGGGAAGAGAACATCGTTAAGCAACTGATACTGTTTTTGCACGAGCCCCAGCATGCCGTGCCGCAGCGCGTCGAATACCTGTTGTGCGGACAGTTTCTCGGGTCCGTGCGCGGGCGCGCCGATTTCGATGTGTTGTTTCAGTGCCGCTACGCGGATTTCAAAGAATTCGTCCAGATTGGTACAAGTAATGCAGAGAAATCGTAGCCGCTCGAGTAGCGGAATCTCAGGGTCGAGAGCTTGAGCGAAGACGCGCTTGTTGAATTCAAACTGGCTGATATCGCGATTGATGTACAGATCGGTCGGCGGCTTTGCTGGTGCGTCCATCTTGTTCACGTCCGGTTCGGCCGACTAGTATAGCAACGACGCCGATTCGTCAGCGCTACGTAGTTCCCGAATTAGTCAGGCGAATGGATGGTTCCGAGTTGTACGGCAGCGTTGGCGCCGGTCACGCTGGGGAGATTCCCGGGCAGGCCGTGCAAGCGACGCATCGCAAGCCAGGCAAAAGCTGCGGCCTCGACCCAATCTGGATCGAGTCCCGCTGCCGAGGTTGGTGAAACCGATACGCCCGGCAAACGGGTTGCAAGTTCGTGCATTAACGCCCGGTTGTGCACACCACCGCCGCAAACGAGCAATTCGGGCATGTTGAATGCGAAGTTTTTTACCGCGTCGGCGATTGTCGCTGCACTCAGTGCGCACAAGCTTGCTTGCACGTCGCAGGGATCAATCGAGCCAATATCGTGTGCTTCAATCCAGCGTAGGTTGAAGTGTTCGAAACCCGTACTCTTCGGTGGTGCAGATGCAAAATAGGGGTCGCTCAGGAATTTCACCAACAACTCCTTGTCGACCACACCCTTGCTCGCCCAGCGTCCGTCGCGATCATACGGCTCGTTCCGGTGTAAACGAGTCCAAGCGTCCATTAGCGAATTCCCTGGCCCGGTATCGAATCCGATCGTTGCATGTCCGTCGGCAATGACGGTGACATTGGCAACGCCACCAATATTCAGAATGCAACGATTCTTCCCTGGGCTGCGAAACAGCCACTCGTGAAAGGCAGGCGCAAGCGGCGCACCCTGGCCGCCGACCGCGAGATCGGCACTGCGAAAATCGGCGACTGTAGTTATACCGTTGCCGGTCGCAATAATTTTGGGATCGCCAATCTGCAGGCTGAATGCTTGTTCTGCATTCGGTTGATGGCGCAACGTCTGCCCATGACTGCCAATGGCTTTCACGGCGGACGAGTCGACTCCGGCATCCAGCAGTAAGGCCGACGCGGCATCTCGAAAACACGTCCCGGTATCGCGGTCGAGGTCAGCAAGGTCCTGAATTTCGCGATCGAGCGGTACGGATATCGCAGCAAGCAATCGTTGCCGCAATTCATCCGGATAGGGATGATCCCGGGTTTGAAGAATGTCGACCGATGCATCGCCGAACTCGACAAGTGCAGCATCAATGCCGTCCATGCTCGTACCTGACATCAGGCCGATATAGAGCTCACGCATAATATGTGGATATCAGCCTACGGATTCGCGTAGGCGACCGAAGCGAGCTGAGTGCTTTTGAATTGTTCGAGTTCTTCTAGTATCGGAGCAGATGTAGTCAGAAAGCGTTGCCGGTATTCGTCAGCTATCGGACTCGCCTGCGGCAATTCGACTGTGCGTGGATTGCGATGCACGCCATTGATGCGATATTCGTAATGCAGATGAACCCCTGTTACGAGACCGGTTTTGCCGACGTAGCCAATGGTCTGCCCCTGCCGGACACGCGCGCCGACCCCGGCCTTGCTGGCGAATCGCGACATGTGCGCATACAGCGTCGTGATGTTGCCACCGTGCTGCAAAATCACGCAGTTACCGTAGCCGCTCTTAACGCCACGAAAAATGACTTTTCCGTCACCGGAGGCCTTGATCGGTGTGCCGCTGGGCGCTGCGTAATCGACGCCACGATGCGGTCGAACGGTTTTCAGGACTGGATGCCGCCGATTTGGATTGAAAGAGGAACTGACGCGAAAATCGACCGGTGAACGCAGGAAGGCCTTACGTACGCTTTTCCCTTCAGGAGTGAAGTAGTCGGTTCGTCCGCTATCGTCCATAAATCGAATCGCGCGGTTGCTGCGGCCGTTATTGTTGAATTCGGCGACGACAATTTCACCATCGGTTACGAATTCATCGTCTTGCCAAATCTCTTCCCACTGAATGTAGTAATTGTCGCCGCTTCGAATATCGAGGACGAAGTCGACATCCCAGGCAAAAATGCCGGCGACGTTCATGATGACCTTGTCGGACAATCCCGCAGCGGCTGCACTCTCATATAGCGACGTCTGAATAACGCCATACGCCATACGTTTGCGCTTTTCGATCGGGCGCTCGATGATGGCGGCCGAATATCCCGAGTCGCCGCGCTCGACCTGCAATGCGCTGGTCAGGTTCAATGCCGAATACATGCTGACCAGCTGACCCTCGTCATGCGTAATTTCAAATACATCGCCCGGCTTAATTTTGCGAAATTGCGCACGCGCCTCGTCAAGTCTTGCAATCATCGCAAGATTTCCGATGTCGAGCTGGTGGCGGCGAAACAATTTGTCCAGCGTGTCGCCAGAGCGAATTTTAAGAGTCAATGTTGTGTATTCAGGTTCGGGCGCCCAAACCAATGGTTCCGCACTGACAACGTAGTTTTCGATAACTGCTTCGAGTTGGTCGGCATCGCTTTCAACTGCTGTCATGCCCGGCTGATGCAGCACAGGTTGGACGTCGTCGTCAGTGTTATCCAGCGTAGAGATTAGAGCGAGGCCCAGAAACGGAATTCCGAGTCCGACTACAAACCACTGCATCGCCCTCGATTTTTTCGGCGAATTCGCGGTTGTCGGTTTGTAATCGTGTAGCAGTGGACTACTCGAACGACGCAAGTCGGGATTCCCTAGCTTCAGGATGCGGCTACTCTACCGTGAGGTTTCGTACAGGTCAAAGAAAAGTGTTATAAGTCATAGCCTTAAAAGGTATTGTAATGCTACCCTTCGGCAGCGATTGATGGCCCGCAACGACGCAATGACGAATATAGAAGAACAGATGCAAGAGCTCGCGCGTGGCGCAGAGGAAATACTGCCGGCCGGTGGTTTGGAAGCAAAACTCAAGAAGGGCAAGCCATTAGTTGTCAAAACGGGCTTCGATCCGACCGCTCCGGACCTGCACATCGGGCACACCGTACTTATCAACAAAATGCGGCAGTTTCAGGAGCTTGGACATGAGGTTGTGTTCCTGATCGGTGACTTCACCGGGATGATCGGCGACCCGTCTGGGAAGAACACGACCCGGCCGCCGTTGTCGCCAGAGGAGATTCAGGCTAACGCGGAGACCTATCAGTCGCAGATCTTCAAGATTCTTGACGAGAAAACGACGCGCATCGAGTTCAATTCGAATTGGATGGGCAAAATGGATGCGGCCGGACTCATTCGCTTGTCTTCGCACCACACGGTTGCGCGCATGCTGGAACGTGACGACTTCAACAAGCGCTACACCGGTGGTCAACCAATTTCGGTGCACGAATTTCTGTACCCGATTGTGCAAGGCTACGATTCAGTTGCGCTGCACGCTGACGTGGAACTAGGCGGTACTGACCAAAAATTCAATCTATTGGTGGGCAGGCAGCTGCAACAGGACTTTGGTCAGGAGCCGCAGGTCGTGCTGACAATGCCGTTACTGGAAGGCCTCGACGGCGTGCAAAAAATGTCAAAGTCACTCGGCAATTATATTGGTATCACCGATGCGCCCGGCGAGATGTTCGGCAAAATAATGTCGATTTCCGATGAACTGATGTGGCGCTATTACGAATTATTGAGCTTTCGCCCGCTGCAGGACGTTGCAGCATTGCGCAAGCGTGTTGCAGATGGCTCGAACCCACGCGATGCCAAATTCGAGTTGGCGGCCGAGATCGTCGCGCGTTTCCATGATGCCGCTGCCGCAACTGCCGCACAGCAGGAATTCGTGTCGCGCTTTCAGCAGGGCGCCATGCCTGATGAAATCGTCGAGCTAACAATCGGAAGCAATGACGGTGAACTTGGCATTGCCTATTTACTCAAAGAAACTAAGCTAGTCGCCAGCACTTCCGAGGCGTTCCGAATGATCAAGCAGGGCGCCGTACGCATCGACGGAGTCCGCGTCGAAGACAAGTCGCTGGCGATCGCTGCAGGTAGCACTGCCGTATATCAGGTAGGAAAACGCAAGTTTGCGCGTGTGACCCTGGAGTAAACCCTGACCGGAGCCGACATCGTGCGGACTAAGATTATTCATTTCGTTCTGCTCTTTGCGTTTGCGATACCAGCGTGGGCCGACGACGCGGAAGACGCCGCTCGTCTTGAGCAAGAGCAGCAGGACGCGTTCCTTAGCGGCTTTACGACGATCATAGAGAGCCTGAATCGCAACAGACTTGAGTTATTCACGAGCGCGGTTGATCGTGACAACTTTTTCGACTTGGTTTTCGGGCTGCGTTTAATCGATCAGAGGGTCAAGAGAGATTTCATCGAGCGCGTACAGCAAGGTTTCGATAACGTGTTGCGCGCTGGCTTTCGTGATTCGAAAGAGGGCATCAAAGCAACTTTGCTTGGCATAGATTCACGCGGCGATCAGGGTCGCGCATTGGTTCGATTCGACCTGCCCGGCTTGCAATTTAGCTATCACGTGTATGAATTGCGGCTCGACGAAAAGAATCGTGTGGTCATTATTGATTGGGTCGACTACTTGCAGGGCGAAGGCTTCACAGACAACCTCGGAAAGTCATTGGTAATGGCATCGCCGAGCAGACCGGCGGTTCGCAAATTAATTGACTATCCCAAAGTAAAGGATGCAGATCTGTTTCAATTCACGGAGCTGCTAAAAGCAGCGCGTGACCGAAACGTGCAACGTTACGTGGATATCATCAACGAACTGAGTCCTGAACTTCAGCGACAGAAGTTCACTGTTCTGACGAGCGTACAACTGGCAAAGCTGGTCCGGAATCGTCGCATGTTGCGCGTGTCTTTGGTGCAGATGGCGGAGCATTTTGCGGACGAACCGCTGTTCTCGCTCGCTCTATTGGACTACTACGTGCCATCAAAAATGTACGCGGAAGCAGTTGCCGGCCTGCAACGCACATACGACACATTTGGATTTGATGACGCAGCCATGGAGGCGCGGCTATCTGCACTAACGCTTGAAATGGAAAACCCGGCAGATGCTAATGCGTTTGCTGAGCGGGCGGTTGAGCTTGAGCCCGGGTTGGAATTGGCCTGGTGGTCAGCGTTGCGTGCGCGGGTAGCGGTGGTTGATCACGCGGGTGCCGTCGAGGCGCTACAGATTCTTGAGCAGGAACACGGTCACACATTGGGGCAGCCCGAGCTGGAGCGTGACGCAACGTTTGCGGCATTGCTGGCATCGGATGAATTTGCCGCGTGGGCCGCCTCGCGTCAGTAACGCCGGGCTGTGGACCGCGATCTGCAAATCGTCGACTTCGCTGCCGCATATGCTGCCGCGTTTGAGTCCCTTAACGTTGAGTGGCTCGAAAAGTACTTTCACGTAGAAGAAATTGACCGAGTCATACTCTCGAACCCACAAGTGGAAGTCATCGACCATGGCGGCCATATACTATTCGCCAAACTTAGCGACGAGGTCGTTGGGACGGTGGCTCTAAAAGCGCACGACGAAGGCTGCTTCGAGCTAACCAAGATGGCGGTCACGGCCAGCCAGCAGGGCGCGGGGATCGGACGTGCGCTGATGCTTGCGGCAATAGCCCGATTCAAGGCCGTGGATGGAAAAATGATGTTTCTCGAGAGTCACAGCAGCCTGACGACAGCCATCACTTTGTACCAGTCTGCGGGATTCGTTCATGTGGCTCGTCCGCAGGCTTCAGATTACGCCCGATCAGACACTTATATGGTCTACCAGCCCGATGGCAAGTGACTGAAAGGTAAGAATAAAGGGCTTAGGCGCGCCCGTCCGGTGTCGAATTCGCACAATAGTTGCCAATAAGTGTTGACGACGCTCAATTCGTAGCTATAATGCCCGTCCGCTGCAGGTACGGTGTCCTTCAGCGAACCTCCAATTAGAAGTAAGACAACAGGCCCGGGCTGTTCAACGATCCCGTTTGGCCTGTATAATTGTGGGCTGGCCGAAATTCGGCCTTTGTTCTTTAAAAATTTAATCAGATAATTTGTGTGGGAGCTTGCGTTGGACTTTGCATTGGCAAAATCAACGTAAGAACCAAGTCAGTTTTAAGTAATTGAAGTTGGGGATTACGTCTTTAGATAAAGCTCAAAGCTTTAAACTGAAGAGTTTGATCCTGGCTCAGATTGAACGCTGGCGGCATGCCTAACACATGCAAGTCGAACGGAAACGATGGAAGCTTGCTTCCAGGCGTCGAG
>JBPCYB010000025.1:0-7421 GCA_051007995.1 Woeseiaceae bacterium | reverse complement strand
CCGTTGTAGGCCACATGCACAGTGTTCTCCGCATCAGCAGTCTCAACGCGCGTGCCATCTTCATATTCGACAGTTAACGCCCCCGTCGGGCATCGCAATACGACGTCTTCAACTTCTGTATCAGATGAGAGGTCGGGTTGACACCAGGGCTTGCGCCCCGCAACAAACAGATCGCCCTTTGCTCGACCACACTCGCCGACATGAATACACAAGCGTCCGTGCCACGACACGGTCGCGCGTTCGCCGCCGTACTTAAATACTTTTCCGTCTGCCATCGCGTTCTACTCCAAAGACTTCCACATCAACAAATCAGTATGAATCATCTCGCCGAGCTTGAATTCAACATTACCTATCTCGACGAATCCGGATTTCCTGTAGAAACCGGTCGCCCAATCGGCAAACTCCCACGCGGACAGCCAGATGCCTTTTGCTCTTGCCTGACGCGAGACATCAATCAAGTGGCTAACCAGCCGCTTGCCGAGTCCGTGGCCCTGCATGCTGGCGAGAACATACAGTTGCTGCAACTCGATCGCGTTCGCGTCACCGCCCGGAACGGGGCACGGTGCGGGGCGATACTTGGCGATACCTCCGGCTTGATCGCCAACCGTTGCGATCAAGTAAGCACGTTTGTGCTGCTCAATCTCGGCGCGTACTACGCTTGCCGCGAAGTTATTTCTGATATGTGACTCGAGATCGTCAACACTCGAATGCGGTCCGTACGCCTCGCGGAACGACTGTGTACCTATCGCGGCAAGCGTATCTGCATCCGTGATCGCGCCCTCGCGAATCCTTATGCGCTCATCCGACATATAACGACATTACTCAGTGCTCGCGCCGCGGAAACATCTCGCCAACTTGTGCACCAATAGCCGCTTTGCGCACCAGATCCCAATGCGGCTTGAACGCTTCAATTTTGAATTTGCCCGCGGCCTTATCGGGCTCGCTAAACTCAGATTGCAGATCATCAATCCCTGCAACAAGTTCAGGAATGCCTTTAGTAAATTCCGCGTCATCGAGAAACACCAGTCGGCCTTCGACAGGAACCTGCCGAACGATATGCCGAACTGCAGCAATACGATCGTACAAGGCCGGTTGCGGGTTAGAAAATGTGAAGCGATGCTCGTTGCTGATAACCGTCCAGTTTTCCATCTTGTCACTACCAAAGACGGTGCCGGACACATCTTTAATGTCGACAATGAGCAAACCGCGAGACGTCAGCAACAAATGGTCGATCTGAATCTCACCTTCGTCACCGTTTGGGAGTAGTACGCCATCAACGCGATCGTAACTAATTTCATCGAGAACCCGTTGCAGACGATTGCCACCGATGCGACGGCGGTAAATCAACCAGACCAGTAGCAGCAACACGACCGCGATGGCCGCGATGTACCAGTTGCTTTGATCAGCTGGAAAAAAATCTGACACGCATTGCTTCCGTTAGTGCATCGAGTGAAGGCTCGATCATAACCGAACGGCTAGCTCGCGACAGGATCGCTTCGAGCTCAACAGGCAATTCGATGGTTTCGCCGATCAGGGGCTCAACGATGGTCTCAAACTTCGCAGGATGTGCGGTTGCGACAAGCACCCAGTCTGTTGCGGCTTGCGCCTCCTCGCTCATGTGTCGCCACACATGGCTTGCTGTCGCCGTATGCGGACAGGTAGCAAAACCAAAGTCGGCGAAGTCCCTCTGTATTGCTTCGCGAATTTGCTCGTCACTCACCGCGGCAACGCCGATTTGCTCGCGCAGTTTCTCCGCGTCACCTAACAGACCACGCAATCGTTCCATGTTGCTCGGATCGCCAACATCCATAGCAGACGCGAGTGTCTGCACGCTGGCACGTGGTAACCACTCAAGCGTTTCAAAATAGTCAGGGATGGTGCGATTTGCATTTGTAGCAAGCACGATCGGTCCGATAGGCAAACCCATTTCCCGCGCCATGATGCAAGCATGTGCGTTGCCGAGGTTGCCTGTCGGTATTACAAAGCCTGGTTTGCGTCCGGTCTCCTGGAAACACCGCAGGCTTGCGTCTGCATAGTAGGTTGACTGCGGCAGCAACCTGCCGATGTTGATGCTATTTGCTGAGCTGAATCGAAACTCGTCAGACAACGTAGGATTTGCCATTGCCGCTTTGACCAGCGCCTGGCAATCATCGAATGCTCCATTCACCGCGACAGACAAGACGTTGTCGCTCCAGCAGGTTAATTGATGCGCTTGCCGCTCGGACACGCGCCCGTCCGGAAACAAGACGACGACGCGCATTCCTGGCCGCTTGTCGAATGCGGCCGCGACGGCGCCGCCAGTATCGCCAGACGTCGCGACCAGAATCGTCAACGGCGATTCTTCATTGCCTTCAAGTCTACTCAAACAGGCCGCAAGAAAGCCGGCCCCAACATCTTTAAATGCAGCCGTCGGTCCGTGATACAACTCGAGCAAACTCGCATTGCCTGCGGCTGTGCTTAAAGGCGTTACCGGTATCGGAAAATGAAACGTCTCGGCGAGAATTCTTGGCAGATCGCCTGCCAATGATGACCCGGCGAAAAACGGTGCAAGCAGAACGGCGGCAACATCGACCAGGTTTTCTGCAGCCGCGAAGTCGTCATTAGAAAACTGTGGCAACTCGCTCGGTACATACAGACCACCGTCGCTGGCGATGCCATTGACCAGAGCCTGATCAAGGCTCGCAGTCTCCGCTCCGCGCGTGCTGACAAACTGCATGGTCATTCCTCTATGTAAGCACCGGGTGCCGTCATTGAACTCACATAGGATTGACATTCGATGCCCATGCCGCGACAGGCTTGCTCCATTGCCACGGCAACATTCTTCGCATAGTTGTCCGGACATAGCGCGAACATACTTGGTCCACTGCCCGAAAGACTGAACCCCAGCGCCCCGCCCCGTTCAGCTGCTTCTTTAACGGCATCGAAACAGGACACAGCCGACTTTCGCTGCGGTTCGATGATGACGTCTTTGAGCGTCTTACCAATTAGATCGATATCACTCGCAGCACACGCGGCGATGAAGCCACCCATATAGCCTTGCTGCGTCAGCCACTGTTCCAAAGAGTATGCCTTCGCCAATTTCTTACGGGCTTGTGCTGTGTTGACCTGCAATTCAGGGTGCACAAGAGCAGCGCTGACCCCCTTAGGGACTGGCAACCGTATGACTTCTGGCAGTAGGACCTGTGGGCAATACACCATGCCACCGAGCAGGCTGGGCGCAACGTTGTCTGCGTGCAAACCGCCGCTGGCGTACTTCTCGCCGGCCAGCGCATACGACACCAAAGCCTCAACGGGCAACGGCGTTCCGATCAATTCATTCACTGCGACTGCAGCAGCGACGGCCGACGCAGCAGAACTGCCCATTCCGGATTGCAGTGGCACTCCCTTGTAAACGCTGACTTCTACACCACCGTCATCGCCGTAATCATTCCACAGCGCTTTCGCCGCAATTGAAGCCGTATTGTGGTCAGGGTCGGTGGAGAGATACGGATGCGGTTCACCGTCAAGACCGTATACGTTCGCTACCGTAACGCCCGGCTCTTCGGTGCGACGCGCTTTGACGCGATCACCGACGCCCTCCAGTGCGAGACCGAGCATGTCGAATCCGACTGCCATATTGCCGATTGATGCAGGCGCGAAAGCCGTAACTTGTTCAGACATGTCAGACACCTACGCTCAGAAATTTCGCAAGTCGCAATAACTCACCAAAAATACCACCAGCGGTCACTTCGGGTCCTGCCCCGGGGCCCTGAACGTAAAGCGGATTCGCTGAATACCGCGCTGTTTCAAATTGCACAATGTTATCCGTAAGGTTGATGTTGCCGAACGCATGTTGCGCATCGATGGATTCCAGTCCGACCGACACCTGGCCGTCGGCACTTAGTCGCCCAATGTAACGCAGCTCTTTACCCGCTGCCTGAGCTTCGTCATACCGCTCTTTCACCTGATCGTCGTATTCACTCAAAGAGGCAAGAAAATCATCAATACTGCAGTCACGAAGCGCCTCCGGTACAAGATTCTCGACCGGAAAGTCGCCAATTTCGGTTGTCAGCCCGAGCTCGCGCGCGAGGATTGTCAGCTTTCTTGCGACGTCCATACCCGACAAGTCCTCGCGCGGGTCTGGCTCCGTGTAGCCGCTTTCCTTCGCCTGCCGAACAATCTCGGAAAATGGCGTCTTGCCATCGTAAACATTGTAGAGATAAGCCAGCGTGCCCGAGAAAATACCCTGGACCGAATGAATCTCGTCGCCAGTATCAACCAGGTCGCGCAAGGTCGAGATAATCGGTAGTGCCGCGCCTACAGTCGTCTCATAAAAGAAATGTGCGCTGCCATCGCTTGCCTTGGCCTGCAGATCCCGGTATTCATCAATCGGCCCGCTACAGGCGCGCTTGTTCGGCGTGATGACATGAATACCGCGCTCGAGCCAACCTGCATAACGGGCGGCGACATCCTCATTCGCCGTGCAATCGATAATCACTGCATGCGGCAAATGATCGGGATTGACACATTCTTCAAACGCCGCAAAGTCAATCTCGACTGCTGCATCGTCAAACCGGCTTTGCCAGCTATTCAAGTCGATACGCCGTTCATCGAGCAACATTGTCTTGGACCGCGCGATCGCACGGACGCGAATATCCAGATTAAACTGTCCGATCAACTGCTCGGCTCGGCGCTCAATTTGCTTGAGCAAGGTCGCGCCGACAGTACCGGGTCCGATCAGACCAACCGAGATAGTTTTTGACGACAGGTAGAAACCCGAATGCGCGGCTCGCAGAGCGCGCGTGGCTTCAGTTGAGTCAACCACAGCGGATATGTTTCTTTCTGAGGAACCCTGCGCGATCGCCCGAACATTAATGCCGGCTCGTCCTAGCGTGCCGAAAAACCGCGAGGCAACACCTGGAGTACCTTCCATGTCGTCACCGACGAGCGCAACGATGCTTTGCTCATCCGTGCAGTCGACACTTTGAATCTGGCCGGTCGTTAATTCAACGGCGAACGCATCTTTGATTACGCGCGTCGCTCTCGCAGCGACATCTTGCGGCACCGCGATACAGATCGAGTGCTCAGAACTGGCCTGTGAAATAAGTGTTACGGAAACACCAGCTTCTTTGAGCGCAGAAAACATGCGATCAGCCGTACCTGGCACACCGATCATGCCGGCGCCCTCAAGATTAACAAGGGCCATGCCACCGATTGCCGTTATGCCTTTGATGCTGTCTTCCGAATCGACGGCACCGCTTATGCGACTACCCGGGTGCTCGGGATCGAAACTATTGCGAATCACCAACGGAATATCGCCGTCTATGATCGGCCCCAGAGTTTGTGGGTGTATTACGCTGGCACCGAAATACGCCAGCTCCATCGCTTCGCTGTAGGTCATTTGCTCGATGACCCTGGCTTCCGGCACGCGATTCGGATCGGCGCTCATAACGCCGTCAACGTCAGACCAGATCGTCAGCTCATTTGCGTGGCTAAGTGCTGCAAAAATTGCGGCGGAGAAGTCGCTGCCGTTGCGCCCAAGAGTCGTTTGCAAGCCCTCCTCGTCACTGGCGATGAATCCGGTAATGACGGCAATTCCGGCGAAGTCGTCAGCAACGGCTGCATCGAATTTCGCGCGTGAGGCATCCCATTGCACGGTCGGGCCGAGTTCCGTTTGGCTTACGGTCAATACTTCGCGAGCATCAATCCAGGTTCCACCGCGCTCGGGCGACCGGTGCGCAAGCAGCGCCGCGAGCAAACGCGCCGACCAGATCTCACCGTAGCCAGCAATCACATCGCGGCTGCGTTGAGGAGCGGATTTGACCAATGCAATTGCTTTGAGGACATCACGTACGTCCTCCGCGTCCTTGCTCCAATCGTCCAGAACGGCAATCAATGTATCGACATCGAGCAGCGCTTTGGCAGTCTCGGCATAGCGCTCACCGATATCATGCAATTCTGACTCGAATGCGCTGTCATCCTGCTCTGCAAGGACAGCAAGGCGCAGTAACGCGTCGGTCATGCCGCCCATCGCTGAGACGACAACACCGATACGGTCGCCGTTGATATCGAGCAGCAGATTCGCTACGCGATCGAAGCACTCGGCATTCGCAAGGCTGCTGCCGCCAAATTTATGGACATACCATTGGCCGTTCAAAGAAAGCTGCCCCAAGCGCAAAACGGTGAATAATAACGGCAGAATTGAGGGCCGTCGCCTGTTTTATCTGAAACCAACAGCGGGACTTCGCAGGAAATGGTGGGGCGTGTAGGGATCGAACCTACGACCAGTCGGTTAAAAGCCGAATGCTCTACCTCTGAGCTAACGCCCCTCTAGGATCAGCGGGCGGGATAATACCTAAACACCCAAAAATCACAAGTTACAGCGATGGATTTGTCGTCAGACGCCTTCGGTCTCCATACGCTTCAAATATTGTTCCGCCAGTCGGGCGGCCGTTGTTGTCGAATAGTCTGTCTGCACACGGGTCAACGCAGTCCGGGCGGCGTCCCAACGCTGCAGGCTGTAATTGCAGTAACCCATCTTGAGAAGCGCATCCGGAACCTTGCTCGAATTTGGGTATTTGTCGATCACGTTGGCGAAGTCCGTCAAAGCCTGCTCGAACTTGTTGGACGCGTAGTAAGACTCTGCGAGCCAATATTGGGCATTGCTCGCCAATTCGCTGCCGGGAAACTCGACCAGGAATTGCTTGAATGAGGCTGCAGACTGGTCGTATCGCTCCTCCCGCAGCAACTCCAACGCAACCTGATAGTTGTCGCGGTCCGAACCACCAGGCACTGGCAATTCACCTTGTTGCAAGGTGCCACCTTCCAAAACACTGGTGCCACTACGTAGCTGAATGCTGGCTTCAAGCTCCTGGATCCTCGAATCCAGGTCTGCATAGAGCTGGCGCTGGCGTTCGGCCGTGCCCGTTGCATCGTGCGCGAGAGTTTCACTCTGGCCCTGCAGGGCGTCAGCCCGCCGTTCCAGGGCGTCAACCTGCTGCGTAAGCTGCACGAGGCTCTGGTTCTCCATGACACGCTCAATCGCCTGCAGCCGTCGATCAAGCTCGTCGAGTTTGATCAGCACAGGGTCTTCGGCAGGCGGCGTCAGCAAAGAACAGCCGGCGACACAAATCGCCGGCAATAGCATGAGTAGCCGCAAAACGGGCTTAATCGTCATCGTCGGCTGCTAATCAGTTGGTGTAGGCGATCTCGACGCGACGATTCTGCGAATATGCAGCCTCGCTGCTGCCGTCAGCCGCTGGACGTTCTTCACCAAAACTCACTGTCGACACTTGTGCAGCGCTCGCGCCCTGAATCAGTAACAAACGACGAACCGTCTGAGCGCGCCGTTCGCCAAGACCGATGTTGTATTCGCGCGATCCGCGCTCATCTGCATGTCCTTCGAGGCGCACGCTCATGCCTGAATTCATGCCGAGTTGCTG
>JBPCYB010000024.1:0-18440 GCA_051007995.1 Woeseiaceae bacterium | reverse complement strand
CAGGAATAGCGATAGCCGCCAAAATACCGATAATCGCGACTACGATCATCAGTTCGATCAATGTAAAACCTTGTTGCTTCTTCATTTGTCTGTCTCCGTGAAAATGAAACTATTCGTAAACGGCGTGGTCGCCAGTACGGTTATAAAAGCAATCGTCGTGCCAAGTTCAGCGAAATCACCATAACTAATTGATTGGGAAGGTCTTATAGCGAAACTAGGTGTTCGCCGAGCGGCATGATCAGACGCTTTTTGGGCCACAGAACTGACAGATAGTGTCACTAGCTGACAATTTTTGTCAGTTTGTGTTGGCTATCGATGACGCCGATTATGTTGCCTCGTGCTGTGCTACTCGATGCCGAGTTTCTTGATGCGATACCTGAGCTGGCGAAACGTCAGGCCGAGCAATTTGGCCGCTGCTGTCTTGTTGTAGCGAGTTTTTTCCAATGCATCGACGATGGCTTGGCGCTGCACATCTTCAACCTGATTACTCAGATCGGTATTCGTGAACAAATTAGTTTCGCCGATTGTGCCGCTTGCCTCACGCATATGCAGATCGGCTTCGCTAATCGTGCCTGTAGTGCAAAGTGTTACCGCTCGCTCGAGCATGTTTTCGAGTTCGCGAACATTTCCGGGAAAGGAGTAACCGGCCAGTGCACCACTGGCACTGCCATCCAGCGTTGCGTCTGAATTCAGTTTCGCCAGGATGTGATTCGCCAGTGTCACTACGTCATCGCCACGTTCGCGCAACGCTGGCACGTGCAACTCGATTACGTTGATACGGTAGAAAAGGTCTTCGCGAAATTCACCATTCGCGACCATTCGACCGAGGTTTCTGTGGGTTGCGGACAAGATTCGCGCGTCGGCCGGTTCCTCATTCGAAGCGCCAACCGGACGAACCGTCTTTTCCTGAATGACGCGCAACAATTTGACCTGCATTGCCAGTGGCAGATCAGCAATCTCGTCAAGAAACAGAGTGCCGCCTGTGGCACTTTGAATGAGTCCGACCTTGTCGCTGACCGCACCCGTGAAGCTGCCTTTGCGGTGTCCGAAAAACTCACTTTCCATGAGTTCGCTGGGAATAGCACCGCAGTTAACGGGTACGAACGGCCCTTCAGCCCGCGGTCCGCTGTCATGAATCAGGCGCGCCACGAGTTCCTTGCCAGTGCCGGATTCGCCCGAAATGTGTACCGGTGCCTGCGAGCGAGCTACTCGGTCGACCATCTCACGCAATTTGCTCATGGCCGCGGAATCGCCGAGTAGCCGCGATGGCTGTTGCGGTGCTTCGACCTCTATTTTCAGCGCATTTTCGACAATATTGCGCAGATGCGCGAGATCGAGTGGTTTGGATATAAAGTCGAAGGCACCGAGCTTGAGCGCCTGTACTGCAGTCTCAACATTGCCGTGTGCCGTGATCACTGCTACCGGCACATTGGCAGCATGCGTCTGCATCCATTCGACCAATTCGAGCCCGTCGCCATCAGGAAGTCGCATATCGGTCAGGCAGATGTCGTAGCGTTGCGACTCCAGCAGGGACTTGGCGCTGGCAACATCGACGGCTGACTCCGTTTTGATCTGCATGCGCCCGAGCGTCATTGTCAAAAGCTCACAGATGTCCGGCTCGTCATCGATAACCAGTGCTAGCGGTTGGCTCATTACCCGTTACCTGTGTCCCATCGGTCTGGATCTGCAAATACAATGCGGAAGATACTGCCACCCCCGGGCCGATCAAGGTACAACAGCGTTGCACGATTCAATTCGCATAGCTCGCGTGAAATATACAAGCCGAGACCTGTGCCGCCCGTTCGTTCAGTATAAAAGGGTTCGAACATTTTCTCCGCCGTAGACTGGTCAACGCCGAGCCCAAGATCGAGAACTTCGATATACGGACGACCCTGGCCAGCCAGACGGCCAGCTTCAATTTCGACCATGATGCCGCCGGTTTCACTCGCATACTTAACGGCATTGTCGCAGAGGTTCCACAGAACCTGACGTAAATGGCTTCGGTCCATGCGAACCTGCAGGTCCGGCGCGAAATCCCCAACGCTGAATTCGCCTTCTTGCAACTCAAGCGTTCTTGAAAATTCGTCAGCGAATTCAGCCAGCCAATCGCACAAGTCCACTCGCTCCGGACGACTCGTCTCGCGGCGCGACAGTTGCAGCATATTGTCAATGATGTGACTGACGCGGCTCGAATGCGTCTTGATAATTTCGGTCAGGCGCAAGTCATCAACGCTGATGTCGTCTGCTTCGGCGAGCAGTTGGGCGGCATGGCTCATCGCGCCCACCGGGTTGCGTATCTCGTGCGCGATGCTCGCGCTCAGGCGCCCGAGTGATGCGAGTTTTGATTGTTGCACACGCGCGTTCATCAGACTGGCGTCTTCAAGAAAGATGAGCACCGGGCCGCCGCGCTCACCGTCTTTGCCCAGTGGTGCCAGGTGCGCCGTGACGGGCAGGCTGTTGGTGTTCGAAATGACGGTGAATTCGGGGTGCGAACTCTTGTTTTGGTCAAGCCGCCAAACCTGCAAGTAATCGGCCAGTGGTTCGAAAACAGATTTAAGTGGCAGACCACTGAGTTGCTGCGTCGCGCCAAGCAGTGTTGACGCCGAGGCATTATTCAGTCGCACGTCGTTACTCGCGTCGATGACAACAATGCTCTCACGCAGATGCTGCACGATGTACTCATTGAGCTGCGACAGATTTCTGAGGTCGACGCCACGTTGCAGGGCCAACGCCTCACTGGCCTGGATGCGGCGACCGAGCGGTCGCGTAGCAAGCGCCATCGCAAAAATAATTGCACTGAGAATGCCTGCAGCAGGGTAGTTGGCGTCTGCGACCGCGCCACTGAATTGTGCGTAAACGTGCTCGCCCAAAATGGCGAACGTAGCCAAAGCGGCCAGAATGGTTGGGAACTGAAACGGCAGTACAAGGCTGCCCGCACCAATAAAGACAATCAGCAATCCACCCAGTCCGCTTTCGATGCCGCCGCTGGCGTGCATCAAAATGACGACAGCGAGAATATCGACCAGTGACTGGGAAACAGACTGGACGCCGAACGGTAACCAGCGCTTGTACAATGAGATGGCGGACAAGACCGCAAAAACGAGGTAGCCGGCGGCTGTCGCGGAGAACATCGTTGGGTTCTGGCTGCCGAAAACAGGCGGTTCGCCGCCAGCAAAGAAAAGGACCAGGAGACCGACGGCAATCAGGATGCGAGTCGCATTGAGCGTACTCAGCACCCGCCAGGTCAGGTCGGGCTCTTCTACAGCTCGTTGCAGCAGCGCGTCACGGCTGCCGCGGAACGTCCGACTGAATTGAGGATCAGATGATTCCGGACTCATGGGGAGGGATTGTTGCCCGATGCGGCCTCTGTGTGCAATTGCTTTTGCGTCCTTCTGCGCTTTGCTCCAAAATACGCCCGATTCTGTGCGTAGCAGCACACTCACCAAAATAAAGAAAAGCGAGCGATGAATCTTCACGAATATCAATCGAAGCGGCTGTTTGCCGATTACGGTATTCCGGTGCCGCGCGGCATTCCTGCCAAGAGTCCAAACGCAGCTGTCGCTGCCGCCAAAGAACTGGGCGGCGAGTTATGGGTCGTCAAGGCACAGGTGCATGCTGGCGGTCGCGGCAAGGCGGGTGGTGTGAAATTGGCCCGGAGTCGCGATGAAGTGCATGCAGCTGCTGAAGAAATGCTAGGAATACAACTGGTTACGCACCAGTCTGGGCCCGCGGGTCTGCCGGTCAATGTTGTCTATGTCGAATCAGGATCGGAAATCGAACGTGAGCTCTATCTGTCGATGCTCGTCGATCGGGAAGTCAGTCGCGTCGCATTCATCGCGTCAGCTGCCGGTGGCATGGATATCGAAAAGGTCGCTGCCGAAACACCGGAGCAGATTTTCACAGTGGCCATCGCGCCCGATGCGGGTTTGCAGGACTTTCAAGCGCGACAGTTGGCATTTGGACTGGGACTCAATAGCAAGCAAATGCGCCAATTTGGCGATTTGGTTAAGCGCTTGTATCGACTGTATGACGAATGTGATGCGAGCCTGGTCGAGGTAAATCCGCTCATCATCACTAAAGGCGGCGATGTGCTCGCGCTTGATGCCAAGATCAATATTGATAGCAATGCGTTGTATCGCCAGCCCAAGCTGGTTGAATTACGCGACATCACCCAAGAAGATGAAAAAGAACGCGAAGCAGCAGCGCATGACCTGAACTACGTTTCTCTGGATGGTGATATCGCCTGCATGGTCAATGGCGCCGGTCTCGCCATGGCGACGATGGACCTTATTAAGCTGCATGGCGGCGAGCCCGCAAATTTTCTCGATGTCGGCGGAGGTGCGACTAAAGAACGCGTTGCCGAGGCATTCAAGCTCATTCTGTCGAACAAAAACGTCACTGCAATTCTCGTCAATATTTTCGGCGGCATTGTGCGTTGTGATCTGATCGCAGAAGGCATCATCGCTGCCGTCAAGGAAGTAGGGGTCAGCGTGCCAGTCGTTGTGCGCCTGGAAGGAACTAACGTGGAAAAAGGGCGCGAATTGCTGGCCGGCAGCGGGCTCGACATTATTTCGGCCGAAGATCTGACCGACGCAGCGAAGAAAGTTGTCGCTGCAGCGACTTAGAAGAGCGAATCAATGAGTATTCTCGTCGACAAAGACAGCAAGATCATCTGTCAGGGCATTACCGGAAGCCAGGGCACATTCCATTCACAACAGTGCATTGAATACGGCACGCAAATCGTAGCTGGCGTAACGCCAGGTCGTGGCGGTCAGGATCACATCGGGGTTCCGGTGTTCAACACGATGCGTGAGGCTGTCGAAAAAACCGGCGCTGACGTGAGTATGATTCTTGTACCGCCGCCATTTGCCGCAGACGCAATTCTCGAAGCGGCAGACGCAGGGGTCGCCCTGGTTGTTTGCATTACGGAGGGCATTCCGGTCATGGACATGGTGCGGGTCAAGTCCGCATTGCGTGACTATGACTGCCGACTGATCGGCCCTAACTGTCCGGGCATCATTACACCGGAGCAGTGCAAGATTGGCATCATGCCGGGTTTCATTCACAAGCCGGGTCGAATTGGCGTCGTGTCGCGGTCAGGGACGCTGACTTACGAAGCGGTCTATCAAACGACAGTGAATAACCTGGGCCAGACGACCTGCATCGGTATCGGTGGTGATCCGGTGCGTGGTATGAATTTCATCGATTGTCTGGAGTTGTTCGAAGCTGATTCGGACACCGACGGCATCATCATGGTTGGCGAGATCGGTGGCACGGACGAAGAAGCCGCCGCTGAGTTCATTCAATCAGACGTCAGCAAACCCGTGGTTGCGTATATCGCCGGCGTAACCGCGCCGCCGGGCAAGCGTATGGGTCATGCTGGCGCAATTGTCGCTGGCGGCAAAGGTACAGCAGCAGACAAGTTTAAGGCACTCGATGCCGCCGGCGTAGCAACCGTGCGTTCGCCGGCCGAGCTCGGTAGCAAGATGCAGGAGATACTTGGCTAAATAGCCATGACCGATACCGTCATAATCGCTCTTGCCCAGGTCGACCTGGCGGTTGGCGACGTGGCTGGCAATACCGCCAAAATTCTCGACTACTCGACGCGCGCGCGAGATGAACTGCAGGCCGACCTGGTCGTTTTTCCGGAGCTCAGCGTCTGTGGTTATCCGCCAGAAGATCTGCTATTTCATGCCGGCCTGCGCAAGCGCACAGAGCAAGCGTTAGAAGAGATTCGCGCGTCCGTTCGCAATATCGCAATTCTGATCGGTTTTCCGGAGTATGTAGACGATCAAATCTACAACTCTTGCGCAGTTTTCAAAGACGGCGAGACTTTGTGCGCCTACCGCAAACAGTGTCTACCCAATTACAGTGTGTTCGACGAAGAGCGCTATTTCGAAAAAGGCAAAGACGCAGCCGTGTGCCGAATTAAAGGCGTTGCAATCGGACTGACGATTTGCGAGGACATATGGCAAGCCGCGCCAATGGCGGCAGCACGAGCCGCGGGTGCTGAAATTGTAATCTCGATTAATGGCTCCCCGTTCGAGCTCAACAGTCAGCAACGACGTGAGGAAATCGTACGTGCACGAATCGCTGAGTCCGGCGTACCCCTTATTTATCTGAACATGGTCGGTGGCCAGGATGAGCTGGTTTTCGATGGCGGATCATTCGCAATGCAGGCCAATGGAGATGTCGCGTTTCGTGCGGTGTCGTTTGCTGAGGATTTGTTTCGTATCGAGGCGCGCGGTGGCGCCGGCGGCGTTGAGATTCAGCCGGCAGAAAAGGTAACGCGACCCAGCACGGAAGAAAAAGTGTATGGCGCACTGGTTCTAGGCACGCGCGACTATGTCGAGAAACACGGTTTTCCGGGCGTCATCGTCGGACTTTCGGGCGGCATAGATTCGGCGTTGGTGCTGGCGATAGCCTGCGACGCGATTGGTGCGGACCGAGTTCGCGCCGTGATGATGCCGTTTCGTTACACCTCAACGATGAGCCAGGAGGACGCGGCCAAAGAAGCGACAGCACTGGGCGTGCAATATGACATCGTACCGATTGCGCCGATGTACGATGCGACCGTCGCACAGCTTGCCGATCTCTTCGAAGGCAGCGAAGAAGACGTCACAGAAGAGAATATTCAGGCACGCTGTCGTGGCGTATTGTTGATGGCGATCTCGAATAAGACCGGCAGCATGTTGCTGACGACCGGCAACAAGAGTGAGATGGCAGTGGGTTACGCGACCTTATACGGCGACATGGCCGGCGGCTTTGCGCCAATAAAAGACTGTAGCAAGACCCTCGTATATCGCTTGGCAAGATATCGCAACACGATCAGTCCGGTTATTCCTGAGCGCGTGATCACGCGGCCACCTTCGGCGGAGTTGCGTCCCGACCAGAAAGACAGTGACTCATTGCCCGACTACAGCGTGCTTGACCCTATTCTTGAAGCATTCATCGAAGAAGACCTGTCCGTCGACGCAATTGTCGCGAAAGGTTTTGAGCACGACACTGTGATTCGCATTCTGGAGATGGTGAAACGCAACGAATACAAACGCCGTCAGGCGCCGCCAGGCGTGCGCATCAGTAGTCGTGCTTTTGGGCGGGACTGGCGCTACCCGATTACGTCCGGATACAAATTCCCCGACAAACCGTAGCGGCTAACTCCCGTTCGGGAAATTCGCACTTAGTACCCGCCGGGTATCAGCAGCCAAGTCGAGCATGCCGAGCTCTTCATACGCTTGAGCCATTATTTCCAACGAACGCGCATTGGTGTCTGCACCGTTGTAATTTTCAAGCGCGCCCTTTGCACGATTAAGTGCGGCGACAAATGCGCCGCGCCGAAGGTAATAATCAGCGACATGGTTTTCGTACGCCGACATACGATTCTTGAGAAACAACAATCGCTGTTCTGCATCCGGCGCGTACTCGCTGCCTGGATAACGGTCAATCAGACGACGCAGCGTTGAGTACGCGCGATCGACGTCTTTGGGTGGACGCGTGCTGATGTCCCGGTTAAAGCGTCGCTCAAGGAAGCCGGCCTCATTCTCATAGTAGGAGAGTCCCTTGATGTACAGCGCGTAATCGACCCGCTCATGAATCGGGTTTTCACGCATGAACGTGTCGGCGGCGTCGACCGCCTGTTCTTTTCTTCCGGATTTGTAATAGGCGTACATAAGCTCGAGCTGAATCTGGCGACTCAGGTCGCTGAACGGATAGCGCGCCTGAATAGCCTCGAAAATCATCACACCGCGCGTATAGTTGCCCCGCTCGATGTAATTCTGCGCCTCTTCGTACGCCTCGGTAAGGCTTTCAATCTCGGTTTGGACCTCGTCATTACCGGCGCACGCGGCCAGCAAGACAAGACTCGCCGCGAGTGCTGCAATGCGCGTCCCGCGCCTGACAGGCGAGGTAAATGTGGACTTACGTTTCAACGATTTCATGCCTCTGGGTCGTTCCGGTCGGCGAGTATACCGTAGACTTGGCACCACAATGAATGCAGACCCCAAAGTGATGACGATTCCCGACGAATTTGCTGGTCAGAGATTGGACCAGGCACTCGCCAGGATGTTTCCTGAGTATTCGAGAAGTCGTCTGAAATCCTGGCTTTTGTCCGGCAACATCACGGTTGACGGGGGCTCGCCGCGCCCGCGCGACCCGGTTGTTGGCGGCGAAATGGTTGAAATGCGGGCGCTGCAGGAGGTCAGCGTGAGCGCGGCACCCGAGCCGATTTCCCTGAATGTGGTCTATGAAGACGACGCGCTGATGGTCATCAATAAGCCGGTAGGGCTGGTCGTACACCCGGGTGCGGGGAACCCGAGCGGTACGCTAATGAACGGACTCCTGAATCATGCCAGCGAGCTCGAGCAACTACCGCGCGCGGGCATTGTGCATCGTCTCGACAAGGAGACGAGCGGACTGTTGCTTATTGGCAAGACTTTGGAGGCACATACCGCCCTGGTGCGCTTGCTGTCGGATCGTGAGATTTCCCGACAGTACCTGGCCGTCTGTAACGGCGTACTGACCGGCGGCGGCACGATCGATGAGCCGATCGGACGTCACCCGGTTGACCGCAAGCGCCAGGCCATACGACCGGAAGGCAAGCCTGCGGTTACCCATTACACGGTGCTCGAACGATTCGCGGCGCATACTTATATAAGTGTGTCTTTGGAAACCGGTCGCACGCATCAGATTCGTGTGCATTTCGCGCACCGCCGGCACGCACTCGTTGGTGATCAGGTTTACGGTGGGCGGTTGGCCTTGCCTGCCGGCGCAAGCGAACCCGTGATCGCTATGTTGCGCAGCTTCAAGCGTCAGGCGCTGCATGCCACGTGTCTCGAATTCGTACACCCGCAAACTGGCGAGTCGCTCAGGCTCGAGGCGCCGCCGCCTGCAGATTTCGAAGCGCTGCTTGAGGTCTTGCGCGAGGACTGCCGGTGACTGAATCTGTACTGCGTGCCGACTGGCCCGCGCCGTCGAATATTATTGCCGGCACCACGCTTCGCAGTGGCGGCGAAGCGGATCTGCCAGCAGCGCCACTTTGGCTTGACCAGGTTCACGGCACGCGTGCAGTCGTGCTCGGGTCTGCTGATTTTGATGCAGGGGTTCCGCAGGCGGATGCTGTGATCGGCCGGCGAGCGGGTGATATTTGTGTCGTGCGAACAGCGGATTGTCTGCCGGTATTGCTGACGTCGCGCGATGGACAGGAAATAGCGGCCGTGCATGCAGGTTGGCGCGGTCTCGCGGCGGGGGTGATCGAGGCGACGCTGGATCGGATGCAGCATCCGTCGAGTGAGTTGTTGGCCTGGTTCGGCCCGGCAATCTCGCAGGCGGCGTTCGAAGTTGGGCCTGAGGTCCGTGACAGCTTTGGCGTCTGGGGGCAAAGTGATACCTGGTTTCAGGAAAACGACAGGGGGCGGTTGCAGGCTGATTTGTACGGCCTCGCGGCGGCCCGACTGCAGGAATGCGGCGTGTCTCCGCCCTATGGCGGCGGCCTTTGTACCCACACGGATGCTGAACGCTTCTATTCGTATCGGCGTGACGGTGAAACGGGGCGGCTATTGAGTTTTGTGTGTCGCGCTTAAGCCCTTGAAAATCAGGCCGATGACGTCATGTAAGGGTGAGTTTTGGAGCCGAATGAGCCGGCGATAAGAGAAAGCTATGCGTTTAGACAAACTGACCAGTAAATTTCAGATTGCGCTCGCCGACGCGCAGTCGCTTGCCGTGGGCCAGGACCATCAACTGATCGAGCCTGTTCACGTCATGATTGCGCTACTCGACCAACAGGGTGGATCGGTTCGCGGCTTGCTGACGAAGTCAGGCGTCAATGTGAACTTGCTGCGATCGCAGCTCGGTGATGCTGTCGACCGTTTGCCGAAAGTTGAGGGCACGGGCGGCGATGTGCATATCGGCAATGACCTGACCAAGTTATTCAATCTCACCGACAAGCTCGCGCAAAAACGTGACGACCAATACATCTCAAGTGAGTTGTTCGTGCTCGCGGCGATGGACGAATCGTCGCCGCTGCTCGCTGTTCTACAGCAAGCGGGTGCAGTTCGCGGCGCAATCGAAAAAGCGATTGATGATCTGCGCGGCGGACAACAGGTCAACGATCCGAATGCTGAAGACACGCGTCAGGCGCTCGAGAAATTCACGATTGATCTGACCGAACGTGCTGAGCAAGGCAAGCTGGACCCGATCATCGGTCGCGATGACGAGATTCGTCGCACGATTCAGATTTTGCAGCGCCGCACCAAGAACAATCCGGTTTTGATCGGTGAACCTGGCGTCGGCAAGACCGCGATCATCGAAGGTCTCGCACAACGCATCGTCAACCACGAAGTGCCGGAAGGACTGCGTGGCAAACG
The DNA here is from genome assembly GCA_051007995.1 of Woeseiaceae bacterium. Lineage (GTDB taxonomy): Bacteria > Pseudomonadota > Gammaproteobacteria > Steroidobacterales > Woeseiaceae > UBA1847. The sequence goes on along the minus strand of JBPCYB010000024.1, from coordinate 8,079 downwards.
CATCTTGTCGCTCGATATGGGTTCGCTGATTGCGGGCGCCAAATTTCGCGGTGAATTCGAGGAGCGGCTCAAGGCAGTTCTGAGCGATCTCTCCAAACAGGAAGGCCAGATCATTCTGTTTATCGATGAATTGCACACGATGGTTGGCGCGGGCAAAGCAGAAGGTTCGATGGATGCGGGCAACATGCTCAAGCCGGCACTCGCACGCGGCGAATTGCATTGCGTCGGTGCGACGACCTTGGACGAATACCGGCAGCATCTTGAGAAAGACGCCGCACTGGAGCGCCGCTTTCAAAAAGTATTGATCGGCGAGCCGACAGTCGAAGATACGATCGCGATTCTGCGTGGCCTGAAGGAGCGCTACGAAGTTCATCATGGCGTCGAAATCACGGACCCGGCGATCGTCGCCGCTGCTACGTTGTCGCATCGCTATATCAGTGACCGGCAATTGCCTGACAAAGCCATCGATCTCATCGATGAAGCAGCATCGCGGATACGAATCGAAATCGATTCCAAACCTGAAGCGATGGACAAGCTTGAACGCCGCATCATTCAGCTCAAGATTGAACGCGAAGCGTTAAACAAAGAATCGGATGACGCATCGCGCAAGCGGCTTGACGATCTGGAAACGCAACTGAGCGAACTCGAAAAAGAATTTTCCGATCTCGAGGAAGTGTGGAAGGCGGAAAAATCTGCGATGCAGGGTGCGACGCACATAAAAGAAGAGATTGAACGCGCGCGTCTTGAACTTGAAACGGCGCACCGCGCCAACGACTTGGCACGCATGTCAGAGCTGCAGTACGGCCGCATTCCCGAGCTCGAATCGCAACTCGAAAACGCGATGCAGGCCGAAAACAAGGAAACGACGCTGTTGCGCAACAACGTGACCGATGAAGAGGTTGCCGAAATCGTCTCCAAGTGGACAGGTATTCCCGTGTCCAAGATGCTCGAGGGCGAAAAAGAAAAACTGTTGCAAATGGAGTCGGTCGTACAAGCTCGTGTTGTTGGCCAGGAAGAGGCCGTGACTGCGGTCGCGAATGCGATTCGCCGTTCGCGCGCTGGCCTGTCTGATCCCAAACGCCCGATTGGTTCGTTCCTGTTCTTAGGCCCGACTGGTGTTGGCAAGACTGAGCTAACCAAAGCGCTCGCGCATTTCATGTTCGATACCGACGATGCGATGGTCCGGCTCGATATGTCGGAGTTCATGGAAAAGCATTCCGTCGCTCGGTTGATCGGCGCGCCGCCGGGCTATGTCGGCTATGACCAGGGCGGATACCTGACCGAAGCCGTGCGGCGTCGGCCGTATTCGGTGATTCTGCTCGATGAAGTTGAGAAAGCGCATCCGGACGTGTTCAACGTTTTGCTGCAAGTCCTGGATGATGGTCGATTGACCGATGGGCAGGGCCGCACCGTGGACTTTCGGAATACCGTCATCGTCATGACGTCGAACCTGGGCTCGCAGCTGATTCAAGAAATGACGGGCGAGGAAAACTACGATGCGATGAAGGCGGCGTTGATGGAAGTTGTCGGTACACACTTTCGTCCAGAGTTCATCAATCGCGTCGACGACGTCGTTGTTTTCCACCCGCTCAGCCGCGAGCACATTCGCCTGATCGTGGATATTCAGCTTGGCTACCTGCATGATCGGCTTGCCGAGCGGGATATGCGCATACAGCTGTCGGATGCGGCGAGAGACAAGCTCGCGGACGCCGGTTTCGATCCTGTTTATGGTGCGAGGCCTCTGAAACGCGCCATTCAGCAGCAGATCGAGAATCCGTTAGCCAATGAGATACTCGAAGGCAAGTTCAAGCCGGGTGACATCATTGAGATCGGTGTCAGCGACGAAGGTTTGAATTTTCAGAATGCGGCGTAGCTCGGCGCGATCCCTTATACTGCGCCGACATTGAGGAGTTAGACGCTTGCCCATTTACGAATACGCCTGCAAAGATTGTGATCACCGGCTGGATGCGCTGCAAAAAATTGCCGACGCGCCGCTGCTGGAGTGTCCGTCATGTGGAGAGCCGAGCCTGAAGCGCCTGCTGTCGGCACCTCGTTTTCGCCTGAAAGGCGAGGGCTGGTACGAAACGGATTTCAAGAAAGACAATCAACGCAACATCGCGGGCGACAAAGCACCCAAGAAAGACAAGACGGCAATCGATAAGAAAGAAAAGAAAGAGAAGCCGAAAGAATCTACAACTAAGAAAAGTACTGCATGATGAAACGGCTACGTCGCTATCTTGTTGCCGGCTTGCTGGTCTGGCTACCCCTAGGGGTTACGATTTTCCTGTTTCGGATCCTGATCAGCCTGATGGATGGGTCACTGGACTTCGTGCCGCAGCGCTTTCACCCGGAACGCTGGCTCCCGGAAGAATGGCTGGGCATCGGTATTCCGGCCATCGGCGTCTTTCTCACGATCATGCTGGTTTTGATTACGGGTGTATTAACGGCAAATCTCGTCGGTCGAAAGTTTGTCGGCGGCTGGGAGTCGTTGCTGGACCGTATTCCGATTGCACGCTCGATTTATTCGGCCGCGAAAAACTTCACCGAGATCGTTTTTTCGGATTCGGGTAAAGCATTCAAAAAAGTATTGCTGGTCGAGTATCCGCGCAAGGGTATCTACACGCTGACTTTTCAGACTGCAACCAATATGGGTGAGGTGCAGGGCAGGACCGGCGAGGATGTCGTGTGTTGTTTCGTGCCCACGACGCCCAACCCGACCTCGGGCTTCATCATCATCGTGCCCAAGGCCGATGTCATCGAACTCGATATGTCCGTCGACGAGGCTGCCAAGCTCGTCATGTCGCTCGGCGTCGTTGTCCCGACATGGTCCAAAGAGAGCACTAGAGAGCTCCCCTTGAAGATGCCCGATGAACAACCCTGAATCAGGTGTTTATCGAGCGAAGTAAAGCGCAGCGCAGCGAGCCATGAGTGAGAGAAATACCTGATTTAGGGCTGTTGGGCGGTTGTATATTGATAGTCGAGCCCTTAAGATTCCGCCTCTTTTTGCGAGCGAAACACCCGGAAAATGACCATGCGAAGCCACTATTGCGGACAAATCGATGAATCTCTGATAGGAGAGGAGATCGCTGTCAGCGGCTGGGTGCATCGTCGTCGCGACCACGGTGGCGTGATTTTCATCGATTTGCGTGATCGCGAGGGTCTGTTACAGGTTGTTTTCGACCCTGATCGGGCCGAGATATTTGCCGAGGCTGAGCGCATTCGCGGTGAGTTTGTACTGGCCGTTAAAGGCGTGGTTCGACAGCGCCCCGAAGGCACGATCAATCCGAACATGATCACGGGCCAGGTCGAAGTGCTGGCACACGAATTGACGGTTCTGAATCGTTCCGAAACGCCGCCGTTTCATCATGACGAGAATGCCAACGAAGAACTCCGGCTGACGTATCGTTACCTGGATCTGCGTCGCGAAGAAATGCTGAACAATTTGCGTCTGCGCCACAAAGTAACGATGGCTATGCGCGACTATCTGGACGGTAACGGTTTCGTCGATGTCGAAACACCGATGCTGACCCGTGCAACGCCTGAAGGTGCGCGCGACTACATTGTTCCGAGTCGCACTCACCCCGGCAAATTTTTTGCGTTGCCGCAGTCACCACAAATATTTAAACAGTTATTGATGATGTCGGGTCTGGATCGCTACTACCAGATCGTGCGTTGTTTTCGTGATGAGGATTTACGCGCTGACCGGCAACCGGAATTCACACAGCTTGATGTTGAGATGAGTTTCGTCGACGAAGCCGACGTGACAGGCACGATGGAAACGATGATGACGCATTTGTTCAAACAAGTGCTTGATGTCGAATTGCCGTCGCCGTTTCCGCGCATCAGTTATGCCGAAGCTATGCAGCGATATGGCTCGGACAAACCTGATTTGCGAATCGATCTTGAGTTGATCGAAATCGCAGATCTGATGTCGTCGGTCGAGTTCAAAGTCTTTGCTGGTCCGGCAAGTGATCCCGAAGGTCGCGTTGCGGCATTATGTGTGCCGGGCGGCAATGAGCTGAGTCGCAAAGAGATTGACGAGTACACAGCATATGTCGGTCGCTATGGCGCAAAAGGTCTCGCATACATCAAAGTTAATGATGTCGATGCTGGTCGCGACGGATTGCAGTCGCCCATTCTGAAATTCCTGCCCGACGATGCTGTTAGTGGCATCCTCGAGCGCACCGGTGCCAAGTCCGGCGATCTGATTTTCTTTGGTGCGGACAAGGCGCGCGTTGTAAACGATGCGCTCGGCGCACTACGCGTGAAGGTTGGCGAAGATCGCGGCCTCGTGGCCGAAGGCTGGTCGCCGCTATGGGTGGTCGACTTCCCGATGTTCGATGTTGACCCGCAGACCAAGCGATTCAACGCACTACACCATCCGTTCACGGCACCGTCCGTCAACGATGCCGATGCCCTTAAAGAGAATCCGGCCGAAGCTCTGTCGCGCGCCTATGACATGGTTCTGAACGGATCCGAGATCGGCGGCGGTTCGATCCGTATTCATGACCAGTCCATTCAATCGGCTGTTTTCGATTTGCTCGACATCAGCAAAGAAGAAGCGGACGAGAAATTTGGCTTCTTGCTGCGCGCACTCGAGTACGGGTGTCCTCCGCACGGTGGCATTGCATTCGGACTCGATCGTATTGTCATGCTGATGTGTGGCGCGGACAGCATTCGCGACGTGATCGCATTTCCGAAGACGCAAACGGCCAGTTGCCCGCTGACGAACGCGCCGGGTGAAGTGTCGGCCGAGCAATTGAAGGAAACCGGCATCCGCCTGCGCGCACCGCGCGCCGAGTAAGTAAAGAGATGCGGGAGACCGAGTACCGCATTCCCGTTTCAGTTCTGGTCGTGGTCTACAGCGCCGATGCAGAGGTGTTGTTACTGCATCGCGCGAAGCCGTTCGACTTCTGGCAGTCCGTCACCGGCAGTCTGCGCCCAGGCGAGGACCACGCAGACGCTGCGCGACGCGAATTACTCGAAGAAACCGGACTTAACGATGAAGGTGAATGGCACTATTCCGGCGTCAGCCGACAATTCGTAATCGATTCACGTTGGCGCGATCGATTTGAGACGGGCGTAGTCGAAAACGTCGAATTCGAATGGCACTATCGGCTGTCGAAATCCGTGGATATCAAGATTTGTGACGACGAACATTCTGAATTTTGCTGGTTGCCTGTGGCAGCGGCCGTTGAGAAAGTCTGGTCATGGACCAATCGCGACGCGCTGCGAGGACTCAATGCATGAGTAGCATAGACACCGTGGTTTGCGTGCACGGCTTTTGGTCGCATGGCACGACCATGTATCTGATCAAGCGACGGCTGGAGAACGAATATGGCATGCGCGCGTTGTTATTCAGCTACCCGTCCGTTCGTGGCACGCTGGATGAGAACGCGGCGGCGCTCGCCGACTTCATTGCAGACGAAGGTCTTGATGAGACGCATATCGTTGGTCACAGCCTTGGCGGTATCGTCGCGCTTCGCATGCATTCGAATTTTGATGCAACACCGCCTGGCCGTGTGGTCTGTCTGGGCTCACCGCTGACAGGCTCTCGATCCGCACAATTTTTGCGTGGGCAAGATTGGGCTGAGCCCTTTGTTGGCCATTCTTTGCCAAAGGGCACGCTGGATGAGCCGGCCAGCGACTGGGCGCACGAGGTTTGCGCCGACCGTGAAATTGGCGTTATAGCTGGCAATGCGTCGCTCGGAATCGGTCAATTCGTCGCCGAGTTTGAAGAAGAGAATGACGGCGCCGTGGCGATTTCCGAAACACAATTAGACGGCGTTCGCGACCATGTCATTATGCCGGTCAGTCACAACGGCATGTTGCTTTCGAGTCGAGTGGTTGACCAGGCGGCTGCATTCCTCAAGCGAGGCGAATTCCTGCGCGACACCGACTAGGTGTACATTGCAATGGCTTGATTCTATGATGGCGCGATTGTCGGCCATCCCAGTGATACGTGACCGCCCAGACCCACTCTACAGACCTTGATCGCATACTGGCGTTGCTCAGTTGTCCGCAAACCGGTGAAGCGTTGCGTCGCGATGGGCAGACTCTGGCAAATCAATCCGGCAATACGTCCTATCAGGTATCCGAGAGTGGCATTCCATTGTTCGCCGAACACTTCCTGTCGCCTGAAGCTGCCATTCAGCAAGAGCATTACGATCATATCGCCGATGCCTATGCCGCGAATCTGCAGTATCCGCACACGCAGGAATACATGGATTACATGGATCGTGTGTTGCGCGAGGAAATCAAGGACGTGGAATTCGGAACCTGTGCAGAAGTTTGTTGTGGCACGGGCGAAGCGTTCGCACTGTTTAAAGATTCGATCGAGACAGGCGTCGGCGTCGATATATCGTCGTCAATGTTGGCCAAGGCGCAAGACGCGTTCCCGAATTCGCAGTTGAGTTTTGTGCAGGGGGACGCGACGTTGTTACCGCTTGCCGATAATACGTTTGACTCGGTTGTCATGTTGGGTGGTATTCATCACGTGCCGGATCGGCAGGCACTGTTTGAGCAGATTTTTCGCGTATTGAAGCCCGGCGGCGTATTCTTTTTTCGTGAGCCGGTGAGCGACTTCTGGTTGTGGAAATTTTTGCGCGCCATTGTCTATCGCCTGTCGCCCATACTCGACCATGAAACCGAACGGCCGTTGTTATATTCGGAAACTGTTCCGGTGCTGGAGAGCGCTGGTTTTGAGCAGACAACCTGGCGCACCTGCGGATTTTTTGGTTTTTGCCTTTTTATGAACAGCGATGTGCTGTTCGTGAATCGGCTGTTTCGGTTTATTCCGGGCATCCGCGGGATTACGCGCGCGTTTGCTCGTTTCGACGACTGGTGTACGCGCCGGTCCCTGTTAAAGAAAGCGGGGCTGCAGGTTGTCGGCTCTGCGCGCAAACCAGCGGTGAGTGAAGATGAACGCTAATGTTGTAACAGGATTATTCGTAGTAGCCAGCATGGCCTGCACAGTGATTGGCAATTTATTGCTCAAGACTGGTGTGCAGCATCCCGGTGTCAGCACGGTTTGGCCATTGAGCTTGCTAAACATGCGCACAGCGCTCGGTGCCGTTACATTTTGCTTTGCGATGGTGTTCTACATGATGGTGCTGAAACGCACCGCGCTGAATCTCGCGCAATCGATTTTCGCGCTGCAGTTTGTTCTGGTCATCATCGCCGCTAACTTTATTCTGCACGAGCCAATCGGGCTGCAGCGCTGGTTCGGTATCGGCCTGATCGCGGCCGGCCTGTTCGTGATCTCGCTGACCCCGCCGACGAGTTTGCAATAGTGGATTCACTCTCTTCACAGGAAGAGTTGGGCTCGCCGGAGCGCTTCGGTCACTCGTGGAATATCTTCAATGAAATTTTGCCGATCCATGAAGAGCAGTTCTTGCGCTGGACCAGTGGTATGGAGAAGGCCGACTGGAGCGGCAAGCGGTTTCTCGACGTCGGCTGCGGCATCGGTCGAAATTCGTGGTGGCCACTAACCTACGGCGCTTCCTCCAGTCTGAGTATCGATATCGATGAACGAACTTTGGCAGCTGCGCGCAAGAACCTTTCCGATTACGAGGCAGCCGTTGTCGAAAATCGCAGCGCCTACGAGATCAATGAATCGGACGAATTTGATATCGCGTTCAGCATTGGTGTCATTCACCACCTCGACGATCAGCCAGCGGCCGTTCGACAAATGCGCGACGCGGTAAAGCCGGGCGGAAGAGTATTGGTCTGGTTGTACGGCTTCGAAAACAACGAATGGCTGGTGCGGTTCTTTGATCCGGTGCGCCGTTTTCTTTTTAGCAAAATGCCGCTGTGGCTTGTGTACGCACTGTCGCTGCCGGCCACGGCATTGCTGTGGATTTTTCTTAAACTTCGACTCGGCAGAACCGAGTACATGAAACTGATACGCACGTTTTCGTTTCGCCATCTGCGTGCCATTGTGTACGACCACATGATCCCGAAGATTGCGAAGTACTACACGAAAAAGGAAGCCATCGAGTTGCTCGAACAAGCCGGGCTAAAAGACGTGCAGGCCCGTTGGGTCAATGAAATGTCCTGGACCGTAAGCGGTGTAAAACC
>JBPCYB010000023.1:0-23553 GCA_051007995.1 Woeseiaceae bacterium | reverse complement strand
ACCCAATGATGTCCGCCAATGTCGTGGTAAATAGCGTTCACGACCGCCATTTCGTCATTGCCCTTTTTCCAGCCCGCAACAATTCTCTGCAGTGATTCATTGACTCTTGCGTTTAGTACTTCGGTCGAGTCAGCGATTGGCACGTCACGATTCGTAAACTGGTCAGTCTCATACGCAATGGCCGCAGCAGGAAACCCTGCTACGGCCATGCAAATGAATATTGCCGCGAATTGTTTTTTCAAATCGGCTCAGTCAAAGCGATAGGTAAAATTAGCGAGCACAGTACGGCGGTCCCCGGCGCCAATCTCGACCGTTGTTTCCCACGCATCAGAAAGCATCATGTGCATGCCTACGCTGGCGTTAAAATCCTCGTCCTGCGACAGGTCGACGGCAAACGCGACATCCTGTGCATCCACGGGCAACATTCCACCAACCACGCCCAGATCGAGATCGACGGTACCGCTGTGCTTTTCCTCTGCGTCGAGGATATATCCGCCAAGCCAGATTTCCGTGTGCTCGCCGAAGCGTAGCCCAATCCTTGGTTGAATAGTGGTCGCCGAGACCGTTGATTTGATACTGCCGCCCAGACTCGTGTCCGTAAACGTTCCGGTGAGTGAGCCAAACCATCTGTCGCCGCCGAATGCCAGCACAACGCCGCCGCCGTAAACATCACCGTCATAACTAAAGGTCAGCGAATTGGTCTCTGGTGGCAACGGCAATCCGAGTGCGCGCAAGTCGATGCTCGTGTCACCATCAATTTGCCCATAAATGCCAAACACGTTGAGAAACGGCAGGACCCAAACGTCGATCTTAATATCGCGATGGTCTATCTCGTTATTGATGTCCAACAAGCTCGGGTCAGGCGCCAGCAGCGCACCCAGGTCGACAGGCACCGGCCCACCCGGCGTATCGAGCGTATCGACCAGGCTGAGACTGTCAATCTGATACGGCTGTCGCATAGCGAAATAGTCGATACCGATGCCCCAGGTTCTCGGCAGATTGCGATCTCCCGCCATATCGTTACCGAATAGCGCGTCAGCTTGAACCGCGATAGGCGACAACAATGCGGTCATCACGAGCAAAATTCTGGTCTTCATAGTTCCCCCACTCTTCTTATCCAGCAAAATTCGCGGCGATGATCAGGCCACGACCTGAAATATACCATCGCGCAATGTACTAAGTCCTTGAGTTTGCCGCATAATCGCAGCTATGACCCTGAAGAAAATACAACTCAGAACGCCATTCCTTTTGTTCATGGGAGACGTTCTGGATGACGGCCACGACAAGACCGGGCTCGGCATCGCGCACTGGCGTCCCGAGAATTGTGCCGGCCAAATGCGACTGCCCGGCTGTGCTGTGGACATGGGTTTACCTGAACTCGATGTGCAGGGTGCCGTCACAGCAGGTGTTGGCACCGCTATCATTGGCATTGCGTCGACCGGCGGCGTGCTGGCCGACGCGTGGATACCATCTCTTGGCGCCCTGGCGCGTGCCGGGATTGATATTGCCGGCGGCACGCACGCGAAGCTCAAAGATAATGTCGAGCTCGCCGCCGCGGCTGCCGACGGTGGCGCGAAACTGATCGATGTTCGCGTTCCGCCCGACGGAATCGAAGTCGGTAGTGGCGTCAAGCGAAGCGGCAAACGTGTACTAATGGTCGGCACCGACTGTGCCGTCGGCAAGAAATACAGCGCGCTAGCACTGCATCGGGAATTGGCCGGTCGTGGGGTCAATGCAGATTTTCGTGCAACAGGTCAGACCGGCATCATGATCGCGGGTGAAGGCTTACCGATTGATGCGACCGTCGCCGACTTCACATCCGGTGCAGCTGAGCAGCTGTCGCCGGACAATGATGATGACCACTGGGACATCATCGAGGGACAAGGTTCACTATTGCATCCAGGTTACGCCGCCGTAAGTCTGGGACTGTTGCACGGCTCACAACCCGATGCGATAGTTCTTTGTCACGAAGCTGGCCGCGACAAGCTCGAAGGCATCGATTTATTCGTGGAAATTCCACCGCTCAACGAGGTAGCAGATACGGCTCTGAACCTTGCGCAACTCACGAACCCGGATTGCATCTGGGCCGGGATTAGCATGAATACAGCAATGCTCCCCGACGAAGCCCGGCGTGGCTATCTTGCAGATGTTTCTGGCAAGTACGGACTCCCTTGCGTCGATCCGGTCGCAACCGGCATGGCTGACGTCGCTGATTTTCTGCTGGAGAATATCCAATGACACGTCGTATGTCCGTGCACATCGAAAACTGGATGGCGTTGATTCCGTTTCGAATCTCGCGCAATACCTGGGACGACTTTCCATGCGTGGTCTGTGAAATAGAACAAGACGGATACATCGGTCGCGGCGAAGCGCTTGGCGTTTATTATCTTGGCGAGTCCGAGAAATCGATGCTCGCTCAAATTGAGTCCATCGCAGATCAGATAAAGACCGGAGCCGGACGCCAGGAGTTACTCAGTCTGTTGCCGGCGGGCGGCGCACGTTGCGCGGTGGACGCTGCGTTATGGGACCTCGAGGCGCAGCTGGCAGGTACATCGGCGTGGGAAATGGCGGGTGTGACGACCGCTCCGATTGAAACCGTATTTACGATCGGGCTTGAAGACGAACCCGAGCAGATGGGCGCACGCGCAACGGCGGCATCAGACCTGACACTTTTTAAAGTGAAACTAAACAATGATCGTCCTGTTGAGCGCATCGCCTCAATTCGCGAGGCGCGGCCAGATGCTCGGCTCGTCGTTGACGTCAACGAAGGATGGGAATTCAGCCAGCTCGTCGAGGTTGCGCCGGCGCTTGCCGGGCTTGGCGTCAGTATGATCGAGCAACCCCTGCCGCGCGGCCACGATGCTGAACTCGAGGCCTACGATTCTCCGTTGCCACTGTGTGCTGACGAATCAATTCAACATTCGGGCGAGTTGCAGCAAATCGCGGGACGTTATCAGATGATCAATATCAAGCTCGACAAGTGCGGCGGGCTGACTCATGGTCTCGAGCTCGCCGCCGCGGCGCGCGATCTTGATCTCGGCATCATGATTGGTTGCATGGGCGGCACATCGATCTGCATGGCACCGATGCATGTGATTGCGCATAAGGCCGATTTCGTCGACATCGATGGACCACTCTTATTAAGGAACGATCGCCTGGGCGGATTCATTTACGACAAGGGAATGGTTTCACTGCCTGAGAAACGGTTCTGGGGATTACCTTAGTCTTCAAAAGTAGCAACGACGAGCGGCAATGCTGTCGTTACGGCCGCCCTTTTCATGCCGTCGGAGTTATAGCTCATAACCAGGTCGTCGTTTGCCGTGATTGCGATGACACCCGCATCACCGCCAAGCCGTTTAATTTCCGCCAAGACTTCGTCTACTGCTTGCTGCAGCGTAGCGCCGGCTTTGAATCGACACGCAATTGCGAGTGCGCCGCCCGAGCGAATAATGTGTTCGCCCGTGCCGGTAAATGAAATCGCGACGTCATCATCGGCCCAGGTACCGGGTCCGATGAGCGGTGTATCGCCAACGCGCCCCTCGAGCTTCATGAACGTGCCGCCGGTCGATGTCGCTGCCGCCAACTCGCCACTTTGATCACGAGCCACTGCTCCAACGGTACCGTGCTTTTGCTCCGTCACATCCTCGGCCGTTACACCAATTGGCAACACGTAGTAGTTGTTTGCGTCTTTGACCAAACCAAAACCGTGCGCGCGAGCAAATGCCAGCGCGCCGTCTCCGGCCAGTAGGACGTGTGACGTATTCTGCATTACACCGCGAGCGACACTGACGGGATTTAGAACATCAACGACTGCCGCAACAGCGCCTGCCTCGCGGCTGGGTCCGTGCATTATCGATGCGTCGAGCTCAACGTAGCCCGCTGAATTTGGCGCCGATCCCTTGCCAGCGACATACAGACCACATGACTCCAGCTCGGCTACAGCAAATTCGACCACGTCGAGCGCCGCGGCGCCGCCGGCCAGCTTGGACTCGCAAGCCTCAGCAAGGCCGCGCAAGTGCTTCTCGGTGACAGAATAGTCGCGCCCAGGGACTGGGCCAGCCCCGCCATGCAGTGCGATAGCGTAGTTCGACAATTGAATGGTATCCCTCGAGTACTCAGGCCACGGAGTTTACCGGCCTCATCGAATTACGGCTATACGCTAGTAGCTGATCGTATGTCTTCTCGCGGCTGGCTTCACTAGCAACATTTGCACCGTGCCAATCGCGCGCTCAACGAATGCGCTCTCACAGTAACAAAGATAATATTGCCACATGCGAATAAACGCATCTGGATATTGCATCTCGCGCACTGTATCGAGTTTGTCGAAAAATCGATCATGCCAGTGCCGTAACGTATAAGCATAGTGGGAGCCAATATCTTCAACATGTATGGTGCGTATATCCGTATTGTCTGTCATGACGCGGGTCATATCTGTCACTGACGTCAAACAGCCGCCAGGAAAGATGTAGCGACGTATGAAATCGACACCCTTCTTGTAGGAGTCGTACTGTTGATCCGCGATCGTAATTGCCTGTAATAGCATCTGCCCGTCTGGCTTCAGAAGCGCCGCGCACTTTTCAAAAAATGATGAGTGAAACTGGTGTCCGACCGCCTCTATCATTTCTATGGACACGAGTTTGTCGTACTGACCTTCAAGATCACGATAATCATCGAACAGCAGTGTTATGCGATCTTCCAGACCTGCCGCAGCAATACGCTGCTTTGCCAAATCATACTGTTCGCGAGATATCGTCGTAGTCGTGACATGGCAACCGTGGTTCTCGGCCGCGTAAATTGCGAAACCACCCCAGCCCGTGCCTATTTCGATGACCGAGTCGGCTTCTGACAAATTCAGTTTTCGACAAATGCGTTCAAGCTTTGCTGTCGCAGCCGCTTCAAGAGACATATCGGCACTCTCGAAGTAGGCACACGAATACATCATCTTTGAGTCCAGCCACAGGGCATAGAAATCGTTGCCAAGGTCGTAGTGAGCCGCGATGTTCTTGCGACTTCCGCTGCGCGTATTGCGATTCAGCCAGTGCAGGGCTTTTCTGGCAGGACGAATAAAACTCGCCATGCCCGAATCGATATTCTCAAGCACATCCCGGTTAAGCAGCATGATGCGAAGCAGGATACTGAGCTCATCACAGCGCCAATGACCCTGCATGTACGACTCTCCGGCACCGATAGAACCGCCGAAAGCAAGATCGCCATAAAATTCCGGATCATTGACACATATGACGGCGGTCAATGGACACTCGTCACCCAACTCGCCGTAGGTTGCGACACTACCTCGCTCTTTAACGACAACCTGGCCGTACTTGAGATGCTTGAGCCGGGACTTGACGATCCAGCGTGCGAAGCGATCAAGGATGCCCGGTCGAATCGGTGCCTCCAAAATGTTCGGTGAATTGATACTAGTTGTTTTCATTATTCTCCACCGCAAGAGTCTGTTTATCGGGGTGTGCGTGAATTGGTACACGCTTGATCCAAAGGCGTAATGCCTGCCAGTGGATTGCGAGCATGGTGCGCGCCGCCTGGAATGGGTAGCGAAGCAGGACACCGGCAAGTGACGCGCTTGTGATGTTCTTATGATGCAATGTCAAGAGCGCTCTGAATGTCCGCTCGCCCTCAACATCATTTGCCATGAAAACCGACAACATGTCCGATGGTGCCGATAGCGACCACGTGTACTCCACGTTCATTGGCATGAATGGGGATACGTGCATTTCTTTACGTACATTGAATCGCCAACGGCTGTCCGTAACTGAAGAGTCCTTTACGCGCTCAACGTAGGTGTGTTGTTCACCCCAAGGGGTGTTGTTCACTTCGACGACGACTGCCTGAATCGCCTCATCATTCGCGTCAAAACAATAGTAGAAGCTAACAGGATTGAAGCCATAGCCGAAATAGCTAAAGTTCGTCAGCAATCGAATCGGGCCGCTTGGCCGGAAACCGAGCTCAGATTCAACTCGATCACGTACCGCACTCTGCAAGTCACCACTGCCCAGATGTTTTTCGCGCCGAAACCTCGCGAGCGCAGGCCGCGAGACGGACCAAAACCAGCGCTTCGTGAACAGGTTCGGCAATTCGTCGAGATCGACATACAACATGAACAAGCGGTACTTGAAATGATGCCGTACCGGCATTGTTCGAGTGTGGCTAACTTGCCCTTCGTAAATGCAGCTCTTCATTGCACTGCCACTCCTCGAAATGCTGCACGGCGGCCTGAGCACTGACAACACCGTCCTCGTGAAACCCATTACGCCAATACGCGCCACAGAAGAACAGTCGATCGACATTTAACTCAGCCTGGCGGCCCTGAGCCCGCACCGCCTCACGCGAATACATTGGGTGCTCGTAGCGGATACGTTTGATAACACAGTCCGAATCGATTGCCTGGTCGCTGTTGAGTGTCACGCAGTACTGATATTCGGCATCGAGTTTTTGCAGGATGTTCATGTTGTAAGTGACTGCCACGTGTCTCGTCGCGTCAGTAGGAAGGTGATAGTTCCACGCGGCCCAGGCTTTGCGGCGACTTGGCATCACGTTAGCATCGGTGTGCAGAATCGCCTCATTTTGTTGATAACGAATTGCGCCAAGAACCTCCGCTTCTGCCAAGGTAGGTTCGCTAAGCAGGCGTAGCGCCTGATCACTGTGGCAGGCAAAAAATACCGCGTCGAATAATTCTGCTTCACTGCTATCCGATCGAAGCTCAACTCCTGTAGGCGTTCGCCGCACCGATCGCACCGGGCTATTCAGGCGAATTTTGTCGCGGTGGCCCGCAACCAGCTTCTTGACGTACTCACGTGAACCGCCCGAAACAACACGCCACTGCGGTCGGTCACGCAACTGCATCAACCCGTGATTGCCAAAGAACCGCACCAGGAATCCAACCGGCATATCCATTACGCGCACGGGCTCCGCCGACCAGATTGCTGCAGCCATCGGTACAAGATAGTGGTCAATGAATTCGCGGCTATAGCGCTTGGCAGCCAGATAATCGCCGAGCGTAGCTTCGATGTCCTCCCGCGCGGCATCCCGCGGAGCTTCGGCATTGAACCTCAGGATATCCCGAATCATGCGATAGAAGCGCGGATTGAGCAGGTTGCGTCGTTGTGCGAACAAAGAATCCAATGAGCGGCCGTTGTACTCCAAGCGCCCATCCTCGCTGCGCACACTGAAACTCATTTCGCTCAGCTGTGACGTCTGCCCGATTTCATCAAGCAGAGATATGAAATTGGGATAAGTATGTTCGTTGAAGACGATGAACCCGGTGTCGACCGCGATCTTGCGCCCGCGTTCATATACGTCAACCGTGTTCGTATGGCCGCCGATGTATGAGGCTGCCTCGTAAACGCTGATGTCATGACCGCTGCGCAGCAAATATGCCGCGACATTGCCTGATATTCCGCTACCGATAATTGCGACCTTCATCGATCTACCACCGCTGCGGAACGCGCTGCAATTTGCTTGCGTCATATCCAATAGAAGTAACGAATGCGACAAGCTTGTCGTACTCGACATCTGACATCGCTGGCTCACGCGCCATGATCCAGACAAAGTCTCTCTTTTGCCTGCCGATGATGGTGGTACTGTAATCATCGCTCAAATAGACAATTCGGTAGTCGCCCTTTATGGGCCAGATGAAACGCATACCCCACAGTGCATTTGATTCAGTGTCGACAACGAAGCCTTTTGGATTGTATTCCTTTTGCTTGCCATCAAAACTGCCTTTGCGGTACGTAAACCGCGTCGCGATGGTGCCATCGTCATTCATGGCGTAATTTTCAATGGCGTTGTGTGCGCCTTTTTCCAGAAACGTCGGAATATTGGCGATGACGTACCAATCGCCCATGAATCGATCCAGGTCGACGTAGTCAACCGTAGCCATTTCCGGCTTCTTTGCTGCACAAGCGCTCAGCAGAATCGCAATGGAGGCGGTCATGAGATTTCTTGCTCTGACCGTCATATCACGACAACTCATAACGGACGACGCGGCCGCCCTTTGCTACTGATTCAAGCGCAAGCCATTCGTCATTGGCTGAATACCAGACCAACAGGTCGATCCCTCGCGCCGTAATCTTGAAGCGCTGCGCAGCGACTGACTGTCCACGAACCATGAGCTTGTCGTTCCCGAGTGACTCGACAACGACATCGAGAAACTCACCCGTCTGCGGGTTGAGCAGGCGTTCCTGATTTAGAAAGCTTGGATTCCAGTAGGCGAATGACATGACGCAATCCGGCAAAACCTCTTCGGTCTCGCCCTTATTCACGAGAAAGCCGGCAGTGGCGGCCGCTCCGGACACGCGCGTACGTTTGCCGTTGACACTTGTCTTGGCATTAAACGTCAGCAGACAATCATCACTCCAGCGTTCGATATTAGAGTGCTCATAGCTATACGCTGAAATGAACAGAAATTTTACTTTGAAGTCGGCGATACTCTGAACTTCTTTTTGAGCACCTGTTTGTACAACTTCAAAAACATGCGTGCCGACTTTCTTATCATCGAGGTATACATTGAAGTTCCACGCATCCATAGCAGGCTCGGCTATTATCGCCGGCTCAGCAAAAATGGTCTGTACGCCGATTAGCGGTAGCAGGAAACACGCAGCGACAATCCGCCTAACAATATATTTCATGCTTTCGCCCTCTCGTTAGTTGCAATCGACCGCCGCGGGCCGGGGAAAAACGCATTCGTCTGCTCAATGTAGTTCGTATACTCGGGTCGGCGGTCGCCAATTGTTTTTTCCAGCATTACAACTCCGGATACCTTTAATAGCAGAAATGACATGAGCAGCGGAGCAACGATCGTCCACCAGGCACCGGCGGCCAGCGCGAACAAGAAGAACGCCCACCACACGCAGAAGTCGCCGAAATAGTTTGGGTGTCGCGTGTACCGCCATAGCCCGGACTGCATGACTTTGCCGCTGTTGTTCGAATCCGCCTTGAACCTCGCAAGCTGGTAATCGCCGCCTGCTTCAAAAACAAGTCCGACAACAAAAAGAGCAAGCGCCAGCCCGTCTAGCCAAGTCAATTCTGCCGGGGAAGATATCGCGACGAGCAACGGCACAGAGATCGCCCACGCGAGAAGACCCTGCAGCACGAATACTATGAAGAGACTCTTGAACCAGAAGTTCGGTTCGTTATTGGCGCGAATGGTCTGGTACCGATAATCTTCGGCCGTGCCGTGATTGCGGATCGTAATGTAGGCGGACAGCCTGATGGACCAGACGGCGACCAGGATAAAAACACCTAGCCCCCGAATCGACAGCGGCTGTGACATGTACGCGTAAATGCTCGCCGCCAATAGAAAGAACAAGGACCACAGGCTGTCAACGATGCTGACATCAGTGCGAATAACACTGTACAACCAGGCCAGTACGCCGCCGATCAGAATCGCGATCATCGCAAGAGTGTAGAGCTGCCAGTCCACTACGATATTTCCCCGGCAACCAGACTATCGTTGACTGGCCTTTCTGCGAAACCGTCAAAGTTCTCGGACAGGCGTAGCAAAATTGGCATCATGACCGCCCAGCCTATACCTAGGGCAACAAGCGCTGCTGTCTGGTCGAGCAAGACGATGCCGCCAAGCTTTTCTCCTGCGTAGTAGGTCGTCGGGCCACCGATCAGTCCAAAGAAGGCAGCCAACCACTCTTTCTGTCGTAACCAGCGCATCGATACGTTTAGCGTAGTCGCGAATAGCATCCACATTGAAACAATCCAGTAGGGTGCGGCCATTTCAAAAAGCATGCCGGATGAATATTGCACCCAACCCAGTGAAACGAGAACGCTATCGAACAGTGCGCCAATTGCCGCGCAACTCAGTACCAGCGCCAGTTCTTCAGCCGGCCTTTTTGCGGCGCGAAAATGTATCGCGAGCGCGCCGAGCACGACAACCGGGCCGAGCCACGGCATCTGCTGAGCTCCACCCAGAACGGACGAGAACCAACCAACCTGGAAGGCAGCGAAATTTAGTATATAGAGCATGTCAGTACGCCCTCTTGTGAAAAAGATAATGTCCGACATACCACTCGTTACCTTGCTCGTAGTTAAAGAGCTCCGAGCATGCCATGAAGAATATTCGCCAGCGCTGCCACCACAGTGACGCATCGCCTTCGCCGTAGCAGGCTTGCAGCACGGGCATGATGTCCGACTTGTTACTGTCCATCCGGTCGAGCCAGGCATCACACGTCTTCGAATAATGCGTTCCGTTCCACTGCCATCGCTCTTCAAGGCTCAGCTGATCGCTAAATCGTAACGGCAATTCCGCGCAAGGCATGATTCCGCCGGTAAAGAAAAAGCGACTCATCCAGTCGGTAGGTCCATTATCGATGTATTCATACGGTGTCGAGCGGTGACAGAAAATGTGCATGAAGAATTTGCCGTCAGGCGCAAGCCATCGTGAGATAGAACCGAACAACTCGCGGTAGTTGCGCATGTGTTCGAACATCTCGACTGAGACAATGCGGTCAAACTTATCTTCGGTGACAAAGTCGTTCATGTCGCACACCAGGACTCGAACGTTGTCGAGGCCACGACTCTCTGCTTGTTGCACAATGAACTCGCGTTGCGATGCCGAGTTGGATACCGCTGTAACGCCACACAGTGGGAATTTTTCGGCAATCCAGAGCGACAAGGAACCCCAGCCACAGCCAAGGTCCAGCACCTGCATGCCGTTCTGAATGCCTGCACGCTGCACAGTAAGCCGGAGCGCTGCCTCTTCAGATTCAGTCAGCGTGTTTGCGCCGGATCCCCAGTAGCCACAACTGTATTTGAGGTGCTCACCCATAACATGGGAGAAAAATTCCCGGGGTACCTCATAGTGTTGTTCGTTCGCCGTGTCCGGGACCAGCGCGATCGGCGATTTGTCCATCATCGCAACAAATCGGTTCACTTCGTCCGCGGCGTACTCCAGGTCGTCGGCGTGAATTGCTTTGCGTTTGCTTTCCAGCAAACGTCGAATTCCTGCACGGATTACGGTATCGGGTACAAGTCCGGTTTCGGTCCAGCTAACAGCCCTTGCGGCAACAGCGGTCATCAGTAGTCTCCATAAGATCTGAGAGCTACTATACGAACCCGGATTCAGGTCAACAATGCGATCGCCGCGATTGTTACATTCGCTTACAAACGGCGTAGCTACGCCGTAATTGGTAGCCGTATTTCGAAATCTGCGCCGGCCTCATCATTGCTTTCCAGCGCTAAAGTCCCGCCATGAGCGGTGGCAACCAGTAACGCGAGATAGAGGCCCAAACCCGTTCCACCCGAGCTTCTGGCTCGCGATGGATCGCCTCGATAAAAGGGCTCGCCGATGCGTGCGGCTTGATTCTCGGGAATTCCAGGCCCGTGGTCCTTGACTCTGAAAACTAGCTCATTGCCCTCTGACCAGAACGACAACTCTACCGGTCCATCCTCTTCGCTGGTGTAACGGAGCGCATTGCTGATCAGGTTTTTGAGCATCAGGGTCACGCGTGCTTCGTCAATTTCTGCCAGTAGAGACTCGTCCGGAGAATGAATCTGTATTCGGTGCCGATCACGGCTGAAGAAATCGTCAATAAGCTCGTCGACAAGCTCACCAATGACAACCTGGGTTCTGGCGAGTCGTGCATGTCGGCCGTTTAGCCGTTCTGCCTCGAGCAAGGTGGCGACGATTTTCTCCATCTCAATGATTTCTACTTTCAGACTCTCGGCGTTCTCGTCGTCGTCCAGAAATTCGAGCATGAGGCGCATGCGCGATAAGGGTGTTCGCAGCTCATGACTGATACCCAGCAACAACGCTCTCTTGGCATCGAGCATGTTCTCAACATCGCCCGCCAATCGATTGATATCTTCTGCCATGTCGCCGAGCTGGTCTCTGCGCACCTTGGTAATTCTAAAGTCGAAGTTGCCTCTACCGATGTGCGCCGCACCATCGCGAATCGACCGGATCGGTTGAAAGAGCCACTGCACAGCGAAATAGGCCATTAGCAGCAAGAACAATCCGAGTAAGAGGATTTCCATGACCACGTTCGGTCCTTGATCGACATCCGAGATCCTGGGTGTGGATACCACGATCTCGTAACCTCCCTGGCGCATTTTCAAGAAACGATGCCGCTCGAAAATCGCGAATTCGACACCCTGCAACTCGTCGACCCAGGCATCAGGATCATCGCTGAACTTGGGGCTTGGGGCGAAATCCAGGCTGGACAAGAGTGGAAAATCCGGATCGGAAGCCCAGTCCATGTCTGGGCCGAGAATTCGTATATCGACCGGCACGCTCTCGGTAATTGCGATGGCACGTTCAATGTTTGGCGGTGTGCCAATGTCCTCACGCACATAGTGGACGTGCAGAGAAAGGTGGCCACTGATCAGACCGCGAATGTCGTCGCTATTGTAGAAACGCTGGATCGCTTTGGTGGTGCCAAGAATAAACAGAGCACCAAGAAGGAGGAATATCACCAGCAGGCGTATAGATAATGAGTGCAGAAAGCGTCTAAACATCAATTGGCCGGCCGATGAATGAATAGCCACGGCCCCAGATTGTCTGAATAAATCGCGGTGGTTTCGCCGAATCGCCGAGTTTCTGACGCAAACGACTGATCATGATATCCACGGAACGGGTCAGAATGGCAGCATCAATTCCGCGTAGCTCACTCAGAATGTCATCTCTGGACAGTTTTCGCCCGTGGCGGCGCGCGAGAATCAATAGTAATTCGAATTCCATCGAGGTCAGATCGACCGGTTTGTCCTCAACTTCAACGACGCGTGAGTCAGTGTCGATACGCAAACCGTCAAACTCAAGCTTGCCGGTTTCTGCGCCGGTTTGTTCGAAGCGACGCAATGTTGCCTGCACGCGGGCCACCAGTTCTCTTGGCTCGAATGGCTTGCCGACGTAGTCGTCCGCTCCGAGTTCAAGGCCCGAAACGCGGTCGATAACGTCGCCTCTCGCCGTCAGCATAATAATGGGAATATTGCTTGATTTGCGTACCTCACGACATATCTCAAAGCCGTCCTTGCCGGGCAGCATGACGTCAAGCAGCAATAAGTCCGGCTCCTCCCGCTGCATCAGCTTGAAGCCCTCGGTCGCATCTCCAGCACACAACAGGTTGACGCCGAAACGCTTGAAGTACGCCTGCAGCAAGTCGGAATGCTTGCGGTCGTCGTCGATGAGTAACACCTTGGCCATGCGTTAATAGTAACGCCACGCCGCCCCAACGTCGCGACTCATAGTTGCTTTGATACATTTGGATACATTCTGAAACGGCTTCGAAACCCTTCTTCTCTCGCGCTTTGGGACACTCTCCTCCGACTTTTTGGCTTCCCTAACGTAGAGATATGGAAATGAACACTCTTACAAAGATTTTAGTCGTTGGCAGCGCGCTGGCTCTTGCAGCTTGCGATTCGTCCAACAATAACAACGGCAACAATAATCAGATTGCCCCTGCTCCATTTAATATTCAGGTATTGCACGCATCGCCCGATGCCCCGCCGGTTAACGTACTGGTTGACGGCACCGAAGTCCTAAGCAATGTCGATTACAAGACGGGCTCAGGTTACTTGTCGCTTGACGCAGGAATCTACGCGATTCAGGTCGACGGTGTTATTCCAGGCGGAAACGCAACGGTTATCGGCCCCGTGGCCATCAACTTCGCTGGCGACAATACGTATACGGTCGCTGCTGTTGGTGATGTCGCCAACATTGAGGCTGTTATTCTTGAACAACCGGCGACGGCCGTAAGCGCAGGTTCTGCTCGAGTACTGGTACTGCACGCCGCTGCTGCCGCACCGGAAGTTGACGTATTCGTTACGGCGCCGGGCGCAGATCTTTCCGCTAGCGCCCCAATTGGTACATTCTCCTTTAAAGGCAACATCGGCCCGGCTGAGGTTGCGGCTGGCGATTATCAGATTCGTGTAACCGCTGCAGGTAATGCCGCCGCTGTCGTTTTTGATTCTGGCACGGTTACCCTTAATGATGGCGATGATCTGGTGCTTGCTGCTGTTCCGACCACAGATGGTGGCGCCGCCCCGATCAGTCTTGTCGGATTGAATTCTACGGGATCTCTCGAAATTCGTGATGTCGCGACCTCAACAGCGCTGCGCGTCGGTCACCTGTCGCCAGACACCGGCTCGGTTGACGTACTCGCCAATGGCGGCGTACTTCTCGGCGGCGTACCGTATCCTGCAGTAACCGGCTTCTTGCCGCTGCCTGCCGATACCTACACGGTTGCAGTGACTCCAGAAGGAAATCCGGGCGTAATCGCTATTGGCCCTGTCGATCTGACGCTGGATGCCGGTAGCTATTACACGGTCCTTGCCGTTGATTTCTTCGCCAACATTGAGGCGCTGATCGCTATCGACGATCCACGCCCGGTTGCAACGAACGCCAAAGTTCGCATCATCCACGCCTCACCGACGGCTCAGGATGTTGATGTCTACGTAACCGCTGTAGGCGCCGACATCAACAACGAAGATCCTTTTGCCTCTGCTGTTCCGTTTAAGACAAACACCGGATACATCGCTCTGGCACCCGGCGACTACGACGTAACAGTCACCCCGACTGGCACGAAGACCGCAGCCATAGGCCCGGCGACCCTTACACTGGCCGGTGGCGATGTGTTCACAGCCATCGCAAGGGATCCGCTGCCAGGCGCAATGGCCTTCGGTCTGGAACTCCTGTCAGACACGGTTGACGACGAAACCTAATTGCACCATTGACGTCCCCCCAACGTCACACCCTGAATCCCCGCCTCGGCGGGGATTTTTTTTGCCCAAATCCTTGAAACGTGAACTCTTTCGACGATCCAGCGCGGTCGATTGGCGACACTCGATCGCAGTAGACACGTTCGAGGCAATTCCTATGTTACGCCGACTGAAGACCATCGCATTGATAATCAACTTCCAGGCCCTGATTGTTGGTGGGCTCGCGGTGTTATCCACCTATTTTTGTATTCGCTATGAGTTGACCGCGAATTTTCCGCTGACCCTGCTCGCCACCGCCATCGTCTTTCCAATCGTGTTCTCTATTAATAGTGCATACAAGCGGCGCGAAGTCGTTCTGGACGACTACGGTTCGCTCAAATCACATGGTCGTGCGATCTTCTTTGCTTCGCGAGACTGGCTCGAAGATGCTGATGTCGCCACGCAAGAAAAATGCCGCCAGTTGCTGGGCGATCTGTTAAGCAGCGCTCGTGCGATGTTTAGTGGTCCGCGCGCCAACATGCATGAGCGCGAGGAAAAGGTGTATGCCTGTTTTTCAGATCTGTCGCGCTTCATTCGCGAAGACCTGCGCGCAGCGGGGCTCGCTTCCGGCGAAGTATCGCGTTGTAACCAATATCTCTCGAAGATGTTGCTCGCGTTCGAACAGATCAAACATATTTACCAATACCGCACACCGCGAACCTTGCGTGCGTTTAGTGACTTTTTCATCAAGATCATGCCACCACTGTATGGGCCTTACTTTGCGTATATCGCCATTGACTTCAATCCGGCGCTAACTTACGTGATGCCCGTGTTGTTCGCGCTCGTGCTCGTCAGTCTCGACAATATTCAGGAGCATCTCGAAAACCCGTTCGACCAGATTGGTCAGGACGACGTGCTCATTAACTCCGAGAAGTTTGTCGATCGGCTGTTGGCCGGCGCGCCACAATAATATTCAGCCGCCAGGCGGCGATCGCTCCAAGTAGACCCATCACAGCTATTCCGAGGAAATAGATCGAATAGCCAAGCTTGTCCGGATAGCGTGCCAGAATCGCATTGTTGGCCAGCGGCAGGTAAACATCGGGCGAATAACCGATTAAGGAAATGACTCCGATCGCGAAACCTTTTACCCGATTCGAAACGTCGCAACTCTCCAGAGTTGCCCAGTAAATGCCTCGCACGGCGTAGGTCAGAATCCCGATAGCCAAAACAATTCCAAGCAGCGCAAACTTGCCTGCCGTTGTCGGCAACACAACGAGGCTCGCCAGCGAAATGGTTGCGAGCAACATCAGTCCGGCCAGTACACGCTCTCGATTAAAGAAATCGCCAGCGAAACCAGCCGTCGCTGCACCGATGGGTCGCATCCACAATTTCGCGACCGTAATTGAACCAACGGCAACGGCAGTCAGACCGTAATGGGTTTGCATGTAAGCCGAAAACGAATACGTGGCCCAGAACAACTGGTAGCCAGTGAGAATACAAAACGCGGCAAGCCAGATTTCCACCTTGCCCAAGACCGTCTTGATATCAGCAAGCAGCGATACTCTTGGAGCATCTAGGGCTTTCACACGGTCACTCTCGTCATGCGACTTAACGGCAAAAAACACGATCGGCGACAGAGCCAGCATGAATGACGTGTACATCCATATGACGCTGCGCAGTGCCGATGCGGGAGAATCGCCGACGCTCGTTGTCCAGTACGCAAATAGTCCGACCGCGATCGTTGCGAGTATCGCCTCAACAAGACCCCTGCCACCATCCAGGATGCCGAAGAACCGCCCCTGCTCATCCGACCGCCCGAGCATGGCTGTTGCTTTGATAAGGGCTGCCCAGAAAGTCAGGCCTGTCGCCAGCCCCCATCCGGCGAAAATCACCTTCAGCGACCAGAATGACGGCATCGTTGAAAACCAGATGCCGAGAATTCCCGCGAGCGCGAGCGAAAATGACATCAGCAATCGCGGCGCGACGCGATCGGCGAGCCAACCACTGGGAACATAGGTCACGACGAACAAGACGCCGAGTAGCGAGTAGCACTGGCCGAGCTGAATGGCTGTGATACCAAATGACTCAAGGATCGTTATTTCGAAATTTTGTCGCAGGTAGATAAGCGGATAAATCGCTCCAGCGGCAACCACCAATACTGCGAGACGGAGGTAGCGTTGCAGCGTCGATAACTCCGAGCTAGCGCTGCTTGTCATGGTAGTCCGTTACCTTGTACACCGGCGCATCGCTAGGGCTCAACATCGCGCCGCCCTTGATGATGTCGGCGGCCTTTTCAGCCATCATGATCGTTGGCGCGTTCAGATTGCCGCTGACGATTGACGGCATGATAGAAGAGTCGACAATGCGCAAGCCGTCAAGCCCATGCACGCGACACTCCGCATCAACCACAGACAAATCGTCGCTACCCATTTTGCAGGTGCCGCATGGATGGTAGGACGATTCGACTGCGTTCTTAAGATAGGCATCGATTTCAGCGTCGCTATTAACGTCTGGTCCCGGTGAAATCTCGACACCCGCGTAGGGTTTGAACGCGTTTTGCGCGAGCACTTCGCGAGTGAGACGCACACCGGCTCGAAACTCCTCCCAATCAGCCTGTTCCTGCATGTAGTTGAACTGGATACGCGGTTTGTCTGCCGGATCACTTGATCGCAACCTGACCCAACCCTTGCTCTGCGAACGCATCGGACCTACGTGGGCCTGATAGCCATGTGATTTATTCGGACTTTGGCCATCGTAGCGGACCGCCATCGGAAAAAAGTGATACTGCAAATCGGGGTATGGCACACCGACGCGGCTGCGAATGAATCCGCCCGTCTCGAATTGATTGGTTGCACCAATGCCCGTGCGGGTAAACAGCCAGCGTGCGCCGACGTATGCCTTACCGAGCAGGTTGTAATACTTATATATAGAGACCGGCTGCAGACACTCCACCTGCATCGTGATTTCGAGATGGTCCTGCAGGTTCTGTCCGACGCCTGGCAGATCATGTGCCGGGTCGATTCCCGATTCACGCAGATGTTCGGCCGGCCCAATTCCGGACAGCATCAAGAGCTGCGGCGAGTTAATCGGACCACCAGCGAGAATAGTGTCGCGATTGGCGAGCACGGTTTTTGTACGGCCGCGATGCTTGAATTCAACGCCGTCGATATTCTGGCCGTTCTTTACAAGGCGTGTTGCGTAAGCCCGGGTCAATACGGTCACATTGTCACGCTTACGCGCCGCCTTCAGATAACCGCGAGTCGTTGAGTGCCGAATCCCCTTGCGCGTTGTTCGGTCCATCGGACCGAAGCCCTCTTGCTGAAATCCGTTGAGGTCGCTCGTATATGGATAGCCGGCTTCCTGACCCGCATTGACGAACGCATTGAACAGCGGTCCGTCGTCTCGGCCGCGGGTAACGTACAACGGTCCGTCATCGCCGTGGTAGGCGTCACCGCCGCCTTCGCGAGTTTCTGACTTCCTGAAATACGGCAGACAATGCGCATAGTCCCAATCACGAAGTGCAGCGTCTTCCTCTGCCCAACGGTCATAGTCCATCGCATTGCCACGGATATACACCATGCCATTGATCGACGATGAGCCGCCGAGCACACGGCCGCGCGGACAGTGCACGACTCGACCATCCAGATAGGGCTCAGGCTCGGTCTGGTAATCCCAGCTGTAGCGAGTGCCGTTCATCGGATAGGCAAGCGCCGCAGGCATGCGGATGCGCCAGTCCCAGAATGGGTCGACGCCTCCCGCCTCGAGCAGCAACACCGACACGTCTGGATCTTCGCTCAGGCGATTGGCCAACACACAGCCAGCCGAACCGGCACCAACAATGACGTAATCGAAAGATAGCGAGTCGTGTTTATTCAATTGGGTCTGCTTCAAGTCGGAATAGTTTTAGGCATACTATTACGAATGAGGCGAATAACCGAAGCGGCACGTGAAATAGATGTCATCCTGGAGACCGATGTCCTGGTCGTTGGCAGTGGGCCAGGCGGGCTTGCGGCAGCTTTGGGCTCTGCTCGAGCCGGGGTCGATACAACATTGATTGACCGCTTCGGCTGCTTCGGCGGCAACATCACTCAAGTGGGTGTTGAAGGTTTCGCGTGGTATCGCCACGAAAAAACCGTTGATAGTGAAGGCGTCGGTATCGAGTTTGAGGAACGGGCCAAGGCGATGGGCGCCGCGATGCCGGAGCCACAATCAGACAGCCATTCATTGGATGGCGAAGCTTTCAAATACGTTGCCGACGTTCTGGTTCAGGAAGCCGGTATCCGGCCGATGCTGCACCGCACATTTGTCGCACCGATTATGCAAGGTAACGAAATCATCGGCATCATCACGGAAAGCAAATCCGGGCGCGAGGCGATCTATGCCAAGCGCATTGTCGATGCTACCGGGGATGCTGATATTGCAGCGCGCGCCGGCGCAGCTTACTTCACAACCCCGAAAGAAGAGATGATGGCGGCCTCGGTGATGTTCTCAATGAGCGGCGT
Organism: Woeseiaceae bacterium; assembly: GCA_051007995.1. Classification (GTDB taxonomy): domain Bacteria; phylum Pseudomonadota; class Gammaproteobacteria; order Steroidobacterales; family Woeseiaceae; genus UBA1847. The sequence continues at coordinate 4,393 of JBPCYB010000023.1, read as the reverse complement.
GGACAAGCCCAGGTTTATCGACGCAGTTAAGGCCGATCCGCAAACTTATAAAGACTGGGAAGGCGGCGAGTGGACCATTGAGACCTCGGGCAAAGAAGACAAGATGTTCTCGCCGTTTCTGCGCAAGCCGTTCCAGCAAGCCATAGCGGCCGGCATGATCCCGGAAGCACTGCAGACCATTTGCGGCACCTGGGGCACAGTCTCAGACCAGGGAGATCTGACCTACCTGAATCTCGTGCATCTTCCCGCCTGTGATGGCACCAACGCCGAAGACCTCTCGGCCAACGAGATCGAAGGACGCCGCCAGGCCATGCTTGCGATCAACGCTTTGCGTGAATTTACGCCCGGTTGTGAGAACGCCAAACTCAGAAACTTCGGCATGACCATCGGCATTCGCGATACGCGCAAAATTGATGCCGCATACAACATGACGGCAAACGATGTTCGCGACCAGGGACGTTTCGACGATTCGATCGGCATTTTTCCCGAATTTATCGATGGCTACGGCATCCTGATTCTGCCGACGACCGGGCGCTACTTCCAGGTTCCGTACCGAGCGATGCTACCGAAGAATATCGGCAACCTGCTCGTAACAGGTCGGAATATTGGCGGCGACAAGGATTCACATTGTGCTGTGCGCAATATGATGTGTTGCACTGTGAGCGGCCAGGGTGCAGGTGTCGCTGCCGCGCTTTCACTAAAGTCTGATGCGACCGTGCAAGACGTTAGTATCGATACAGTACAGAAAGAATTACTGCGCCAGGGCGTACGAATTAACTGATTTCGTATTTATAGAGCTGCATGTCCGGACTTTCGTAGGCGTAGATCTGGTCAACGAATTCAAATCCAAGCTTCTCCAACACACGAATAGAGCCCTTGTTGGGTTTATCAACGGTCGCGATAACGGTCGGTGTGAGTCGACGCTTGATCGCGTCTTGCATCACTTGGGCGGCGGCCTCCGTAGCAAGACCTCGACCGAATACGCGACTCGTTAGCATGTACTGTAGCTCAGGTCCGCCGTACTCATCGGAAAGCTCTGTGTGTATCAGACCTGCCCAGCCAATAAACGACTCGGGCGTTGGCGGTCCATACGTTTCGAATACCGACCAGATCTCCAGCCCGGTTTTCGCACGGCTTTCCTCGAAATGGTCCCAAAAATCTTTTTCGGCCCGCACGCGAATCATCTGCAGGTCGAACAGGCCATGATAGGAGTGGTAGTGCTCGACCACCTTCGGATCAGTCAAAAGATCGCGCACAAACAACTCGAAGTCGTCGTGTGACATTGGTTTGAGAACCAATCGTTCGGTCTTCATAAGCTACACATCTTGATCGGTCCCTAGATGGCCGACTTTCACGTAGATCAATGCACCGTCATCCTTCGTAAATGGCGTATGTGCGCTTTGATGCGGACTGCGTATCCAGCTTCCTGCAGGATATTCGCCGTGCTCATCAAAAAATGTGCCCTCAATAACGAACACTTCTTCTCCACCCCAGTGTGTATGTGCATTGAATTGTGTATTCGGCGCCCACTTGACCAGGGCCACTTGCTCGGCTTTGTACTGATGCAAACTCAGCACTTCGAGTCCAGGAACAAGCCCCGGCGACCATTCTACCGCAGCGGTGTCAATTGCGATCTGCGACTGGTCGGAAGCGTCGAACTGATGCAGTTTGACCAGAATAGTGCAGCCTTGTTCGCCGACTTTGGGCGAATGCGACGTACCGATCGGATTGCGGACATAGGTGCCGCTTGGATACAAACGGTGCTCGTCGCCAAATTCCCCGATCAGAACGAAAAATTCCTCGCCACCGCCGTGTGTATGCTCGGAAAAAGTGCTGTTCGGCGCGTAACGCACCAAAGATGTTGCACGCGCGACTTCGTCGCCGATCCGATCGAGCATCATGCGCTCGACGCCCGGCATTGGCGATGCGACCCACCGATGGTCAATTGGACGAATGACGACCCGTTCGGAAAAGTCCGCGTTTAGCCGCACTGGGTCATCGTCGTTATTCTCCTGTCAGTCTTCTAGCTCAACCTCATCAGCAATTATGCCACCGTTGCTAGGCGTTCCAACAGCTTCCGCGAGGCTGCCCATGGCCTGCGCGAAGAACTCGGTCGCAGTTATCGGCGCATCGTTCAGATCTCGAAATACGGTGTTACCGTTGGTTTCGATCATGACCCCATGAATAGTGAAATTTGGCTCACTGACGGAGTCAACGAATGCGCGTATCGCTACCTCGCCGTCAAAGTCTTCTCTCTCAACACGAGTCGCAACGACTCCCGATGCGTCTTCGTAGCCGCGAGTTTCAAGATAGTTGCCGACATTGATATTTGCGAGCCCGAATGTTTCGAGATCCGCCGAACTCTTATCCTCGTAACGAGTAAGGCTATCGACGTTTATTTGAATACCGAAGATTGTCACAGAAGATGCTCCAAGCGACTCAACCATGCCCTCGATGCGAATGAAGTTCGACAGCTTGATCTCGATCTTTGTGGCAGTAATTATGCCGTTTGCATCAATGCGACCTTCGACTTCGACTTTGCGATTAATTGCGAGATCTGCAGACGTACCATTTTCAAACACTGTTGCTCCGCTCGTCGTTATGGGAATTCCTTCCACGTCAAAGTCTGTCGCGGACACGAATCGTGTAATGAAACCCTCCACTTCGACCTGATCGCCGTCGTCGGCGCCCAAGTCGTTGCCCTTGAATTCCACGCGCGTCGCTTCTAACTGCCCAGCGCCACCAATGCTATTGCCCTTAGCTTCAACGAGTTGCCCGTCTTCTGGTGTGCCACCTGGAAAGTCGTCAAGTTGAGCCGCACTAAAGTCAACGACGAGATTGTTAATCTGAAAAGTCGTCGCCATCAAATTGCTGACTACACCCGTCACCTCAAATTCGGATCCGGCCGGTTTTGCTTCGATCCGTGTCGCGCTGATAGACCCATCCGCGAGGAAAAAGCCACTGACCTCAACAATATCGTTAATTTGAAGCCCATCTATTGACGCCGGAGAGATGTTGTCATCGAATGATGTATCAGCATCAATAATCACCAGCTGGCTCAAAACTGTGATTGTTCCTGCCGCGGTATCAATAGCGCTGACAGGTCCTTCGACAAGATCATCGAATGTAACGGTCGCTGCGACGCCGGTTCCAGGATCGTTGTCCAGAGTACCGTGCACAGTTACGACCTGACCAACTTTTAGGTCGCCTTGTACACCCGGACTTCCGTCTGCATTGATTGTGGCATTAGACGTATCGTAACGAACGCCGTTCACGATGATGCTGCCGAATCCCGCAATTGTCCCTTTGGAGACAACGCCGACGGGTGGCAAATTTCCGCGCGCATCAATTCCTGCCATTTGTTGGCTACTGCCGCCACACGCAGCCAATGTAATGGTCAACACAAGAGTAAAAATCGTTAGCGTTTTCATCGTTCCGTCCTTTATCAAAATCATTGTTCTATCCAGTAAGTGCCAAGCCCGAGGCGTATTCCTTTGTTGGCACTGCCTTTTTCGAGTTCATGATCGGAGAGCCACGCGTCAACCCGCTCAAGAAAAGCTTGGCCCTCGAGTTCGAGATACGCTTGAAATTCCGGCGCAGCGTCTGCGGCAATTCGCGTATTCGTCGCTCGGCGCTCGAAGCGCGCGGCAGTGTTCTCTTTGCGAAATAGGTTGTGGGCAACGGTATTGCCCAGATCCTGCATGACACTGCCAGAACTGAGAATCTGTTCCGGGTCCATTTGCAGTGGCATGTAGTAACGGGTTTGAACGACGAGATCACCGGTCGGGCCCTCGACCACGGCGCCGACGTGTTTCAACTCTTTGAGCATTGTCGTAACTGGAACGTCGCTCGCGTAACGTTTGCAAAGCGTTTCGAAAGAGGTTTCGTCTCCTTCGACGCTAAGAGCAAGCGGCGCACCTGCGCCACTTAAGAAGTCCGGATCGCTGTACCAACCTGTAAGTACTCGAGTCGCATGATTCATCCTGTCGATGAGTTGCGTGTCCTCAGTCGCGAGCAGGTCGCGGAGTCTCGCCACCTCTTTGCGCGTGAATCCCGTCAATATCGCCAGGCGCGAAACATTGGTTGGCCGACCTTTTATCCCGAATTCGACACTCGCGACTTCGACCAGCGTCGCTTTCGCGATCTCGGCGATTTCCTTCCAGGTCACTCCTGCAAGCAGCAAGATCTTCGCGATCGGGCGAAAAATCAAACGGAATGCCGACAGAATGCTTTGCTTGGTGGTATCCATATATGAGATAAATTATCTCAATTATAGATTTCTGTCAACAACTCCCACGAATCGGCCGCCACAGGCGGCCGAGGAGCTGTAATCAGCTAGGAAAACCCGCTACGCGCCTTGGGCGCCGAGTGTCTGCTTGCGCCGATCAACGTA
>JBPCYB010000022.1:0-56115 GCA_051007995.1 Woeseiaceae bacterium | reverse complement strand
CCAGAGCGCTCTCCAGGTCCTCCTTGGAGAGTCGCAGCATCCGCCGTCGACAGCTGCGCGCGGCCGAACTGAGCTGTTCATAGCTGAAATCGGGCGGAATCCACTGCAAATTTGCTGAATCGACCAGTTTATCGACCAATTCCGCCTTATTGCTGGACCGCAGCGCTTTGCTATCCGCTGCGATAATGACCCCGAATAAGCGCTTATCGTCCGCCGCGCAGACCCTTCGGACCACGGCTTCGCTGATATCGGCATCGCCCAAGACCAGAATGCGGCGCAATTGGCCCTTTAGAAGCTCGCTCAGGCCAGCCTGGCTTTCAAACCAGGTCGCCGTAAGGCTTAGCTCACGGGCAACATCCGCCAGCGGGCGGCTATTTCTCGAGCTCTGATGGGCGATCAATAACATGGGCGAAATCCTGCGAATTACGCCCCTTTTATACCGCTGATCAGCGCCCGCATATGTGCGGTACGTCGCATTGACATAAATCGGCAAAAACCCTTAAAAAATAGGCCTCAGGGCCACATTTCTTAATTGCGATACGAGCCTTTTTTCTGTTGCCTTGGACAAGGGTCGCCACTATAATGCGCGAGCTGTTTACAGGCCTGCCTGGAATAACCGAAAAGACAAGCGCCACAAGTCGCCGGAATTGCGGATGGACGTGGCGTTTTTAGTGCCGGAGATAAGCGGAAAATGCTGAAGGTACTAGTTGCACAAATCGGGATCGGGGTAGTTCTGACCGCCGTGCTCTGGGGAGTTAACGGACAGGTAGCAGGGCTCTCTGCACTACTGGGTAGCGCGACCTGCTTCGTCCCAAACGCTTTTTTAGCGCTTCGGCTGGCAGTGCCGCGTCGTGATCCAGGTGCAAAAGACCTGCTTCGAGCGGCTTACATTGGTGAGATTGGCAAACTGGCGATCACCGTGCTGATGTTCAGCATCATCTTCGCCGCGGTGCGGCCGCTATCGGTCCCCGCACTATTTGCAGGATTCATCGCAGCGCAACTTATGACCTTCGCCGGTTTACTAATGCGCGACGGACAGAAAATGGAAGAGAATAAGAGTAACAACGATGGCAGCTGAAGGCGGAAACGGCCCACAGACCTCCGGCGAATATATTTCGCATCACTTACAAAACCTGCAGGTCTGCAAAGACGAAACAGGCGCGTGGGTGTGGAACCAATGTGCTGGCAACCCAATGGCAATCAACGTCGATTCGATGTTCTGGTCGGTGTTGCTCGGTCTGGTTTTCATCGTCTTGTTCCGCGGCGCCGCCAAAAAAACCTCGGCCGACAAGCCAACCAAATTTCAGGCCTTCGTTGAAATCATCGTCGATTTCGTCGATGGGTCGGTCAAAGACACATTCCACGGCAAGAGCCGCCTGATAGCTCCTCTCGGGCTAACCATATTCGTCTGGGTTTTCCTGATGAATTTGATGGACCTGGTCCCCGTCGACTGGATTCCAGAGCTGGCCATGGCCATCGGCATTCCTTATATGAAGGTGGTGCCTTCGACCGACGTCAACGTTACCTTCGGCATGTCAATCGCCGTGTTCTTCCTGATCGTTTTTTACACGATCAAATACAAGGGCATCTCCGGATTTATCGGCGAGCTGACCCTGCAACCTTTGCCGCCGCCGCGTAAAGGAATTGGCCTGTTGGCCGCGCCGTTCATGATCGCTTTCAATTTCGTTCTTGAAGTGGTCGCGCTGGTTGCCAAGCCCATTTCGCTGTCATTGCGTTTGTTCGGCAACATGTTTGCTGGCGAGCTGATTTTTATTCTTATCGCCGTGATGTATAGCGGTGGCCTAATCGTCGGTTCGATCGGCGGCGTTTTGCACCTTGGCTGGGCAATTTTTCACGTGCTTATCGTGACGCTGCAGGCCTTTATTTTCATGATGTTGACCATAGTTTATTTGAGTCTGGCATCACAAGAGCACTAATTAAATATTCTTTAAAATTCAATAAGTTGGACTTAGTCCTCCGCAGGAGATAGAGATGGAAACTGTTATTGGCTTTACGGCAATCGCCGTCGCACTTTTGATCGGCCTCGGCGCCCTTGGCGTTGGTATCGGCATGGGTCTTTTGGGTGGCCGTTTTCTTGAGGGTGCTACACGTCAGCCGGAACTGGCACCGATGCTGCAAACGAAAATGTTCATCGTCGTAGCCCTCTTGGACGCCGTAGCGATGATTGGTGTTGGTATCGCGTTGTTCTTCGCATTCGCCAACCCGTTCATTGGTCAGTTGCAAGCCGCAACTGCCGGTTAAGACATAACCGTCGCTCGCAAGGGCGATAAGGTCTTAAGTGATACACGTAGGAGTATCCAGTGGATATTAATATGACTCTCATCGGCCAGACGATCGCAATGATCGTGTTTGTCTGGTTCTGCATGAAATTCATCTGGCCACCGCTGCTCGGTGCCATCGAAGAGCGCCAGGAGCAAATTGCCGAAGGACTCGCTGCTGCGGACAAGGGACAGGAGTCGCTCGAGAGAGCGACCGCCGAAGCCGAGGGCATCATCGCCGATGCGCGTAAGCAAGCGACCAGCATTCTTGACCAGGCGAATGCTAGAGCTAACGAGATTGTCGCAGACGGTAAGTCGGACGGCGTCAAAGAACGTGAGCGTCAGCTCAGTGCCGCGAAAGCGGAGATCGAGCAAGAGGCGAATCGGGCGCGCGAAGAATTGCGTGGCCAGGTATCTGCAATTGCGGTCGCCAGCGCCGAGAAAATTCTCGATCGTGAAATCGATGGCAAGCAGCACGAGGACATCCTCGGCAAGCTGGCTGCAGAGCTCTAGGCAACGGTGGCAGGCACTAATGGCAGATAACAACACAATTGCTCGTCCGTATGCGCAGGCCGTTTTCGAGCTGGCCAATGAGGCTGGTGAGCTTTCTGCCTGGTCAGATTCGCTGAACATCGCCGCTGCATTGCTCGCGGACAGTGGTTTGGTTGAGTATCTCAGCGCGCCCGAGTTAGGCGATGACAAACGGCTTGATTTCTTGTCGGGTCTTTTTGCAAGCGCCAAAGCAAGCAAGCTTGCGGGCGGCGACAAGCGAGGCACTAACTTCTTGAAACTCTTGCTGGAGAACAAGCGCACGAGTGTACTGCCTGAGATCGCAGAACATTTCGAGGTGCTCAAGGCAAACATCGAGAACAGCGTTGAAGCGACGGTCACATCGGCAACTCCGATCAGCCAGGCACAACAGAACGAAATCGCAAGTTCACTTAAGAAACGACTGGGTCGCGATGTCAGCATTACGACCGAAATAGATGAAAACCTCATCGGCGGCGCAGTAATTCGTGCTGGCGATGTCGTAATTGATGGATCTCTGCGCGCAAGGCTTGAGGGCCTGGCGACCGCATTGGTCAAATAAAAGGAAAAGGGAAATGGCACTCAAAGCTTCTGAAATCAGCCAACTGATTAAAGAGCGCATCGAGAACTTCGAAGCATCCGCAGAAGCGCGCGATGTCGGCACCGTAATTGCGGTTACCGACGGTATCGTTCGCATTCACGGTCTGGCCGACGCACGTTACGGCGAAATGCTTGAGTTCCCGCAGAACACGTTCGGCATGGCGTTGAACCTTGAGCAGGATTCGGTTGGCGCGGTTGTCCTCGGTGACTACAAACACATTTCGGAAGGCGACACGGTTAAGACCACCGGGCGTATTCTTGAGGTGCCGATCGGAGAAGCAATGCTTGGCCGTGTCGTTGACGCACTCGGTAATCCGATTGACGGCAAAGGCCCGATCGACGCAGAGAGTTCCGCCCCGATTGAAAAGGTCGCGCCAGGCGTAATTGAGCGTAAATCTGTTGATCAGCCGGTACAGACCGGTTTGAAATCAATCGATGCGATGGTGCCGATCGGTCGTGGCCAACGCGAGTTGATCATTGGCGACAGGCAGACCGGTAAAACGGCTGTTGCTGTCGATGCAATCATCAATCAGCGGGGCACAGGCATTAAATGCATCTACGTCGCGATCGGCCAGAAAGCGTCTTCCATCGCTGGCGTCGTTCGCAAGCTTGAAGAAGAAGGTGCGCTCGAGCACACGATCATCGTTGCAGCCGCGGCTGCCGACAGCCCGGCGATGCAATACATCGCGCCCTATGCTGGCACAACGATGGGTGAGTACTTCCTCGATAAGGGTGAGGACGCACTGATCATCTTTGACGATCTGACGAAGCAAGCATGGGCGTACCGCCAGGTGTCGTTGCTGCTGCGTCGTCCACCAGGTCGTGAAGCGTACCCGGGTGACGTTTTCTACTTGCACTCCCGTTTGCTGGAGCGCGCATCACGCGTTAATGCCGAGTACATTGAAGAAATTACCGACGGTAAGGTTAAGGGCCAGACTGGCTCATTGACGGCATTGCCGATCATTGAGACCCAGGGCGGCGACGTATCCGCGTTCGTCCCGACCAACGTGATCTCAATTACCGACGGCCAGATCTTCCTCGAGTCCGATCTCTTCAACGCAGGTATTCGTCCGGCAATTAACGCGGGCCTGTCGGTATCTCGTGTAGGTGGTTCAGCGCAGACGAAGATCATTAAGAAGCTCGGCGGCGGTGTGCGCCTTGCGCTTGCTCAGTATCGTGAGCTGGCGGCATTCGCACAGTTCGCATCTGATCTCGACGCGGCCACACGGGCTCAGCTCGAACGTGGTGAGCGTGCCACGGAGCTTATGAAACAGAAGCAGTACTCGCCGCTTTCCGTCGCGGAAATGGGCTTGTCGCTGTTTGCTGTAAATGAGGGCTTCATAGATCCCGTTCCGGCCAATAAGGTTGTTGACTACGAAGAAGCGCTGCATGATTTTGCTCGCGCGAATCACGCCGACATTCTCGACAGCATCAATGCTTCGGGTGATTACAATGATGATATTGCGGCCAGCCTGAAATCGATCTGCGAAGCATTCGCTGAGAAGGGCGCGTACTAAACAATGGCAGGCGAGAAGGAAATACGCTCGAAGATTGCTTCTGTAAAGAACATGCAGAAGATCACCAGTGCGATGGAAAAAGTCGCCGCGAGCAAGATTCGCAAAGCGCAACAGCAGATGGAGGCGTCACGCCCCTACGCAGAACGAATTCGTCGCGTGGTCGGTCACCTGGCGCATGCCAATCCCGACTACAAGCATCCGTTTCTTACGGAGCGCGAAACGAAACGTGTCGGCTACATTGTAATTTCGACCGATCGTGGTCTTTGCGGTGGTCTTAACGCCAACCTGTTCAAGAAAGTGATTGGCGAGATTGCGGAAGCACAAGGCAACAACGTTGAGGTAGACCTTGCGCTTGTCGGTGCAAAAGCAGTGGCGTTCTTCCGTCGCATGGGCGGCAGCGTGGTCGGTACCGCGACGCACCTGGGTGACAAGCCCAGCGTCAACGATTTGATCGGCTCGATCAAGATCATGCTCGATTCGTACGGTGAAGGAAAAATCGATCGCCTGTATTTAGTACACAACGAATTTGTAAATTCGATGACGCAGACACCGCAGGTCGTGCAATTGCTACCGACCAGCAGCGCCAGCAGCGACGATGAAACCCTGCAGGAACACTGGGACTATATTTATGAGCCCGATGCCGGCGAATTACTCGACGACGTATTGATGCGTTATATCGAGTCGCAGGTTTATCGTGGCGCAGTTGAAAACTTCGCCTGCGAGATGGCAGCGAAGATGGTAGCGATGAAGTCAGCAACAGATAACGCCGGCGACATCATTGACGGATTGCAGCTGCAGTACAACAAAGCTCGGCAGGCAGCAATCACACAAGAAATTTCAGAAATTGTCGGCGGCGCAGCTGCCGTGTCTGGGTAGAGAGAATTTTAGAGAATCTAAGGGTGGTGATGCCACTCAACTTGGATAAGGAAATAGTATGAGCACTGGAACTACTGTGCAGGTCATTGGCGCTGTTGTGGACGTTGAGTTCCCAGCGGGTCAGATCCCCAAAGTTTATGACGCGTTGGTAATCGATGATGCGAAGATCACGCTCGAAGTACAGCAACAGCTGGGCGATGGCGTCGTTCGCACGATTGCCATGGGTTCTTCAGAAGGACTGAAGCGCGGCATGGGCGTCTCCAACACAGGGTCAGCAATCAAGGTACCTGTCGGCGAGAAAACACTCGGCCGAATCATGGACGTCTTAGGCACACCGATCGATAACGCCGGCCCAATTGGCGCTGAGACCGAGATGCCGATTCATCGTGCGCCGCCTTCATACGAAGACCAGGCTGCAACGACGGAACTTCTTGAGACTGGCATTAAGGTTGTCGATCTCATCATGCCGATCTCCAAGGGCGGTAAGGTTGGTCTGTTCGGCGGTGCTGGCGTAGGCAAAACCGTTACGCTGATGGAGCTCATCAACAACATCGCTAAAGAGCACGGTGGTTACTCCGTATTTGCTGGCGTAGGTGAGCGTACTCGTGAAGGTAATGACTTCTATCATGAGATGACCGACTCAGGCGTAATCGACAAGGTATCGCTGGTTTACGGTCAGATGAACGAGCCTCCCGGCAACCGTCTGCGCGTAGCGCTAACCGGGTTGACGATGGCCGAGGCGTTCCGTGACGAAGGGCGTGATGTATTGATGTTCATCGACAACATCTACCGTTACACACTGGCCGGAACCGAAGTATCAGCACTTCTAGGGCGTATGCCGTCAGCGGTGGGCTATCAGCCAACACTGGCTGAGGAAATGGGTATTCTTCAGGAACGCATCGCCTCAACGAAGACCGGCTCAATCACGTCGTTCCAGGCTGTTTACGTACCTGCCGATGACTTAACCGACCCGTCGCCAGCAACGACCTTTGCTCACTTGGACGCGACGCTCGTACTGTCACGTAACATCGCTGAGCTGGGCATCTACCCGGCTGTTGATCCGCTCGACTCCAGTTCACGAATTCTTGATCCGCTGGTTATCGGTAACGAGCATTACGAATGTGCGCGCGGCGTACAGGCCGTGCTACAGCGCTACAAAGAGTTGCAGGACATCATTGCAATTCTCGGCATGGACGAGCTATCTGAAGAAGACAAGCTCATCGTTACGCGGGCACGCAAAATACAGCGCTTCCTGTCGCAACCGTTCTTCGTGGCAGAAGTCTTCACGAACTCGCCAGGAAAGTACGTATCGCTGGCAGAAACGATCCGCGGCTTTAACGGCATCGTTGCCGGTGACTACGACCACCTCCCCGAGCAGGCGTTCTACATGGTTGGCACTATCGACGAAGCCGTCGAAAACGCGAAGAACTTCCAATAGGAAACTAAGCCATGGCCACGATTAAAGTCGACATCGTTTCCGCAGAAGGCGAAATCCATTCGGGCACTGCTTCGATGGTATTCGCACCCGCGAAAATGGGCGAGGTTGGTATTGCGCCACGCCACGCACCGATGTTGTCACCGCTAAGTCCAGGCGAAGTTCGTGTGCAGGACGAAGACGGCAAGGAAGAGAGCTTCTACATTACAGGCGGGATGCTTGAGATACAGCCGCACCTTGTGACAATACTTGCTGACACGGCGCTACGCGGCGAACAGCTCGATGAAGCAGCAGCACTGTCTGCACAGCAGGAAGCCGAAGAAGCCTTGAAAGGCGCGGCGGACGAAACAGACGTGGCTCGTGCCAGCGCGGAGCTCGCGGAAGCGCGTGCGCGTTACAGAGCGGCGCAAAAGCTCAAGGGTCAGCGCTAAGAGTCGATTGACAGGCTTCGCAGAACTCGACCGTCCTGCTTTCCACATAATCGAAAAACGGGTTGTAACGCAGTCGCATCAGGCGGCTTAGCGGTATGGCGAGTATCGCCTGATCACCGCGTGGCGCGACTGAACTAAATGTGTTGTTTCGCGGAGTACCATTATCATCGACGACACCGTACCAGGCATCCGTCGGCGCGAAAGGGACTGCAACGTGAGATAACGAGTAGACGCCACCGGGCCATGATTGCGCGAGTTCTTCGATTGCAGTTTCGGTTACGCCGGCAAGTCTCGTACGTGCTTCTGTCTGGTTTGTATGTTCGGACCTATTCGTCACAAGGGTGTAGGAGAATTTGACAGGCGTTGTGTTGTTCAATTCAGCCAACAGCTCGCGTCGACTATCGAGAACAAAATGTTTGATGCTATCTGCACGATTAATATCGAACAGGATCAGTTCGCTGCCGTTGTCCGGCAGTAGTTGGTACAGGTCGTGCACGACGCTATCCGTGCGGACCGTCGAATCGATCAGCGATTGAAAAGTAACCATTGCCGGTATCGCGCCCGGATTCTCATCAAGAACCGTTTCGAGTTTACGTAAGACGCGTTCCGAAAACGCATAGCTCAGATAGCCGCCGTTCTTGGGAAACGAATTGTATTTGTACGGGTCGTATTCGGTTTCTATCGACATCCAGGAAAGCTTTTCGAAGTAGGGAATCGATGCCAGCGCCTCGTCCCAGCTGCCGAATCGTGCGAATGGCGTTACCGCAATGGCTGGTGAGTACAGGAATAAGCGTTCAGGCCGAACCAGGTTAGCATCAAGCGCGGCGTCTAACGCGTAGTCGATAGACACTGCGGCGCCGGTCGAATAGCCGGCCATGTACACGGGCTTATCATTCCCGATCTTTTCAGCGACGTGTTGTACCCCGGAACGAACAATGGCCGCCCAATCGTCGACGCGCGCATGTTTCAGCCCAGCCGGTACGCTACCATGTCCGGGCATACGAAACACGGCGACATACAGCCCGTTATCGGCGAACACTTGTGCCAGAGCTTGCATCGTGTAGGGGCTGTCAGACGCGCCATGCAACAACAAGATGCCACCCATTGGATCCGGCGTATCAATCTCGAAGCTGCGATTCAGCGACTGGCCGGCTTCACCGGGGTAGACAATGCTAGCTTTGTTGTAGCGATTTAGAGCCTCACTGCCGGCATTGTGCACCTTGGAGTAGATGTTCTCGTCGAGCTCCTTTGCAAGACGCAATTCAAGTGCCTGGTAGTCTGCGAATGAAATGCCGTTCGGATAGTCTTTTGCGCGAAACTCTTCGACCGGAACATACGAATGCCAAACATTGAGATCCGGCATGCCGCGTGAATCGATTCCGCGTACCAACCAGACAGTTGCGAGCGCGGTTACGCCAATGGCAAATATTCGTAATGCGATCCGCAGCAGCCGCGCAGTGAGTGTTTTCACGACTTCCTGAAAAGTGGCATCGTACCGAGACGATCAGTCATCTGGATTGAATTGCCGTCGCTATCCCGCAGCGCTCGTGGTGGATCGAACTTTTGCGTCAGCGGCGTGACAATGAGCATCGTGACGAGGCAGCAGGCGAGACCAACGAAGTCGGCCGGCAAGTCCGGCGCGACAGCCAGTGTTATCAACCACCCGGCGATGCCCATGGCCATCGCTGACAGCGCGCCCGTCCGATTGGCCTTGGTCCACCACACGCCGACCATAAACGGCACGATGATGGCAGCCAAACCCAAAATATTTGAGTCGACCATTAAATCGAATACCTTCTGAAACTTCATGGCAATGACAATGGCGATGATGCCGGCCACGGGTAGCACCAGACGAGCGACGAGCAACGACAGCTTGTCTGACGGGTTCGACTTAACGAGTGGCAGCAGATTTTTCGCGAACAGGCTGGAGACAGCAAGCAAAGCGCTATCCGCGGAACTCATGATGGCCGCAAGCAATGCGCCAACAAAAATCGCAACAGCGACCGGATGCAGATGCTCGATCATCATCACTGGAATGACCGACTCAGATTTTTCCAGCCCGGGCATCGTGACGCTTGCGATGATGCCCAGCAGAACTGGAATCATGCCGAAGACGAGGTAGCCAACCCCGCCAAAGTAGAACGAGTTCTGAGCAACTTGCTCATTTTTTGCAGCCGCGACGCGTTGAAAAAGCGTTTGCGCCGAAATGTCCACAATGCCGAGGATGGTCCAGGCACGAAGATAATTCATCCATTGTTCGGGCGAATGCTGCAGCGGAATCATGCGGAACGAGTTTTCTTTGATGTGCGGCGCAACCGCGCCCCAGCCGCCGACATCAATCAACACGACCGTAAATAGAATGATGAGCCCGACGATGATGATGACCATCTGGATAAAGTCGGTTAACGCGACAGCCCACATACCGCCGACGGCGGTGTAAAACACGACGATAATGGCGCCGGAGACGATGCCGACCGGCAGCGGAATGCCAGTCAATGTGTTGAAAATCAACCCGAAGCCGACCAGCATCGAGGCAACCCACACGGTGTTTGAGAAGATCTGTACGCACATGATCGCAACGCCAGCCGTGGTGCCGTAGCGTTGCGTCATAAAATCGGCGACCGTGATGATTTTCAAACGGCGAAATGTGCGCGCGAAAAACAGACCGACCAGGAACAAGGCAAGCGCGGCGCCCCAGGGGTCTTCGATGACACCAAACATGCCATCGTCATAGGCGGCACCCGCACCGCCCATAATCGTGCTGCCACCGAACCAGGTGGCGATCACGGTCATCGAGCATATCCAGATCGGCAGGCCGCGCCCGGCGACCATGAAATCGCTGACGGTATGCGCCTTCCTCGAGGCGTAAATACCGATGCTCAGCATCATGAGCATGTAAATTGCGACACCAATAAATATGATGGTCTCTGTCGACATCTTTTCTTGTTCTCTTTATTTGCCGAACGGGAAGACTAGCATCATTTGCCACGATTGCAGCACACTCGTGCCACCCCCCATGCGGTATCATTCGCGGTCACGATTCAGGGAGCTTCAAGCTTGGGGTTAAGCACGATTATTCTGGCCGCAGGGCAAGGGACGCGCATGCGATCTGACCTGCCGAAAGTATTGCAGCCATTGGCCGGCAGACCACTGTTGAGTCATGTGCTGGATATCGCTCGAGCCCTGGGGTCGGACGATATAGCGGTGGTCTACGGTCATGGTGGCGAGGCTGTGCAGGCTGCCTGTGGCAATGGCGACTTACGCTGGGAGCTGCAAGCTGAACAGCTTGGCACCGGCCATGCCGCTCAACAGGCGGCCCCGGGAATACCCGACGGCAACCAGGCTCTGATCATGTATGGCGACGTGCCATTGCTCACGCCAGCCACATTGAAGAGATTGATCGATGCGACCGCCGCTGACGAGGTCAGCGTGCTGACGGTCGCGATGGATGACCCGACCGGATACGGTCGAATCATTCGAGTTGCAGGCACCGTTACTGCCAGCATTGAGGAAAAAGACGCGACCGACGAACAACGAGCCGTCAACGAGATCAACACGGGCGTTATGATAGCGCCAGGCGAGAAGCTCAAGGCGTGGCTCACAGCGCTTGGCAATGACAATGCACAAGGCGAGTATTACTTAACGGATGTGATCGCGATGGCCGTGAACGACGGCGTAACCGTCAATGGCGTCCAAGCCGACAACTGGACAGAGGTAATGGGCATCAACGATAAGAAACAACTGGCTGAGGCCGAACGCGCATTGCAGGCAAGACGCGTGGATGAATTGATGGCACAAGGTGTGGGCTTCGCTGACCCGGCGCGTGTGGATATTCGCGGCACACTCAAATGTGGCAAAGATGTCTTCATCGACATCAACGCCGTATTTGAAGGAGAAGTGTCCCTGGGTGACGGCGTACACATCGAATCGAACAACCTTGTTCGCGACAGCAAACTGGGTGCCGGTACTGTGCTGCACCCCAACTGTCATATCGAAGCATCAAGTACTGGGGAGAATTGCGAGATTGGACCATTTGCTCGCCTGCGGCCCGGCGCGGAGCTCGCCGACAATGTAAAAATCGGCAACTTCGTTGAGGTCAAGAAAAGTACAATAGCTGATGGCAGCAAAGTGAATCATCTGACCTATATCGGCGACACCGAAATTGGGACTGGCGTCAACGTTGGCGCGGGCACGATCACGTGTAATTACGACGGCGCAAATAAACATAAGACGACGATTGGTAACGATGCGTCCATTGGCTCCAACGTAAATCTCGTCGCGCCAGTCGACGTCGGCGAAGGCGCGACGATCGGGGCCGGGTCAACGATTGTCAAGGATGCGCCGGCAAACGAGCTGACTGTCGAACGAGCGAAACAAGTAACCATCAAGGGTTGGAAGCGACCCAAGAAAAAGGGCTAGAGAATATGTGTGGAATCGTCGGTGCAGTTGCCGAAAGAAACGTGGTCCCGATTTTAATGGAGGGTCTGCGACGCCTGGAGTATCGCGGCTACGATTCTGCGGGTCTCGCAGTATTCGAAGGCGACGACATTACCCGCACTCGGCGTGTTGGCAAAGTACAGGAATTGCAAAATGCGATTGACGAAGAACCCGTAAATGGTAGCGTCGGCATTTCCCATACGCGCTGGGCAACCCACGGCGTGCCGAATGAAACCAACGCCCATCCGCACATGTCCGGTGCCGACGTTGCTATCGTGCATAACGGCATCATTGAAAACTATGAGGAACTTCGTAACGACCTTAAGAGCAAAGGTTACGAATTCGTAACCGACACCGATACCGAGGTAGTTGCACACCGTATTTCCTATCACCTCAAAAACGCCGCTGACCTGGTTGCTGCTGTTCGCACGACGAGCGCAGAACTCGAAGGCGCTTACGCGCTGGTAGTCATGAGCAAGGCGCACCCGGGTCAACTCGTCCTTGCCCGGGCCGGTTGTCCGGTTGTAGTTGGACTCGGCATCGACGAGAATTTCGTTGCCTCCGATGTTGCTGCTTTGCTGCCCGTTACACGCAAATTCCTGTTTCTCGACGAGGGTGATATCGCGCTCGTAGAGAGAACCAACGTCAGCATTTGGGATGCCGACGGGAACGAGGTCGAACGTCCCGAAAAGGAAAGTGAGCTAACAGCGGACGCAGCCGAACGCGGTGAGTTTCGGCACTACATGCAAAAAGAGATTCACGAACAGGCGCAAGCCGTTTCCCGCACGCTGGCGGAGCGGATTGCGAACGGCAAGGTTCTGGATGCCGCTTTCGGACCCAAGGCTAACGACGCATTGGATAGCACAAAAGGCGTGCATATCATTGCTTGCGGCACCAGCTTTCATGCGGGCCTCGTCGCGCGCTATTGGATAGAACAGCTCTGCCGCCTGCCGTGCACAGTGGAAATCGCAAGCGAGTATCGCTATCGATCCCCGGTCGTACCTGAAGGTACATTGTTTGTCAGCATCAGTCAGTCGGGCGAAACGGCCGACACACTTGCCGCATTGCGTGCCGCGAAAGAAAGCGGCTATGTTTCCACGCTGACCATTTGCAACTCACCTGAGAGCTCAATGGTGCGAGAGTCGGATCTTGCGATGATGACGCACGCCGGCCCCGAAATAGGCGTCGCATCTACGAAGGCGTTTACGACGCAGCTCGCTGCACTTGCATTATTGACGATAGCGCTTGCACGACGAGCAGGGCTTGAGGAAAAGCAAGAGCGGGCATTGGTTGCACAGCTTGCCGATTTGCCTGCTCTGATTGAAGAAGTGCTCACTCTTGATGCTGCGATCGAATCATTGGCTAAACATTTTTCTGATAAACATCACGCATTGTTCCTCGGTCGTGGCGTGCAGAATCCCGTCGCAATGGAAGGCGCATTAAAACTAAAAGAAATTTCCTACATTCATGCTGAAGCGTACGCGGCCGGCGAGCTTAAACACGGGCCGCTCGCGCTTGTTGATGAAGATATGCCGGTGGTCGCTGTCGCACCTGACGACGATTTACTTGAGAAGCTGAAGAGCAATTTGCAGGAAGTGAAGGCACGCGGCGGTGAGCTGTATGTATTCGCTGACCCACGCGTGCAGTTTGGTGATCGTGTAGGGATTCATACAATGCGTATGCCGGCACTTATTCAGGATTTTCAAGCACCGATTCTGTATACGATTCCGTTGCAACTTCTCGCGTATCACGTTGCCGTTCTTAAAGGCACCGACGTTGATCAACCGCGCAACCTGGCGAAATCCGTAACGGTTGAGTAATTCCAGCCGCCCTCGGGTGGTCGATCTTTAACACATTCAATCACGGTCGACGCCTGTCGATCGATCTTCGCAACGTTTTGTCAAATTAATTGTCCAGTCGAACGATTTAGTATATCTTTCGCGCTGCATCAATTTGGTCGATTGCACAATATTTTGACATTTTGGGCGGTGTGATGAAAACAAAAACAAAACTCATTGCTCTGGAGATGCTCGGTGTCCTGTTCGATTTGATCTGGGTGGGCGCCCTGTTGGTCTTCATATATTTCCTGTACGGAGCGCTCGCTAAGGGCACGCCGTGGCCCTATCTCGGCTGGATGTTTGCCGTCACTTTGATCGCAAGACAATCGGCAGTAGCCATGAAAGACGCAAAGCAACGCATCGATTACGTCGACCAGTTGCTCGAACGTGGCTACGAACAAGGCCATGCCGAAGCAGCCTGGCGAATATTCTCCAAAGGCGGCTCAAATCTGTTGAGCAACCTAAAGCAGGCCGAAAATGGCCAGGGAGGCGACACATGAAAGCTTGGTTTAGCTGGTTCGAAAAAATCCTGTCGAAAAACGAAGACACGGCATTTGAAAAAAGTGACGCCGACACCAGCATCTCCGCCGCGGATGAACTGGAAAAAGGTGTCCTGTTGCCCGATCTATCTGCGCTGGCTACAGACGAGGTTACGGTGCCTAACTTGCGTGTCCTAGATCCGCCGACCGGCAATGAAAATGAATCACCGGGCTTTAATCCCTATGACACGGGCGTAATACAAAAGGACTAAGGCGCAGTTTGCGACTGACCCGCTGTCTTCGAATACAAGACCAGGAACACAGCAACTATTGCTGGCAACACCATCATCACAAACACTTCCATCGTCGTGAATTCTACGGGCGACCTCACCACCTGAAACGTATGAATCATCGTCACAAGAATGCCGAGCAACGAGGCGATAAACACATAAACCGCAAGTGGTTTTCTGAGCAATAGTAAGATCGCACCGATAGCACCACCAAACACTCCGACCGCAAAACCGCCTGTCGCCCACGCAGGCCGACCGTTAATGATGGCCTTTTGTGTATCGGGAAAAGAAGCAACGATATCCGGGTTCATTTGCATGATGTAATTCACGCCGCCTAACGCGTTCCAGACTAGCGCGAGCGCGCCGATGACCCAGAAACTCCAATGTACCGCCGATTTGTCATTCACGAAACTCTCCCCTAGTTCTGACTAGCCTGCATTTCGACCAGCAACTCATCAATGATCTTGTAACCACTGCCCCAACCGCCATCCATGCCGCGCATCGCTTCGCCAAAGCAAGCGATCTCGACGTCAGATGCATCCATCGGAACCTGCGACAATCGCACGTTGGTCTTGTCACCTTGCTCGTCAAACAGGACAGTTGTCAGAAGCAGACGTGGCCAATCGGGCATCATCGGATTTGGCATGTCGTTCCAATCAGAATCCGT
Organism: Woeseiaceae bacterium; assembly: GCA_051007995.1. Classification (GTDB taxonomy): domain Bacteria; phylum Pseudomonadota; class Gammaproteobacteria; order Steroidobacterales; family Woeseiaceae; genus UBA1847. The sequence goes on along the minus strand of JBPCYB010000022.1, from coordinate 40,738 downwards.
CGCCGAATGATGATGCCAAACCAATTGCGTTGTGGGTGACACTTCCTGAAAGATCACTTTACTGAACATGGATTTGTCGCCCCATTTCATTTCATTGAGCCATGCCCCGCCCGGACTCAAATCGAATTCGTGAATAATCGTCTCGACACCAGGCCCGTACCAACGATGCAGGATTTCAGGGTCTGTCCACGCACGCCAAACCAATTCACTCGGAGCTTCGAATGTGCGCTCCAAAACGTACTCAGGTAGTTCACTCATTCGTATTTTCCTTATCTGTTTTCAACTTTAGTAGAACGTCATCCAATTGGTCGAAACTCGTCGCCCAAAACGCTTCAAATTCGGCGAGCCAATCGGCAGCCGACGCCATTGTCTGCGCCTTAAGCCGTGCAGGTCGGCGTTGCTGATCGATATCTCGTTCAATCAATCCTGCGCGCTCAAGCACCTTCAAGTGCTTCGAAACAGCCGGCTGACTCATCTCGAACGGTGCAGCAATTTCCTTCACCGATGCCTCACCATCGATCAGTTGCGACAGGATTGCGCGTCGTGTTGGGTCGGCGAGGGCGGCAAAAATGGCATCCAGATTCGCCGGCGCAGTTGCATAACCAATCTGTTCCATAACTCAATGGTTATATAATAGCTTGAGAAAGTCAAGCCTTAAAGAGGAATCTGCCCACGCCGAATCTCGTACACGACGTACGGCTCGACCGTATCGCCTACCGTTCGATTCCAGTCACCCTCGCGAAGCACACCGCCGATCTTGAGCACGGCGTGTCTTGAACGCAGATTATCTGTGCCAACCCAAAAAACCACGGACTCGACGTATTTGAACGCGTGTCCAAGCATCAATTGCTTGATCTCAAGGTTAAAGCTGCCGCCCCAATAGGCTCTGCTCAGAAACGTCCAACCGATCTCGATCTCGCCAGCATCAAGGTCCAGACCATGAAAACGACTCGAGCCGATGATTGCGCCCGATTCATTATCAACGAAGGAAAAGGCGCTGCCTGAGTTGATCGCATCGTCAAAGTAACGGCGGAAAACAGGCCCTTGGTAGCGATCACGATCCGGATGCTGTGCCCATATCGCCGGGTCTTTCGCAGCAGCAAACATACCGTCCCAATCCTCGCTAACGATTGGACGAATCGTTACACGTGGCCCAACCAGAGTTGGTTGCAAATCGAAAGCCTCGACCATCAGTTATGCGACCTGAAAAATCGATGCAAAGCCCATAAGCATCCTGCAAAGCACAGAACGGCACCGAGACCAAACACTACCCGACCGATCGACATATTCGTCTCGCGCGCTGCGAGCGGCAACCCACCAGAAATACCTTCAGCTCCATATACAGAAACCCAGGCCCCCATCAATGCAAAAGCAGCCAGAAGAATAGCCGCCAACAGATCGAGCGCACGAGAATGGTCGCGCAGAAAAATCATTGCACCCGCGATAATAAAAGCGAAACCCGCCAGGCCGCCGATCCAACGAGGTGTGTCCGGCGCCATCTCGGCGGGAATAACACCGCTCGTCATTAGCAACATGTAACCGCCACAGCCGACTGCAATCAGCGCCATTGCGACATCGCTTTTCTTGAGCCGAATCATTACAGTTCGTCGTCGTAGCGCAAAACGTCAAAATCGCGCACAAAGGTTTGTTCGTCATCGATCGAGTAGTCGTTTGGATAACTGTAACGCGGATCGTAACGAACACTGACATCATTGCCGGACTGCATTGCAGTTTCCAGAGCCTCAAAAGACTCATCGATCCACGATTCGCGATCGGGCTCATCGAGATACTCAAAAACCGTAAACGGTTCGATGTAGTCCAATGGGCAGTCACACTCCCGCTGCACGACATAACGATATGCAGGTGGCCGCTTCTCCAGCCACTCATCGCGCCGCACCTGCAGTTCGACAAGCGACGCGTTCAGCTCGGCGGACAAGTGCGGCGTCGAAAGAAAGAAGAAATACGCAACGCAAACAAAAACTACCAACAGCAAAAGAACTGCCGCGATTAGGGAGGTTGGCTGAAAGCCGGTTTTTCGCCAGCTTCGGTGTTTCATCTTCGCTTCGAGAGCACGACCAATATCAGTGCGAGAAAGGCTGGTGCGGCCTGCACATACAAGATTGATGCCTTCGCGGTGAATGCACCAAACACGCCGGCCACGATAACGCAGGTCAGAAAAAACACCTTCAACGGCAGGCCGTCGGTGCGCTTCAGCAGACTCCAGATCAGGCCGGCTGCGAGGAAGCCGTTGTAGAGCCCTTGATTGGCCGCCAGTGAGGCCGACTGAGCGGCGAATTCGGGGGTCAGCCCAAATGTCTCGAGCCCATAAGGCTTGGTCCAGAAGAACATCTCGAGCACAAGAAAGCCGATGTGCTCAAGGGCGACAAAGCCAATCAATAAGTCTGCTATTCGTTTCATATCACTCTCATTGTAGTCGAGACTTCGCACAATACAGCAACGCTCTGGAGTACAAGCGATGAAAACCGAGCAGCGCCTTGTAAGTCGGTCGCAGAGATTTTTCGCCCGTCTCCGGGTCACGCACGGGGATGACCGCCGAACCGAAATACAACTGCGTATCCAGCACCATGAACCAGGAGCGTGTTCGACTCTGAAAGTCGCACATCAAAAGTTGATTCTCGGATCGCCCCTCAACCGACCAGGCGGAAAACACATCAAGCTCTCCATCGACTAACTGCCTGACCTGCTCGTCTGTAGAAGGACGGGCCACGGCCCAACGCAGAATGAGCCGTTCAAGCTTGAACAGCCAGGTCGTGTAAAAAGCCGTCACATACTCGGCCAACGCAACGGATCGATCAATCTCTGTCGAATAGCAATCGGTGTAAGCGCCTTTGCGCACGTATTCCTGTAACAGAGCAACATCAGGCAGAGTATCTTTCTTGATCAACTAAACCCGCCGATCCACATCAATAATGACACGATGCATGCGTCGATAGGCCGGTAAGTAATCCGCGACTGCAAAATGCTGCGTGCAGCGGTTGTCCCACATCGCCACGGATCCATCACGCCAGCGAAAGCGAACCTGAAAATTCGGCGACTCCAGGTGCGCAAACAGATACTCCAGAGTACGGTCACTCTCGGCTTTGAGCATGCCAACAATATGCTGAGTAAATGAACGATTGACGAAAAGCAGTCGTTTACCCGTCACAGGATGTTTCGGCGCGATCGGATGAACTGCAGAACCAACGCTGCTCATAGCCGCATTCATGGCCTCTACATCATTGTTATTCTTCAGATAATTGTCGCGAAACGCACCCATGTCGTGAACGGCGTCCAAGTCGGACACGAGCGTCTGCATAGCGGTTGGCAGCGCATCGAAAGCGGCGTACATGTTGGCCCACAACGTGTCACCACCCGTCGGCGGTACCGTGTCGGCATACAGGACCGACAGAAACGGCGTAGAGGGCTGATAGGTCAGATCGGTGTGCCAGTCGTCTGTGTCCGGCGGACGATCACCATCGTTCTCCAACAATACGACTCGATCGAAGTCGGGTAGATGTGGATACACCGGATGTGGCTCTGCCGGGGTACCAAAGGCTTGCGCGAATTCAAATTGATCTTCGGGTGATAACGACTGGTCGCGAAAAAATAGAACAAGGTGTTCTGTAAGTGCCTCGTAAATCGCATCCAATACCGTGCTGTCCAGCTTTCCGGATAATTCAACGTCAAATACGTCGGCACCGATTGTCGGTGTAGTTGCTTCAACCCGCATACGCCGAGACCCTTATGTGTTCATCGCTCGGGCGAGCTTCTTCTTGGACTTCGCAACTGCGTCCTTAAGACCCTCGCTTTCAGCTGCCCTTAGTTGCGCCAGCGCTTCGGCAACATCGGTGCCTGGCAACCACTCGACGACCGTCGCGACTTTGTCAGCATTGTCACTGCTGACTGCTTTCGAGTCACCGTCGAGAATGGCGATGCGGTGCTTACAGAAATTGCCGTAGGTGCCGGCGGGACAGGTACAGATCGCCGTCAGACTGTCGCCATCCTTGATAAACGTTATTTCGTAAGGCTCGGCCGATGAGCCCTTAACGAGAAAGTCCAGCTGTTGCATCGAAGTCTCCTGCGGACAAGCCTTCAATATACGACCTGATATCGTCTCGTACTCGCCGGTAATGCGCCAGTGCTTCGTCTTCGCTCGCCGCGTCTGCAGCGAGTTTTGGCGGGTCATCGAAACCGCGATAAATACGCTTGGTCGCCGGCGCGAAAGCAGGGCAAGTCTCATCCGCGTGACCGCACACTGCCACCACATAGTCGAGCGTAACGGAGTCCAGTTCATCGACGGTTTTGCTGAAATGGCCTGAAATGTCGATACCGATTTCCTGCATGACCTTTACAGCAAGAGGGTTCAGCCCATGTTTTTCAACGCCCGCGGAAAACACCTCGAATTCGTCGCCGCGAAGATGCCGACAAAGCCCCTCGGCCATCTGGCTGCGGCAGGAATTCCCGGTACACAAGAACAAGAGTTTTTTCTTCATCGATGTCGCTTAGCCGGTCACCCGGTATTCGAGTAGAACATCGTCGTGATCGGTTGGACCGATGTGTTTCCAGCCCTTCCGGATGTAAAAATCGAATGCTCGAGTGTCGGGCCCGGTGTCCAGCGTCAAACGATCGTTGCCATGCGACACCAGATGATCGACAGCGGCGGCTAGCAATTCGGAACCGATGCCCCGACCCTCGAACTCTGGTCTGACGAACAACGCGAAAATCGATGCATCGTCGTTATCTGCCATGGCAAAACCAAGGATGCCGTTATCGTCTTCGGCGCAGAAACCCGTGTGCGTCGAATTCAACATATCAACCAGTGATACGACAGTGATGCCTCGGCTCGCAAGCTCGGCGCGACTCATCGCGTTCTCACGGACGGCTAGGCGGATATCCATCATCGTGCCAACGTCGTCATCGTGCGCGTGCCTGACAATCATCGCGTAGTCAGCCGCTTTCGCAAAAAAACCTTGCGGTGGCCGGTAGGGTAATCGGGAAGTTCTGCAAAACATTCGTACTCGTGCGCTTCGTAGAAGGCCTGCGCCTGAAAGCTGAACGTACTTAAATGAGCGTCAGTACAGCCGCGCCGCACCGCCTCGTCTTCGATTCGTGAGAGTAGTTGTGCACCCAGGCCAGTACCACGTTGCGTAGTGCTTACCCAGAGTAGTGACACATTCAGCCAATTCCAGTTGATATAGCCCGACGCACCGGCGACCAGCTCGCCAGAGTCCCTGGCGAACACGGCAATGGGCTCGAAGCCGGATGTTGCTGTGAATTCGTCCGAGTGCTCTTTGAGCCCGGCGACCAAACGATCCAGATCGGACTGGGTCGGATTCAGGTCCAGGCTTATCTCAAGATCGCTCATGCATGCCCATCCGGGACGATTGTGCTTTAGGTACCTTCGACCATAATCATTTTACTCGTGGTCGCATTGCGACGGTCCTCGGCGACAGCTTGATACTCCTGGTCGTTGAGGAACGCATTGGCAAGGTCCTTCGACGGAAACTCAATTACAACGACGCGTTGTGGTGCCCAGTCACCCTCGATGACATCCATCGCGCCGCCTCTCACCAGGTATTTACCCTGGTGTTTCTCGACATAACCAGGCGCCAAGGCGACGTAGCCTTTGTATCTATCCATATCATGCACGGAGATGTCGAACACCAAATACGTTTTCATTAAGCGAGTCCTTCAATCTTCGCCCGGCGGCTGTCGGGTTTCACTGCGCCCACGTACCTTCGCGTTTCTCTTCCGGCTTAACAAACTGTGATCGGATGGTTTCGACATATTCTCGCTGTGCTGCGGACATTTCGCCATCGGCCGAGGCAACCTGAGCCATCATTTGCAGCATTGAGTCCGTCTGTTCTCGGGAGAAACGATCCTGGTTTTTCTTTGCGACGCCATTTAGCTGCGCATCGATGATCTGCGGTGCGCCCAATAGGTGCGCGGCGGAACCGAGAAGCTCGGAAGCCTCTCGGGCTTGCAGAGAAAACTGACTTTCGAAAAGTTCGAGAGCCACGCGTTTCTGCTCGGCACTCAATTCGCCATCGAGTTTGGCGCCGCCCAGAATCAGAATTGCGGCGACGTGCATAGGATCTTCGACCGAATAAATTGGATCGCTTTGATACTTCTTGGCCCATGCGCGGCGGCGCCGCCAATAGAAGGGGTTAAAGCCGCCGAGATTGATCCCCAACTGATCAAGCAAGTAGAAAATCGTAACCAGCGCCGTCAAAAATCCAATGACAATATGCATACGCGGTCGTCCCTTTAGGTGTGCGTCGATCGTGCTGCGGCCAGTATCTTGCGCGACTCAGGGCATTGCAAGGGAGTGTTTGGCAAAAAAAGGGCCTAGACGGCGAGGCGCTTGCTCTTGTTCTCCAGAGCCAGCCTGCGCCAGTTCTTTGCAGCGTAACTGTGTGCCTGACGGAGAGAAAACCACAGTGCCAATGGGCTCAGAATGGGGATCGATTTTACGCCCCGGAATTCTGTGATCCGACGAACTCGCGTGCGCTCGCCTTCTTCAGGCTCAAGCAAGAACGTATCCTCGAGGAACGAAACCCACTTGCGGCACCATACATTCGTATCTCTCATTTGGTAGACGAGCTTGCGGTTTTCTACGAGCTCAACAATTTCCTGTTGAATGTAGCCTTGGTCCGTCGTGCACTGCCGGGTATTGCCGACGCGCGCTTCGCCCTCGAGTACTTTGCAGCTCAGAGGTTTTGGAATGCCGAGGCGAAAGGCGATCGGATAGGTATCGTCCATCGTGGCCGAGAAAAAACTCGGGTAGATGTCTTCGGGCAGACTCTCAAATACCCATGACGATCGTATCTTAATAGGAATCTCCGGACGCGCTTCCGACTACTCGGACGGCTTTTTCATAAAATAGTAGATCCCCGCGGCCAGCATCACAGCACCAAATAGTACAGCTGCGTTTTGCCCTGACTGGTACGCACTATTTCCCACCGAGTTGTCGGACATAAACCAACGCACAATGATCGCACCGCCCCAAAAGATGCCAATCCCACCAAATATCTTGTTTCTCAAAACAATCTCCTCTAGCTACGAATTAAGCTCCGGCTCATCTTCACCTACGATCAGGGTGGACTCGGAAGGGTACCAATGTGGCGGAACCGGCAGATTGACAGGCGCCGGTCCGCGCACAAGCCTGCCAGCATAGTCAAACATTGACCCATGACATGCGCAGACAAAGCCTCCCGGCCACCAATCGCCGAGCAAGCTTCGACCCCGCTCCAGGTTTTGACCGGGCACGCAGCCAAGATGCGTACAGTTGCCGAGGAGCACGAGAAATTCCGACTTCAATGCGCGATGCGATGAGTCAACGTACTCAGGTTGCTGCTCTTTCGGATCTGAATCATCCAACAGCTTACCGTCAGTTAAGGATAGTGCGTCTATTTGCGATCGCGTTCGCCGGATGACCAATACCGTTCTACCGCGCCAAACGTAGCTCCTGGTTTCGCCGGGCTGTAGTAGGGAAATATCGATCGAGACAGGTGACCCTAGCGCTTTTGCGCGCTCGCTCGGGTACAAGTATCGAACGAACGGGACAGCCGCGAAAGCGGCCGCGACGCCACCGACGATGACGGCCAGGCGAGTGAGAACAGTACGTCGATTCATTTTCATAGCTTAGTCACGACCACATTGAGCAAGACCAACACGCTGCCTCTGTTAGAAAGCATGCAGCATCGCCTCCAGCGTTACGCCTTCTCGGTTTCTTCTTTTTCTTCTTTTCTTCGATACGGAAACGTTGAGCTGCGATTGCGCAGCGACGAAATTGATCTTTGATCGCAAACCGGCCATGTCGCACGCCATCCTTCTCAATGATGCTCTTGACGACCTGTGAGCAGCTTCCTGTCCCGTAGTACACCCCTGCGGCACAACGAAACCCTTTATAGGGCGAAATGAAGCGCTGATAAAAAGAAATGATATGTAGCAGGATCGTGCTCACCGTCTATTTGTAATCGTCTACAAGTTCGCCGTCCGACGAAGCGTGAAACTGAGGCAGGTCATCGGTGATGTCATAGAAGTCTGACTTTTCGCCAACGAAAATGTGTCCGATTGTCTTCAACTTAGTTGGAGTATCGAGAGAGCCAGCGATAATGCCTGTCGCGTCCAGGTCGAACGGCTCCCAAAAAAGGCTGGAGCCACACTCTCGGCAAAAGCCCCGTTGGGCGATATCAGAGGTCTTGAACCATGCGAGGCCATCGCCTTTGTTGATCGTTATGTTCGTCTTGCGAGCCTTGGTATGAGGTCCGAAGTTTCCATGCAAACGCTGACACATGCTGCAATGGCAATTGACGACGCCTCGCAGGGGTCCGCGAACTTCAAAGCGAACTTCTCCACACAGGCAAGCACCTGTCGTAATTGTCGAGGCGTTCAATTTACGGTGCGTCTTCTCTTCGTTCGCAAGTATCAATTCCGTTCCGGACGTCAGCGACGTGATCAAATTTCTCACATGCTTTCACCCAGGCTTTGCAGTCTGTTTCGTCGTCTGCGACACAAGCGGCCTTGTTACACGTTTGGCCATCTTCGCCGCGTTCAACACAGCCTGTTAGTTGATCCGGAACTGAAACGTCATTGATATTTTCCAGTACGTCATCTGCGCCCGAGCAAGCAGACAATGCCACTGCGACGCATAGTATCAATAGGTATCTATTCATTTTAATCACCTCCGAACGTCCGCTCGTATTTTACACCAAGAAGGGTATGGTCCTTCGGTCTTGTTGCGAATAAAATGAGGAAAATAGCGGCACTAATCAGGGAGTTCGAAATTGAACAGGATGTTGTTGTATGCCTTGCTACTAGCGGCTTCCCCGGCCGTCGGCACAGACATTTTTAAGTGCACGGATGAAGAAGGCAACGTGGCGTACCTGCAAACGCCGTGCCCCGAAGCAAAGAACCCAGCCGCCCAAACGCCGGTCGATACGGAAGATGCCGACGCGGTAAGTGACACGCCAGCTTTTGAAGACCCGTACACATTGGCGCCGATCACAAGTGATCGCTCCTTCGAAGAAATCGAAGAATGTAAACAACCGTATCGCGATGAGGTTGACGAAATTTTTGCGGCGCTTGGTGGTGCCTACACACCCGAGCAGGGCGAAGACTTCAAGAAAAGACTCCGCACGCTCACCCAGCAAATGCGAGCGTGCGGATAACAAAGCGCTGCTAGTAGCTCAGGTCAGCCCGGTAGCGAAGTGTGCGGACCTCATGATTCGCGACCATACTGCCCCAGTCGGCAAATAAGGCGTCCCGCTCCTCTTCACTCATATGCGCGAAGGCACCCGGCCCATCAAGCTCCGCCCAGTTTGCGAAATGACCGGCGATGACGCAGGTTGCAACATTGCCACCGTGAGTAACATGACCGAAGTAAACGCCCGTTGTGCCACCGGCCGCGATAGCTGGCTGTAGCTCTTCGCGCAACCATGTATGGAAGGCTTCGCCCTGTCCTTCCCGAAGAGTGAAGTACCGTAATGTCAATAAACTCGGTTCATAGTCGTCCGGGTTCGGGATATTTAGCGCGTCGTGCATTCTCATGATCGTTTGCGACCGTGAATGAACGGTTGGTGTAATTGCAGCCACCCATTCCGGGTCCGGCCCGCCACCTTCACCCTGGCCATCCAGAGCCGCGAAATTTTCGAGACCTGAGACGATATGGAATGTATCGAGTTCGCCACGGACAACTTGCCAGACATCACGCCACGGCGCGTCTTCGTCTTGCGCCTCTGCGGCTTGTTTTTGCAGTTCAACCCAGTCGCCTGATCCGGCGGCTGTCGTGTGAACGACACGAACCTGAATGTAGCTGGGCCCCTCAGCCTCGTCTTCCTGTGCTATCGACGAGAGTGGCAGCAGCAACGCGGCCGCAAACAAAGAAGCAACGGCCGTTCGGCCGCACTTGGAATTACTCATCTTTTTCCCCTTGGTTGTTACTTAGATCGAGTTTTTTTGTCTAACCGATCTAATTTTAGTAGAGGAAAACGATTTCGCTACTTTTCAGCGAAGCAATAAAACAGTCCGTCACCACCGCTTGCTTGCAAATTTTCCTGGCTACAGCCGCGTGACGGGTGGGCACTGTTCCACGGGCTACCCGGCGTCGTGCGGCGAAAGCGATCGTGATGACCGACTAGTGCGCGACCATCGCTATTGCTGGTCCAGTTGCTACAGGTTAAATCCTCGTCGCCCTCGGGCGCTGTGCCGGCGAGCGTTGTCCCGGTAAGGATGTCGTGACGGTTCGGCGAGTCGCCATTGGCGCCCGAATTGACCGTATCGCCGTTCTCGTCGACCGAATTCTCGTAATGCAGATTGGCATTGTTGTACATCAGGTCGTCGAGGTTGGCGGCAACCACGACACCATTCGCGTTTGCCCAGGGACCTGCACCGATTCGATCGTGCGCGTTGACGGCTGGAGAGGCATTCGTCGCCCGCGTGCTCAGGTAGGCGCGCCAGACATGGTCTTCGGAGCCTGCTTTTTCGGCCAATGCCTGACAATGTGCATCCGCACCTTCAAGCCCGCCAAGATTACCGCCGTCGCCGATGCCTACACTCGTGACGAAAAAACCCATCGGGGGAGGTGCTTCTGCGGCTGGTTGTGCCTGTGCGGTAGCAGTCTGTGGCGCTGCGATGGCGAAAATCAGCATTGCGGCGGAAAAAAGAGGGAGGTACAGAGTATTGCGACGCGGCATAATTCTTCTCCTGACAAAATCACGACTTGGTCGACTGAGTGTAGCGCGCGAATTCGCTAAACTCGAGATTCGACGAAATTGGCTGCTGATATGCGCATTAAAAACTGGTTATGCATAGCCGCGCTGGCCATAGGGCCGGCCTCCGCCGATGAGACTGAAGGCACGAGCGACGTCACGAATGAGGTTGTTGACGAAATCACGGTTATGGGGGTGCGCGACCTGGGCAGCCTGCGTACCGAATTAATGCGCGCCGAAGACGAAGTCTATAATTTATACAACGAACTAAACGATGATGACGACTACGACATCATTTGCCAACGCGTCGCGTCAATCGGAAGCCAAATCAAAAAACGCGTCTGCCAGTCGCGCTTATATCGGGACGCGCTCAGTGAGGCGACCGAAGACGAAGATGGCGGAATTCTGTTCGCTGGCTCGCTTGTCAACGAAAAAAAGCACAGCCAAATTCTCCGAGAAAAAATGTTTGACGTTGCGAGCAAGAATCCGCAACTGGTCATTGCGCTTCGAAAACGCCATGCGCTGCAGCAGAAATTCGACTCGGAACGAGACAAGAAATTCGGTAACGATGACGACTGAAATTTCGATTCGAGCCGGCGAAGCTGGCGATCTCGAGCGCCTCGTCGACATCTACAATTATTATGTCGTCAATACGCATGTCACGTTTCACACCGACGCTTTTACAGCCCGGCAACGGCAAGGCTGGCTTGATCAGTTCACTGAAACGGGACCGCACCGATTGTTGGTTGCAGAAGTAGACGGCAACGTGATCGGCTACGCATCGAGCACCGCATTCAAGTCGAGGGCGGCATATCAAACATCTGTAGAAACAAGCGTCTATTTGGATTCGACATTCATTGGGCAACGCATTGGGCGGATCCTTTACAGCGCGCTGCTCGACGCACTAATTGATGAGCCTTCTGTGCATCGAGCCTACGGCGGCGTAGCGTTACCCAATGATGCATCTGTAGAATTGCACGTGGCTTTGGGATTCGAGCAGGTTGCGACCTTCCATGAGGTTGGTCTCAAGTTCGATCGCTATTGGGATGTAAGTTGGTTTGAGAAAGATCTGGAGCGGAGCGCAATGTCAGAATTACATCGAAGTACCGAAGAATTGGAGCGCGGCGTCGAACACATCCTCGCGTCACCAAGTGATGATGGTGAATTGAAGCTCATCGTTCGGCGGCCGAAGGTCGATGAACGCGAGACACCGGACACGGCGCACCTCGATACCGAGCAAGGCTTGGTCGGCGACAACTGGCTGGCTCGCGGTTCGCGACACATGCCGGATGGCATCGCAGACCCTGAAATGCAGCTCAATATTATGAATACGCGGGTCATTGACGTAGTCGCGCAGTCCGAGGACCGCTGGGCGCTGGCCGGTGACCAATTATTTGTCGACCTGGATTTAGGTCCTGAGAACTTACCGCCGGGCACGAAATTGTCGTTGGGTGAGGCTGTCATTGAAGTTACCGAGCCGCCACACACGGGCTGCAAAAAATTCGCGGCTCGTTTTGGTAGTGACGCTGTGGTGTTCGTCAATTCCGGGCGCGGCAAGACGCTAAATTTTCGTGGCATTTGTGCGAAGGTCGTAAAGTCTGGCGATGTCAGCGTTGGGGATGTCGCCCGCAAAATATAGGCACTATTTAACTTCGCGAGCAGCTAGGCCATCTTCAAAAAGGGCGCACAGTTCCGGTTCCGGGGCGGGTACTGTCATTACGCTGCCGCCAAGGTCCTGAACGGCGAAGTCAGGACGTTCGAATCGCGGCCAATCGGTAGTGGATTCGCCGTTCGGGTTGCCAGTGGCTGCGAAGCTAACCCAGTACTTGCGCATGGCTTCGCCAAGCGCGTGATCGACTTCAGTCGTGGTCATGTACGCATCATGCGTATCGAAAACATAGGGATATTCAATACCGTGATACGCACCTAAAGATTCGCCTGCCTCCCCAGGCAGGACCCGCGTGAAGTGGTACATCCATGCCTTGCCACCGACAGTATTCACGGTTGCTGCCACATGTTGTGATGGGCAAAGCATCCATGATGCAGTCCTCAGGCGATCCAGCGCCCGGCGCGGATCTGCCTCACTACGCACAATGTCCAGAGCGCTTTCCCGATCCAGGCCCTGAATCAGTCTTGCATCGATGCCTTCGACATCATCCCTAGTTGTGTAGCTTGCGGTGCTGGCGTACCACTCGTGGTCGTTCGTGCCGAGAATTAACTCGCGCCCACGCAAACCGCCCTCGTGAATACTGCTCCAGGTCGGCTCGACGAATAGTTGATTATCAACGGCCGGCGAGTGGTAGTGATCGCTAAACGTCGCATCGTAGACAGCAAACAGCCGGTCGGCCGGAATTTCGCGTAGCGCAGCAAGACTTCCCTCCGCGGGGAGGGCGAGCGCCTCTGCCAACCCAAGAGCGCGCTCTTCTTCTTCGGCTAACGTAGACATTCGCGTCAGCCCGAAACCCGCGGTGCTCTGACCGATGCCGCGATGCAGCAAATTGTCGGTTTCCTCGATTGCCAGCAGTGCCAGGATATTTTGCGCGCCAGCGGACTCACCGAACATCGTCACTCGATCAGGGTCGCCACCAAATTTCTCGATGTTGTCATGCACCCAATGCAGCGACGCAAGCAAGTCCCAATAGGCGAAATTTGCTACCGGCTCATCCCTCGGCAGCTCGGGATGCGAGAGGAAACCAAACACTCCCTGCCGGTACGCAACCGAAACGAGAATGACACCTTCTTGCGCCAACTTGTGACCGTAGTAGTTGGGCTCATACGACCAGCCGCTCTTGTTGCTGCCGCCATGAACCCAGACCATGACTGGTAACTTGGCATCACTCTCGAGCGTTGGCGTCCAGACGTTCAGATACAGGCAGTCTTCGCTGACTTCCAGGTCTTCGTAATAGTCAACCGAGTCACCGAACAGCTCTGCCATCGAGCGATACCAGTCGAGGATGCGCATCGATTGCATGCATGCAGGCGCAAATTCCGTGACGTCACGTTGCTTGACCTTCGTCGAGAGTGCCTGCGGTGCACGCCAGCGAAGATCGCCTGTTGGTGGCTCTGCGAACGGCACGCCGAGAAATGCAGCGACTTTGCCATCCTCGACATACAAGCCGCTAAGTAATTCACCATCGACATCAACACTGGGCCGGGATTCACAGGCGGCTAATGCAAACAGGGCGGCAACAACGATCAGATTCTTCATAAGCTAGGAGGGAATATCGTGTTGTAGGGATTTTACGAGCGAATAAGACATGAGCACGAGAACGACGAGAATGGGTGTTGAGGTAATCAACAACATGACCTGAATGGTTTTCAGCCCGCCGACAAACAATAGAGTGATCGGCATCACGGCAAGCGCGAACGCCCAAAAGACACGATGCCAGCGAGCCGGATCCTCGCCCGCAGACAAGTGCAGTGTTGCACTCGACGCGAGTGTGTAAGACGCTGAATCGTAAGTGGTCGCTGCGAAGATGATCGACATTAATGTGAAGACTGTAATGACAGCGGGCGCAAGTGGCAGGGATTCAAGTGTTGCGACGATTGCCGCACTGCCATCGACATTTTTGATCGTGGCGAGCACATCGACGACATCGTATAACTGCAGAAACAGGCTGTAGTTGCCGATGATCATGTAGAACACCCAGCATCCAAGCGAACCAAAGATCAACATTCCCTTGATGACCTGTTTGATCGTGCGGCCACGCGAAATGCGTGTGATGAACAAGCCCACATACGGTGCGAACGCGACCCACCAGGCCCAATAAAAGACGGTCCACGCTTCAACAAAACCGGAGTTCGTGAATGGATCAGTCCAGAAATTCATTCGTATGAAGTTCTGTGCCATGAGGCCAACACCGTTCAGGCTCGTCTTTACGAGAAACAGGGTCGGGCCGGCGAACAGGATGAACAGCAATAATCCAATCGCGAGAAACAGGTTGATGTCGCTGAGACGCTTGATGCCTTTTTGCAGGCCCAGCCATACGCTGAACACAAACAAACTGACGCAAATGGCCATGACCGTGACTTCGAGTTCGTAGGTATGTTCGATGCCAAACAGCCAGGTCAAACACTCGGCAATCATCGGTGTCGAAAACCCGAGACCAGTCGCGGCGCCGGCGATCATGGCGATCATGAAAAGAAAGTCGATGATGCGAGCGACCGGACCGTGATCCTTGCCTTTTAGAAGCCAATTGCAACTTACGCTGAAGCGCAGGATGTCCATCTTGCGGTTGTAGTATGGATAAGCGATAGCGATTGCGGGAAGGCAATAAAATGCCCACGCCGTTACTCCCCAATGGAACATACCGTAAGTTGATGCCCACTCTGCGGCTTCGGCGCTGTGTGGGGCAACCCCGAAAGGCGGCGCGTCGTAATAATACGTCCATTCGATGACACACCAATACATGAGTCCGGCACCGATGCCGGCACAAAACAGCATCGCAATCCAGCTCATCTGACTGAATTCGATTTCATCATCGCCAAGTCGAACGTCGCCAAAGCGGCTGAAAGCGAGCCACAAGAGGAAACCAACAACGCCGACGGCGGACAATAGATAAAGGATGCCAAGCTGGCTCGATATGTAATCGTAAACTCGCTGCAGGAATACAGCAGCAGTATCACCCGCAAGCGCGAGCGGAATACACACTAGAAGAATCATTGCGACCGTCGCGATGAAACTCGGCCAGTCGATTTTGCTTTGCTCCATCGGCATCCCTTCTTATTAGTTATTCGATCGTCAGGACGACGGCTCCTCGAATAGTACCTTGTTCAATCAGCTCATTGGCGGCCGCGATATTGTCCAATGGAAAGCGTGCTGCAATTCGATGCTCCAGTCGCTCGTTGGCAAGCGCGGTCGTGATATCGGCAACCGCTTGCTGCTTGGCCGTTTCAGGCATTGCATAGACAATAACGAAGCGGATGTTCATGTCCATGTACATCAGCTGAAAAAACGGCAGCGTCGGTTCGGGGCTTTGCGTTGATCCATAGGCCGCAATGGTTCCCGATGTTTTGAGCGTCGCGACCCAGGTCTGGAGGTTCGCCCCGAACTCAAGATCTATCGCCCGGTCGATGCGTTCGCCGCCATTGGCCGCCAAAATATCCTCGGCAAAGGTATCGCTGCGATGATTAACGACCTGCGCCGCACGCGCGGCCTTACAGGCTTCAATGTCGGCGTCATTGCTTGCGGTCGCGATGACAGTTGCCCCGGCCTGGGTTGCCCACTGCACCGCGTAGTAGCCAACACGACCTGCGGCGCCGGTAATGACAATGGTTTGTCCCGACAC
The DNA here is from genome assembly GCA_051007995.1 of Woeseiaceae bacterium. Classification (GTDB taxonomy): domain Bacteria; phylum Pseudomonadota; class Gammaproteobacteria; order Steroidobacterales; family Woeseiaceae; genus UBA1847. Next base: position 24,738 of record JBPCYB010000022.1, on the reverse strand, counting down.
GTCGCCATCAGCGAAAACGCAGCGATGCGCTGTCATTGCCGGAATTCCAAGGCAGGCGCCGATGTCGTAGCTCGTGTTGTCTGGTAGTGGCACGGCACGTGCATTATCCAGCGCCACGTACTCTGCCGCGGTGCCGGAACGACGCGCGAATTGTGCTTGATAAACCCACACCCGTTCGCCGATTCGCGAGGCATCGACGCCTTCGCCGACGGCCGTGATGATGCCAGCACCGTCGCTGTTTGGAATAACCGCACCATTGTCGAGCAGGTTGGGAAAGGAGCCTGCGCGTTTTTTAACATCAGACGGATTAACACCACTGGTATGCAAGCGTACGAGTACCTCGCCCGGGCCTGCCGACGGTGTTTCGACTTCACCGACCTGCAACACGTCAGCCGCGGAACCGAAATGATCAAACGACGCAGCGCGCATCAGTCCAGCCAACTTGCGAGTGTTTCTGTGTGGCCGTCGATCGCGAGCGCCTGTCCGGAAATCTTCGCGGCCTTATCCGAGGCGAGAAACAAGACCGTCGCAGCGATTTCTTCGGGCGAAACAAATGTCCGCATCGAGCTTTGCCGCTTGTACATGTCACGAATAGCCTCGGCTTCAACGCCACGCTCCCTGGCATCCTTGTCGATAACGCCGTCGATGCGCGGTCCGCTGACGCAACCCGGACATACTGCATTCACACGAATCTTGTCGATGCCAAGCTCCATTGCCCAGGTCTTGGTCAATCCGATCAGGCCCCACTTGCTGGCTGCATATGGCGAGCGCATCGGCGTACCAAACAAACCAGCCGTTGACGACATGTTAACGATGCAGCCACTGCCTGCATGCTTCAAAAGCGGTACGGCGCGACGAGTCATGTAAAACGCACCACTCAGATCAACGGCGACACATTGATTCCAGTCATCGGGGTCGATGTCTTCGACGCATGCCAACGGACCCGCGACGCCCGCATTGTTAATCAATACGTTGAGCTCATCGTGGTGTTTAGAAAAATCATCGAAGGCGCGATCGACATCTGCAACCTTCGACACATCAGCCTGCGATGCGGTCGCGGTTGGATTGGCGGCAATGAACTCATCGATTGCGTCTGCCGACGCGTCACAAATATGCACATTGGCACCTTCGGCCAGAAAAGCTTCGGCGATTTTGCGACCGATGCCGGAGGCTGCGCCGGAAATGAGGACTGTATTACTGCTCATCAACGCGACGATACACCACTCGGCCATCGAAAATCGTCATGTCCACCTGCGCCTCGCTGATCTCGTAGGGGTGAATCTCGAAAAGATTGCGGTCATATATGGCGATGTCAGCGCGCTTGCCCACTTCGATTGATCCGGATACGTCCTCCGCGTGAATCTGCCAGGCACCGTTTATCGTATAGGCGTCGATCATTGTTTCGAGGTCAACGACCTGATCCGGTCCGATAACCTCGTATTCTGAGTCTGGTGTTGCGCCCCAGGGATCTTCACGCGTGACCGCCGTTTCAATTGACAACAAGGGATCCAAATCGCCGTAGTTCCAGTCGCTGCCGCCGAGAACCTTGCCACCGGCAGCATGGACAGCCCGGATCGGGTAGAACCTCTTGACCCGCTCCAGGCCCATGGCGGGTATGTCGAGCCCATATGCCCACTCGTCGGATGTTGCCCAGACCATAGTGACGCTGGCGCCAATGTTGAGTTCGGCAAACCGGTGCATGTCACTTGGGTCGACCAGGACCATGTGCGAAATCGTATGACGAGTATTCTTGAGCTCTTCGGTGCCATTGTCGCGGGCATATTCAATGGCGTCCATCGCCTCTCGAACTGCGCGGTCACCCATCGCATGAAAGTGAATTTTCAGTCCCATGTCGTAATAGTGTTTTACGCGTGCGTTCAATACGTCGGTATCACGAAAAGCCAGCCCGGCGTGATCGACCGATAGATATGGTTCAAGCAGTGCCGCGGTCTCACCTTCGAGAACGCCATCAACGATTAACTTGATGGCGTCATAGCTGATGTTATCCGACTCAAACTGACTACGGTTCTGAATGAGTAGCTGCAGTTCTGCGTCGAGATGTTCTGACTCGATCGCATCATAGATGCCGCCCAAAACTCGCATATTGAGTTGCCCGGCGTCGTCCAGCGCTTGGTAAGCGTCCAATTCGTGCGGGCGAATCCAGACATCATAGACGGACGTAATGCCATGTGAGTTCATCAACTTGATCGCATCGCGCAATGCAGGAACACTGACTTCCAGCGTGCGTGTAGGCCGTGCGGCATCGGCCGCCTCTCTTGCGGACTCACGCAAGGTTCCGTTTGGCTCTCGACTTCCCGCGCGTCGCTCAATGACACCATCATGAGGGTCCAGCGAATCTTCATTAGTGCCAATGAGCCGCAACACTTTGTCGTTAACCAGAGCAGCATGACCGTCAGAACCGTCGACGAAAATGTACTTGTCCTGCGACAGACTATCGAGAATGGACTTGTCGGGGCCTGTTAGACCAAATGAGCCAAGGTCCAGTCCGACGGCTTCAAACCACTCACCCTCATGCTTGTCCTCGCACGCCTGCAACCTGGCGATGATTGCATCGACGCCACTCTCGTCCCAGAGATTGCAGTACACCTGTTCGTAACCGCCTTCGAGCGGGTGCACGTGCGAGTCGTGAATGCCGGGCATCGCCATGCGACCGTTCAGGTTGATAACCTCGGTCGCATCACCAACGAAAGCCTGAATCTCAACATTCCGCCCGACTGCGACGATGATGCCGTCGCGGATGGCTGCAGCGGTGGCCCAGCTGCGTGACGGGTCTACCGTATATATTCCGCCATTGAGCAAGACGAGGTCTGCCGGCTCCTGTTGCGATTGATCTGTGCAGGCGATGAGAACTGATGAGGTGATCAGTAGTATAGATATGGATATACGCATTCGCGTATTGTTGCTCATCATGAGCGACGAGAAAACAGGTGTTTTACGTTTACACAAGAAACATCTGCCGAAGGTAAACAAAGAGCCGACGGCGGAAGACGCCCGCCGTCTCATCGAAGCTCAGTCTGTACGCAATGCGATCATGGCCAGCCTGATCACGATTATTGTATTCAGCATTATGTGGGCGATGATTTCGACCCTGGTCGGCAGCATCTACCCGTGGATGACCCTGGTGCAGGGAATGTTGATTGGGCTTGCCGTGCGCCGTGCCGGGTTTGGTCTGGACTGGCGTTTTCCAGTCCTTGCGGCCCTGTTCGCGGCATTGGGCGCATTGGCCGGCAACATTGTCGTCGCCGCAGCCTTCACCGCACCGGAACTGGGAACGACGACGTTCAATGTGTTGCGTAACCTGACTGCGCTGACGTGGCCGGTGTTCTTTGATGAAGTCATGACGCCGGCCGACCTCGTGCTGGCCCTGTTTGCGGCCGGCATTGCAGCATTCTATGCGAATCGTCGGCTGACTCGAGCTCAAAATCTGGCGCTGCGAACCTGGGAGCAAAGTAATGTCGAACAAGATTGAGGTTTATGGCGATTCCATCTCAGGCAATTGCTACAAAGTGCAACTGATCTGTGCACAACTGGGCATTGATCATGTCTGGCACGAACTTGATCTCCTTAAAGGTGCTGCGCGCACCGATGAATTTCGCGCGATGAATCCCAACGGTAAGACGCCGCTATTGAAACTGGCTGACGGCCGTTATCTGCCCGAGTCGAATGCGATCCTGTATTACTTTGCACAAGGTACCCCGTTGTTTGCCGAGGATAGCTATGAAGCAGCCAACATCATGAACTGGATGTTTTTTGAGCAGTACAGTCACGAACCGTACATCGCGGTCGCACGATTCATCGTCGTGTATCTGGGAAACCCGCCCGAGGAAAAAGAAAACCTCGAGAGTAAACGGCCGGGCGGTTACAAGGCGCTAAAGGTGATGGAGGCACAACTCAGCAAGGACGATTTCATCGCCAACAATCGTTACAGCATCGCTGATATTGCTTTGTACGCTTACACGCACAAAGCGCATGAGGGCGGCTTTGATCTGGCGAAGTACGCGAACGTTCGAGATTGGCTAAGACGTGTAGAAGAACAACCGGGCTACGTGCCGATGTCAGATCGGCATTAAAGTCGATTCTTCAAACTCAATTTTCATGCCGGACATTGAGCTGAGCTGATTGCGCACGAGCTTTTCAATTTCGTTAACGGCATTGACGATACCCAGGAAGTACGGCGGATCGCGTCGCAACAATGACCAATCGCCGGATTCGATAACGCGCACAAGGTGTGCGATGTTCATGCGAATGGCATCGATGTAGGGATTCTGGCCGTCGTAAAGGACTTCGATGTAACGATAGGCGCGGTTGAATTTGCGATGCAGGCGATCACGCATGACCTGTTGATAGAAAACGGGCGTTTTTCGCAACAAGTCATTGCCTGATTTGTAGCGCACCTGGAATTCACCGGGTTTCGCATTTTCTACAGCGATACCGCCAACCACAAACTCCTTGTACAAACGGTCGCGACACTTCTCCAGATAGCAACGGTCCGCCATCTGTGCCATTAAGTCAGCCGTGCCGATCAGATGACCGCAAATGATGTCACGCGGGTCGTCGAGTTCAATTTTGTCCAGATCGAGCTCATAGCCCGTGAAGTGCACGATCATACTGCTGACAGCCACGTCTTTCGCCATGCCGAGCTCTGGCAGATAGCGGCGCAGAAAGTCTGCGCTGCGTGATACGTGCTGCAACGTGAATTGCGCGCCGTTGCTGAAGTCAGTGTCACGCTCGATATGGCGAATGTAGCCGGAGTCATGGAATAAGGACGTCACGATCGCCATCTGTGCCCGGCGCGGACCAAGCCGATCGCCCGGTTCTACGCTGCGCTCATAGCCAACAACCAGCCGCGCGAGCGCGAGTGTCATGTCCAGCGTGTGCTGCAGGTCATGATAGGTCGTGTCGCAACCACGATAGCCGGGGAAACGACCCGTGAATAGCCGCTCAAAATCATAGAAAGCGAGCCACAGTTTATCGAACGAGGCACCCGGAAATGCCTGGCTAAACAGCGCATGTACGGCGTTGCGTACGTCGCTGGGATTGCTTACTTGTACAGTATTTGTAACGTCGTAATCGTTACGGCGATCGGGTGACATTATTCTTTTCTTTTCCGTCACGAACCCATGTGCCCCAATGATACAGGGCCGCAAATACTGCCACGCCACGAAATCCTACAATATGTCATATCGCCAAAACCTAGAACTTGAACTCGGCGACAACCGGCGCGTGGTCTGACGGTCGCTCCCAGGCACGCGGTTCCTTGTCCACATAGCTCGCGGTGCACGCGCCCGTCATGGCGTCTGTTGTCAGTATTAAGTCAATTCGCAAACCGATATTGCGGCGAAAACCAGCCGCACGGTAATCCCACCAGCTGAAGGTCTTTTCAGGCTGTTCAAAGTTGCGAAAAACGTCAGTCAGTCCAAGGTCCAGCAAGTCCTTCAGAGCCTGTCGCTCCGCCGGGCTGCACAGTATCGCCTCACCCCATTTCACGGGATCATGCACATCCTCATCGGCAGGAGCGATATTGAAGTCGCCAAGCACGACCAGTTTCTCATGTTGAGTTAACTCTTCAGCTATGAAGTCGCGCAGTGTGCTTAGCCAGTTCAGTTTGTAGGCGTACTTTTCCGAGCCCACCTCCGAGCCATTCGGAATGTACAAATCAACCACGCGAACGCCGTCTACAGTCGTTGCCAGCACACGGCGTTGCGGATCGTCGAAGTCCGGAAACTCGAACACCGGGTCGAGCGCCGCTTCACGACTGATCACAGCGACGCCGTTATAGGTCTTCTGGCCACTGGCGATCGACTGGTAGCCGGCAGCAGCGAGCTCTTCGGTCGGAAACGCTTCAGTGACTTGCTTGATTTCCTGCAGCACCAGGACATCGGGTTCATTAGCGGCCAGCCATTCCAGCACATGCGGCAAGCGCACCTTGAGTGAATTGACGTTCCAGGTGGCTATTTTCACTTAGCTTCGATGCCGCTTTGCGCGAGCAAAGCGTCGATTTCGGGTTTGCGACCGCGAAAAGCGATGTAGGCCTGCATGATGTCGCGACTGCCGCCGACTTCGAGAATTTCGCTGCGGAAACGATGCGCTGTATCTGGATCGAACACACCGGCTTCTTCGAATGCTGCAAATGCGTCTGCGGCAAGTACTTCGGCCCACTTATAGCTGTAATAGCCTGCGGCGTAGCCGCCCGCAAAAATATGCGAAAAGCTGTGCGACATGCGGTTGTAATCCGGATGTTCCAGTAAAGAAACCTCGCTGCGAACCTCATCCATAATTTCGAGGACTCGAGATCCCTGGGTTGGGTCATATTCGGTGTGTAGCCGGAAATCGAACAGTGCAAATTCAAGTTGCCGCATCATCGCGAGTGCGGCGCCGACGTTGCGGCTACGTTCAAGTTTGTCGAACAGTGATCGTGCGATGGGCTTGCCTGTGTCGACGTGGCCCGAACACTTTTCAAGAACCTCAAAATTCCAGGCGAAGTTCTCCATGAACTGACTCGGCAATTCGACCGCATCCCAGGCGACGCCATTAATTCCGGAAATGCTTGGATAGTCTATCCGGGTCAGCAAATGGTGCAGCATGTGCCCAAATTCATGAAACAGGGTCACCACATCTTCGTGTGTAATCAGCGATTGCCCGAGTTCATCGTTAGGTGGAAAATTGCACACGAGATAACCAACCGGCAGCGTCGCTTGACCGCCAAAGCTTTTGCGGCTGACGCACTCGTCAACCCAGGCACCTGTTCGTTTACCACTGCGCGCATGTAGATCAGTGTAAAAACCGCCGATCAATGCGCCATCAGCGTCATGCACGCTGTAATACCGCACATCGTCGTGCCAGGACGATACGTCTTCCCGCGATTTGAGTTGAATGCCGTACAGCCGCTCTGCCAGTTTGAACAGGCCGTTGATGGCTGTCTGTGCAGGAAAGTAGCGCCGCAGCTCTTCATTCGAAATCGAGTGTTTCTTCTGTTTGTATTTTTCGAGCCAGTAGTTTGTGTCCCATGGCGCCAGCGTGCGTTGCGCAAACTCGCTGAGTTGCGACATTTCCTTTTCGGCAGCGGCGCGCGTTCGGGTCGCGAGCTCGCGAAGAAAGTCGATTACTTCCTTACTTGAGGAGGCCATTTTGGTCGCGAGCGAATAGTCGGCATAACTGTCGAAGCCGACCAGCTGAGCGGCCTCGTGCCGCAGTGCCATGATCGATTCGATGTTCGCGCTGTTGTCCCATTCTGGTTTTTCGCCTTCGCCAGAACCCCGGGTGACCCAGGCGCGATATAGAGTCTCGCGCAGTTTGCGATTGTCGGCATGCCGCATGACAGCGTCGTAGGTCGGATAGTCGAGGGTCAGCAACATGCCCTGTCGGTCACGCTTGCGTGCTTCTGCGGTCGCCCGTTCTATAAATTGCGGTGGCAGGCCGGCGAGCTCGCCTTCATCCTCGATGTGCAGACTCCACGCGTCCGACGCGTCCTGAATATTATGCTCAAAGGCCGCTTGCGTGGCAGCAAGGCCCTGCATGATCTCCTTGAATCGACCCTTCTCGCTTTCCGGCAGGTCCACACCGGCAAGGCGAAAATCTCGCAGCGCGTGTTCAACAACACTCTTTTGCGCCGTGCCGGAGGCTGCGGTCAGATCCTGACCGACGGCGGCATAGGCCTGCTGGAGTTGGGTGTTCTGTGATAATTCGGTGCCGTACTCGGTCAATAGGGGCAGAGCATTGTTATAAGCATCGCGCCATTCGCGGGAACCGAGTACACCTTGCAGGTGACTCACCGGGGACCAGACACGTGACAGTTCGTGGTCCATTTCCTCAAGCGGCGCGACCAAAGAATCGAAATCAGGCTGTGGCGTATTTGCCAGGAGCTCGTCGAGCTTTTGGCGATGCGCTGCGATAAGCTCGCTGAGCGCAGGCATGACATGCTCGGGAGATATCTCGGTGAATCGCGGTAGCGAGGTGGTGTCCAGAAGAGGATTGATCATCGCGCAGAATATTAGCACAACGTGGGTCAGAGCCCTTTTGAAAAAATGGCCTCTGACACCAATAAACTTTGGAGTAAATTTTGAGCAATCAATACGATGTTTTTGTCATCGGCGGAGGCAGTGGCGGTGTCGCACATGCTCGCCGAGCCGCCGAATACGGTGCCAAGGTCGCGGTGGCTGAGTACGGTCCGTTAGGCGGTACTTGCGTTAATGTCGGATGCGTACCGAAGAAAGTGATGTGGTACACGGCGAATCGCGCGCATCAATTCGCGCACGCCGCAGATTATGGTTTTGACGTCGCCGTGAATGGCCATGACTGGAATGCAGTGAAGTCGAGACGCGATGCTTACGTAAGCCGACTCAACGGTATCTACGAAAAGCTTCTCGATGGCAGTGGCGTCGACTATCTGGCCGGCAGCGCTCGTTTCATTGATGCTCATACGGTCGCTATCGGTGACAAAGAATACACAGCAGACCGGATTGTTATCGCAACCGGCGGCCGACCCAGCGTACCCGATATTCCGGGCGCCGAGCTTGGCATAACGTCGGATGATTTCTTTGCGCTCGAAGAACGACCGCAACGGGTTCTTGTGGCCGGAAGTGGCTATATTTCGGTCGAACTTGCTGGTGTCTTCAATGGCCTGGGCAGCGAGACGCAGGTACTGGTACGTAAAGACGGCATAGTGCGCAGTTTTGATGCGATGCTCGGCAGCGAATTGATTGCGGCGATGCGCAACGACGGCATCAAGGTTGAAACGCGGGTCATACCAAAATCCCTGCAAGCTACCGATGATGGTGTCGTATTGCACGCCGAAGATGGGCGTAGTTTTGGTCCGGTTGACTGTGTACTTTGGGCCATCGGGCGCGAACCGAATACAGAGGGACTGGATGTTGCCAACGCCGGCGTTGAAACAGGTAAATGGGACACGATTCCGGTTGATGACTTTCAGCAAACCAATGTCGAACACATTTTTGCTTTGGGCGATGTCACCGGCAGGCCCGCACTAACACCAGTCGCCATCGCAGCGGGCCGCCGCCTTGCAGACAGGTTGTACGGTGGCATGGAGGGGCGTCATCTCGACTACAAGGTCATACCGACGGTTGTCTTCAGCCATCCGCCGATGGGCACGGTCGGCCTGACCGAAGCCGAAGCTAGTGCCGAGTACGGCGACGCAGTCAAAATTTACGAAACGGGCTTTACCAACATGTATTACGCGCTGGGCGATAAAAAATCGCGCTCAGCGATGAAGCTGGTTACCGTTGGCGATGAGGAGCGCGTTGTCGGTTGTCACGTCATCGGCGAAGGAGCGGATGAAATGATGCAGGGCTTCGCAGTTGCCATTCGTATGGGGGCGACCAAAGCAGATTTCGATGACACCGTCGCGATTCACCCGACGAGCTCAGAAGAACTGGTAACTATGCGTTAATTGTCATCTGTTTAAGGACGGGTGCCGTATCCGGCATAACGTCACGCCAGATGTTGAATGACTCGGCCGCTTGTTCGACCAGCATTCCCCAGCCCATGACGGACTGTAGTGCATTGTGCTCGCGCGCCCACAAACTGAACGGCGTCGCACTCAAGCCATAGGAAAGATCATAACAATAGGTGCCGCCGCTAACGGCGGCAGCGGGGTACGGCGGCGCATCGCCAGTGACACCGGCCGACGTCGCATTGATGATCAGGTCATACGGTTCGGTGACCGGAACAGCGTTAAAGCGACACGCAGACACTGGCCCCGAACTCTTGAATTTGTCACAAATTTCCTGCGCCTTGCCGAGCGTTCGATTAGCGATACGCAGCGCAGACGGCTCCATTTCGAGAAGCGGACCAACAATGCCGCGAGTGGCGCCGCCAGCGCCGAGAATCAAGATGTTCGCGCCTTCGAGATTAACGCCCAGATTCACGACCAGGTCGCGCAGCAGTCCGATGCCGTCAGTATTGTCACCATGAATTTCACCGCTAACAAACGACAGCGTATTTACAGCGCCCGCCGTGCGAGCGCGTTCGGATACATGGTCAGCGAGTTTGGCGACCGCAGTTTTGTGCGGCACGGTGATATTCAGGCCTTTGCCGCCGGTACGCTGAAACTGGCGCACTGCGGTTTCGAGCTTATCGGGAGCAACCTGCAGCAATTCATATTGCATATCTTGGCCGGTCTGCAGGGCAAACAGCCGGTGGATAACCGGTGAACGACTATGCGACACGGGATATCCCATGACACCGTAGCGATCTATCGTGACTGTTTCTTCGTTCAAGGCCTCAGTATACCTACTCGGAAAGCCAGCGCGCTGCATCGACAGCATAATACGAAAGTATCGCTCTGGCGCCTGCACGTTTCATGCACAACAGCGATTCAAGTACCGTGCTGCGCTCATCGAGCCAGCCGTTTTCGGCTGCCGCCTTGAGCATCGCGTATTCACCGCTTACCTGATAAACAAAGGTTGGTACGTCATAGGCGTCCGACACTCGCCGGACGATATCCAGATACGGCATACCCGGTTTGACCATTACGATGTCGGCGCCTTCGGCAATATCGAGTCCGACTTCACGAACAGCCTCGTCGCTGTTCGCGGGTGCAATCTGGTAGGTCGATTTATCACCACCCGCCAGATTTTTTGCTGAGCCGACGGCATCGCGAAACGGTCCATAAAAACTGGACGCATACTTGGCGGCGTAGGCGAGTATCAGTGTATTCGTGTGATCCTGTGCTTCGAGTGCGTTACGAATCGCAGCAATTCGTCCATCCATCATGTCCGATGGTGCAACAATGTCTGCGCCAGCCTCGGCATGCGACACGGCTTGGCGTACCAGCATGGCGACGGTTTCATCGTTAAGAACATAGCCAGCGTCATCGATAATGCCGTCCTGGCCGTGGGTCGTGAACGGATCGAGCGCTACATCCGTAATAACGGCAAGATCGGGATGGGCAGACTTGATTTCGCGCACCGCGCGCTGAGCGAGGCCGTCCGGGTTGGCGCACTCGGCTCCGTCGAGGGACTTCAGATTCTCATCGATCACAGGAAATAGAGCGACTGCAGGAATTTCGAGGGCCACGACTTCGGCGAGTTCGCTGAGCAGGACATCGACGCTCTTTCTCGCGACACCGGGCATGGAAACCACTGATTCTGTTCGGTTTTTTCCGTCCAGCAGGAACACCGGGTAGATCAGATCTGCGGGCCCGAGCGCCGATTCCGCTACCAAACGGCGCAGGTTCGCGGTGCGGCGACTGCGACGGAGTCGAATACTGGGAAAGCCGGTAGTGTTATTGGCGCTCATATCTAGGCAGAATTATCGAATAAGTTCTGATTTTCCCTGTATTTAGGGTGGGTTTCCACGTCTGAATCACAGTTTTCAACGGCTTCCGTAATAAATCGAATTACAAGCGGGTCATCTCGTATGAAAAGCAGCAAAGCCGACCTTGTTCGGCGTCAGAGGTTTGATCAGATAGTGGGGGTATTCCACCAGGATATGTACCGCTACGCCGCCTGGCTAAGCCGGGACAAGGCGATAGCCGAAGACGTGGTGCAAGAGGCGATGCTGAGGGCGTGGAAGTCACTCGAAGCACTTCGCGATGATGCGGCGGCCAAGCCCTGGTTGTTAACGATCGTAAGACGGGAAAATGCGCGGTATTTCGAGCGCAAGCGTCTTGAAACTGTCGACATCGACAATCTGACTCCCTCGCAGTCAGCTCTGTTGGCCGAACAGCCGAACGACGATCTTAGCGACATGCGCGAAGCGATTTATGCGCTGGACGATGATTATCGCGAGCCGTTGGTGTTGCAAGTCCTGATGGGCTACAGCACGAACGAGATCGCAGAGACGATGGAATTGAAACAAGGTGCAGTGCTAACGCGACTACACCGGGCCCGTGCAAAGTTACGGGAAACGATGCAAGAAGGAACGGCAGAATGAGTGCCGACAACACGGACATGAATAGCGAAGAGACCAACAAGGCATTTGAACAGAAGTTACGTCGAGCACTTGAAATCGACGTGCCTGAGCTCGTGATGCCTGAGTTGCCCGCCATAGAAACAGACAAGGTCGTTTCCCTGGCGGACCGACGTCGTGTCGCAACGCCGACCTGGTTCGCGATTGCGGCAACGGTGATGCTTGCAGCATTCATCGGTGTGCGTTTCGCGAACAACAGCGGTGTCGTACATGATTCACTTGCCGACGAAGTACTCGCGCATGTTACGCATGAACCGCGGGCACTGCGGGTCACCGATAAGGCCATATCGGATAAGCGACTGTACAAAGTTGTGCCGGCAAATATCGCAGAGATGGATCGTAGTGCTGGTCTGATTACATTCGCCAACACCTGTCCGATTAACGGTCATGACGTCCCGCATCTGGTGATTCAGGGCGAACAAGGGCCGATCACCATTCTGCTTATGCCAGATGAGAATATTGGCGAGGCCATATCATTGAACGATAGCGAATCCCATGGAGTCATATTGCCTGTCGGTGACGGAAGCATTGCAATCATCGGCGCGCGGGATGAAGAGTTAGACGAAGTCAGTAAGCAAGTTTTGCAATCGGTGGCGTGGACGACATAAATCGTCACCAAACAACCCCTGTAGGAGAAAGAAGATGTCAGACAAGAAAGTGATTAAACCTATTGCGCTCGCTGTTGGCGCAGCCCTTGCCGGTTCATTTGCATTGGGCACCAGCATTGCTAACGCTGAAACGGTTGAAAGCCCGTTCGCAATCTCCAACCTGAGCTCTGGCTACCTGCTGGGCGAGGAAGGATCTTGTGGCGGCGACAAGGAAGGTAAAGAAGAAGCTGAAGGCTCTTGCGGCGAAGGTAGTTGCGGTGGCGATAAGGAAGGCGAAGCTGAAGACAAGGACGGTGAAGGTTCTTGTGGTGAAGGTAGCTGCGGCGGCGACGCTGAAGAGAAGGAAGGCGAAGGATCTTGTGGCGAAGAGAAAGATGCCGAAGGTTCTTGCGGCGAAGGCTCTTGCGGCGGTTCTGTATAAGAATCTCGTAACAGCAAGCAGTACGACAGAGCCCGCGCATTGCGCGGGCTTTTTCGTTTGGGGGACAGTTACCGAAGATCGGTAACTGTCCCCTTTCTGCAAATTTGCGGCGTGCCGTGAGCGTCATTCGCTGTTAGATTATCGGCATGAATAAGAAAATTTCACGCTGTAAATGGGCTGGTGACACCGCCCTGAATTACATTGAATATCACGATACTGAATGGGGCGTGCCGGCCCGTGACGATCGAGTGCAATTCGAGTTCTTAATTCTCGAAGGCGCTCAGGCGGGCTTGAGCTGGTCGACTATTCTGAATAAGCGAGATGGCTATCGAAAAAATTTCGCGGACTTCGACGTCGAGAAGGTTGCTCGATTCACGAAAAAACGCGTCGAGAAAATCTTGCTCGACCCTGCAATCGTGCGTAATCGGCTCAAAGTAGAGTCCGCCGTGAGCAATGCCAAAGCGTTCATAGCCGTGCAGGATGAGTTCGGCAGCTTCTCGGACTATATCTGGGGGTTTGTGGACGGCAAGCCCGTGCAGAATCGATTCAAGAAAGACAATCAGATTCCAGCGACATCCGAAATATCTGACGCATTGAGCAAGGACCTCAAGAAACGCGGTTTCCGCTTCGTCGGCAGCACCATAATCTATGCGCATATGCAGGCCACAGGTCTGGTCAATGACCACGTAACCGGTTGTTTTCGACACAAACCCTGCGCGGCCCTTTGAATCTTGAGAGTCTTGCATTTGCGGGTTCTGCGGTGGATCATCCAGCAACCCTGTAAACAAGCTAAGCCAAAGAGGGAATCGCTATGACGGATGAGTTGAACGGCAAACCGACAACCAATTTCTGGATTATTGGTGGTGCAGCGCTGGTCTGGAATCTGATCGGCATAATCTTCTATGTCGGCCAGGTAACGATAACGCCCGAAGCGCTCGCCACGATGACCGAGGCGCAACAGGACTTCTTTATTGCAACGCCGAAATGGGCAAACGCCGCATTCGCGATTGCTGTCAATGCTGGCGCATTGGGCAGTTTGTTTCTGCTGTTGCGAAAATCCTGGGCGGTGCCGATGTTCATACTGTCGTTGCTCGCGATCATCGTTCAGGATATCGATGCATTCGTCATGCGAAATGCTTTCAGCATTGTCGGCATCAACGGCATCATCATTCCAACGATGGTATTTGTCATTGGCGTTGCGCTGCTCATGTACTCGCGCGCAACGAAAGCACGGGGCTGGCTTAACTAGTTACCGAGCACCAGGATTGTGAAGCCACCAATGCCTTGCGGTGTGTTGTGAGAAATGCCGCCGAGATAAATCGTATTCGATAGCAAGCCGTTCCAATCTACAGTGATGGTGTCGGTCGTTCCCGCGTTGACGAATGCCGGGCCGCTTGCCGTCATGTTGCCGCGATCATCGACGAGTCCGAATGACCAGCCGAGTAACTGATAGTTAGAACCAGCGCCACCGGCAACCTGATCGGTTTCAAAGCCGTGCACAAGCACGGCATAACGACCGGCGTCTGGATAGAACAAATTGAATTCTTCTTGTGAGGTCGGTTCGCCGCTTTCGCCAATCTTGACGCAATCAATGTTGTTCTCGCAGAAATAAACATACAGGTCGAGATCGTCGTCGCCGTCAGTCAATGCGTCAAATAACGAAAAGCGCAGGAATGCTTGTTGTGCGGGCACGTCGATCAGATGCGCCGTTACGCCGTTGTCGGGACGGAAGGAGAATGTCTTGCTAGGGTCGTTGTCGACAAAGCCATCGATGATCAACGGCAAACTAAGCCCATGCACGCCTGGCGAATAGGCGCCTGTGTAGCCGAATTCGACCGAGAACGATACATTGCCGTCGCTTCCCGCATCGATAACGGTAACTTCACCGGGGGCTGTGACCGATGTTGGGCGTACAGCAAGCACGCTGAACACGGAGTGATCGTTATTACTCCAGGTTAGCGACCCAAAGCGCCACAGATCCAATGGACCCGATGTATACAGAAGCGTGACATCAAACGTTGCCGAGGCTCCGGGCGCCAGAGTAATGCTCGTTGGCAAAACGCTGACGGAAATACCGGAAGGCGGCACGATCTCGGCCGTGTAGGTTGCCGATTCATCACTGACGTTTGTAACGCGCCGGGTGATCGTCTGCTGACTGGCAAGGCTGGCAACAGCGATAGACGGTTGGTTGAGGTCTTCACCGGCAAACGAAAAACCCGCGAGATTGAGTTCGTCGCAGCGTTGTTCGGATACAGCCGGTGATGCGATGCCACAGGCAAATGCGTCAAATTCGTCGTCATCGACGTCGTAGACGAGGCCGGGGTCGATCGCGTCATTTGGAACAATGTGGCCCGCACCGAAGTCGAACGGTATCGCATCCGTTTCACCGTCAGCTAGCGTGATGTTCTGTCGTGCAGTGGTCATGAGCGCCGACTTGATCGCCGATGGACTCCAGGTCGGATTAGCTTGCAACAACAATGCAGCGACGCCGGCAACGTGCGGTGCGGACATCGACGTACCGGATAAATAGGCAAAATCCTCACCCTGGGTCGCGTTGACGGCATCAGGTGTGAAGCCGGCAAGAATGTTCACGCCCGGGGCTGTTACATCGGGTTTCAGAATATCGAGAACGGGCCCTTGTCCGCGCGACGAAAATGACGCCATCGCATTGCCACTGTCACTCTCGGTCAGAAAGAGGTCCTTGTCGAGCAGCACTGTTACATCAAGTGCTGCGTCGATTTCTGCAAGAATCAGGTTGCCAACCGCCTGACCAATCATGACTGCCGGTATGTTGCCAGCGCCGGCGGTGCCGTTCATAACGATCGGGTCGCCGGCAAGGTTATAAACAACCATGGCAACCGCGCCGGCGTCCTCGGCATTCGCAAGCTTGATCTCAAATGTGCAATTGCCACGTTGAATAAACGCGATTTTTCCGGAGACATCGTCAGCGTTGACGATAGACTCGCAGGCATCCGAGCCTGTGTCAGTTTCGTCGTCGACCAACACCAGACTACCGTCGATCGGTCCGACATCGGTGAGTGCAGGCGTAAAGTTGGCTTCGGGTGCCATGTACAGGCCAGCGATGCTAGCGGGCGCCTTGATCTCCATTGCCGCACTTGTGCTTTCACCGTCACGGGTTGAGGCCGCTGCGGTTATGATCCATGGTCCGCCGGCAGGCGAACCGATGGTGCCGTTCATCGGACCGTCATTGCCTGCGGAAACAACGGTTAGCACGCCAGCCTTGGTTGCGGCCATCAACGCAATATCATCAGGTGCAATTATGCGTTTTAGCGAACTGCCCACGGAGTAATTGATGATATCGACGCCGTCTGCAACCGCCGCGTCAATCGCATTGGCAAGATCCGACGAGTTGCAGCTTGCCCGTGCATCGCCAGGACGTAGCCAGCAGGCTTTGTAAACCGCGATTCGGGCACCCGGCGCAACGCCTTGAATGCGGCCGATAATAGAATCAAAAATCGATGCAGTAACCCGATTGCCCGCTGCAGTGGTTGCCGTGTGCGTACCGTGGCCGTCAACATCTCGTGCCGACGAGATTTCGCCCGCATCGATCGGACCCGTTGCCTCGGCGCCGGCCGCGAAATAGCGCGCACCGATAAGCTTGTTATTGCAATCGTCAACTGTGAAGTCCTCGCCAACCTGACACTCGCCATTCCAGTTCTCGGGTTCGTCGAAAATCAAAACGTCTTCGCGCTTCTCATAGCGGTGACACAACCACTGTCCCAAAAAAGTATTCTCTGCCCAATCGCCGACACACATGCTCGGTCGATCGGCTTCGCGCGTGTCTTGAAGAGCCGGATGGTTCGGCGCAATGCCGCTGTCAATGACGCCGATAACGATGCCTTCACCATCGAGACCGGCACTTCCGCGCAGACCATTCTCCTTGTCGAACAGGCCAAGAAACTTCAGGCTGTGATCCGTCGTCAGAGGGCGAACCTCATCCTCCCAGACGCGCAGTACTTCGGGCAGGCTCTCAAGCTTGTGCGCCTGTGATGGATGCATGACTGCAGCAAAACCGTTCAGGCTATATTGATATCGGTAAATGAGTTCAGTACCAGCACCAGCGCGCGCCAGTGTTTCATCCTGCCGCGCTGCGAGCTGTGCCGTGTATTCCTGAATGGCCGGGCTGGTCTTATCGAATGACTCGCGCGAGATACCGGTCTTGTTTGCGAATGGACGTCGCTTTGCATCAAATTCTGCAGCAGACGGCGCTTTGAGCTGCACGATGTACACTTTGCGTACCGATGGGTCTTCGCTTTCCGCAAGTCGAATGCCACCGAGGCTTCCCGCATCGCGCAATTTCGATTCGTACTCAGCAGGCGCCGCGGCAGCAAGCAGTAGCAGTAACAAAGAACAAAAGCGTAGCGTGTTCATCCGTCGTCTTTATAGCCGCTCAGTTCTTCGGCGTTGAAGGCGACACCAAGGCCGAGCGCCATGCGGTTAACAAAATTGAAATACGCGACGATCTGCGTCAAGTCGAGGATGTCTTTCTCGGCGAGCCCGACAGCACGCAGCTCCCCAAGGTCGCTTTCGGTCATCGCGCCGGGCGCGGACGTCAGTTTCTCGGCATGCCGGACAATATTGCTGAGCCTTGGCTCGAGAGTTTCCAGTCCATCTGCCTCCATCAGCATGGTCACGACTTCCTCGTCTTTGATGTAACGACGTAGCGCTTCGGCGTGGTGGTTGATGCAGTAAGGACATTCATTATTGGCTGATACGACCACGGCGATCGCCTCTCGTTCCGCTCGGCTTAGTCCAGATTTGCCGAACATGAGGGTCATGTACAGCTCAAGATGATCGCTCATCGCCTCCGGGTTCAGGCTTTGAACTTTGAGGATGTTGGAGATCTTGCCGCGCTTGGCGATCAGGTCGGCATATATTTCCGCCAGTCTGCCTTCAGCCTCGCTTATTTCAATTTCATCTATCCAGGACATAGCTACCCGCCACAGCATTTCTGCCGTTTTTGACGTTACCATTCAAGCCGCTAAAAGAGAACGCCAATTCTCACGGAGTGTTGCCTGACAACCAATCCCTTGGACGCAAGTAGTCCGAGTACAGTTTTTCTTCCGCCGATCCAGACTCAGGTTGCCAGTCATATTCCCAGCGGACGCGTGGTGGCAAGGACATCAGTATCGATTCGGTCCGACCTCCAGACTGCAGGCCAAAAATCGTACCGCGATCGTATATCAGGTTGAATTCGACGTATCGACCACGTCGATACAATTGAAACTCGCGCTGTCGCTCACCGAAGCGATGACTGTTGCGCTTCTTAACGATTGGTCGGTACGCGGGCAGGAAGCTGTCACCTACCGATTGTAAGAATTCAAAACTCTTGTCGAATCCGCCATCGAATACATCGTCGAAGAACAGTCCGCCGACACCACGCGTCTCGTTGCGATGCTTCAAGTAGAAATACTCGTCGCACCACTTCTTATAACGTGAGTAGACATCGTCGCCAAACGGATCGCAGGCGTTCTTTGCAACTTCGTGCCAGTGCACGACATCTTCGGGGAAGGCGTAATACGGTGTGAGATCGAAGCCGCCGCCAAACCACCACGCAGAAGGTCCGGCATCAGGGTCACCCGCAGAAAAATAACGAAAATTTGCATGCGTGGTCGGTACGTACGGATTTTTTGGATGAATGACAAGCGACACGCCGACGGCCTGAAAACTTTGCCCGGTCAGTTCGGGGCGAGACTTGGTTGCCGAGGGTGGTAACTGATCGCCAAATACGTGTGAAAAGCCGACGCCCGCCTGTTCGAATACTTCGCCGTCGCTAAGCACGCAGCTGAGCCCGCCGCCACCGCCCGGTCGCTCCCAGGAGTCACGGCGAAATGTCTGTTTGCCATCGAGCTGCTCCAGCTCCGCGACAATTCGGCTCTGCAGCGACTGTAGATAGTCCTTTACCTGTATTAGTTCGTTCATCTCTTTATCGTAGTTGTTTGCCGCTTGCCAGGACGCGAATTTCCGATGGCCCGGTTGCTGGCCCGCACTCGCCAGGCACGATGTAGTCTACACTTCCACCGAACTTGCGGCGAAGTACGTTCGGTTTCTCAATAACAGGTGCCCCGGCGGTGTTGGCACTGGTTGAGATTAATGGCGAGTCGACTGCTTCACAAAGAGCGCGTGCAATCGGATTGCTCGTGATGCGCACTGCGATGCCATCGTGATCACCACGCACAAGCGCCGATACGCCGGCGGCGGCAGCAACAATCCAGCTAACGGGCCGTTCGGGGACCGGGTCGGGTATGGATTCTGGTGGTATCGCGATCCAGTCGCGTAAAGCCTCTTTGGAGGCTGCGATCAGGATCAGCCCTTTGCCGGGATCACGTTGTTTGATTGTTAGCAGTCGAGCGATGGCATCGGCATCGTCAGGCATACAACTTAGGCCGAAGACGCCATCGGTTGGGCAGGTGACAACACCGCCTCCGAGCAAGATGTCCGCAGCTCGGGAGATAAACAGTCTCATGGCGACAACTTACTCGGACGCTTTCTTCGGTGCTTTCTTCTTGGCCTTCTTCCTAGCCTTTTTTTTCGCTTTCTTCTTAGCTTTCTTCTTGGCCTTTTTCTTAGCGGCTTTCTTCGCCGTCTTCTTTTCAGTTTTCTTCTTGGCCTTTTTCTTACCACGCTTGCCGCGCACCGGTGCAGCCGCGAGCAATTCTATGCACTCTTCGAGCGTCAGCGACTTTGGCTCACGATCTTTGGGCACGCGAGCATTTTTCTCTTTATTCGTTATGTATGGGCCATAGCG
Source organism: Woeseiaceae bacterium (assembly GCA_051007995.1). GTDB lineage: Bacteria > Pseudomonadota > Gammaproteobacteria > Steroidobacterales > Woeseiaceae > UBA1847. The sequence goes on along the minus strand of JBPCYB010000022.1, from coordinate 4,991 downwards.
GCCATTCAGTACCTGGATGCCCTGTTCTTCGAAATCCAGAATAATGCGATTCGCATCTTCGATTTTCTTCGCTTCAATCAGCTCAAGTGCGCGTGGCAGTTCAACGGTGTACGGATCATCTTCTTTCATGGACACGTACTTGTCGCCGTAGCGCACGTACGGCCCGAAGCGGCCAATACTTGCTGATACAGGTAGTCCGTCGGCTGTTTCGCCAAGTTTGCGCGGCAACTTGAAGAGCTCAAGCGCATCTTCCATCGTGATGTCGTTCATCTTCTGGCCCGGGCGCAAACCGGCAAATTTGGGTTTTTCTTCGTCGTCTTTGGTGCCAATCTGTACAAACGGGCCATAGCGACCCATGCGCACGGTCATCGGTTTGCCGCTCTTAGGGTGTACACCGAGCTCGCGTGCCTGTGCGACCTGTTCGCGACTGACGGATTCTTCCTTGTCGACGCAAAGCTCCTTGAACGGTCCCCAGAAATTATCCAGCACCGGCACCCAGTCTTTCTCGCCGAGTGACACAGCATCCAGTTCGTCTTCGAGGTTTGCCGTGAAATCGTAATCGACATACTGCAAGAAGTGCTCGGTCAAAAAGCCGATAACGATGCGTGCAATGTCTGTCGGATAAAAGCGTTTGCTCTCGATCTCAACATACTCACGATTCTTCAGCGTCGCGATGATGCTTGCGTAGGTTGACGGCCGGCCAATGCCATATTCTTCGAGCGTCTTGACGAGGCTGGCTTCAGTAAATCGTGGTGGCGGGTCAGTGAAGTGCTGATCCGTGCGCAATTCGTCGAGGGTGATCACATCGCCTTCGAGAACTTCGGGTAACAAGCGGTCGCCGTCATCGTCCTTGGCCGCGTCGTCCTGGCCTTCCTTGTAGACAGCCATGAATCCCGGCTCAACCAGGACCGAGCCGTTGGCGCGAAAGCGATGTCCGGCGTCCGGATCGCCGGCAGCCAGTTCGATTGCGACCGTGTCAAATACGGCGGGCACCATCTGGCAAGCCATCGTGCGCTTCCAGATTAATGAATAGAGGCGAAATTGATCCTCGTCAAGCGAGTCTTTGATCGACTCGGGCGTCAGTCGCACGGAAGTCGGGCGAATCGCTTCGTGCGCTTCCTGCGCGTTCTTTGCTTTAGTCTTGAATGTGCGCGGTTCTTCGGGAACGTTATCCTTGCCGTAACGTTCTGCAATCAATTCGCGTATCTCGGCGAGAGCTACATCTGCGAGTGTCACTGAGTCCGTACGCATGTACGTGATCAGTCCAACCTGGCCTTCGCCCGGTATTTCAATGCCCTCGTACAGTTTCTGTGCGACACGCATTGTCCACTGCGTGTTAAAGCCGAGTTTGCGAGACGACTCCTGTTGCAAGGTCGATGTCGTAAATGGTGCAGTCGGGTTTCGACGGCGTTGTTTCTTGCTAATACTAACCGCGGTGAGCTTGCCATCCGCTGCATCCAGAACCGTTTTCTCGACCTCGCGAGCTACCGTTTCATTCTCGAAACTGAATTGCTCGACTTTCTCATTCTTGTAGGACACGAGTCGTGACAAGAACGGTTGTTCCTGTTTGCTGACGTCCGCTTCGATCGACCAGTATTCGCGCGGCTTGAATGCTTCGATTTCCAGCTCGCGCTCGACGATCATGCGCAGCGCAGGGCTTTGCACACGTCCGGCGGAGAGACCGCGTTGTACTTTCTTCCACAACAGCGGCGAGAGATTGAAGCCGACCAGATAGTCGAGTGCACGACGGGCCTGTTGCGCACCAACCAGGTCGGAGGAGATGCTGCGCGGATTGGCTACCGCATCGTTGACAGCAGCCTTGGTGATCTCGTGAAAGACGACGCGATGCACGTCCTTACTTTCCAGCGCTTTTTTCTCTTTAAGCAACTCAATGAGATGCCAGGAAATGGCTTCGCCTTCGCGATCCGGGTCAGTTGCGAGATACAGAGCATCGGCTTTCTTGAGCGACCGCATGATTGCTTTCACATGCTTCTCGTTGCGCTCGATCATCTGATACTTCATGCCGAAACCGTTTTCGGTATCGACGGCACCCTCTTTCGGTATGAGATCGCGCACGTGCCCGTAGGACGCTAAGACTTCGAAGTCTTTGCCCAGATACTTCTCAATAGTCTTCGCTTTGGCAGGCGATTCGACGATAACCAGATTTTTCGACATAAGGTGCAGTACTCAAAAATGCAAAACCGCGGACGATGCCGCGGTTTAATTACTTGCTTCACAGCAGCGTGTCAAGTCGTCAGTGAATTGAGCCAGTGCTTTCGTCGAACACAAGGTCTTCCATTCTGGCGTAGGCATGCTCTTGCCCGGGTTGGCTGAACAGCACCATCAATACGACCCATTTGATCTGTTCTACGTCGATATCCGCAGATTCCAGCGCCAGCAGCCGGTCAATTAGGATCTCTCGCTGTACCGGCGACAAGATTGCGATTTGCTCGAGATACGTGACATATCCGCGGCACGCTGAGTCGAGGCGCTCGTGCTCGAAATCGCTGTAGATACGAGTGCCGTGCGCCGTCTGGGCGTGATACGCGAAGTTGTCCTGGTGTTCCGTAAGTCCATCCAGCCAATCCAGCGCCCGGTCTATTTCAGGGTCGCCAAAACCTGCTCGCGCGAGTTCATCGCGCAGTTCATTGTGATCGGCTTCGGGTTCTTCTTCGGTGTCGACGTAGGTTTCGAACAAATACATCAATACGTCGAGTACATTTTCTTTCATGCCTGGAGCTGCTCCTTCAGTTTCTGGTTCCGTGAAGTGCCTAACTCAACAGTGAGTACCGTCCGCCGGACAGTGCTTCAACCTCTCCATGGAGCTCCAGGATAAGAAGCATGGAGGAAACCTGGTCAGTCGTCAATCCGGAATTCGCAGCCAGTTCATCGACGCTAATTGGGTCGTGACCGATGTGTTTGCGCAGTTGAACATATTCATCGTCGAGCTCCGGAGCGGAAATTTCCTTGCTCGTTGATTCCATTGTGTTTTGCAGAAGATGGCTAACCAGAGGGACGAGCTCAGAAAGAATGTCGTCGGCGTTCTCCACAAGTTTTGCACCCTGCCGAATTAGCTGATGGCAGCCACGAGCCAGCGGATTATGGATAGAACCTGGCAGCACAAAAACCTCTCGGCCCTGTTCAGCGGCAAGGCGCGCCGTTATCAAGGATCCGCTGCGTCGGGCAGCCTCGATGACAACCGTGCCGAGACTGACACCGCTAATCAAACGATTGCGTTGCGGGAAAAGCTCCTTGCGCGGTGGTGTGCCGAGCGGGAACTCGCTGACCAGAGCCCCGGTAGCGGCGACTTCCTCGGCCAGCTTTTGATTGCTAGCCGGATAAATGCGATCGATGCCGTGCCCCAGGAAAGCAATCGTGCTGCCGCCAGCGGCCAGTGCGCCACGGTGGGCTGCCGTATCGATGCCCTGCGCGAGCCCGCTGACGATAGCAAAGCCCATGCTCGCCAGATGCTGAGCGAATTCGAATGCGCTGCGCTCGCCGGCTTTGGTCGGATTGCGACTGCCAACAATAGCCAGGGCGGGCAGGTGCAACAAATCTGGATTGCCGTCTACATATAATAAGAGTGGCGGATTCGAAATCTGCTGCAGCAGCTCCGGAAATTCGTCGCTGTCGTGCTTAATGATGTGATGTCGTCCGTCCTGGCTCCAGCTGGCATCGTCTGCGCTGCCCATCGGTGTTCCTGCGGGGGGTCAAAGGCAAATCATACCGCGCGGCGCGGCCGGGCGGTGGCGAGTATTTCGGCGCGGCAAACAAAAACGGCGCCCGAAGGCGCCGTTCTTTAGGTGTTTCAAGTAGCCGGATCAGATCGGATTGCGGACGTGATCGAGGTTGTGAATCGCCGTGGTTGCTTCCATAACCAGGCCGAAGCTGATCTCGCCGAAGGTCTTGAAGACCATGACAGTGCCAGCGGCCTCATCAGGGAGCTTAACCTCGCCGCCCTCAACATGGTCGGTTACCAATGGTCCGTCCTGATAAACCGTCAATACATCTCCGACCGACAAGCCGTCGCCAGTGCCGCGGTTCATTACAACGACCATGTACTGACCGATTTGTGAAACGCCGCCGATGACCGAAATAATGCGACCGTCAATGTTGCTGGATGGCGCTTTCGGGAAAAAGTTGAGTGGCAAATGGCCTTCGACAGGAATAAGGACATCGCCTTGTTTAGCTTCCATTGTCGATTCGGTAATCGCCAGGGTCGCCGGGTCGCCGCCGCGGCGTAGTGTGCCGGAGCCCACCATGATGCCTTGGTAACCAATGACGTCATTGTTGTCCGGGTCGATCAGCTCATCACCAATTTTGACGATGTTGAACCGTTGTCCGGGCGTGTCGTCTGTATTGCGACGAACGTAAACTGTGTTGCCAGCCGCAGCGACCAAGTGATCGCCTTTCGTGGCAAGCAAGTAAGGAAGTTGATCAACCTGATCCTTGTCGAGCACGACACCCGTCGACAGGAACGCCGCAATGGAGTCGTAAGAGACGCTGGTGACCGCTTCGGTCAATGGCGTAACCCGCGCTTCAGGTGACAGACGATACGACGATGCGCGCACCGGCGTAATCATTTGTCGACCCTCTACGTAAACGAGCCCAAGGACGTCACCCGGATAAATAAGATGCGGGTTTTCGATTTCGGGGTTGATGTACCAGATTTCGGGCCAATACCAGGGGTCCTTAAGGAACGTTGCAGCGATATCCCACAGGGTGTCGCCCACCTGAACCACGTACTCGTTCGGATGATCGTCAGCAAGCGGAGAGTCGCTCTGCGAAAACGCGTTCAGGGAACCGAGTACCAGTGTCGCGACGAGCGCGGCGAAGGAAATCCGGGGACTAAATTTCAGGCTTTTTTTGCGGAGGGACATGTTCCTCAATACTCCATACAAGGTGTTGAGACCTTTAGCTTTTTGGCGTTGCTATAATATGTCGTTCCGGTGCCGTCGAAGCTGCTAATTACGTCACATTTCCGACTGTAA
>JBPCYB010000021.1:0-8997 GCA_051007995.1 Woeseiaceae bacterium | reverse complement strand
ACCAAACCAACCGTGGGAGAGACAGAAAGTCCCATCAAAAGGCCGACCAGCAGCCCAATGCCCGCACCGCTAAACACTGCAAGCAGCTTGCTTCCTGAATTGTTCTGCGGTGCCGCATGTAATGACGAATCGTTTTGATCAGGCATAGATCTCCCCAAGGTCGATGCCGAACTTGTTCTTTCGTCTGGCGTTGATCTTAACATACTGCGAGTGACGTCAGCGTCGATCAGATTGTTGTATGTCGACATGGAATGGTCGGTTAGGCCGGGCAACAAGCGCTCGACCAAAGCACCTTTTCTGATAATTGCCATCAGTCGAGCGATAATCCGTCGCTGTAACAACTGCCACTTTTCAAGGCCCACGACGATGCCCGCGGCGCCGCTCAGGAAGGCAACGTGACCTACGTGACTGTATTGGAGATTAAGTAGCCCCTGAGCGTTCTCTTGCTGGTCCGGCTGCACGTCGACGAACATACTCGCTGCCGACAAAACCCGCTTGAGACTTTCCGGAGGAACGCGCGTTACGACATCATTGTCATGTACAACGCGAAAGTGCCGGGCGCCGATCTCGTAAGCGTCGGCAAACATCTGATCGCCGACACGCGGCTGGCCAAACGTGTATACGCCACCAATCTCGTCAGGGCGCAAAACCTCTTCCCCCAACAGGCGTGCAGCGGCCATCGTCGCGAGCGCCCCGCCGAGGCTGTGGCCGGTGATCCATACCAGCTGCGGATTCACCTCGTTACGAAATTCCCGCAAGTAATCCGTCAATCCCTTGCACGATTCGGCGTCCTGATCAACCGGCCAGACCAGCTGTGGCGTATCGATATCTCGCCATACCTGTTTCAGCGCGTTCCAGAATCCGATGTGGATCAGGCCCGGTACCTGTGCCTGACGCATCGGGATAGCCATGAGATCGTCGTAGATATCCCCTACGCGGTTGACTTCGGTACCGCGGAAGCAAACTACGATGACGTTGTCACTGGCGGCCACAAAACATTGTGTACTCATGCCCGATAGGAATTGAAACCGGTTGAAACCCCAGGCTCTTACATCCGCCTCTACCCTGAGCGCCTCCGTTCGCACGACCCGACTTACCGCAGCAAGCGCTTCTGCCCGCGCACGCTCACAGTCGGCGGTTTTGACTTTTCTGATCCATGGCTTCCACCAGGGCGGGTTGAGTGCTCGTTCAGCAGCTTTGGCCTCGCTGGCTTTCCTGTCCGCCTCCTTTTCTTCTTCAGTCACCGGGTAAACGAGTTCAGAACACCGCCCGAGCCAATAGGCGCGGCTCTTGTGGAAGTCGAGTCCGTGAGCAGGATCGAAGGCGTTTTGAAAGTCGGGCACTGACATAAGAGTCATACTAGTTTATCTGTTGCGTTGATGGTTGTTGCCAAGATAACAAGCATGCTGTTTGAACCTTCGGCGACAAGTAATGTACGACGGAGCCAGCCGCGGTATCGAGACACCTACACGCGAAACTTCATGCAAGAAATACCGAAAGTCAGATGATGTTACTAGCACTACTCATTCGACGTTCTCCCATTCCGGAACGCAATCGAACTCGAACATTTCCGTACCCGGCTGCCAGAGCCATGCACGTTCGAGTCGAATAGGTTCACTGAACATGACCGGATCGGTTGCCACCACGCTGTAGTCCAGTCGACTACCGTCATCTGCGACCCGGAACGTCTCGACAAAGCTGATCTGATCGGATATCGGCGTTCCGAATGGGTCGAAAAATTTCCAGTTCACGTGGTCGGTCTCGACGATCAATGTGTCGCCGTTCCAATGTCCCACTGAGTATCCAACATTGGAGGGCGTCGGCTCAGGACGATCGTCGCTCAAATAGATGACGCGTTTCACGTTGTATTCCAGGGTCTCGACATGCACCCGATCACCACCGTCGGTGATCTCCATTGGCAGCGGGTCAAACATGTTGTGCGGCATTCCCGTCTGGCAATCGTAATCCGGATTGTCACGCGGCGCATAGTAGTTAGCGAGCGCTTCACGACCAGCTTTGGATAATGAATCCGCGTACTGAGCGGCAGGCGGCCGCGGACCGGTTCGCCGACCCCAGACTCTGAAAATCCCATTCGCTGATTTTTCGGCGGCCGCCACAACTTCAGGGTCGACAGAGTCACCGCGCGTACGTCCGGCCGTACTTGCCGCGAATTGAACTTTTGACCAGCGCAGAGCGCGACTGCCACGACCAACCATCTCCTGGCCATTGGGTAAGAGTAGGTGCACGACACCTATGGATTTTGCGTTGCGTCTCGAAATCACACCCGCGGCCTTTATTGGATCACCAACTTTGAAGTAGTCGCGATCAAGACCGTCTCGCGCATAGCTTTGCAGGCTGCCCGCTAACTCGAGTTCCCACTCCACTGACTCGCCATTCTCGTCGACAACAATCATCTTCAAACGCGGATGCGGGTTTCGCCACAAAATCCTGGAGACTTTCCCGTCGAGCTCCACGAGATTTTCTGCAAGATACAGTTCCGGATTCGTATTGGCGCCGTGATGAGCATCGACGTTGACCGGCACGAAGAGACTGAAGAACATTGTTGCTGCCACTAACCCGCCTGACGCTTGGAATACACGACGCATTTCGTAGATCCTCTGTAAACGGTTCACGGCATAGTCCTCCAATTGCAGGGACTTATTGTTCGCGGCCCCTGCCCGCGCCCCCGCCGCCACCCCCACCCGGAGGTGGAGCATTGGGATTGCTAGCGTACGGCCGCTCCGCTGTCGTCTCGGCAGGGCCGGTCCATTCCGAACGCAGTTCCCAGGTTTGGCGGTCGTTGTACGCACCGTCGCAAGCTTCGAAGGTTAAGTCACGCATGATATGTAACGGCCTGCCGCCGCCGCCAGGTATTACCGACCGCCCGATCGTCAGACAATACTCCGGTATTGCCCCTGACTTTATATGTCCCGACTCAGTCAAAACAAACTGCTGAGCTTTGCGCCCGTCGCAAGTCTCGAGCGAGAGGAACGAACCTGCAAGCGGTTCATACAACGTCATGCACAGGTCCTCAAAGTGCGCCAGTCGAAACTCGTTTTTCTCGAGGATGTTTTCCGCGATGAAGGCCTGGTCAGGCGTTGGGCCATTGCCGTGATACGTATAACAGGTGTGTCCATGCAGGCCGCCAATAGGTACGCCATTATTTTGACCACCGCGTAAGTCGAGACACCAACCTCTGTCTTCTTCAAAAGCCGCAATCAGTTTTACTTCGGCGGGCGTTTCCGCATTTACAAAAGTCGTAGCGAGAACCAGCACGCCGCAGGCCAACAGCTTGAGTTGTTTAGTGATCATAATGCGTTCTCCTAAAGTCCGGCGACGTAAGCAGCGACATCAGCAATCGCCTGCTCGTCGGCGAGAAATTTTGACATTGCGGCCATCTGTTGCCCGCGAATATCTTTGGGATGTGCGCCGCGAATATCATCGCGGAAATACTTGAGTTGCCGGATCATGTAAGGCTCATGCAAGTAAGTAAGATTCGCTGCACCCAAAGCTTCATTGCCTTTGCCGTCAGTGCCGTGGCACGCGACGCAAATGGTCGCGTAAGTTTCTTCACCGGCAGCCGCATCAGGCGTGATCGATGCGTCGAGTCCGGCGTAAGGAGATTCCCAGAGATAGGGTCTCTCGCCGACGGCATTGGCCGCCAGTGGAATACCCGGCTCCAACTTGGAAATGTAATCGGCGAGCCTGTCGACGGTTGCATCGTCCCGGAGCATTCCCCTGGCGAGATACATGACATGACCCGGAACATCGCCGCGCGCCGTGCCGCGAATTCCGTCTTTGTAATTGTTCATCTGCAGTTTCAGATACCAATCTTCCAGTCCGGCAAGTGCAGGGCCATCGCGCCGGATGTTGCCCTGGCCCTCGGCGCCATGACAGAGACTGCAAGCGGCGAATAGTTCTTCAGCCGAAACGGATTCGTTCGGCTTGTCGAACGCCAGTTGAGCCTGACTGTTGTAGTCGGCCTGCGTCCGCGTGAACCACTCCTGCACAGCAGCCTGGTCATCACTGCATTTCTGCAACGTCAATGTCTTAATCTGATGTGGTGACGTGCCGCCACGGCCCATCGTTGTTTCCTCGCCCGCCGTCAAGCACATGCCCGGTGCGGTCTTGGGGCTGATCGTGCCACTGTCAGCAAAGTCGAATTGTTGCGCGTCGCTGCCGTCACAGGCAGCCAGTGAAACTTCCGTACCGGCTTCCACGCTTGCCATCGTTGCGCAGACATCGAACGCAGTGACTTTGAATACACCGTTAGCGATGCCTTCGGGGTCAATGGCCTGGTCGGAACCGAGGTCGCCACGATAGCTGTAGCAGGTATGGGCCTGTAGTCCGCGAGACGGATCTACGTTTGGTCCGCCGCCCTTAATGTCCAGGCAGTAGCCATTCAGGTTGCCATCAAGTTGGTTCCTTACCGCGACCTCAACCTCCGCCGCAATTGTGGTCGCCGAGAAAAACAGGCTAGCTGGCACCAGGACGCATAAGAGACGTACATTTTTCATGAAATCACCCCTGAATCGTTTTCGGCCGATTGTGTGGTACTGCGGTCTTTTTAGTTTTGTCGACAGAACAGACTATAGCTTAAACTTTTCGACGATTAAAATGTGCCAGCGAAACGTTGTTGGTGCCAAAAGGCGTCAACGGCAAATCGCATCACTGAGAAACCTTGAAAGCCTGAAATCGTTTCCAGGACACAATTCTTTACAATTGATCCATTCAATGTGCAGCACATTATGAGTAATACTTGATTTCAGTATTCACCACGACCATTACGAACTATTCGGAAGTGAGCACATTATGAATGACATCATGAATAAGATAACCGAGTTCTTGGGACCCGTCGGGTCAAGCGCAATTGGACACGCATTGATTGGTCTCGCGATCCTCGTTGTCGGTCTCTTTGTCGTCAAGTTAGTCATTGGCGTATTGAAACGAATGCTGACAAGAGTCTCGATTTTGCATCGCACGAACGACGACGGTTCAGTAACAGACCTGGTAACGCCGATTGCGTCGTTAATCAAAGCGCTGCTAACAATCTTCGTGCTCATCGCAGTGCTGCAACATTTCGGACTGACTGAAGTGTTGCAACCGTTAAAGGTCCTCGTGAACAAAGTTACAGCAGCGGTGCCAAACATTATTGGCGCCGGTGTCATCGGCTACGCTGGCTGGGTCATTGCGAAAATTGTCTCGCAGCTGGCTGGTGTCGGGCTCGCCAAGGTTGACGAGCAGCTCGCGGAACGCTTGGGAAGCAAGGATATCAGCGTTTCCAGGTTCGGCAGCGCCCTGATCTTTGCCATTATTCTGTTGCCGATCGCGGTTTCCGCACTGGGCGTTCTCAACATTCCGGCGATCTCGGACCCCGCCTCGGCGATGATACAAAAACTGATGGATGCAGTACCCAACATCATTGGTGCGGGAATCATCTTGCTGGTCGTCTACTTTGCGGCGAAGTTCGTTGTTTTCATCCTGGGCGGCTTGCTCGAGGGAGCGAACATCAATGCACTGCCGAAGAAGATGGGCATACAAGGCATGTTCACCGAAACGTTTACACCGACCCGGCTGATCGGTGCTGCGATCATGTTCTTTTCGATGGTGGCAGCAGCTACCGCAGCCGTGAACATCCTGGGAATAGAAATCATCTCCGAAGTGTTTGCCCGAGTACTGGAGTTCGGCGGTGGAATATTGGTCGGCGGTGTTATTTTAATCATTGGTAACTTCCTAAGCGCCCTTGCTTACAACAAGTTATCTGGCCATGGAAATAGCGGTGTTGCCAACATCGCAAGAATCGCGATACTCGGCCTGGTATTGGCGATGGGCCTGAAGGCGATGGGCCTGGCAGACAATATCGTAACGATGGCTTTCGGCTTCACGATCGGTAGCGTCGCGATAGCAGCTGCACTCGCGTTCGGCCTGGGTGGCAGGGACGCAGCCAAAGCGATCGCTGATGGCTGGGCGGAGAGAATTAACGCCAAGTAATCATGCCGCAGACACGAGGATTTTCAGTCGCAGCCTGCCTGGGCGGAAAGCATTTGTGCGCTTTGCGTATCGTCGGGATGAGTCTCGAGGTTTAGCCTCAATATTTTAATAGCGTCCTTGTTCCGACCGTCACTGATTAGCTGCGTCGCCAGAATTCGCAACGGCCAGCGAAAATAGATGTAGTCACTTGGGTCATCGTCATGATGCATGCGATAGAAACGAATCGCCGCGTCTACGCCCTGCTCCTTCAATGCCGCGTAAAATCCATCACGCGTTCGCGGCGTAGGTTGCTGCGCAGATTTTCCGTTCAGTATCTGTAAGACGTTTGCTGCCATCGATAACAAATCAGTCTCGCCGGTGTTGTTTAACAAGATTACTGTCTGCTGCGATTCGATCGTTCGGATAAGTAACGCGTTGTAGCCGTTAACTTCACCGTTGGTCGACAACACGCGCACGCTATCCGCGGTTTCGTGCGGCCGGTAGTCACTCACAGTCCAACCGTATGCAAATGGCCCATTGACGGCGCCTTCGAAGACTCGAGACGTCAATGCCTCATGGTCGATTGATTCAATGTAGGTCAATAGATCGTCCACCGTTGCATATATTGAAGCGGCTGCAATGAATGGTTTGTGGATCGGTTCCGCCAGGCGATAGCCGTCGGGCCCAATTTGGTATCCCAGGGCCAATCTCTCGTTCGGGAGGCCTACCCTGGAATCACCCGAATTCTGCATACGTAAGGGAGCAAGAATTCGAGTCTCTAAGACGCTCGCAAACGACTTGCCGCTAAGCTCCTCGATAATGGCTCCAAGTATGGTGTAACCGGCGTTTCCATATCGATACTCGCTGCCTGGTGCAAACTGAAGTTCGCTGCTGCAATAGGTCTGCACGAATTCCTGAGTCGACATGGGCACACCGTCGTCATAAGGCAGCCAAAATTCAGGGTTGTTTGTGTAGTTACTGAGCCCGTCGGTATGGTTCAGCAGTTGCTTCAGTGTGATTTGTGACCCGGTATCCCGGCGGTAGTACGGCAGATAGTCGGCGATCGTTTTACTGAGATCGAGTTTCCCCTCATCTGCAAACTGAAAAACGAGCTTCGCTGTAAACGACTTGCTAATGGAGCCAATCAAAAAACGCGCGCCCGGCTCATTCGCGCGTCCGTCTTGATGATCCGAAAAACCGTAACCACGGCGCAACAATGTCTTTCCGCTTTCCGCAACCAGCGCTACGCCGTTGAACTGCCCAAGCTCTTGATAACGTGTCATCAATGTATTGAGCGATTCCGCTTTGTCGTCCGCTGTCGCTGTTACCATCAGCAACAAGAGCAGCATCGTCGTGAACCTGGCTCTCATAGGAAACTTCTTAAGCAGGTTTCCTGGCGACAATAAAGACACCTTTGTTCTTACCGGGCTGCCATTCACGTTCCACCTCGAAGCCGGCGTTTGCCAGGCTGTTTTTCAATTCCTGAACAGTAAAGACCCGCAGCAACGGCATCAAACCGAGGAACCGGCCAACAGGACCAATGTATTTGAAGAACTTCAGGTTGTCGCCGAGGCACACTGTACTACTTATGAATACGCCGCCCGGTTTGAGCGCCTCATGTGCAAATTCGATCGCGTCATCACGGTCATCGACAAGATGCAGAATGCTGAGCGCAAGAACTACATCCTGGCTTTGGTGCGCGACATCAACCTCGTCGATACTGGCTTGCTCGAACAGGACGTTGTCGACTTTGGCATCTCGTACTTTCTCCCTGGCGATCTCGATCATTCGCGCGGAGATATCCGTTGCCCGCACTGATCTCACTCGCGGCGCATGCGTAATCGCTGTCGAGCCTGTGCCACAACCTATCTCGAGCACATCGGAATCGGGACGAAGATATTCGCGCGTGATTCGGAGTTTCTCCTGGTACACGCTTTCGTCGGCCACTGGTTTTCTCGAGTATCGATCGGCAACCCGATCCCAAAAACTGTCTATAGTTGTCATTCTGGTTCTCTCAAAAAGTAATGGGTCATGATATCCATACGCTTTTGAATGTAGAATGCCAATTTTGGCATTTTGGATATGCATATTCGCATGGATTGGAGATCAGTAAATTTCGACTGGAATCGCGCCCGAGCTTTCCTTGTGACCGCAGAGGAAGGATCGCTGTCGAGTGCCGCCAAGGCGCTCAACATGACCCAGCCGACGGTCGGCCGTCAGGTCCGAGCGCTCGAACAGGAATTGGGTGTCGCTTTATTCGAACGCGGCAGTCGTGGCCTGGAGTTGACGCCATCCGGCGTTGATCTGTTGCAACACGTGAGAGCGATGGGTGGCGCGGCCACTCAGCTTTCGTTGAGCGCGACCGGCCGATCACACAACATCGAAGGCTCTGTATGTATCTCTGCTATGGAGGTAGTCGCGGCGTACTTGCTGCCACCCGTCATCAGGAAGCTACGCACGGCCGAGCCTGGAATTGAGATTGAACTGATTGCATCAAACAGCACCAGCGATTTGCGGCGCAGGGAGGCCGACATTGCACTGCGAGGGTTTCGACCAACGCAGCCGGACCTGATTGCCCGAAAGCTTTTTGATATGTCATGGCACCTCTACGGTGCACACGACTACCTCGAGCAACTTGGCAATCCAAGCACCGTCGAAGAGCTATCAAACGCCAGCTTTATTGCATTTAACCGCGACCAGGAATTTCCACGGCTGCTCGCATCGCGGGGAGTTGAATTGTCATCTAAGAATTTTCCGGTGATTGCGGAACATCACGTCCTGCATTGGGAGCTCGTGAAACAGGGAGTGGGCATTGGTGGCATGCAGGAGGAAATCGGTGACGCGGAACCTGCAGTAAGACGCGCACTGCCAAGCTTCGAACCGTTCGAAGGTGAGACCTGGTTGGTCACGCACAGAGAATTACGTACGAGCCGGCGTGTACGAGCAGTCTATGATTTTCTAGCGGCGGAGTTGGTGAGCGCCGCTGAGTGGCTATGATGAATTCGTCGAAAAAGTCTGAAAAGCCCG
>JBPCYB010000020.1:0-22694 GCA_051007995.1 Woeseiaceae bacterium | reverse complement strand
AGGTGATAAAAAGGACGTTTTTTCGCGCCAGCGCGCGAAAGTCGAATACTAACCATTACATTTCCGTTTATTGAATCTAAGACAGGCGGACACGCCTGATCTCGGGCTACCCCCGAGTAGCGCGCATTGTACCGACTTCGGACCAAATGTGAAGCGTTTTTGCCACGAAAAACCTTAAGTTTTTCGGTACCTTAGACGCGCCTAGCGCATGCCTGGTGGCATTCCGCCGCCTGGCATCCCGCGCAGCATTTTTTTCATGCCTCCACGGGCCATCTTTTTCATCATTTTTTCCATCTGCGTAAACTGCTTCAGGAGCTTGTTGACGTCCTGAACTTGCCGCCCGGCCCCGGCTGCAATGCGCTTGCGGCGCGATCCGTTGATCGTTTTCGGGAATCGGCGCTCGGCCGGCGTCATCGAATTGATCAAAGCCACCTGCCATTTCAACTGCTGCTCGTCTGCTCCTTGCTTGAGGGCGGCCGGGTCGATCTTGCCCGGAATGGGCAATTTCTCAAGCATCGCGCCAATTCCGCCCATATTCATCATTTGTTCGAGCTGGTCGCGAAGGTCCGTCATGTCGAAACCGCGGCCCTTTTTGACCTTTTTCGCCAGTTTTTCGGCTTTTTCCTTGTTGACCTGGCCCTCAATCTCCTCGACCAGGGACAAGACATCCCCCATGCCGAGAATTCGCGAGGCCATGCGCTCGGGATGAAACGCTTCGAGCGCATCAGTCTTCTCGCCGACACCAAGATACCGAATCGGTTTGCCGGTGATTTCTCGTACCGACAGCGCGACACCGCCTTTGGCGTCACCGTCCGCTTTGGTTAGAACGACGCCGGTCAGCGGCAAACTACTGTCAAACGCGGTCGCCGCATTGACCGCATCCTGGCCGGCCATGCTATCGACGACGAACAGCGTCTCAGTGGCGCCCGAACGGGCATGCACCGCGACGACCTCCTGCATCATATCTGCATCGACATGCAGTCGGCCGGCCGTGTCAATAATCAAAACATCGGCGTGCGAACGTCGTGCCTCATCAAGGGCACGATCCACAATCGCGACCGGCTTGTCGTCTGTGCTGCTCGCACAGTGCAGAGCACCGACTTCGTTGGCGAGGGTCTCGAGCTGCAGTATCGCTGCCGGACGATAGACATCGACACTGACCAACATGACACGCTTTTTGTCATTGCTGATGAGTCGCCGCGCTAGTTTCGCGGCCGTCGTGGTCTTACCGGCACCTTGCAATCCGGCCAATAGCACTACCACCGGTGGCTGCGAGCGCAGATCAATCGGCGTATGTTCGTCGCCGAACAGCGTAACGAGTTCGCCGTGGATGATCTTGACCAGCGCCTGGCCGGGCGTGAGGCTCTTGCCGACTTCCTCACCGATCGCCCGCTCGCGGATACGTTCAATGAAGGATTTTACGACCGGCAGTGCAACGTCAGCCTCGAGCAACGCAAGACGCACTTGACGCAACGTATCTTTGATATTGCTGTCGGTGATCCGGCCCTGGCCGGTCAGGCTGCGTGCGGCTTCGGTGAGCCGGCTACTGAGATTATCAAACATGCCCGGATTCTAAACCGTAAGCACTGTTCCTCGCGACAGCATTTGAATATTTCGCTCGGGAGCCGCTTTAGTGACCTGTTCCAGAATGGCCGATTCCTCGCCAGGCTTCATGCCAGTCAGCCAAATCTCCGGGCTGTGATTCAGGCGCTCCAGATCGGCAGTCAATGTGCGCGGACAATAGTGTCCGGATTGATTCGCCAGTTGTTCCATTTCGTCCGGGAAAGACACTTCGATCACCAGTACACGCAAGTCGTCGCAGGCATTAAGCACCGGCCACAAGGTCTCATTCGACTTCGTATCACCGCTGACCGCAAATGCACCACCTGAGTTTTGTACGGTGTAACCCAGGGACGGAACACTGTGCATGACATCGACCGCGTAGAAGTCGCGATGGCCGATTTGAATCGTGTCACCTGGACTGCACACGTGGTATCGCAGCATTGGCTGCTCAGCCGAGGGCAACTTGGCAAAGTCCGGCCAGATCACGCCATTGAACAGGTGGTCCTGAATCGCCCGAAGCGTTTCTTCGCGCGCGTAAACCGTCAGCGGCACGTCGAAATTATCGTCAAATACACGGTCGACAAGCATCGGTAAACCCGCGACATGATCGAGATGCGAGTGGGTCAGAAATACGTGACGAATCGAGTCCAGATCAGCGAGTTCAAGATCACCGATCCCGGTTCCCGCGTCGATCAGAACATCGTCGTCGATGAGCATTGCGGAGGTCCGTGACCCGGCGCCTATGCCACCGCTGCAACCTAGAATTCGTATACGCATAGCGTTGGGGTACTATTGAAGCTCGCTGAATGAGGGCTCATTCCCTCGTCGAAACGTTAGGTCAAGCAACGGCAGGTTTCTGTGTCTCAAATCACAATTCTAATGCTGTATCTGTTGGCAGCAGTGGCTTTCACGCTGCACCGCTTGCCTGCGCATGTTGCGCGATCCAGTGCGTTGCTCAACGCTGCGGTTATTTTTGCTATCGCTGCCATCCTGTTCCATGGACAATCGCTCGGCGACGAGATTTATCATGACGGTGGTTTGCACCTTTCGATCGGCGCCGCCGCATCCCTGATCGGATTACAACTTGCGCTAATCGGGCTACTCGGCTCGATAGAATCGACGCTGCGAGGAATGTCCGCGGGCTTGTTAGCATTGGCTGCCGTGGCATCGACCGCAACGGCATTGGCGCCGTCTGCAGACCTGGGAACGCAATTCAGCTGGCAGATTCAGGCGCACATACTCATTTCGATGTTTGCTTATGGACTACTCACAGCTGGTGCCATCGTTGCCGTCTACGCGTTGGTGCAGGACCGGCGCCTGCGCAGCGGCCAGTTATCTTCGGCCAATCATCTGTTTGCACCGCTGGAAACGACCGAAAAAATGCTCTTCGGTATCGCCGCCAGTGGCTTCGCTGTCTTGTTGCTGGCCGTTGTATCCGGCTTCGCTTTCGTGGACGACCTTTTTGCGCAACATTTGGTGCATAAGACGGCCCTTTCATTGCTCGCTCTGACGCTGTTCGGCGTCCTGGTTGCCGGTCGGCAATTCGCTGGCTGGCGTGGCAAACGCGCCGTCTATCTCTACCTCTGGGGTTTCGTGTTCCTTGGTCTGGCCTATTTCGGCAGCCGCCTTGTCCTCGAGCAGATCTTGGGCCGTTCCTGGGGCTAAAATCGCTTTGCAAAGCTGAGACCTAAATTCTTGACAGTGTTTGACCGTCCTGCTCAACTGAGGCTGTTCAACTGATTCAGGAGGTGCCCTTCTTTTGGGCGAAGACATACCACTTGCAGCCCTGATCGGACTGCTTGTCGCTCTACTGCTACTTTCCGCGTTTTTCTCGGGCTCGGAAACAGCGCTTATGAGCCTGAATCGATACCAGTTGCGCCATAAAGCCCGTCAGGGACACCGCGGCGCCATTCTTGCCGAACGACTGTTACAACGCCCTGACCGGGTCATCGGGCTGATTCTGCTCGGCAACAATCTCGTTAATGTTTTTACAGCATCACTGGTCGCGATCGTCGTGAACGACTATTTTGGGCAGGCCGCAGTACTGATCGGCTCGTTTGTGGTGACAATGCTAATTCTGGTGTTTGCCGAAGCCGCGCCGAAAACGATGGCGGCGCTGCATCCGGAAAAGATCGCGTTCCCTGCCTCCTATATCTACTTCCCGCTTTTGAAAATTGTCTACCCGTTCGTCTGGCTGACAAATGCCGCTGCGAACGCAGTGTTATTTCTGTTTGGGGTTCGTTCTGGCGAAACGGAATTGCAATCGCTAACACGTGAAGAACTCCGCACTTTGGTGCACGAAGCGGGCGGCAGAATCTCGAGCCGCTATCAAAAAATGCTACTTAGCATTTTGGATCTCGAGAAGGTCACCGTCGACGATGTCATGGTGCCGCACAACGAAATTGTCGGCATAGATCTCGAAGACGATGAGTCGGACGTCGCGACAATTATTTCGAATAGTCAACACACGCGACTTCCCGTTTATAAAGACAATATCGATCAAGTCATCGGCGTATTGCACTTGCGCAAGCTCGCACACATGACACGAGAGAACGTCGGCAAAGACGACATTCGACGATTGCTCGACGAACCGTATTTTGTCCCGGAAGGCACACCATTGAGCATGCAGTTGGTGCAATTTCAGCGCCGCCGCCTGCGCATCGCATTGGTCGTCGACGAGTACGGCGACATTCAGGGCATCGTCACTCTCGAGGACATACTTGAAGAAATTGTCGGCGAGTTCACAACGGATCCTGCGGATGACGTTGAAGATGTCGTTCCCGAAGGTAACGGTACGTTTCTTGTCGATGGCACAGCAAACGTACGTGAGGTTAATCGCTCTCAAGAATGGGCGTTACCAACTGACGGTCCGAAAACGATTAATGGATTGATCCTGGAAATGCTGGAAACGATTCCCGATCCGAAAACCTGTCTGCTCATCGAGGGTTATCCGATTGAGATCGTCGAAGCCGATGACAATCGAATTCGAAGCGTTCGCATCGGACCCCGCATCATTTCAACAGTATCGACCGACTAAAAAGCCGCGTCCAGAGCCTCGCTGACACGCCTGACAGCGGTCACTTGCATTCCATCCGGGATCTTTCTCGGTACGTTCGATTCCGCAACGATGGCATGCGTGAATCCCTGTTTTGCAGCTGCCATGATGCGTTCGGTACCAAAACGAACAGGTCGAATTTCTCCGGCCAGTCCGATTTCGCCGAAACTGATGAGTCGTTCACGACAAGAACGATTTCGAAAACTCGAAACAATTGCAATCAATGCGGGTAAGTCGACTGCGGTTTCTGCGATGCGCAGTCCACCCACAACATTGACGAACACATCTTCGGCACCAAGTGCTACGTCTCCATGTCGTTGCAATACGGCAAGCAATAGAGACAAGCGATTCTGATCAACGCCAGTTGCAAGTCGCTTCGGATAGGAGCTATTGCCGTCAGCTACCAACGCCTGAATCTCTACCAACAACGATCGACTACCTTCCCAAGCTACAGAAACAATGCTGCCCGGTTCGGAAATGCTCTCGCGTGACAGAAAAATTGCTGACGGATTGCTAACTTGCTTGAAGCCCGTTTCGGTCATCGCAAACACACCCATCTCACCACTGGCACCAAAGCGATTCTTTACCGATCGAATAAGCGTGTAACGACTTGATGGATCGTTTTCAAAATACAGTACCGTGTCGACCATATGTTCGACGACACGTGGTCCCGCGATCGTGCCCTCCTTGGTTACGTGCCCAATTACGAATACTGCAATTTCGTTTTGTTTGGCAAACTGCACAAGCCGCCCAACACATTGACGCAGTTGCGCAACAGACCCTGGTGCTGACGGAAGTTCGCTACTGACCATGGTTTGGATTGAATCAATCACCAGCACTTTGGCTGCGCAGGCAAGAGTCTGCTCCAAAACATTTTCTATCGATGTGTCGGCAAGTAGTTGCATCTCCGAGCTCGCTAATCCAAGTCGATGCGCGCGTTGTCCGACCTGTCGCAACGATTCTTCACCCGTGGCGTAGAACACCGGCAAGTCAACTGCAAGATTTGATGACACTTGCTGCAACAAGGTTGATTTTCCAACGCCCGGATCGCCGCCGAGAAGTACAACTGCGCCGGGTAGCAAACCACCGCCGAGCACCCGGTCAAATTCGTCGAAACCTGTGCTATTGCGACGCCCAAGATCGTCTGGCAATGACTCGATCGTCGCCGCCGCAAGGCCGGAGCGCACACCAAGCTTCGGTGGAGCAATCGTCGTGCGCGACAGGGTGTTCCAGGACGCACAGTCGGGGCATTGACCGGCCCATTTGACGCTGTGCGCCCCACATTCTGCGCAAACATAGGCGGTTTTTGCCTTAGGCATACATAAGACTCTGTTTATTAGATGATTTTTGAATTTTTACCAAAAAACCTACGCTGCAATAATTTGATCTGCGTCACAAAGCATCGCGTGGCCGAGGCCAATGATAGCACCGCTTTCAGAGGGGTTTATTACATAAAAATGCCAACCCTATCTCATTAAGAAACCTTGCCTTTTCATATACTTTCCGCCTGATTCAAGGAATTCGACTGCGTTGACCCCGGAAAAGAAGCAAAAACGTAACCGGCTGATCGCGCTGAGTTTTGCCAGCGTGTTTTTGCTGCTCGTATACGGCCCACTCGCACAGTGGTTCGTGGCAGCTGATCGCCTGCTTTTTGACAATCTTGCCACGCACTTGCCAAGTAAACCGCTCGCTAATGGAATCATCGTCAGTATCGACGAGTCCAAACCTGGCGATGGCCGCCTGATTGACACGTATGGGCAAGTCGTAAGCGCATTACAAAACGGTAACGTTCGACGCATCGTCATGACGGAACCGCCCGAAATTTCCGCCAGCGACAACCTGCCCGGATGGGCCGCAGCGATGAATTCAGGCACGCGTGTTTATGCGCCGACGCGGCATCGATTCGCCGACCTGGCGACGCGCGACGGCTTTCTCGAATTTCAGGCAGACAACGACGGCGTCCTGCGACGTGCTGCACTGTGGCAATTGAATGACGGCGTAATGTCACCGTCTCTATCCCTCGCTGTCGCGTTTGATAACGAAGAAGCTGAGCTGAGTCATCGCATGTCGAGTGCCGAGGACGCAATCTTCACGTCAAAGTATTCGGAATTGCCCCGACTCGAGGTCGATGCGTTGATCGCCGGAACGGTCGATCCCGAACTGTTGAACGGTGCGACCGTATTCATCGACTCCTCACCGGCGCTCGTAGCTGCAGAATCCATGCTTCCGTCAGGGCAATTCGTCACTATTTCCGAAATCACCGCAAGTCTGCTCGCCGACGTTGAACAGGACCGGACCATTATCGCCCCTGCTTGGGTTTCGGCGATGGAATGGCTGGCGCCTGTTTTGCTTGCCATCGTCGCTGTGCTTTTCATGCCCGATCGATCGCGCAAAGACATCGCTGTCCTGACCGGCGTTGCTGTTGTCGTGCTATTGCTGTTCGAGACACTGCTGCTGTATGTCCTGCACGTTCGCATGGACCTCGGTCGACCGATTCTGATATTTCTCGGCGTGTCGTTACTCAGTCTCTGGCTTGTTGGCGACGAGAAGAAAGACCTGAAGGACGCTTTCAAGAAAGGTTCGGACTTCCTGGCTGCTGGCCGCCTGGAACCCGCCTTCGCGGAGTTTCGCCGATGCAACCCATCTGAAACGGTTGCGACAATCATGTACAAGCTGTCGCTGGCTTTCGAACAGCAGGCAAAACCTGAACGGGCGGAAGCTGTACTCGAATGGATGAAACGCACGCACGGCACACCTGAGTCAGTATCGCAGAAACAAAACATCAGCGGCATGCCGCAGCGTCTCGGGCGCTACGTAATAGAAAAGCGAATTGGTCGCGGCGCGATGGGTGCCGTCTACCTGGCAAAAGACCCACGTATTAATCGGCCTGTAGCGCTTAAGGCGATCCCAATCGAGAAGGAATTCGAAGACGAAGAACTCAAAGAAGCGCGACTACGTTTCTACCGCGAAGCAGAATCTGCAGGTCGTCTTACACACCCAAATATCATCACCGTATTCGATGCGGGCGAAGACAAAGGCCTTGCTTACATCGCGATGGAATATGTCCCCGGAATACCGCTCAAACAGTTCACCGACCCCAAGCGCCTGTTGGCGCCAAAGCGAGCGCTTGAGTTGTGCGCCGCGACAGCTGAAGCGCTGGACTACGCCCACAATCAGGGCGTTATACACCGTGACATCAAGCCGGCGAACCTAATGTACAACCCGAAGGAGGGATCGCTCAAAATTACCGATTTCGGTGTGGCCCGGATGACGGACAACAACAGCACCAAGACCGGTATCGTCCTTGGCACGCCCATGTATATGTCGCCCGAGCAGCTGGGAGCAGAAGAATTGCACGGTCACTCGGACTTGTTTTCGCTTGGTGTTACTCTGTACGAGCTATTGGCTGGGGAAGTGCCCTTTAAAGCGACGAACATAGCGGTTTTAATGACAAAAATTACGACCGAGGAAGCCCCACCAATATCACAACGACGAGCTGGTATCCCGCCTAGCGTGGATACCGTATTGGCCAAGGCGCTGGCGAAAAGACCACAGGACCGGTTTTCTTGCGGCGCTGAGATGGCGATTGCGCTTAGAAACTGCGCCAGATATTCGTAGAGCGATAAGAGTAGATTAATGCGATGTCGATGAGCCTGCGTGGAAAAATAGACTTAGCCGAAATGACGGATACGGGCCGCGTTCGCGAGCACAATGAAGACGCGATAGGGTCGGATCCTGACATCGGTCTGATGGTGCTGGCCGACGGTATGGGTGGCTACAACGCCGGTGAAGTCGCAAGCGGCATCGCCGTGCAAATCGTTTCAGAGCTGGCCGCCGAAGGCGCCGCTCGTGAAAACCGCGATGAGATTGACCCGCACAGTGGCTTGATGCGGCAGTCGATCGTGCTACGTGACGCTGTCTATCGCGCCAACAAAATCATTTTTCAGACCGCCCAGAGCCAGACGCATTGCGAAGGCATGGGTACAACGATCGTCGCGGCCATGTTCTACGACAACAAGATATCCATCGCCCACGTTGGCGATTCGCGTGCCTACCGATTACGCGGCGGATCGTTCGAACAGATCACTATGGATCATTCCCTGCTGCAGGAACTGGTCGACCGCGGCTTCTATTCAGCTGAGGAAGCGCAACGATCTACGAATCGAAACTACGTCACTCGCGCCCTCGGCGTGGAGCCATCGGTCGAGGTCGAAGTACATGAGCATGAGGTGCTGCCTGACGACGTCTATCTGCTGTGCTCTGACGGCCTTCCGGATATGGTCGAAGATGAGGATATTCACTTAACTATATCTACTTTTAATGCTAGTCTTGATGTCGTTGGTAAGCAATTGATTGAATTGGCAAATGACCATGGTGGGCGGGACAATGTGTCCGTTCAGTTGGCCCAGGTTAATCAGCCATTCGCGGCCAGGAAGGGCCTTTTGGTCAGGCTTGCCAACTTGTTCCGCTCATAAGGGTGCAGGGTTAATCAGGAGAGTGCGGGATGTTAGAGCGATACGGCTGTCATACAGCCAGGCCATTCTCGTGTCTGACGACCCTTGCTTTAATAATAACGTCTAACAGAGATCGGTAGTATGGCACGGTTAATTCTTAGTCTGGACAATCAGGTTCTGGCGGAATACAACATGACGAAAGAACGTTATACGGTTGGGCGTCTGCCCGACAATGACGTTCGAATTGATAACCCGGCAGTTAGCGGACATCATTCCCTTATCATCAATATTCTCAATGATTCATTCCTTGAGGATCTCAATAGCACCAACGGCACCTACGTCAATGGCAAGCTGATCAAGAAACACGCCCTGCAACACGGCGACGTCATTACGATCGGGCACCATCAATTACGATTCTCGGATCAACAGGTTTCCGAACCAGAGCAAGACGAATTCGAGAAGACCATGGTCATTCCTGCGGGCCAGCAAAATGCTGAACAACTTGCAGCCGCAGAAGCCGCTGCAGACGAAGCCGCTGCCGCTGTGAAACTCGACCCAGAAGAAGCCGCCGATGCCGGCGTCAAACTTGATCCTGAAGAAGCGGCTGCGCTCGAAGATACACCGCCTCCTCCACCGCCGCCTGAAGAGGAAGTCGCGCCAGAGCCAAGGCCCGAGCCGAAGGCACATGTCGAGACGATGGCTGGCATCGACCCAAGCGCTGCACCTAGTGCGCTGCCGCTGGCTAAGTTGCAGGTGTTGAGCGGCGCTTTCGCAGGCCGGGAACTCGAATTGACCAAGGCGCTAACTACGTTAGGACGTCCTGGTGTGCAGGTTGCTGCTATTACACGGCGCGCGGAAGGCTATTACATCGTGCATGTCGAATCCGGCACGGAAGGCGACTTTCCGCTGGTCAATGGCCAACCAATTGGTGCACAAGCTCGTAAGCTCTCTGACAATGACGTCGTGCAGCTTGCCGGCGTCAAGATGGGCTTCTTCGTCGCCTAGCCGACGATCTTCGATGCCTCACGGCTCGTAACACCGCAAATCAGGTCATACGGAATCGCTCCCGCCCAGGGAGCGACCTCTTCCACTGGCAGGTCTGGCCCCCATAATGTGACGATATCACCGACCTGGTCTGTGCAGTCCGCACCAAGGTCGACAGTAATCATGTCCATTGAGACCTTGCCAATGAGAGGCACCTTTCGGTTGTTGATCAACACCGGCGTACCCGTTGCGAAATGACGCGTATAACCGTCACCATACCCCGCTGAGATAACGCCAAGCGTGCTGTCAACCGGCGCAACGTATGCGCCCGTATAGCCGACCTTTGCGCCCGCCTTCAGCGGCTTTTTGGCAATTAGGCGAGCTTCGAACTGCATTACGGGCTCTAAGCCAAGCTCCGCACCCGTCCGGCCATCGAACGGCGAAACACCAAACAACGCCAGTCCAGGTCGTATCCACTGCTCACCACCCATCTGTGGCCAGCCAAGCGCCGCCGGCGAATTCGCGATGCTTACGGCACCGTCGAAACCTGCCACGAGCGATTGAAAACTGTCGAGTTGCGCCTGCGTTTCGGAATTGCCGATGACATCGGCGGTGGCGAGATGGCTCATCAGACTTAGACTGGCGACCGCTGGACAATCCTGCAGTCGGGCAATCAATTCGCTGGCGACGTCAGGATCGAAGCCTAGCCGGTTCATTCCAGTATCGAATTTGAGCCAGACGTTCAACTGCCCACCGTCGAATTCTTCGAGCCAATGAATTTGTTCAGAACAATGCACGACACACTCAAGGCCAAGCTCGATCACTGTTTGCAATTCTTCTCGGGCAAACACGCCGGCAAGCAAGATGATTGGCTGCTTGATCCCGGCATCGCGAAGCGCAAGCCCCTCTGGCAACCGCGCCACGGCGAAAGCGTCCACATCGGCCAGATTTTGTGCAATGGGGATTAGGCCGTGACCATAAGCATTCGCCTTAACCACCGCCATTATTTTTGTGTTTGGGCATGCGTCGCGAATGACGCTGAGATTGTGTTTGAGTGCATCGAGCCGGATAAGTGCTCGTGCCCCAAACGTCACGGATACGCCTCTTCCGAGTAGCTATCCGGCACCCAGTTTTCAAACTTGGTGTAGCGACCTACAAAGGTCAACGGGAAGTCGCCGATAGGTCCGTTACGTTGCTTCGCGATCGCGATATCGGCAATGCCTTTGCGCGGCGTGTCCTGATTGTAAACTTCCTCGCGATAAATAAAGGCAATCAAGTCGGCATCCTGCTCAATTGCACCAGACTCGCGAAGATCGGACATCACCGGACGTTTGTCAGTACGTTGCTCGACGCTTCGATTGAGCTGCGACAGCGCGATTACAGGTACAGACAGTTCTTTGGCCAATGCTTTGAGCGAACGCGATATCTCAGAGATTTCGGTCGCGCGATTCTCCGTATTGCCCGGCACTGCCATTAGCTGCAGATAGTCAATAACGATCAAACCGAGACCATGTTCACGTTGCAACCTGCGCGCGCGGGCGCGTATTTCGGTCGGCGACAAGCCGGCTGTGTCATCGATAAAGATGGGCGCTTCCGACATCAACTGAACTGCCGTATTGATTCGCGACCAGTCCTCGTCGGGGAATCGTCCGGTACGGAGGTGCGTTTGATCGACGCGACCCAGCGAAGAAATCATACGAAAGGCCAATTGTTGCGACGGCATTTCCATTGAGTAAATCGCCGTCGGGACTTTGGAACCAATCGCCGCGTTCTCGGCGATATTGACCGCGAGAGTGGTCTTACCCATTGACGGCCGGCCAGCGATGATCACTAAATCACCAGGCTGAAGACCTGCGGTGAGTTTATCGAATTCGGAGAATCCCGTTGAGATACCCGTAATATCACCATCGGATTGATGCAGCAGGTCAATGCGATCAACGGCCTCGGGCAATATTTCCTTGAGAGGTTTGAAGCCCGATTTACCGCGAGCGCCTGACTCGGCAATCTGGAATACCAGACGTTCGGCTTCATCGACAATTTCAGCTGCACTGCGGCCTTCGGTCGTAAATGCTGCACCGCTAATTTCATTGCCTGCAGTAATCAAGGACCTGAGCATCGAGCGTTCGCGAAGAATCTTCGCATACGATCGAGCATTTGCGGCGCCGGGCGTTTCGTTTGCCAGTGTCGCGAGGTACTCAAGGCCGCCTGCCTCGTCTAGCTCGCCGCGATTCTCGAGACATTCCGACACGGTGACAACATCACTCGGATTCGCGGCCTCGGCCAGCGTAGCGATTGCCGCGAAGATAAGGCGGTGGTCTTTGCGGTAAAAGTCAGCCGACGTAACGACATCAGCGACTTTGTCCCAGGACTTGTGGTCGAGCATCAGGCCGCCGAGCAAGGATTGCTCCGCCTCGATGGAATTGGGCGGTACCTTGAGGCGCTGTTCCGCGCCTCCGGTGGGTACCCCATCATCCAATGCTCGTACCATTCAGGCTTTCTCCGGCCAGATTATCTTGGCCTCATTTATAGCACGTTCCGGCGCTATTCGGCGGCAACCACGCGGACTTTAACGACCGCATTGACTTCGCTGTGCAAATGTACACCGACATCAACTTCACCCAACTCGTGTATCGGGCCATCGGGCATGCGGATTTCACTGCGCTCTACCTCGACCTGCACCTCTTTCAGTGCTTCGACAATGTCGATAGGGCCGACGGAACCAAACAGCTTGTCTTCGCTTCCCGCGTTTGCGGCGATCACGAGTTCAAGGCCATTGATCGACTC
This sequence comes from Woeseiaceae bacterium, assembly GCA_051007995.1. Taxonomy (GTDB): domain Bacteria; phylum Pseudomonadota; class Gammaproteobacteria; order Steroidobacterales; family Woeseiaceae; genus UBA1847. The sequence continues at coordinate 9,854 of JBPCYB010000020.1, read as the reverse complement.
GGCGCGAGTCTTGGCCGATGCAAGCTCTGCAGCAGCAGCTTTCTCGAGTTCGGCACGGCGAGCATCAATTTCCTTGATGTTTTTCGGTGTTGCTAGCGCTGCCTTGCCCTGCGGTATCAGGAAATTGCGACCATAACCCGGCTTCACTTTGACAAGATCGCCAATGTTGCCCAGGTTTTCTACGTTGTCCAAAAGAATGACGTTCATTTCAAGTCCTTCACTTACTGTTGTCTCGTAACGCGGTGCCGATAACGGAACCACGCATCTGTATAACCCAAAACTGCCAATGCCGGAAACATATACTCGAACAGCAATACTGTCAGCACATAAGCGGCAAATACCACCAAGATGGGCACATAACCAACTGCATGCATCCAGTGCACCATGGCTGCGCCCTGCAACCAAAACACCGCAAATACAACAACCGCGATGCTCTTAATCCAAATGACGCCGAACGCGAAGCCAGCAATCGATGTGATCGCCAGAAGCAACGCAATAACGCGTCCAAAATTCAAATCGCAAAACCGTCCAAACTCTCCGGTTTTGCCAGGCTGAGTCTGATACATCCAATAACCCAGCATTACGACTATGACCAATCCGAACCAAAACCCGATGGCGAACATCGTCGACATCACGCCAGCAAATTCAATCTCGCTAACCCCGAGAGCAACTTTCCATTCTGCCAGTTGCAAACTCTGCAAAACTGGATTCGCCGCAATCATGTCGCGCCAAAATGCTACCGGGTCGTTTGTCAGTACGAAAAACGCAATCGTTCCGAGCACGACCAATATGACCGACAACTGTAGAGTTAGCGTCAGCGATCGAGTTGCTCGCGCTACAGCTGCCAATGCCACGATTGGAAGCCAAAACGACAACAGCCCAATCAACAAGTTGACCGGAGACGATCCGGACACCAACGCAACTACTACCAAAATCAGGCCGGCGAATGCTGCTGTTTGCAGCGCTTTTCGCATGCCCTGATGCACGATCAGCAAAAACAGAATCGCGCCACAAACCGTCGCAAGCCCGGGCATCATCATTGTTAGCGCTAATGCGAAAACAGCGTTTTGCGGCCGGGCAAGCAGCCACGAGGCCACCGACGGCATCATCTTGCTCCGCTAGTGCCGGTCTGTGTAAGGCAACAACGCGAGAAAACGTGCGCGTTTGACTGCTGCCGCCAACTGGCGCTGATATCGTGCTTTGGTGCCCGTAATGCGACTCGGCACAATCTTACCGGTTTCCGTTACGTACGCTTTGAGAAGATTTAGATCCTTGTAATCTATCTCTTCAATCTTTTCAGCGGTGAAACGGCAATACTTACGCCTGCGTGAATATCGACTCATGATTCTGCTCCTCAGGCGGTTTTTTCAACGGCTACTTCTGCCGCATCATCGTTAATGTCTTCTGCAACAGGTGCTTCCTCTGCTGCCGGTGCTTCCTCTGCAGCGGGTGCTTCCTCTGCAACAGGCGCGTCCTCCGTCGCTGGTGCTTCTTCTGCAGCTGGCTCTTCGGTTCGCATTGCAGCTTCGGCGGCGGCCTTGGCGTCACGACGCTCCTGTGCCTCACGCTCTTTGGCTTTCTCTTCAGCCACGGCGACAGCCATCGGTGATGCTTCGGTTACCGCTTTGTCGCGAGAAACCACAAGGTGCCGTAGCACGGCATCATTGAAGCGGAAAGCGCCCTTGATTTCGTCAAGTGCCGCTTGCTCGCATTCAACGTTCAGCAGAACGTAGTGCGCTTTGTGGACCTTATTGATTGGATGGGCCAATTGACGGCGACCCCAGTCCTCAGTGCGATGAACAGCACCCTTTGAACCGGTCACGATGCCCTGGTATTTCTCAACCATGGCAGGAACCTGTTCACTCTGGTCAGGATGGACCAGAAACACGATTTCGTAGTGTCTCATTGTGTACCCTTGTGGATTACAGCCACCCGGCTACCCGGTGTGGCAAGAGTTTACGGCCTTATGGCCGCCCTGCATTTGGCAGGGACGCGAATCCTACCCGCTGCAACCCTTTGGCGCAAGCCGATTGTCGCCGGCTAAGCGCCCCTCTGACGCAGGACTTCGTAGAGGCAAACACCTGTGGCAACAGACACATTGAGGCTCGATACGGCTCCGTGCATGGGCAGAACCAGCAATTCGTCACAGCGCGCTGAAATACCCTTACTGAGCCCGGTTTCTTCACGACCCATGACAAGGACCAGGGGTCTGTCCAGATCCGCGTCATGCAGCGACTGGCTGCCCTTGTCGCTGGTTCCAAGGACCGTGACACCATAATCGGCCAGCCAGCCCAGAACACGGCTCAGGTTGCCCACCTGGGCAAAAGCGAGTTGCTCTGCGGCGCCGGCCGCAACCTTGCTGACCGTGGGCCCCAGCTTGGCGGCACCATGCCGCGGTACGATGATCGCATCGACGCCTGCCGCATCGGCCGTTCGCATACAGGCCCCCAAATTATGCGGATCCTGAATGCCGTCGAGCATCAAGAGCAGCAGCTGCGGCCCCGAATCCTGCAGTCTGTCCTCAACCAGGGACCTGAGCCCGGCTTCATCAAGCAGCGTACTGCGGCGCACTTCGGCAACGATGCCCTGGTGCCGTGTTTCACCACTGATTTGCTGCAAGCGTGCTCGATTCGCGGCCTGCACTTCAATGCCACGACTATTCGCCTCGCCGATAAGAGCTTCGACGCGGGGATTCGCCGTCTGATACTCCGCATACAACCGATGCACCTCAGCCGATTTGCTCGACATTAGCTGTTCAACCGCTCGCAGACCCGTCACGTATTTCGACTTGCTCATCGCCTGCTCTTGCCCTTGTCAGAATCACTTGGTCGAAAATCAATGCGTCGCGTGTCCAGATCAACCCGGTGCACGCGCACGCGCATTGCATCCCCCAGCGAAAAAGCTTTGCCGGTACGTTCGCCGACCAATCGTTGTGCGCCCGATTCGTAATGATAATAGTCGTTCGCCAAGCTGGTAACGTGCACAAGTCCGTCAATCTGCAACTCAGTGATTTGCACGAACACACCAAAATTGGTTACGCCCGTGATCACGCCCGCAAATTCTTCGCCAACATGATTTTCCATGTACTCGCACTTGAGCCAGGCCTCGACATCACGCGTTGCCTCTTCTGCGCGACGCTCGTGAGCCGACGTTATCGTGCCAAGCCGCTCCATATCTCCGCCGCCATAATCGTAACGTCCTGGCTTGCCGCCACGAACGATATGCCGGATAGCCCTGTGCACAAGCAAATCAGGATAACGCCGAATAGGTGACGTGAAATGTGCATAGGCGTCGAGACCAAGGCCAAAATGTCCAATGTTGTTCGGCGTATATTCTGCATGCGTAAGCGAACGCAGCATCGACATCGAAATTGCCGCACTATCGGGCCGATCTTTAATCTGCTCGAGCAAGCTATTGAACTGGCGTGAATCGACATGATCCGGGTGCGGCACTTTCAATCCGAGTGATACGAGATACAGACGCAACTCGTCAAATCGTTCCGGATCTGGCTTGGGATGCACACGATACAAACCGGGAATCTTGTTCTTACGAAGAAACTTGGCCGCCTGAACATTCGCCGTGATCATGCACTCTTCGATAAGGCGGTGCGCATCATTTCTTGCCACGGCTTTGATGCCCACAATCTCACCGTTCTTGCCAAGCTCAAATTTTGTCTGCGGTAAGTCCAGTTCAATAGCGCCTCGGCGTTGTCTCGCCTTTGCAAAAACTTTATAAAGCGCGTGCAATTCTTGCACCACGCCGTGCAATGGTTTGGGAACCGATTTGGTCGAATTGCCCTGCAGAAAATCGCTCACCTGGGTATAAGTCAATCTGGCCGACGATCGCATGACTGCTTCGTCAAAACGGGCGCGCGTGACCTTGCCGTCCGGTCCAATGCGCATATCGCAGACCATACAAAGCCGGTCAACCTTGGGATTTAGCGAGCACAATCCGTTCGACAAAACCTCCGGCAACATCGGCACGACACGATCTGGAAAGTAAACTGATGTGCCACGCGTCGTCGCTTGCTTGTCCAAGGCCGTGCCAACCTGAACGTAGTGAGCAACGTCTGCAATTGCGACCAACAGTCGCCATCCTTTGCCGCTACGTTCGCAAAAAACAGCATCGTCAAAATCGCGTGCGTCTGCGCCATCAATCGTAATCAAATCAACGTCACGCAAATCAACGCGACCTTTCTTGGCCGCAGCCGGAACCTCGGCACCAAGATTCTTGATTTCTTCACGAACGGCTTTCGGCCATTCTGTCGGAATTGCGTGCGACTGAATCGCAATATCTGTGGCGATGCCTTTTTGCCCTGGATCACCAATGACACGAACAATTCGGCCCGTTGATTGCTCCACTTGTGTGGGGTAATCCAGGATTTCCGCAACCACCATCTGGCCGGGCTTGGCTTTGTTGGACTCGCCTTTCGCAATCAGGATTCGGTGCGAAATCTTTGAATTATCAGGAATGACCAAACCAATGCCGCGCTCACGAATAAACTGACCTGCAACTTCGCGAACGCCGCGTTTAAGGACTTCGACCAAATCCCCTTCGGGCTTGCCGCGCCGGTCTTTGCCGATAATCTTAACCGCCACGCGATCGCCGTCGAATACCGAACGCATCTCACGCGCCGACAGATATACATCATCGCCACCGTCTTCTCGTAGGACGAATCCAAAGCCATCCCGATGGCCGCTTACAACACCCGTAATCAAATCAAGTTTCGCTGTCAGGCAAAACTCTTTGCGACGATTCTCAATGACTTGCCCTGCGCGGACCATCTTGTAGAGCCGATCAACGAGCAGCCCGCGCATTCGCTGCCCTTTAAGATTGAAGTCAGCCAGCATCTTGTCGGCTTTGACGGGCCGCCCGGCGGCCTCGAGGTAATCAAGCAGCTCATCGCGTTTGGGAATCGGATGCTTGTAGGCTTTCGACTTGCCCTTGGTCTTTCCCTTGGGCTTGCCTTTGGCCTTGCTCTTGGCTTTGGATTTACTGGTTTTCTTGGTATTTTTGGCAGCCAAACTGGGTGGCCTCATATGATGTGTGCAATTGACTGCTCCACTCGGTTTGAGTAGAGTCGCCTCCCTTGCGAGAGCTCGGATTGTACGCGGTTCTGGCTCGAACATCGCAAATGCCGAGGTGGCGGAATTGGTAGACGCGCTAGCTTCAGGTGCTAGTGGCCTTATGGTCGTGGAGGTTCAAGTCCTCTTCTCGGCACCAAATTTTATGGCCCTCGTATGAGGGCCATTTGTTTGCTGGTCCGGACGCGCTGCCCACCACAAGCGGCGCCGGGCTACGGAAAATTCACGAGGTTGATGAAAGAGATGGTTGCTGCATCCTTGATCTCGACCTGAATCTGGCCGCTGCCTCTTACACCGAGGACTGCGATTTCGTCTCCCGGATTCGCATCCATATTTGGCACAATCGTGAAGTCCCTGGGCGTGAAGTCACCCTGAAACCACACGCTCTTTATGAATTCGCCGCCGAACGCGTTCTTGACGAGCACCCAGGCACGACCGTCGACGTCTCTGGTTCCCAAGACTGCCAGCTCATCACCCGTGTTCGTATCCAGATTCGGTATCGTCGCCAGCCGCATCGGCGTAAAGCCCGAATCGAACCAGACGTCCTTCACATAGTTGCCACTTAGCGCGTCCTTCATGTGCACCCAGGGACGAGAGTCTGCATCCTTGACCATCAGTACCGCCACTTCAGATCCGGGGTTGCCGTCCAGGTTGTCAATAATCGCCAGATCCTTCGGCGTAAAACCCTTCTGGAACCAAACGTTCTTGATGTATGTCCCTGTCTTGGCGTCTTTGATATGCACCCAGGGTCGATCGTCGTCAGAGTCGCGCGTCATCAACACCGCCAACTCGGGTCCGGCATTGCCGTCCACGTTCGGCACAAACTCAATGTCGTGCGGTGTGTAGTCCGACTCGAACCAGACAGTACTAAGAGTGTTGCTCGGACTGACACATGAATCCTTGATATGCACCCACGCGCGGTCATTGTCCAAGTCCCTGGTCATCAACACCGCCAGCTCGGAGCAATTGTTCGCGTCCATATCCGGCAACACCGCAAGTGCAATCGGTGTAAAGCCGCTTGCGTACCAAACGTCACGAACCAGTGCGCCTGTTACCGCATCACGCACCTCAACCCAGGCGCGGCCGTCGGTCGCCTTGCCCAACACGGCCATGGCCGGCGAGCCGTTAATATCAGCAATGCCGACATCCAATGGTGTGCGCTTAGGATGAAAAGTCTGGCTGCCAAGGAGAGCATCGGTACTGCCATCTCGAACATAACCGTTCAAACTGCCTGACAACACCGCGCCAAGGTCCGATGTGGCATCGCCGCCGACATTGGGAATAGTAGAGACGTCTGCATAAGCCTCGCAGACGACCGAAGCGTCCGGAATTTCAATATCCAGTACCGCAGCGGATATCCTCGCCTGGCCAGCCATATAAACATGGCCGTCAGTAAGCGCCATCGAATAGGAAATCGCATTGCTTTCGCCGTTGTCGTAAACACCGATGCCAGCGTTTGCAAACGCGGTGTCCAAATCGCCGTCTGCCTGCAGACGGATCAGCACGAAGTCGGTGACCTGATTCTCGTCCTGCGTGTAGCCACTTACGAGGATTTTGCCATCCGACTGAACTCTGACTTCGTTACCTTGATCGTTTTCGCCCAGATCGACATACACCACGCCTTCTGCACCGAACCCGGTATCCGCGAGCCCGTTCGGCCTGTACCGCCGAACCGAAAAATCCTTATCCGAAACCGGATACTCGGCACCCGTAATGACGATGCTGCCATCGCACTGCACGTCGAGCGGACTGAATCTCTCTTCGAAAAGGCCACGTATCGGAGAGATAAAATATCCTCCCATGTCTCCAAACGAGACGTCCAGCGCACCGGCTGGTGTCAATTGCACAACCCCAAGAAAATACTGGCCGAACTCCTGCACTTGACCAGCAAGCAGAATTTTCGCGTCCGGAAGTGTTTGGACATCATGTGCTGACTCCAGAATCGACGATCTGAAAATGCCACCGGTCCCGAACGTACCATCCAGCACGCCATTACTTTCGAAACGCGCTACGACCATGTCATTGGCGCCGGATCCGAAAACATCCCTGGCATTACCTACTGCCAAGATCTTGCCGTCATCCTGCACATGAACGTCATTCCACACGTCATCAACGTCGATATCTGTCGCGACAATCCCAGCAGCGCCGAAGCCGCTATCCACACTGCCGTCGGAGTTGAGCCGGAGAATGCCGGCATCGGACGATGCGAAGTCTCGTAGCGCATCGACTGCAAGAATCTTGCCGTCGACCTGAATCGCCAATCCGTTAATCGCTTCATCTTGAAATGCATTATTGAATGACAATGACACCTTGCCGCCCGTGCCAAATGTGTTATCCAGAGTGCCATCCGCGTTGTAGCGGGCGATGGCTGCATCATCATTGAAATTGAATTTATCGTGAGTAGATCCGGCGGCAACGACCTTGCCATTCGCCTGAATTGCGGTGGCGAAATACTCAGCCCGGTTGTCGGAGAAAAAATCGGTAAATGCGACGCCGGGCGTAAGGTCTCCGGCGGAAAAGCCTGTGTCATCGACACTGCCATTCGGGTTGTAGCGTATGACGCCAAAGTCCTGATTGACCATGCCAGCTTGCACGATCTTGCCATCGGTTTGCAGCGCAATTGTGCCAAGATTAGCGGGCTGTCCCGGCGCAACGGGATTCATAGAGTAGCCAACACTATCGAAGGTCGTATCCAGCGTCCCATCCACATTGAAACGCGCGACGACGAATACACTGTCAAAAATCCCGTAGTCCTGGCCAACCCCCCCGACTACAATTTTGTCATCCGAGTCTATTTCGACCGATGTGCCCGACGACTCGGCGTTCGGAATCGGCGTCCCAGCGATGCCATCGACATCGAAGCTGGTGTCAAGGCTTCCGTCGGTGTTGTAGCGAAGCACATGGATTTCCGAACCGGCGACACCCTGCAATGATGTTACGGCAACGATTTTGCTGTCGGTATCCATGGCGAGGCCGGTGAATGAAGAGCCGGCAAACCCGTCCGAGGTCGTTACGATACCATCAGTGTCAAAACCAGTATCAAGGCTGCCGTCTTCGTTGTATCGCACCAGTGCGAGTTCGGATATGCCGTCTGAGCGACCGCCAACGACGATTTGGTTATCTGCCTGCAAGGCCACCACAGAGTGAGCCGAGCTTTGTCCCGAAATTGCCGTTGTTACCTTTCCGTCGGAATCGAATCCAGTATCCAGGCTACCGTCCATATTGTAGCGGGCCACAGCGAAACTGATAGGAAATCCCCCCTGATCATTTTCGCCGACAACGACGATTTTGTCGCCTTGCATGACAAGAGCACGCCCGGTGTCGTTCCCAACGAAATCCGTTTTTACGATTCCCCCGGTGCCAAACGTCAAATCTGGACTACCGTCAGTGTTTAATCTTGCAACTAAAAAATCGCCTTGCGTTCCTGCACGCGAAGTACCCGCGATGACGATTTTGCCGTTGGCTTGAATGGCGACCGCGTTGCCGTGATCATCACCGCCTGCATTGATGACCACTTTACCGTCGCCGTCGAAGCTCGTATCCAGGCTACCATCGCTATTGTATCGGGCGAGAATAACGTCAAATTGGGGACCAAGGTTCGTACCGACAACGACGATTTTGTCGCCTTGCACGGCAATGTCGCGTGCTTCGTTTTGTTCCGGTCCGCTGCTGAAATTACTAATGGCCCAGCCGTTATCGCCAAAGGCCGGATTCGGATTGTCGGCGTTTGCTGCTGAGAAAGTGAAAAGTAAAATTATTGAATAAAGAATTGCCGAGATGCGCGTACGCGCTTGGTGACACGTATTGCCGGTCATGGTGGGCCCCTATTCTTATTATCGTTTTTTGAAGCGCGCCTCCTGCAAATATTCCGGTTTCATTCCTCGAAAACGGCAAAGCAAAAACCGACGTGCGCATTATGAATTGCGCTTATCCGCTTATGAATTTAGCATCTTACGACTCCTTAGCTAAACAATCCATCCAGGCCATGCGGTTGACGCCACCGTGAACCTAGCCAGTGAATGCGCCACGGAAACACGCCGAATTGGCGCTCATTGAAGAGCTCCTTAAGGTTTTTTTTTGCTCATCGCGCCGTATTAGGTACCGAATGTCCACGTGCGGTATTCGGACCTTCTGACGGCCCAGTACCAATCCTGTCTGACTTCCATGATCATGCAAAAGTCTTCGAGATTGTCCGGTGTACGACAAAGGAGATGGGTCGCCGCGAGCCAAGGCATGCCAAAGGCCTGGGAGGCTAGCCATAGACGATGTAGCCTGGGTTTAGGACGTTTTCTAGAAAACTTCGCCATATGACTGATCTAACAACGAATATTCAGCCCCGAAGAGCCATCACGATGACGGTTCACTAATCTCTAGTCTGCGATCTCCGGCCGTGCGCTTTCTGCGCTATGAATTTCAGTTATTTTTCCCATGGGAATGAGTTCTCTGCCTTTCAGACCGGCGTAATCGGGCGCATAACGTGCAATTCTGAATACCGAGTTGAAATGGTCACCGACGCTATCCCGCATGATCTTATAAATACCGTATTCGCCCTGGGTACGGTCCCCCACCGGATTTATGTACTCCCACACCACCTCGTTATCTGGCGTGACCTCAAAGAAATGTCCGTGCCCGCCAGAATTGACCAGTGTGTTTCCGTTCGGCAAGCGTTGCGCGCCGGAAATGTAATCGCTGAAAAACGAATTCGGCAATGCGCTTTTGAACCGCCACACAATTTGTTTTGAAATGTTCTGATTCGGCTCAAACTCACGG
>JBPCYB010000019.1:0-49335 GCA_051007995.1 Woeseiaceae bacterium | reverse complement strand
ATTTGTTGTCTCCCTATGTTTTGCCTGTGCTTTGCCAGCAATCGTAAATGCAGAAACTATTGCGGTCATCGGAACGGGCTCGGTCGGCAGCGCTTTAGGGCCGCGCTTCGCAGAAACAGGCCATACGGTTGTTTACGGCTCGCGCACACCACAGCGCGAGGACGTGCAGGCATTAGTCGCGGCTACGTCGGGTGATGCATCCGCGACCAGTCCGCCAGAAGCCGCTCAAATGGCGGATATTGTTCTTCTGGCCATACCCTGGGACGTGGCGGAAGATGTGCTCGTAAGTCTGGGCAACCTGTCCGGCAAGATTGTTATCGATCCGATAAACCCACGCGTGGTCGACGCCGAAGGCTGGCGCGACTATCCGACTCTCATTTCCAACGCAGAGCGCATGCAGGCATTGGCCCCGCGCTCGATGGTCGTCAAAGCGTTCAGTACGTTTGGCGCTGAAACTATGGTTGATCCGGGGCTCGCGGAGCACCCTGTGACCATTCCTTTGGTCGGCAACGATGCCGAGGCCAAGGCTCGCGTTGCTGAAATCTGCGATGAGCTGGGATTTGAAACAATTGATTTTGGGCCGGTTCGTTTTGCACACATCATCGAAGGTCTCTATTTGCTGCGGGCCAACGCGAGGCTAAACGGCAGCTCCTTTGAGTGGAATTACGTGCCCAACAAAAGGCGCCGATAATGAACAGAAAAATTCGGCGAATTCTACAACGCGTTGCCATTGTTGCATGCGTGGTCGGCCTGTCTGGTCAAGCTGCCGCTCAGAGTGTGAGCGATGACTCCGCGCTGCTCCTGGTTAATGGCAAAATAGTCACACTGGACGAGCAGGGTTCAATTTCCGATAGCGTACTGATTCAACGTGGACGAATTGTTGCGGTCGGCGACGAGTCGAGTGAGCTTGCGGCAAACGCCCAAGTCATCGACCTCAAAGGTCGTAGCGTTATCCCGGGCCTGTTTGACTCGCACATGCACTTCATTCGCGCGACCTTGCGGCCTGGTCACGACATGCGAACGGTCGAGTTGGCGACGTCGATCAACGAACTGCTCGACGCGATTCGGGCACGCGTCGCAACCGTGCCGAAGGGCGAGTGGGTCACGGCTATCGGCGGCTGGGACCCCATCCAGTTTCTCGGAGAAAACCGCTTTCCAACAATTGGTGAGCTAAATAGCGCTGCGCCGGACCATCCGTTCATGATCTTCCTCCGAGCGAACGGACCTGCGGTGACAAACAGTCTGGGCCAGGATTTGCTGGTGGCTGGCGGCGTCGAGGTCGGGCAGGACGGCAGCATCGCGTCGGGCGCGCAGTCCATTGCCGCGTTCGATTATCTGAAGAGCTTGCAAACGAAGGAAGATCGGCAGCGTGGTGCCATAGAATTTATGCATCACGCGAACAGTCTTGGACTGACGAGCATCCGGGATGTTGCTGGAACCGAGCGACCCGGCGCCCAACTTTTCTCGCCCGACCAGGACTATGACACGATGTTGGGTTTGTGGCGCGATGAAAAGCTGACGATTCGCACACGTCTTATGTTCATGAGCTGGGATGAAAAGATCGGTGACGGTAGCGGTGATTCAGCTTTCGAACAACGACTGCGAAACTCTTTTATGGGATTCGGCGACGACATGCTGCGAGTCGTTGGCGTCGGCGAGCATCTGGTCAGCAGTCCATCGAATCCGGAGTTTGCAAAGGCGACCAAGCTAGCAGCTCTTCGCGGGTGGTCCGTAGAGGAGCACTCCGCCAGGCCCGCTGAAAACCAGGCGCACATCACCGCTTACGAAGCCGCCAACGAGATCGCGCCAATCGCAGATTTACGCTGGTCGTTAACGCACGTTCAGCAGATTACGCCCGACATCGCAGAACGCCTGCATGCACTGGGCGCAGGCGTTACTGTGCAGGTCCACCGCTATTACAATCGCGGCAATCTCGATAGCAATCAGGGTGGTCCACCGCTGCGAATGCTTGCCGATCTTGGTATTCCGATCGGCGGCGGAACCGACAGCACAAACGCGCAACCGATGAATCCCTGGTACATGATTTACTACATGGTCTCGGGTAAGAATGTCGGCGGCTACGCAGTGAACGACGGCCAGCAACTGACTCGGTTGGAAGCGCTGCGTGCATACACACTCGGTAGCGCCTGGTTCACGCGCGACGACGACGATCTCGGTTCAATTGAAGTCGGCAAGTTTGCGGACCTCGCTGTGTTGAACAATGACTACCTGACGGTTCCGGAGGGCGACATCCGGGAACTTCGCTCCGTCCTGACCTTGCTGGGCGGAGAGGTCGTATACAACGATCCGGCCGCAGACTTACTCTAGGTGACGACAACAGGATCATGCGTATGACGACGATTCGACTTCTCGCTTTATCCATGTGCCTAATCGGCGGATCCTCGTCTGCTGACGATGCGCATCTCGCAACCGAAATTCTTCGTGAGATCGTCGCTCAGAATACGGCGCCAAGCGGCGGCAATGATCTGCGGCCGACGGTGGAATCACTTGTCACTCGTTTTCGTGTGGCGGGGTTTTCTGACGACGACATAGCGATCGTCTACAGCGACGAAAAATTGCCAAACCTCGTCGTTCGTTATCGGAGCACCGACGCCGAACGTCGGCCAATACTGATGATGGCACATCTCGATGTCGTTGAGGCCTTGCCATCAGACTGGAGCGTTGCGCCATTCACGCTTACAGAAAAGGATGGTTACTACTACGGCCGTGGCACCTCGGACAACAAAGCCGGTGCTGCCATGCTGGTCGCCAATCTCATTCGCATGAAGCGTGAGAACTATCGACCGAATCGTGATCTCGTCGTCATGCTAACAGCCGACGAGGAGTCGACAGGCGCTGGCGCGTCATTGCTTGCCAATGAACATCGCGAGCTGATCGACGCCGAGTTTGCCCTGAACACGGATGGCGGCTCGGTGATTGAGCGTGGCGGTGTGGCGCGTGCGATGATGTTGCAGACGAGTGAAAAGGTTTACGTAAACTATCGCCTCGAGGCAACGGATCCGGGCGGCCATAGCTCGGTACCGCGTGCAGACAGCGCTATTTCCCGCATTGCGCGCACGTTGGTTGCGTTGCAGGAGACACGATTTCCGATCGATCTGAACGAAACAACGCAAGCTTTTTTTGAGCGCATTTCGACGTCGCTGAGCGAAGCCGAGATCGAGATTGTGGAAGCTGTTCTTGCGGGCGCGCCTGATGTGGAGGTGTCAGAAGCGCTCGACGGGTTCCCATATATCAATTCGATGATGCGAACGACCTGCATCGCAACACTGATGGCTGGAGGGCATGCGCCGAATGCGATTCCTCAGACTGCAACTGCGGAAGTGAATTGCCGTGTTCTGCCGCAATATGAAGAAGTAGTAGTGCGTGAAGTGATTACGGCGCTGGCCACCCCGAATGGTGTATCGGTCACTGAGATCTGGCCATTCATGCACAGCCCGCCCAGCCCGCTAAACATGGACGTCATAGGGCCTGTGACAAATGTTGCTGAGGAGTTCTGGCCCGGCATCATCGTCGTACCCCAGATGAGCACTGGTGCTACAGACGGTTTGTTCTTGCGAAACGCCGGTATACCGGTCTACGGCGTATCGGCGATCGCAGATGACCCCAACGATAATCGTGCGCATGGCCGGGATGAGCGCATTCGCGTCGACGCTTTTGAGGCGGCTACTGATTACTGGTATCGACTGGTAAAGAATCTTTCGCAAGGCATCGCGGCCGACAATTAATAATAGGTAGAGACAATGCGAAGACTAGCAATCGGAGTGACTACAACCCTGATGTGTGTCGCAGCGACGGCGCAAAACGCGCTCGTATTTCAAACTGATTTTGGTCTGGAGGAGCCAGCCGTCGCGTCAATGAAGGGTGTGGCTTACGGTGTATCTCCCGATCTGAGGATGTTTGATATTACCCATGAAATTCCAGTGTTCAATATCTGGGAGGCAGCGTATCGCCTAAATCAAACCGCCCAGTACTGGCCGGAAGGTACTGTATTCGTATCGGTCGTTGATCCGGGTGTCGGCACAGTTAGAAAATCAGTCGTGTTAAAAACTAAATCAGGTCACTACTTTGTCAGCCCGGATAATGGTTCGTTGACACTGGTAGCGGAGTCGTTGGGTATTGCTGAGCTGCGAGAAATTGATGAAACGGTGAACCGATTGCCGGGATCGGAAAAGTCACACACCTTCCATGGTCGCGACGTCTATTCATACACCGGTGCGCGGCTGGCATCCGGGCGTATTAGCTTTGAAGACGTTGGCCGTGTGCTCAATCGTTCTGTCGTATCAATTGAGTATAAGAAACCGGTCTTGGTCGATGAGAGAATTGAAGGCAATATTCCGATTCTCGACACGCATTACGGCAACGTCTGGACCAATGTCAGCAGCGACCTATTCGATCAACTCGGAATTAATGTCGGCGATGATGTCCGGGTCAAGATAAGCGATGGCAAAGAAACTTTATTCGACAAAAGAGTTCGCTTTGTCAATTCTTTTGGTGGTGTGCGTGTCGGCGAGCCCGCGTTATACGTCAACGATATTCTGAATATCGGGCTCGCAATTAATCAGGGCAATTTCGCCGAGATTTACGGCATCGAAGCAGGTCCAGATCGGAATATCGAGATCTCGAAATAGCTACATTCGAGAACAGTTAGTGCGTCGAACTCACTGCCGTTATTCTGCGTCTTTTTTCTTTTGCGCGTTGACCAGGAACTGACCCGTGCTGTTATACGGGTCGCAATCGACGTCATACGACGCGTCCAGTTGCAGTGCGGTGATATCGATTTCATTGATATCCACCGGACGATTCTTCGCTGCTTTGTCGATCTTGTAATGCCTCTGTTCCGATCGAGACGATACGTTTCGTTGTGTTGTTTTTTCGCTTGACATAATTTTCTCTGCCACACTCCTTTTGACAACACCACACTAGAACTTGCGCGCTCGTTTTTGAATGTCACTCGTCGGCTTGGTGACACCGCTCGTCGGATCGGAACCGTTGGTCGGCGAAATTCGACCGTTCATCCTATTCCTCATATACCTGACCCGTTCCGACAGGCCGCGTGATACGTACAAGCCGAAGCCCTGTGAGTAAGCTACGGATTTCTGGCGACGCTGCGATTTTCTATGCTGGACATGCGAAGAAGTGCACCTATAACCATATTTACGTGGGGCGTGACGTGAAATCCAATCCAAAAATCTTGGTTGTTGTCGAACCAAATTACGAACCCTTTGTTGTTGTAAAACGTGCGGTATGGCTTGCCAAGCTGATGAACTGCGATCTCCAGCTGGCGCTATGTGATCCGACCGCGAATCCTTTGCCGATTGCCGTTATCGCCACCGACAAGGCAGGTGAATTTGCGAGAGCGATCAAACAGGCGCAAGTTGATCTTGTCGATGAGTTGGCGAGCATAGCGCGTGATGAGGGAGTCACCGTAACGACAGAAATTGTTGAGGATCGCTCGGTCGCCGAAGCTGTAATCGAACGGGCTGATAAGTCCAGGCCCGAATATGTTGTAAAGGGCACTCAGTTTCACAGCACCGCAGAGCGCAGCATGCTGGTCGATACAGATTGGTACTTAGCCCGGACATGCCCTTTCCCAATCTGGTTCGTCAAGGCGAGTGAGTTCGGCGATGCACCGCTTATTGTGGCCGCTGTTGATCCGACACATAGTCACGATAAACCAGCGGTTCTTGACGATACGATTATCCAGTCAGCCAAGTTTGTGTCAGAACGGTTGGGCGGCGAGCTGCATCTATTTCATTCCTACCATCGCCTCACCGAGATCAGTTCTCGGGCAATCAAGACGATCAAGCCCGTCAAGTTGGAAATTGAGAAGATTGACAAGAAAATCAAGCGAGAACATCGCGACGCGTTAGATGCGCTGGCTAAGAGAAACGATATCGATGACAAGTTTGTGCACCAACTTCCCGGACGTACCAGCGAACTTCTTCCGGCATTTGTGCGTACCAAGAAAGCACAGCTTGTCGTCATGGGTGCCCTCAGCAGGTGGGGTCTCAAACGTATGGTGATTGGCAGCACAGCGGAGCGAGTGATGGATCATTTACCCTGTGACATTCTTATCGTCAAGCCATCGACAGAGAGTGACCTCGACCACTAATACGGCTGCATTGCCCGATGCTCGCGAAATTTGATTTCTGGCAGTTCATTGGCGGTATCGGCCTCTTTCTTTTTGCGATGGCACAACTGGAACTCGCTCTAAAGAGTTTCGCTGGGCGGTCTCTCAAAACGTTCTTGCGTAATCATACCGACAGGCCACTGAAGTCGGTCGCAGTCGGAACTGTCATGACGTCGCTCGTGCAAAGCAGTTCGCTGGTCGGGCTGATGGTACTGGCGTTCGTCGGCGCTAGCATCATTTCCCTCGAGAACGCACTTGGCGTTATTTTTGGTGCGAACCTTGGTACCACTCTGACCGGTTGGGCGGTAACGCTGCTGGGCTTCAAATTAGATCTCGAGAGTGTCGCACTACCGCTAATCGGATTCGGCTCACTGACCCTCGTAGGCCTCAAAGGACGAGTCGCCGAGTTTGGTCGAATTCTGGCCGCCCTTGGATTTCTGCTCATGGGCCTTTCGCTGATGAAAAACAGCGTTGGCTCACTCAGCGAAGCGATGGATGTCGGGCGGCTTGCGAGTCTCGCTGGCTGGCAATATTTGCTATTCGGGGTTGTCTTCGCTGCCGTCGTACAATCCAGCTCTGCAGCGATGATGGTGACGCTAACGGCTTTGTATTCCGGCGTCATTGAGCTTCCCGCTGCTGCAGCCGTGGCAATTGGTGCGGACCTGGGAACAACGAGCACCATGTTGATCGGCGCACTCCGAGGTTCGGCCGGCACGAAGCGCGTTGCTCTTGCGCACGTCATATTCAACGTCACAACCGTGGTTGTTGCGTTTTCCCTTTTGACACCTTTGTTGACTCTGATCCGAAGCGTGGGTATCAGCGACCCGTTGCTGAGTCTGATCACGTTCCATTCCCTGTTTAACTTTTTGGGCATCGTCATATTTTTCCCATTTATGAAACCGTTTGCTCATTTTCTTGAGCAGCAATTTGGCACTGCGATCGAGCGCGAAGGTATCTATATCAATGAAACGGCGGCGACGGTTCCAGACGCTGCGCTAGCAGCTATCGCCGAAGAAACGGTGCGTATTGTTGCGAGAATTGTCAGGCAGAATATGTGTGTGTTCTCGCCAGCGTTGCCCACCCCACCTGGGCAAACGTCGATCGCGCTACTGATCGAACGCGGTGGCGACGATCTGCCATTTGATGAGCAGTATCGAAAAAACAAGCGGCTTGAGGGTGAAATTCTGAGTTTCGCCGTAAGGGTTCAAGAGGCACCGCTGGAAGCAGAACAATCGGAAAGCTTAAGTCGAATGCTGTCGTCGATTCGTCATGCCATGAACTCGGCTAAGTCGTTAAGAGATATTCGCCACAATCTTGAAGAACTAGACGACGAACCGTGGCAGGAAGCCGCAACATATCTGGAGCACTTTAGAAGCGTTATGACGGAGTTCTATGCAGAGGTTTATCGCTTGCATACCGATGGAGCAATACCGCCTGAGTTTCAGGACTTCGCACACTTGCTAAATCGAATACACGACTGGCACGAAGAGCTACACCGAAAGATATACGCAGGCATCCATGAGGGACAGCTGCAAGACCATGACATTTCCACCTTGCTAAATGTCAATCGTGAGCTATTAAACTCCAACACAGCACTTGTGCTGGCATTGCAAGAATTGAGCGTTGCAGACGAGGAGGTTGCTGCCTGACACCAAATCTTGCTGTGGCCTATAATCACGCCGGTCATGCTTGCCCTCACAAACATTGCCCTACGTCGCGGCCGCAAGGTCTTGATCGAAAACGCCAGTTTTCAAATTCACGCCGGACAGCGTATGGGCGTCATCGGTGCCAACGGCTGTGGCAAGTCATCGCTATTCGCCATGCTGTTGGGCGAGCTGGAGCATGACGATGGAGATCTCGCCCTGGATCCGAAGGACGTCATTGCTCACGTCGCGCAGGAAAGTCCGCACGGGAGTGGTGCCGCTGTCGAATACGTGATGGACGGTGACCACGAACTGCGAACGGTGCAGGCCGCTATTGCCCAGGGTGAGGCCGATGCGGACAAGCCTGATTTGCATCTCCTTTACGAACGAATGGAGGCAATCGACGGCTTTACAGCGGAGTCCCGCGCGTCGCGACTTTTGCACGGCCTCGGATTCGCCGCGGATGAATATGCAAAACCTGTTAGGGAGTTTTCCGGTGGTTGGCGAATGCGGCTCAATCTCGCCCGCGCGCTCATGTCTCGATCCGACATCTTGTTGCTCGACGAACCGACCAATCATCTCGATCTTCCGGCTATCTTGTGGCTTGAGCGCTGGCTGAAGGGCTACGAAGGAATTTTGTTGGTGGTGTCACACGACCGGGACTTTCTCGATCAGATCTGCACGCGTGTTGCGCATATAGAGCATGAGACTGTCAGCTTGTTTACTGGCAATTACAGTCAATTCGAAGCCCTGCGCGCAGAACAACTCGCGCAACAGCAATCAATGTACGCCCGGCAGCAAAAAGAGATAAAGCACATTCAAAGTTACGTAGATCGATTTCGTTACAAGGCCTCGAAGGCGCGTCAGGCCCAAAGCCGGATAAAAATGCTCGAGCGAATGCAACAGATCGCGCCGGCACACGTTGATTCTCCGTTCCGCTTCCATTTCATCGAGCCGCAAAAACAGCCACAACACCTGCTCGGGCTTACGGATGCGACGATTGGCTATGACGATGCAGTCATCCTCGACAATATCGACCTGAACCTGTCCGCTGGCGATCGCATCGGTCTGCTTGGCGTGAACGGCGCCGGTAAGTCAACGCTCGTCAAAGCGCTTTCGACAGGTAGTACGCTGTTAAAAGGCGAACGGGTTCTGAGTAAGGACACTAAGATCGGCTACTTCGCTCAGCACCAGCTCGAACTGCTGCGCCCCGAGCACAGTCCGATCGATCACTTGCGAGACTATGCGCCTGATGATCGCGAGCAGGATCATCGCAACTACCTTGGGCGTTTCGGTTTTAGCGGTGAGCGAATTTTTGAACCCGTCGCGCCGTTCTCAGGTGGTGAGAAGGCAAGATTGGTACTGGCACTCATGATTCGACAAGGACCAAATTTGTTGTTGCTCGATGAGCCGACCAACCATCTCGATCTCGAGATGCGCCAGGCGTTGAGTGTCGCCCTCATTGAATACACTGGGGCGCTGGTCGTTATCTCGCATGACCGCCATTTGTTGAGAAGTGTTTGCGATGAATTGCTGATCGTTCACGATGGCGTCGTTGATCGATTCAATCGCAGTCTTGACGACTACCCGACCTGGTTAAGGGAACAAGAGGAAAAGTCAGAGCAGAGCACGGCGAAGTGGCGTGACACTCCGACAAAAAGTGTCAACAAGAAACAGCAACGACAAGAGCAGGCACTTCGCCGGCAGCAGCTGAAACCGTTGTACGACAAGGTCCGTGTTATTGAAAAAGAACTCGCCGAACTTCGGCTGCAACTGACCGAATTCGACACGCGCCTGGCGGATGAGTCCATTTACGCCGACCAGAGCAGGAAGGAAGAGTTGACGCAACTCGTTCAGGATCAAGCCGCAGCAAAATCAAAGGTCGAAACCCTCGAATGGGACTGGCTCGAGGCGAGCGAAACACTGGAACGAGCAACAAGTACTTAGTCGTTCAGGAAGTGCTCTTCTAAAAACCTGGAGCGGAAGTTTTGTGGTGGCGTCATTCGATCGGGGCGCCCTTCGGGTGTGAAATCCATGAGGTTCCAATAAGGCCAGACAGTATCGACGTGATTGCCCTGCAACTCGGTTCCCCAGAAGTGGAAGATGTCGTCACCCTGTTTTCTGAATACATGCAGGATTGGCCACTGCATGTCGTCATTTTCACCCTGGCATCGATAGTCTGCCTGGTAAGTGGTGCCGTAGCCTGACACGAGATTGATTTGCGACCAATTGCGGGTTGCGGCCCACTCGTTAATTTTCTGCGCCGGCGCCTTGGCTATGCCGCAAAAGGCGGCATCCGCAGTCACTTGGTAGGCGGTTCGATCAAACCCGTCCATTAACGATGTGCACGACGGACACGGATTGTCCCAGCCGGGGCCGTACATAAAGTTGTAGAGTAGTAATGTTGATTTATCGCCAAAGAGTTCGGACAACTTTACGGCTTTATCGACTTTATCGTCGTTGGCCCAGTGGAATTCGTAATCTTCTTGCAATTTTCCGCCGGAGGGTAGCTGACGGCGCTTTTCGGCTACCAGTTTGACCTGTTCAACCAATGCCTTTTCTTCCTCTAACAGCTCGTCGCGGGCCTCGCGATACTCGGGGCTTTCATTTGGGTAGCGCTGTTCACTCATGATTTCGGGCTCTCGCTAGGTGAAGTCCATGGATACAATTATAGCTCGTGATAGCATCGGCATTTGAAGCGAACGGACTGAATCGTATGCCAGAAATGATTCCACTAGGTTGGTTCCATACCGTCATGGGTATTGTTGCCCTCGTCAGCGGTGCTGTTTCTCTGATCAAGTTCAAAGAAATTACGCTGCGAACGCGGTCTGGACAGATCTATCTCATAACGACCTTGATCACTGCGGGTACCGCGCTAGCAATCTTTCAACGCGGTGAGTTTGGGCCGGGACATGCATTGGCCATTATGACCTTGCTGGCGCTTGTGGTCGGTACGGTCGCTGCAACAACGCAAGTCTTCGGCAGGTTCGCTCGCTACGTACAGGCGATCAGTTACTCGGCGACACTTCTCTTTCACAGCATTCCTGCCGTAACCGATGGACTGCTACGTCTGCCTGTTGGTGACCCTGTGCTGACCTCTATCGAGGACCCGATTCTAAAAATGTGTTACCTGGTCTTGTTACTGCTTTATCTGACAGGCATCGGTTTCCAGTTACGATGGATTCGTCGGCTTCCGTCGTAGGCCGACCATTGCGGCATCGAGCAGATCGAAAGGAATGCTAAAACGAATTTTTCGAATGACGGCGGCACGAATTCTGCGTTTGGATACCGTATGCGCTTTTTCGTCGAGCGCTTTGAATTCGTTCGCGCAAATTTCGGCACGTGCCATCAGTTCGCTGGGTTCGACGAGCTCGTCGAAAAGACCGGCGTCAAGCGCGGATTCAACATCGAAATAGTTGGACACGCTTACCGCGCGTTGAAACGCAGCCGGATTAAGGCGCTGTCGTAGTGTGGCCGCTGCAACACGCGGCATGGTCATGCCGATAGCTACTTCATTGGCCGCAATCTTGAAATCGCCCCGACTGCCGATGATGTGGTCGGCCGAGAGCATCAGAAAGACGCCCATCGCGAGAGAGTGACCATTGCATGCGGCGATGACCGGATAGGGATACGCCATAACTCGAGCCGTCATCGCATAACCGGCGCGCAGCATACGCAGGGCATTCATACCGCCGCGTTTCATTACGTTCAGATCAAAACCCGCCGAAAAGACCGACTCACGACCCGTGATGATTACAATGGCACGATCGGCTTCGGCACGGTCAAGTGCTGCGTAAATTTCGGAGAGGACTTGCGGTGACAGCGCGTTACGTTTTCCATCGTCGATTCGAATAGTGGCGACGTGGTCCTGCAGACTGTATTGGACCGGTCCGTTTGTCACGTGCTAGTTGTGAACGTAGCGAAACTTGCTCTCGCCGATCTCGAGTTCGTCACCATCGGCCAACGTATGGCGCCGTGTCTGTACCGAGTTTACGAAAAATCCATTCATACTGCCGGCATCCTCGATGGTTGCAGATGACCCTTCGACACGAACCTTGGCGTGAATACGACTGATGTACTTGCTTCTAAGATGAATATCGCAGCGTGGTGATCTGCCAATCGTCATGTCTTTTCCACTCAGTGGGTAACTGATTTCCTCGCCACTTTGCTCATCATTGGCAACGATTAGATGCTCGCACGCTGCGTCACCCAGGTCAAAGAGGTCTTCCGGCGCAATAAGAACCTCATCGGGGTTCTCGAAAATCTCGTGCTCAGCTTCAGGGGCTTCCTTCGGTTGCTTGAGCCACATATCGTCTATTTGCATGTCAAGTTCGCGAATGCCACTGCCCAGGGCCGACATTCGATCGATACTCTCGTCAGGGGAGTCCAGATTCTTCTGCTTGTTGCTCAGGTCACGCTCCAGCGTTTCGACAAGTTCCCGTTGTGCCTCAAGCTCTTCTTCTACACTGTGGAAATTCGCTCGCACTTCCAGCAGTTCTGCCTGCAGTTCAGCTGCAAGAATTTCAAGTTGCCCGGCATCGTCACTCGACGGCTGTTCTTTCGTTTCATTGGCGCGCAGGGCCAGCTGAAGTTCAGTTGCGCGCACTTGCTGGTCCGCTGTCAATTCTTCAATGCGTTCATTCGCGATAGTCAACTTGAGTCGCAATTCTGCAATTGTCGACTGTTCGTCCGACAAAAGATTCTCAAGTGTTGAGCTGTCTTTGCTGCTGTCCTTAAGCTCCCTGCGCAGCGATTCGATGGTCTCGTCTCTGCGCTCCAGCTTCTCTTGCATCTTTTCGATGTCTTTGCGAAGCCGGATTGTATCGCCGTTGAGGCTACCAAGTTCCCGTGACTGATCTTCGAGCATCTGTTGCAACTCGGCATTGTTCGATTCTTTCTCCGAATGACGGCCCTGCAAGGAAGAAAAATCGCGTTCAAGTTCCATTACTTTCAATGCGAGCGCTGCTTTTTCATCTTCCTTGTCTGCAACAACAGATTCATGGGCCGCGAGGTCGTCGCTCATTCCTCGAATCGTGTCTTCATATTCCTTGATTTGAGTGTTTAGGTTGTCCCAGTCATTTTTTCTGCCATCGATATAGTCTTGTAGTTCCTGCTTCTGCACAATGAGTTCGATGTTCTGTGCTTCGAGCTTTTTCAGTCGATCATCGGATTCCAATCTGTTGCAACGTTTGTGGTACTCGTCAATTTCTTGCCGTAAGGACTCGATTTGCTCATCGCGCTCCGAGATTTCTCCCTCCACGGCCTGCCACTTTACGTGCAGCATGCGCAAGTCATCCTCTAATTTGCCCAACGAAAACGTGGCATTACTTGCACTAGGTACTTCTTCGAGTTGATTCAGGCTGGATACGGTAAGCGTATCGTTATTGTCGGACGGTGCCGTATTTTTTTGATCAGTCATGAGCCATTCTCTTATTGCGGTGATACTCCGCCGTCTCGCAAGTTGTGGACGACGGATACGATTGCGGTTCGTGTTGATACGCCTAACTTGGCGCGTACAGATTTCAGGTAAGCGCGGACAGTTTCGACGCTGATTCCAAGTTGGCGCGCAATTTCCTTATCGGTCAGGCCGGAGACCAACTCCTCGACAACATCTGCTTCACGTTTGGACAAGCGAAATAGTCCCTTAACCTTCTCCAGGTCGATGTTCCCGGACTGCGGATTACCGATTGGTTCGATCAAAGCGGCAAAGCGAGTGTCGACTTCAAGTCCACCGCCTTCAAGTTCAAAAACGCGCACACACCAGAATTGTTTTTCCATTACGACGAGCGCGCATTTTTCATCAGGCTTATTGATTGTCACGCGACGAGTAACACTACTTGCTGACTCGCTTTCGCCCTTAAGTAAAGAACGTGCTTCCAGGAAAGCCTGCTCCAAAAGTTTATCCGTTATCACAGGTGTGAAACGTTCTTCGGGCGAACTGTCATCGGGGCGACATGAATAGACGAGGTCGCCAAGACCATCCAGTATGAGCAAGACCGGTCTGTGCCGACGGCGCAGAATGTCCGTTAGTTTGAAGTCGTACTTCTCATCTGTCTTGTACAAATCAAAAGAGACGAGTCGCAGGTCTGTTGGACTTAAGTCCATTTTCTTTTCACTTCCTGGCCTCCAGCAAACGCACGCTTATTGTTTGTTCTTGATTAGCGCGATCAGTATCGACACATCGTCGACGGCCTTTCTGTTCAGTCAAACTACCCCAGTAACGCGCCGTAAACAATGTCGAAAAACTTTATAAATCACGTATTTGGCGCAGATAGGTAAAACCGGGATGTACATCACAATACGTGGTGGGACCCGTGTATCGGACCACATTTCGAGCCCTCTTCTTACCTCCCATTATTGGGGTACAAGTTTTGGCCTACCAAGCGCGGTGATCTCAATGCGGTAATTGTTTGCGCGCGCCAGAAACGTATCTTTTGCCATAAGGAATTCAACGGGAAAAATTGTCCAATGGGAAAATTTTCCGGAATTGAGTTCGCACATAGGCAATCGAACGACAGAGGATTGATGATTATGAAACTCATAGAAAGTATGGCAACAAAACTGCTACTGACGGCATCGCTGTCACTGCTAACAATGTCCGCCTTTGCGGGTGATCCGTATGACAGTGACCTCGATAACAATGGCAATAGCTCGTCCGGCGGTTCTTCGATGGCCAATGATGATTCGGACGCGACTACGGAGACAAACAACTCCGACAACAGCGACACGACGCATGCGTCCAACAACAGCGACAATTCCAATAACAGCACCAACAACGACTCGACGTCAGACAATGGCGGCGCATCGGCGACGGATAGTAGCGTAGCGATCACCGCTGGCAATGTTGGTAATGGAAACCTCAACGACACATCGGATAATTCGAACAACTCGAATAATTCAGATAACTCTGACAGTAGTCAGAACAACGATGTGGCAGGGGATAACAGTTCAGCCGCTGCAGCGGACGGAAGTGTTGCAGTCGTTACCACGGATACCGGTAATGGGAACCTGAACGACAATTCAAATAACAGCGACAATTCGAATAACAGCGACAATTCGAATAACAGCGATAATTCAAACAACGCGGATATGTCGAACAACAGCGGTTCCGTTGCTGTTCATGGTGCTGCCTCCGCGAACAATGGCAGTGATGCGTCGGCCGACAATTCTGATAATTCGAATGACAGCCTGGTTGGCGGCGGGCACGGTGCCTCAGTTGCGAACAACGGCGGCGAGTCGAACCGTAACGACAGTGACAATTCCGATGGAAGTTATGCGGATGGATACTCTGGTGGCGCGGGCGCGAATAACGGCAGCACTGCGTCGGTCGATAATAGCGACAATTCGCTCGAAGACGAGGCTGAAGCAAGCCACGGATCTGCAGCTGCAAACAACGAAAGCACTGCAGAGGTCAACAATACTGACAATTCGCTCGAAGACGAAGCGGAGGCGAGCTATAGCTCGGCGGCAGCGAACAATGGCAGTACGGCGACCGCAGACAACAGCGATAACTCAAACAACAGCGACAACTCAAACAACAGCGACAATTCCGATAACAGCGGAGCCGAAGCTTTGTACTCGGGTGCTGCGGCAAACAACGATGGCACCGCTGAGATCGACAACAGCATTGAACTTGGCGGCATAGCGATTAGCGAAAGCTCGCTCGACGCAACAGTAAGCAACAACCGGACCGGTTCCCTTGCCTACGACGGCGAAACTGACGCGACCAATGATGTTAGCGGCTCGTTTGGCGGTGCCAGCGGTATCAGCGTCGGTGCACAGAATGTCGGTCAGGCATCAGCCGTTCAACAAAGCGTCAATGTGCAGTCCAATATTGGCTCCGGCTCCGACGGCGCCACCAACTAGTAGCCACGCAGGCTCGACTTAAATTTACTAAGGAACAATACAATGAATAGCAAATCACTAAGAGAACTAGCATTGGCTGCTATCGCACTGGGAATTAGCGGTGCGGCGTTTGCAGGAGACCTCGAGAATAATCTCAACGACTCAACGACTGGTTCGTCGATGGCGAATGATGGCAGTTCTGCAACGACGACAACTGATAATAGTGACAACAGCACATACAGTGATACCAGCGACAACAGCAATAACTCGGATAACAGCACGAACAATGGTGCGACATCCGATAATGGCAGCGCATCCGCCTCCGATGACAGCGTGGCAGTTGGAATATCCGATTCGTTAAATGACAACGGCAATAACATGTCAAACAACTCGGATAATTCGGATAACAGTGATAATTCCAATGACAGCACCAACAATGGAGTGAGCGCTGACAACAGTAGTGCAGCCGCTGCCGATGGGTCACTGTCGATTGCAACAAACAACACGTTAAACGACAACGGCAACAACAATTCCGACAACAGCAACAACTCGGACAACAGCAACAACTCGGACAACAGCAATAACTCCGACAACAGCAATAACTCGGACAACAGCGTGTCCGGTGCTGCGGGTAGTGCGGCTTCTGCGAACAACGGCAGCACGTCTACGGTCGACAACAGCGACAACTCTGATTCAAGTGGTGTGGTTGGTGTCGGTGACTCTGCAGTTGCCAACAACGGTGGGGTTGCTAATCTCGACAGCAGCGATAACTCGGACGACAGTTCCTCAATTGGTGCCGATGGCGGCGCTGGTGCCAATAACGGCAGCACCTCAACTGTCGACAACAGCGACAATTCGACGGAAAACGAGGCAGAGGCGGACAGCCGTTCGGCTGCAGCAAACAATGGCAGCACCTCGACCGTTGATAACAGCGACAATTCGACAGAGAACGAGGCGGAGGCCGACGGCAGCTCAGCGGCAGCCAACAACAACAGCACCGCATCGGTCGACAACTCCGACAACTCTGATAACTCGGATAACTCCGATAATTCAGACAATTCCGACAATAGTTTTGCTGGCGCAGCTGGCGGATCCGCTGCTGCGAATAACGGCGGAACAGCGACTGTCGACAACAGCATCACGCTAGGTGGAATTGCGGCGAATACGTCGGTACTGCAAGGCAGCGTTAGCGGCAACGAGGTGCACATGGGAGCAGTTGACGACTCGTCTGTCAGCAGCAGCAACAGTCTCAGTGACTCGTTCACCGATGCGGCAGGCATTAACGTAATTGGCCAAAACGCCGGTAACAACAGCCTGATTCAGCAGAACGTTAACGTTCAGTCAAACATGGAACTCTAAGCAAGGGCGATCTTGTGCCGCGGGTATGCGAGTACCCGCGGTACTTTGTCTTCAGCGTTTAGGAGAAATATAAATGCAATGCTTGCGGAACATGTTATGGCTACCGATCGCAATCGCGTTCGCTTTACCGGTGTCTGCCGAAGACGTCGACAGCCAAACTGACGCCGTTGTGGAAATTGTCGAGAACGTCGAGGGTGAAACCCTGCTGGAACTCGATGCATTCGACGATAGCGGTACGCTCAGCGACGACGAACTTAACAGCCAACGCGCGCGAGAAGACCTTCAAATTGATTCGATTACGATCAATGATCAGGACCAGGACGGTGACGTTACCGACAACGTTGCGATCGGCAATACCAACGGCGACAACCTGATTAATGGTGAGGCATTTAGCAACTCATCGGGCTTTCTAAGCACGGTGCAGAATACAGGCAACAACGTACTTATACAGAACTCGACCATCATCAACGTAACGGTCGATACACCAACCAACTAAGGGTGAGCTGGCACCAGCGATTATTGGGAGTTCATGATTAGAAAGTCACCAATCTTGTTGCTTTTCTGGGCATCGGTCGCCGGTGCAGGGTCCGTATGGCTTCCCGATGTCGCCGGTGTCAGCAACGTACCTGCAAAAAGTATTCAGGAAGCGAAATTCTCCCAGGTTGTTCGCCAGCAGTACGACTTTAGTTGTGGTTCAGCGGCACTTGCAACACTGCTTACCTATCACTATGGCGCAGAGACCAACGAGCAGGATGCTTTTGGCGCAATGTATGCGGCTGGCGATAAGGAAAAAATTGCTGCGGCCGGCTTCTCCCTGCTAGACATGAAAACGTATCTCGAATCTATCGGCTACAAAGCGGATGGCTACCAGACCACGCTGGACACGTTGGAGAGCGCCGGTGTTCCGGCGATCGCGCTCATCAGTTATCGCGGCTATCGCCATTTTGTCGTCGTCAAGGGCATTCAAGGAGACGAGGTCTTGATCGGCGACCCCGCTCTGGGAATCAAGTTCATGACTCGCGCCGAATTCGAGTCACACTGGGAAAACGGCGTCCTGTTTATCATCAAGAACAATCCGGAAGTCGGGCAGCAACACTTCAATCAGCGCAATGAATGGCAATTGCTTGCCCGAGCGCCCATGGGGGCGGCCATGTCTCCTGACAGTCTGTCGGAATTGACGGTCGCTCTTCCCCGCATTGGAGATTTCTAGTGAGCAACGCTATCGGACCCAAGCCTTATCGAGCCCGAGCGCTCGATGAACTGGTGGCGACTTACGCACCCAAGGGCGCGCAACGTAAGCGCCGCCAATTCTTGCGACGCAGCGTTATCGCGGCCGGCGGCACTGTCGCTGTCGTTCTCGTTGGGTTTCTTTCTGTTTCGGGTCTATCTCTGATCGACCGCTTGGGCAAAACGGGGCCACAACTTGTTGCGGGTATGAGTGATGCAGAACGTATCGAGCTAGCCGAAAAACTCGCATCACTTGAAGCCCGGATCGCTGGCGCGCAGACACATAAACGGGATCTCGAGGCTCAGTTGGCTGAATTTGAAGCGCAAAGCCTGCGGCTCGCTAGTCTACTGGCCGATATCGATACCGAACAGGCAACGTTGCAGACCAGCGAGCAACAAGGGTCGCAGCTCGACCAGGAAATCGCTGCAATGGCGACGCAGCGAGCAACTCTTGAAAAACGCTGGGCTCAGTTCGAGGCGCAGGGTGAATTGCTGGCAATGGAAATAATGGCGGTCAATGCACAGCGGAAAGAACTCGAATCACAACGACAGCTGATTCAATTGCAACGCCAACAACTAGCGGACATGTTGCAAGAGGCAGATGTGCTTTATCGACGCCACGTTCGCGCGGCTGAAGCCGAGACGACGCAGGATGCAAATTCGCAAGACGCGAGTACGCGTACTGATGAAGACGAAGGCGGTGAAGATGCATTTATTCACACCAGCAACTCGTTGATGGTCAATAACGCAGAGCTTGACGGACTACGCGGTGGATTCAGCATTGGTGATGGCATGGACATTGCGTTCGGCTTCACCCAAACCGGATCGATCAACGGCGTCGACCAATTCAGTAACAGCTTTTCGGTAGACAGCGTCGCGTCGGGATTTGACGACGTCGATATGTCGAACATGAATTCCGTTGTCTTACAAAATGGTTCCGGCAATTTCGTGTCGATGAGCGTGCTAGATGCACTGTCAGACAGTTTCGGTAATGTCATTCAGAACACTCTCGATGATCAGGTGATATCGACCACCACTACTTTTGATATCTCGTTGCAAAACATGCCAGGCACACTGCAAGGCCTGGCCGGGGAGATGGCGCTAATGGACACCCTCGGGTCATTTTGACGCGCAAGGATTCGCGATTTCATGAATATTCGAACACTTATCACACTCTTCGGCGCGCTACTGGCGATGCCAGCTCTTTCTGCAACGGATGATGCGTCCGAGTCTGCTGCAATCCTGAAGAAAATGGAGGAAGTGAACGCACAGTACTCCGAATTACTCGACAAGATGGACGGCATCGAGCGACAACGCCGGCAGCTTGAGCTGTTGATGTATCAAATCGATGATCTCGATCAGTATCGCGGTGGCATGGACGTTGACGAGGCAGCACCTGAGGCAGTCGAAGTCGCGACTGAGCGCAAAGAAGAGCTGGAGGCGCAAACGCAGGCTATGCCGGATCTGCCGCGCGTCAGCGACGATGTCGGCGGTGTGCTTACGCCAAAAGGCAGATTTACGGTCGAGCCATCGATGGGCTTTTCCTATTCTTCGGTTAATCGTATCGCCATCGAAGGCTTCACTATTCTGCCCGCATTGCTCGTAGGCATTATCGACGTCGTCGAAGCCGATCGGGATACGTACACGGCGAGAGTGTCGGGTCGCTACGGTATTACCAACAGATTCGAAGCCGAATTGTCAGTGCCGTATGTCTATCGCAACGACGCGACCCGCTCACGCGAATTCCTGACCGGCGCTGTTGA
Organism: Woeseiaceae bacterium; assembly: GCA_051007995.1. Classification (GTDB taxonomy): domain Bacteria; phylum Pseudomonadota; class Gammaproteobacteria; order Steroidobacterales; family Woeseiaceae; genus UBA1847. The sequence goes on along the minus strand of JBPCYB010000019.1, from coordinate 29,347 downwards.
AGATTCTGTGTTCAAAGCTCAGGGACAAGGCATAGGAGACGTGGAACTCGGGCTGCGTTATCAATTCAAGCGCCGCAAACCAACTTCACCGTTCTTGGTCGGCAATCTGCGCATAAAATCCAGAACCGGAACTGATCCGTTCGAGATTGCGACGATGTCGACGCTCGCCGAGCAGCCACAGTTTGATACGGAATTGCCAACTGGCTCTGGGTTTTGGAGCATCAATCCGAGCCTGACTTTTATTTACCCGTCGGACCCTGTCGTGTTCTTCGGTAGCGTCGGTTACCTGTGGACGATGGAAGAAGACAAAGGTACGTGGACGGATGCGGATGGCAACGTGCTCGGATTCGGCGTGGTAAATCCTGGTGATGCCTATCGAATGAGTTTCGGGCTGGGATTGGGATTGAACGAGAAATCGTCGCTTAGCATTAGTTATGCACTTGACCAATTTACGCGAACGCAAATCGAAACTGCGTCCGACTCAAGTATCGCTGGCTCTGATGTGACGGTCGGCAAGCTGCTGATCGGCTATTCCCTGCGCCTTAGTGATGGAGCACCGCTCAATGTCTCAGTCGGCATCGGCACAACTGACGATGCGCCCGATACGGACGTAACCATCCGGATGCCGTTCAATTTCGGCGACTAGGCCGATATATGCGGGCCCGTTTACTGCTCTGAATTTTTGACCTAAGCAGGTCAGCTCTCGTACTCTAGTCGCTTCCCAATGCACTTGTGAGGTGCAGGACATGCGATTACCCAAGACACATGATTTAGTTGCCGTCGTGGCTCTCTTTCTGTTTGCCGGCAGCGGCTTTGCGGTCGAACTGCCTGCGAGTTTTCCCGATGATGTGCCGGTTGCAGATTACATGCAGGTGGCCAGTGTCACTGAGGTTCGCGATTCGCTGATGATCGACCTCCACGCGCCGGGCAAAACCATCGACGATGTTGTCGAATGGTTCAAGACCGGGTTGACGGCCGCCGGCTGGGAAAGTGAGGGTGAACAGGTGTCCGCGCGTAATGCAATTCTCGCCTATAAGAAAGACGGCCGCAGGTGTGGTGTAACGGTCATAAATTTCGTGCTCAACAGCAGCATGCAAATGGATGACACGGCCAAAGGAATAACGCTTCAAATTACAGGTGCGTATGTGCCTACAGGCGATGCCGTCGAAAGTACGACTGAGGCAGCCGATACCGTCAACGACTGATCAAGCCATCTCAGGAAAGACATGAAACGATTTCTAATAATCTTCGGCATTCCTGTTACAGCAATCATCGTGTTTTTCTCCGGGTCATTGCCGCATACCCTGATTTACGATGAAGAGTCTCTACAAGCGCTTAAGCACTCAGGCGATGAACCTGTGTCTGCAGAGGTTGTCGTGTGTGAGATAAAAAATGCGGATAAATTGTCTTTCGGGGCGACGATGGATACGACGTTTCGAGCGACACTAAAGAACAACACCAACCGCTATGTCGTAATTTCTGCAATTGGTGAAGTATTCGACCCCGATGGTCGATCAGTAGGCATGCATTCGCAGATTCTGGTTCTTAATCCGGATGCGGAAGAGCAAACGACATTCAGATCGAATACGCCATTCACGATCCCGGGCAACTACACCTGTGAAATGCGCTACGCTATAGGACGGTTTAAGTACTAGGCGAGCCAGTTGGCGAAAATTTCAACAAAGTCGGACCGAGAGATGGCAATCATGTTTGTCTTGGCTGCTGCCGTTGCCGTTCTCGGTCAACTAACGCAACTGGCCGTCGAAATTCCGGTCGTGGGCTATGGAATCCTGCAACCATCGACCGGGTTTCTCGTTGCAATGCTGCTTGCGACTGAGCGGCGTCACTGGGCGGGCATTGTGCTGCTGTTCTTCGCGGCCGAGTTCTTGATACTCGATTTTTCTGTATCCAGCGTCGAGAACATAGCGGCCATCAGTGACTCCCTAGCCTCTCTCGCAATTGTAGTTATCGGCTGCAGCATCCTGCGGTGGCGCTATCCAGGTGGCATTGATCTGATTCGCCTGCTGCCGGATTTACGCGATTTCTTCTTGCTTGCGGTAGCAATAGCGTTCCCGCTTGGGTTTGCTCAATCGTTGCTGGCGCCATATCTCGTCGACTCGCTGCCTGGTCTCCCGAACTGGCATGAACGCACAGCTTACGAACTCATGTCGGTGCTCGTATTCGCACCCCTGGTTCTTGCCTGGGTGACACCGCAAACGAATTTCAGGCAGCTGGCGAACCGGGCAGCGGGTTTTGAATTATTGCTCGTCGGAGTTGTACTGGCGATTATTCTGGGAAGCGGGCTGTACGGGGAGCAAGACGCCGGCAGGACGACGTATCACTTCGTTTGGGCCGTGGCTCTCTGGGCTATATTTCGTTTCGATGTTCGTGTCCTGGTGTTAGTCCTGGCAATCACGACGTGCTTCGTGGCCTGGAAAGTTCTCGCAATTACGGATGCAGATTCGAGGTTGGCCAGAGAGTTTTCGTCTCTGGGCGTCGCCGTCGCCGCGTACCTCGTCGTTGCAGCAACAGTATGTTTGTTAGTGAATGCGTTGATTGCCAGAGGCAGGAAATTGCAGACGGGTTTTTCTGCTGTGCGACGCCACATAAGGCAGCTTGTTAGCACAATACCCGCGACAATATGGGTGTATAACGTGGCGCGACAAAGGATTGAGTATCTCGAATGCAGTGTATCGGAGCGCTGGTGGACTGATGGAGTACGAAATAATGCACAGTCCTTTTTGAAACATGTTCACCCTGACGATCGCCAGTTCTCTGAAGACCGCTGGCAGAAAATTATGCGCGGCGGTCTCGATAGCCCCGCCAGCTCCGTGTACCGGTTTAAGAAGGATGACGGTTCGATACTCTGGAAGCGTGCACTTACGCTTCCGGCTCCCTGGTTCGAAGACGAAGAGCAACGATTTGCGGGCATTATTATTGATGTTACCGATGAGCAAAAATTTAGTGAAGATATGCAACGACTGTCCAAAATCGTCTCTGAAGCCGACAAATTGAATGCGATAAGTGCACTTTCCGCCGGCTTGGCGCACGATTGGAATAATCTGATATTGGTTTTGAATTCTGAAGCATCGAATCTGCGTGCCCATGCCGGCGACTCGGCCGCGGCGCTTGAAAGTGCCGCTGTCATTGAACAAATCGCCGAGCAGGGGAGTGGCATCACAGGTCAGTTACTCACGCTGGCACGTCGAGAGGAAAAGGAATATTCGGAATGCGACCTGCGTTCCGAAGTAAGTAATGCAGTCGAACTATTGAAACGGGCGTTGCCAAGAAATATTACCCTGACGACCAGCATCAATTGTGAGGGCAGTCCGGTTGTGCCCTGTAGCGGAGTGGACTTGTCGCATCTAATTCTCAATCTGGGAATCAACGCACGCGATGCCATTGGCGAGAACACTGGCACGATTCAGATCGACGTCGACGCCCCTCGGCCCGGCGAAATTTACGGACAGCCTGCGGACGTTGCAGAACTGAAACTTGGCGATGACGGCCCGGGGATCGACGATGAATCTCTGCAACAGGTCTTTGAGCCGCTGTACACGACCAAAGCAGACATGGGTGGAACAGGGCTGGGACTGGCCACCGTCAAATACATAGTTGATGCAGTCGGCGGTGAAATTCTGCTCGAGTCCGAGCTCGGCAGGGGCACGCGGATGACTATTCATTTACCAGTGGTACAAACTCCGACAAGCCCGCAAACCCAATGAACTAAAGGTCTCATGATTGATGCCGATACAGTTTATGTGATGACTGGTTTGATCAGGGATGTTCATTGGACAAGAATTTTGCGGCCTATCTCGACTCCGGATCGATGCGTCTGTTTGCAGAACAGATCGCGGATGCGCTGGGCAATGTCATCGCGCTGGGTCTGCATGACCTGAATGGCAAGCTGGTCTGGTCAGGGCCGGACTCGAACAGCAAGACACTCTGGACCGTAAACCCATTCTTACGCCAGGACGTTCCCGCGGGTGGCTTTGTTGAACGTCTGAGCAACAAAAACTTCGTCTACGTTTTTTACCTGCATTATGGCGAGGAAAAAGAGCAATGCGGCACGCTCAGCGTACAGATCGACTCGTCAAATCCCGTTAGCGTCGAATACGCACAAAAGGAGATTGAACCGGTGCTGGCTTGCATCGAGCGTCAGATAAGTATCAACGCGGAACTGTCCGCCGTTCGTCGCATGACCGACGAAGGGCAAAAAGGCATGGAGCTCCTGATGCAGCTTGACGAGCTTGACGCTGCTACGGGACCGCAAAAAATTCTGCGACACATTCTGCGCTTGTCAGGTGCCCACTTCGGGGCTGAACTAACGGCTATTCTCCTGCCGGGTCTCGGCATACAGGAAATTTGGCCGGGCTCGGTTTGGAAGGACGCGAACATTTCGAAAGCCGTCATGAGTACTTTGGGCTCACTGTCAGGCCAAGCGCAGATTCACCGCCAGGTGTTATTGTCCGGAGTGAACATCAAAACGCGCGTCGCCGCCGGGTTTCATTCGAACGACCCGCAAATTCTGTGTTCTCCAATTATTAACTCAATTGGCGATGTGATCGGTGTGTTCGTTCTCATGGCGCCGCATGAGTATTCGAAAGAACAGGTACGCCTCAGTCGTGCTATTTGCGCCAAGATAAATACAGTCTTGCGCACGGCCGATCATATGCGCAATGAACACTACTCGCGACATCACTTCCTTCAGCATGTGACTAACATTGTTGAGCGATCATCCAATCAATCGCACGCGGTTCTCTATATCGATATTGACAAGCTACATATCGTCAATGACAACTTCGGTCATGTTGCCGGCGATCAGGTTATTCAATTCGCCAGTGACCAGATCGATGATGTTTCCGGAACTGATGATGTGATCGCACACTTGTTCGGCGATGCGTTTGGTCTTTTTCTGCGCGACTGTGACGAGGAAAAAGCACGCGAAAAAGCAGAGTTGATTCTAGAATCGATCGCTCGCAAAGACATCGAGTACGACGGTCGTATCATCAACGTCTCGGCCAGCGTTGGCATTGCAATGATCCCGGAAGTTGTTGCAGATGCATCGGCTGCCTTGAACACTGCAGAGGTGGCGGCGCGCTCCGCCAAGAGTCGTGGCGGTGGGCGAACGGTCGTGTTCCGCGATTTGGATGCGAGTGTCGCGCAGCGGCGCAGTGACCTTGGTCAGGTTAGTCATCTGCAATCGGCTCTGATCGAGAATCGCTTCGTGCTTTATGCGCAGCCAATCAAACCGTTGCACGATGAAGAAAATATGCATCGCTACGAAATCCTCGTTCGCATGGTCGGTGAAAATGGCGATACATTGCCGCCCGGTGCGTTCATGTCCGCGGCGGAGCGTTACCAGATGATGTCAGCGCTGGATCGCTGGGTTATTCGCACGGCGCTCGACCAGCTTGCGAACGCAGATAATATGCTCGAGATCAGTCTTGGCAGCTTTAGCATCAATATTTCAGGTCAGTCGCTTGCCGACGAAGACTTTCCGGTATTTCTGGAGAACCAAATCATTGAGAGCGGCGTGTCGCCGGACTCGTTGTGTTTCGAGATTACCGAGACGTCGATCGTGCGAAATCTTCACCGTGCCCAACGTTGTATCCGCCGTCTGAGAAAAATGGGTTGTCGGCTCGCCCTTGATGATTTCGGCACTGGCTATTGTTCGTTCGCTTATCTCAAAGACCTGCCGGTTCAATATCTGAAAATTGACGGAGTGTTTGTCCGCGACATGCTTGAGAATCCGCTGTCGGAGGCGATCATTACGTCCACGGTCAATATCGCAAAGGTCATGAATGCGGCGACAATTGCCGAGCATGTGGAAAATGACCTTCTTGCGCAGCGGCTGCGTCAATTCGGAATCGACTTCGTACAGGGTTTTGCCATAGGCAAGCCAGCACCATTCCAGTCAGTTCTGGATCAAATCGGCCCGCCCGTACTACTTGGCGAGATCGCAGACGTCGCAGGCTGAAGTTCAAGGCAAAACTAAAGTTGACGGATCGTCGAACAGCGACCAAAGATCTGGATCGACGTTCTCGAACACCTTTGTAAACCGCTCGTTGCTTGCGGATTCCTGGGTGACGTTCCGTATATAGACCCTGAGTATCTGCTCCGGATATTTCTGCAAGATCGCGGCATAAACTTCCGGATCCTGCTCGCCGCTGTCACCGACGAGAACAAATTGTCGGCCCGGATAATTTGCCAATACACTCTCGATCGCGGCTGGTTTAGTTTCGGTACCTTTCTTGAACAAATCCAACAAGGTGTCGTCACGAAAACGCACTGCTTTCAAACTGAGGGTCGACCGAGGAAAGCCTTCGGCGTCGAGAAGCTCCTGCAGTGGCGAATAGAGTTGCCAGGGGCTGGAAGATACGAAATGAAAGCTCGCGTCACGCTCGGCCCAATCGTCATAGAGTGAAGCCATGCCAGGTGCTGCCGCAAAGTCCAGAAAGAACGTGTGATTCAAAAGCTCTTTCTTGTTGGTGACATTCGAGATTTTCACCGTATCATCGATGTCACTGATAACGGATAGGCCGGTTGGATTGACAAAAACCACGTCTCCGACGAATTTTCGAGTGTCACCTTGTCCGGTTACTGCTGAGAAGCCTAGGTGAGAATTTTGAATGTGTTCTGCGACTTCTGCCTGTGAGATCACGAACGTCGATTCGAAGTGCCCATTCTCTGCAGATGGTGGCAAGCTGTGTTTTTCACCGGCGATGTCTATGACGATTTGTTTGTTGCGTTCGTTGTCGGCTATCAGCAAGTTGAATCTGCGACTAAAATTCGCTTCTGTCTTTGCGCTCGGTGCCAGGTCGAATTCGCTTTCTACAAGTTCAGCGAACAGCGCCTTTCGCGTAGTGCTATCTTCTGGTTCGTAGATCCAGCCATGAATTGGGACATGCCAGTTGTTGTCGTCTTCATCGAGCCATGCCGCCGTACGGAAGAATACGATGACTTCATCGTCTGCTATGTCTGAATAGGCTGACTCGCGGCCGTCGGTGTTCGCCGCGTACAGGAGATATCCTGCAAAAATGACAAAAATATACAATGGCAAAAACTTACGCATGTCGGATACCTGTTCCGATGCCAGACCTTGTGCTGAATTGTCGCACAGCGGCGCTGGACGTGAAATCAAACAGCATTCAAACTAGAATGACCGCATGTCGCTATTCGCCGCAGTCGTGAACAAATGGGTTCTCTTGGCAGCGCTCCCTTATGCGGCGATCGCTGCATACGATTTCCGACTTCACGATACAGATCGCGAGGTGCCAACTGCCGAAGGCGCCTGTCACGCCACGGTCATTACATGTGTCTTGCTGTTCCTGGCTCTCGCTGCGCTGGGACTAAACGGAGCGGCAGCTCTGGCGCTCGTAGTTTTGTTAGTCGCTGCGGTCATCGATGAACTGGCATTTCACGCTCATCTTCACGTCCACGAAAAAAGGCTTCATTACCTGGGCGGAGCGGCCCTGGCATTCTGCATCGGAGTATGGCTTTGGACGATCTAGTCATTGGCTCGAACAGTTTCGTGATCAATCCGATCTACGCACTATCGATCACAGCAGGTTTTGTGCTGGTTTTCCTTTTCCCGCTCACCAAAGACTTCACAAGCGCGCGAGAAAAGAGTCAATACTACTATTTACAGCTAATCACTATTTTGGGTGCCGTTGTTGGCGCGAAGTTTGCCGTTGTTATGGGCGATGCGTTGTGGCCAATTCGACCCTTTTCCGACTGGTCTGCGCTGATGTACTCAGGTCGATCCATTGTCGGCGCTTTGTTGTTCGGGTTTTTGGCTGCGGAGGTCGCCAAGCCCTTGATGGGTTACAAACGTCCTCCGAACGATCGCTTCGCCATCGTGCTGCCGTTTTCGATCGCTGTTGGTCGAATTGGCTGCATGTTCGCGGGTTGCTGTTTGGGTTTGCCGATCGGCGGCCGGCATGCCGAAAACATCACAGCACCATTATCGCTGCACCCGATCCCGTTGTACGAGATGGCATTTCATCTGTCGATCGGGACGATATTGGTGTTGCTCTATCGGCAGAAACGCTTTCAGGGGCAATTGTTTGCGATTTTTATGATCGCCTATGGAGCCTTTCGGTTCGCATCTGAAAATTTACGCGTTACTGAAAAGGCGTTCTACGGTTTATCGGCCTATCAATGGTTCGCCGCAGCGCTTATTCTGGCAGGCATGGTGTCCTACTCACTGCGTCGTACGAACCACCAACAGGAGGTTGTCTATGGAGCATGAAAACGATCCTGAAGAAGAGCCCACAAATTGGGCTGGGGTGATAATCAAGTTGATTGTCGGTGTGATCGTGCTGTTCATCGCCGCGTTCCTGCTCGTTTTTGGCGCGTGCCTGTTCGGGTGAGCCACGTTTGATTGCTGGCACCATCAAGCGCCGTTTGCATCGCGACATTTGCAGCGACCCGGTGCTGCACGGACTGGTTCTGAACCTCTATCTCAACGGCGAAGAATTTCCGCATCGCGCAGATGACTACTTTCCTGTTTGGGCGGTGGAGGACGCAGACCTCCTGTCGGCCATGCAAAGCCATATGCGTGATGAAGACAAACACGTTGCGTTGTATCGCAAAGCGATTAAGAAGATTGATCAACCGATCGTCGAGCTACCAATTGAGGAAATCTATAACAGCATTATTCGTCGTTATACGCCGCAGTCTTTTCTAATCAACAAAAGAGACAAGCCTGATCAACGCACTTTCAAGCTGGCAAACTTTCTTGCGCACTTACATTTTCTTGAGAAACGGATCGCTCGATCGCTAGAATTTCACCTCGAAGGTTGTTCATCTTCTCCGAGCGACTACTCAGAAAAGGCAGTTGGAATCGTATTTGGCGATGAGACTCACCACGTACAGTACACGCGTGAAGCGGTATTCCATCTACTGCCGTCACCTACAGCGAAGACTGTATTGGATGAGCATCGGCAGGCAGAAGCGCGAGCGAATCTCGATTTTTCATCACAACAGCTCTCCATGCTGACGAGTAACTATGCCGACCATTTTCCACGCGCACGTAGTCGAATCTACCGGCATGCGAGCGCGCTGCTGGAGTGGGGGCTGAAATATGCTTGATGTTTCGCCGAGAACGCTTGATGTAAGTACGACTCAGGAGGAAATACGTACGCTCCTGAAGACAATGGACGCGGCTGCAGCAAGAAAGACGTTCAAAGCGGAAGATTCTGATGTTCTTCTGAAATCGACAATCAGCGTCTGTAATACTTGCCTGGCGTTTTGCCCGGCATTGATTTTCCAACGTGGTAAAGCAGTTTGGCAGACGGCGAATTGCAATCAGCATGGGCTGGCGACATCCCTGATCGAAAATGACAGTAACTTCTATCGACTGTCCAACAAGGATCATTGGGGCGTCCGGTACAACGAGGAACGGGTCTTTAATATTCCCGAATATTCAAGCTGTTGCGCCAGTTCGTCGCCTTGCGGGAGCATTCAGCCTGACAAGAGCGACGATGCGAAAGAACACCACAGCCAGATGGCAAACAAGTCGTGTACGGTCCTTTTGGAGGTCACCAACGCCTGTAATCTGGCTTGCCGCGTGTGCTACGCGGACGCGAAAGGCGATCGAATTTTGTCAATGGATGAGATTCGCGCCTTTATGAGTGACTTGATTCGCAAAAAGGGGTTTCTGGACTCCGTGCAGATAACGGGCGGTGAGGCGACCATACATCCGGATTTCTGGCAGATCGTAGGCTGGCTCTATGACCAGGACGGCGTTGGGAAAATCTACCTTCCTACAAATGGCATTGAGTTTTCAAAACCTGAGATTGCCAAGCGACTGCGAAAGTACCGGGACAAGGTCCTTGTCTTGTTGCAATACGACGGATCGTCGACAGAGACGAACAAGGCGCTTCGCCGTGCCGATACCAAACGACTTCGAGAGCGCAACATCCGCACATTGAACAGATTGGGCGTTTGCATGCAGTTGACGATGACTGTCGCACAGGATATCAGCGAGGAACAAATTGCCTGGGTGGTGACACAGGGTCTCAAGCATCGGCATATTCGTCTCGTCGGCGTTCTCCCTACCTTTTATACCGGCCGCTATGAGCTTCCTATTGACGACAAATGCAGGCCAACGCTGTCGACTGTCGTAAAAGCAATCGCAAATGGTATGCCGAAACAAGTGACAAGCCGAGATTTCGTGCCCATACCGTGCAGTCACCCAAATTGTGGCTGGACGACTTTGTTCGCGCGTCGGTTTGGCCTCTTGTTTAATATCACCCAACGTATCGACCTTGAAACAGTGATGAACGAAGTCGCGTACAAAACGATACTGGAACAGGAGGAAATTCATTCGGTCATCGGCAATGGCCAGTCCAGTTGGTTAGGTCGATTGCTAACGTCAATCGGTCGATCCCTGATTCGACCACGTGATGTTTTCGGCGTGGCGATTAAGCCGTTCATGGATCGTTACACGTTTGACTACGACCGGGTCGCAAATTGCTGTCATCATATTTTAGATACGCGCGGCGAATTGGTGTCGTTTTGCGAGTACAACACACTGTTGCGAGACGCCGATGAATGGACAGCCAAAAGAAAATTGACCGGCGAACACGTCGGCGTTGCAACCGCAGTCGGACAGTTGTTGAGTCGTGACTGAACTCTCACTACGCATCGTTCTTAGCGCCTTAATTGGACTCGCAATCACGGCCGGCGTATCGATTGCCATCTGGGAATACAATGACCGTGCGCGCTTGACGAAAAGTTACTCTCTTCAAAGTATGAAATTGTCACTCAGTGCACTCGGGCCAAATGTCATGACGTTTCTGGTTCTCGCGCCATACTGGACGTTGGTCTATCAGCAAGTCGGCGCATTCGCACCGCGCAGTCTCGAAATTGGTGGTGCATCGTTGTTAGCAGCATTTGTGGCATGCGATTTGAGTTATTACGTGGAGCATCGGTTCGGCCACAAATTCAAAATTCTCTGGCGCTTACATCATGGTACTCACCACCACAGTGATCTTTATAATGTGCCGCTTGCGTACCGGGTGAGTTTCCTTACCCAGTTCACCGCGCCGTTGTTTTACATACCATGGTTACTGCTCGGTTTTCACCCGCTGTTGATTGTCGGCTTTCAAATTTTCGTGCTGCATTATCAGGCATGGATACACACGGAGAGAATCGGCCGACTCGGTGTTCTGGACCGGCTAGTGAACACGCCTGCAGTGCATCGCATGCACCACAGCAGTGATCCGGCGCACCAGGCTGTCAATCTCGGCGGTGTGACGATGCTCTGGGACCACTTGTTGAATACCTATTGTGCGCCACAGGATGACGTGAACTACGGTGTCGCAGGTAAACCAGCAACGACGACCTACACCGGCATCTATTCTGACCCGTGGCGGCGACAGTGAATCGCTGGTCGAATCAGCGCTGGCTCGATGTGACGTATTGGCTTTTTCTAACGCCCTTCGTGTCCGGACTACTTACGCGATTCGCGACGCTGGGTGCATTTGCAATGCTGGCGTTGGTCGCGACTCGATCGACTCTGTCGCTGGGGTTCTGGTTGGAACTACCACTTGCTCTACTGATTGCGGATTTCGTTGGTTACTGGAGTCACCGCATGCGGCACCTTAGGACCCTCTGGCGATTTCACGCGATACATCATTCAGCGACAAAACTGGACGCGCTGGCTGCTGCGCGAATGCATCCTGTAGACGACGTGATCGATAACACGCTGGTGGGAATAGCACTATTCGCCGCAGGTTTCTCAGGGCAAGTAATTTTCGCGATCGGTCCGATTTTGTTCCTGCACATTGCATTGATTCACGCCGACGTCACTTGGGATTTCGGTGTGCTCCGAAAAGTACTCGTATCCCCACTGCATCATCGGGCGCACCATGAAGTCGGGCCCGGCAAAAACTTTGCCGGAATGTTTTCTTTCTTCGACGTAGTTTTTGCGACCTACAAAGAGCCGACCGGTGCACCGCATGGCGCCGGCGAGCCGATTCCAGAGTCTCTGATCGCTCACCTTGCCTGGCCATTTCACAAGCGGACAATAGACACTGACATAGCTGACGCTTGAGAATTCACGGCCGCTGGATCGGCCAATGTGCGAAATCGACCATATGCTGCAACAAAGGTAGTCGCCTATAGGTACTGAAGTTCACGGCGTATTTTTTGTTAGAGTTGAACCACTAGATCAATAAATCGTGGGTTCATAGACTGGATCACCGTACACAATGCTGATTGTGACGCGCATGCTGCCTCAGGCGATCGCGCTCCGTGCGTTGTACTCCCAAAAAAACCCCAACCTTTCGGAGCGCTGCTAATGCGAGATCGAATCTCCACCTGTTCTGTTGTGAGTCTCGTCGTCATTGCAATTCTGGTCATTGTCGTATGGGTCAAACAGGCAAGCGTCGGTGAGCAAACGCAAAGCTACATCGTGCAGTCACACAGCCTCGAGCAGGCGAAATTGTTGATTGCCGATGTCGGCGGCGAAATCACGCACGAACTCGGCATCATAAATTCTGCCGGGGCTCTTCTCAGCGACACGCAAGCACAATCTTTGCGAGGTATGGACGAGGTTCGTCGTGTTTATGAAGATCGTGGCATCAGTACGGATGTGGCTAGAGGAAACGCGGCTTCACCGCAGCGCGTGTGTCCGATGTCCGGTGAGACGAAGCTGGAATTTGACGATGACGATGTTCTTTGGGAGATCAGCAACGAGAGCGACATTGATTTTCATTTACGCGAGGCAATGGTCCTGTGGCCAGCATCCAATTATCGATTGGAAGAATTCGAGTTTGGCGACACCGAAATTTTCGACGGCAAAATTTACGGCGTCAGCACGACATTGACGATCCCTCCAGAACACGTTGATGAGTTGCGCATTGAAGCAGGGGAGAAGAAAGTCATTGAGATCGAGTTCGATGAGGTGCGAGAAAATTCGCAGTCTTACGAAATTCGCTTGTTCTTTGCAGAGGGCTGTTCGATCAGTTTCCCCGGCCGGCAAAAAGTCGTGTATCCCGGTGACAGCGACGAGGATGCCAAACGTACTTACTTCACGAGCCTCATAGGTGCCGATGCCTTGCATTGGCAGGGAATCACCGGCGCAGGTATCGGCGTAGCGATCATTGATTCGGGAATCTGGGGCGATAAAGGCAGATCCAATTACCTGATGAATAATCGCTCCGGAGAACCGCGTTTTTTCGCGCACTACGATGCAATAGAAGACACGGAGTTGAAGACAACCAATAACAGTGACAAGAATGGTCACGGTAGCCACGTGGCCAGCATCCTACTCAGTAGTCGACGCAAAGACAGCGAGTCTAATGGTGTGGCGCCGGATGCAAATCTGATCGTCGCAAAGGCGTTCGACGACGAAGGCACGGGGACTTACGCCGATGTCATCCGGGCCCTGGACTGGGTTGTACGGACACGCGAGGAACACGGCACACGAGTGCTTAACTTGTCTTTTAGCGCCGATCCCAGTTCCTACTATTGGGACGATCCGTTGAACCAGGCCGTCATGGCGACCTGGAATTCGGGAATCGTGGTCGTGGCTTCGGCAGGTAATAAGGGGCCAGCTCCGATGACAATTGGTGTGCCGGGTAATCTGCCCTATGTGATTACTGTCGGTGCGATGACAGACAGTGTATCGCCGCTCGACTGGACAGATGACACGCTGGCGTCGTTTTCTGCCGCCGGACCTACTGCAGAAGCGTTCGTTAAACCAGAGATACTTGCTCCCGGTGGCCATTTGCGCGGCATGATGGAGGGAGATAACAAGATCGCGAAGAAGCACCCGCATTTTCACGATGGTGACAGTTACTACACGATGTCGGGCACGTCACAGGCTGCCGCTGTTGCCAGTGGAATCGCAGCCCTCGTGCTGCAGGCCGATCCGTCACTGACGCCGGATCAGGTCAAGTGCAAACTTATGCGCAGTGCGCGTCCGGCGATGGGTGACGACGGCAGTCCTGCCTACAGCATTTTTCAACAAGGCGCCGGCCTTATTAATGCTGAAGCAGCGGTAAAAAGTCAGACCGTCGACTGTGCCAACAATGGTCTGGATCTTGAGGCCGATATGGGCGGAAAAATGCATTTTCGCGGGCCAGCAGCTCAGGACGCTAGTGGCGATTACTACATTATGGGCTCTGCTGACCATCGCTGGGACGGCGGCTATGGATTTAGCGATGGCTATCTGTTTGGCGACGGCATGATCTGGAATGACGGCATGATCTGGAACGATGGCATGATCTGGAACGACGGCATGATTTGGAATGACGGCATGGTCTGGAACGACGGCATGATCTGGAATGACAGCAAGGTTCTGCCCGTGTCCATCAACACCTGGGTCGAACAAGAATAAGGCAGGACGAGAAATGCCAAAACGAAATTATGGCGTGTCCATGATCGCCGTTGCCGCGAGCCTGATCGGTATGGCGGCATCGTTGATTGCGACACAATCGTGGGCCGCCGATCCAAGAAGCGTGCGCTTTCAGAGTATTTCGCGTGAAGATGGATTATCCCAGGCGTTTGTCTATGCCATCGTTCAGGATCATGAAGGGTTCATGTGGTTCGGAACCCAGGACGGACTGAATCGATTCGACGGCTTTGATATTAAGATCTTCAATCATGATCCCGATGATCCAAGCTCCCTATCGGATGAATCCATACGCACGATGATTGCAGACCGATCCGGTGTCCTGTGGATGGGTACCGACGCGGGCGGCGTGTCTCGCTACAACAGTGCAGACCAGACGTTTACCAATTTTGTGCACGACCCGGAGAACCCGGATTCTATCAGCGACAACCGGATACGTGTTCTCTATGAGGATAGCGCGGGCCAACTGTGGGTAGGAACCGACGGTAGCGGGCTCGATCTGTTCCATCGCGACCGCGGAATATTCGAGCATTTTCGACACGACCCCGAATTAGAAGACAGCCTTTCGGGCTCACATGTTTGGGGCATCCTCGAAAGCAGCGAAGGGCATCTCTTTATCGCTACTGATGGGGGTCTCAGCAAATTCGAGCCCAACAGCAAAACCTTTACTCACTACAAACATGATCCGAACGACCCAACGTCACTCAATGACAATCAGTTGCGCGCGCTCTATGAGGATGCAAATAGAGATCTGTGGGTCGGCACGGCGACGGGCGGTCTAAACAGATTCAACTATGAGACTGAGACATTCGAGCACTTCGTGCACGACCCGAACAACGCCAGCAGCATTAGTGACAATCGTGTCAATGCAATTTTTCAGGATGTTTCTGGAGTGCTATGGGTCGGGACCACGAATGGGCTGAATGCATGGAATACCGAAACGTCCGAATTCGATCGGTATTTCAGCAATGCGAGCGATCGCTATAGTCTGTCACATAACAATGTGTCATCGATATTTCAGGACCGCGGTGGTGTGCTCTGGGTCGGCTCTTTCATCGGCGTGAATCATTGGAGTCAGCACAACAAGGCTATGTTGCACTACAGACATGATGCCGAGAATTCACAGAGCCTGAGTGACAACACGATCATGGCATTCACAGAGGATCAAGCCAATGACGTCTGGATCGCAACCTACGGGGGCGGCTTAAACGTCCTCAATCGCGAGACCGATCAAATGCGGCAGATTCGAAATGTGCCCGGTGATAGCAAGAGTTTGTCGAGCGATCGCGTGATGTCACTCTTTACAGATCACGAAGGTGTGATCTGGGCGGGTACACGCGCGGCAGGTCTGAATCGTTTTGAAAGTCAGACGAATACATTTACACGGTTTCGACACGATCCCGAAGACCCCGCCAGCATCAGTTCCGATGGCGCTACTTTTTTCCTTGAAGATAGCAACGACGTATTGTGGATAGCGACGTTCGGTGGCGGACTGAATACCTTCGATCGCGAGAGCGGGCAGTTTACGCGTTACAGACACGATCCCGATGATGAAACTTCGCTCAGTAATGATCGTGTAGTAACGCTGTTTGAAGATAGCGCCGGCTATATCTGGATAGGAACGTATGGCGGCGGCTTAAATCGATATGAGCCAGCGACGGGGGAATTCACTACTTACCGAAGCGACCCGGCACGGCCGGATGGTCTGAGCGGCGACGAAATTTACATGATCGAGGAGGATACCTGGGGCGACCTGTGGATTGCTGTCAAGGGAAGAGGGCTGAACCGCTGGCGCCGTGCTGATCGCGAAGCCGGCATTGAAACATTCCAGCGTTTTGGTACACGGGATGGCTTGCCAAGCTCAACGATTTACAGCGGCGTATGGGATCAAGCCGGGTATTTGTGGTTAAGCACGGGTCTGGGACTGTCACGACTCGACATCGGTGCTCTCGAGTTCAAAAACTATGATACGAGCCACGGTCTGCAAGACGACGAATTCAATTTGTCAGCAGGTTTCGGCGCCGCTAATGGACAGCTCTTCTTCGGTGGCGTGAAGGGCTTTAATGCTTTTTATCCGCACTTGCTCGACGGCAGCGGGCCGCCACCACAAGTTGCAATCACGAAGTTTCTTAGTCTAAACAACCCAGTCAATCCCGGAGATATGCAAGTCAGTGACGGTCGCTTGCAGCTGCAGCATGATCAAAACGTCATCGGTTTCGAGTTTGCTGCATTGGACTTTGCAGCGCCCAGGAAAAACCGCTTCAGATACATGCTCGATGGTATTGATGACGGCTGGGTGGATGCGGGAACCAAGCGCCAGGTTACATACACGAATTTGCCCGCCGGCGAGTATACGTTTCGGGTCATCGCATCGAATAATGACCGTGTCTGGAGCGACAAAGAAGCGACGTTCAGCATCTATATGCAGCCGGCTTTATGGATGACCTGGTGGGCCAAGCTGGTCTACTTGCTGGCATTCGCAGCGATTGCGTTACTGGTCCTTCGCGCTCATGCACGAAGCGTCCAGCAAGCGGGCAAACTCAAACATGCCGAAGAGTTAGGTGTCATACAGGCACGACTGACAGAAGCGCAACGCGCTGCAAGTATCGGTAATTGGGAATGGAATGCGGCGACCAAGCAACTTTGGTGGTCCGATGAAGTCTATCGTCTGTTTCAAATGAAGCCGGACCCAATCGGGCTTAACTATGAGTTGTTCCTGGAGCGAGTTCACCCGGATGATTGCGCAGAAGTCGAGCGGGCCATTATGCAAACGCTTGAAGACCACAAGCCCTATGAGCTCGACTACAGAATCGTCCGACCTGATGGAACGGAACGGGTTGTGCATGCGCGGGCCGGAATTCCGTACGATGAGAATGGTGAGCCGACGGGAATCGCAGGCACTATCCATGACATTACGGAACGCAAAAAAGCCGAAAACGAAATCCGGCATCGGGCGGATTTTCAGGCGCTGCTCGCCAATCTCTCGTCGGATCTGATTCAAGCGCAATCGGACGACATTGATCATCAGGTAAGCGATGGACTGGAGTCGGTGGGTAGCCGGTACAACCTGGATGCGGTCAGCATCTGGTGGTTCCGTGCTGATCATGAAAACTGGCGGCCCCTGCATCGATGGGCGCGTGTTGAAGACGGCAACCAAAGAAACGAGGTAAAAGAAGACCAAATTCCGTGGATCGCCGAAGAGCTCCGGGCAGGCAATTTTGTAACCATTAATAATGTGGAGAACTTGCCGTCGGCG
Source organism: Woeseiaceae bacterium (assembly GCA_051007995.1). Lineage (GTDB taxonomy): Bacteria > Pseudomonadota > Gammaproteobacteria > Steroidobacterales > Woeseiaceae > UBA1847. The sequence goes on along the minus strand of JBPCYB010000019.1, from coordinate 11,723 downwards.
GCGGATCAAAGCATTCTTAGGAAGCGTGCTATCAAGTCGCTACTAATCATCCCGTTGCTGGTCGACGACAAACTCATGGGCGCATGCGTTTACTCAATGATGCGCAAGGAACGTGATTGGTGCACGGAAACCGTCACTGAATTGCAATTGGTCGCCGAAAACCTGGCCGGAGCAATCGCTCGTTCGCGAGCAATGTCGAAGATCCAGCACCTCACTAGTAAGCTACAGGAAGAGAATCTATACCTTCGGGAGGAGGTCAAGCTCGCACATGGTTTCAATGAAATCATCGGCGAAGACACAGCTCTCAAGCAATGCCTGCTAGCCGCTGAGAAGGTCGCGCCCACCGACGTCACGGCGCTTATTCTGGGCGAGACCGGAACCGGTAAAGAGCTGATAGCCCGGGCGATCCACAAGCTCAGTGGCCGATCCGACAAGCCGATGGTGAGCGTGAACTGTCCTGCCTTACCCGCAACATTGATAGAGAGTGAATTGTTTGGGCATGAGAAGGGCGCATTTACAGGTGCTCAATCGCAACGCCGTGGTCGGTTCGAAATGGCGCACACAGGCACACTCTTTCTTGACGAAATTGGCGAACTTCCACTCGATCTTCAGGGCAAGCTTTTGCGAGTTTTGCAGACAGGCGAATTTCAACGAATCGGAGGAACGACGACAATCCATTCGGATGTCCGCCTGATTGCTGCGACCAATCGGGATCTCAAGCAGGCTGTGGCGCTGGGTGAATTTCGCGCCGATCTTTTCTATCGAATAAACAGCTTTCCGATAACGTTGCCACCGCTGCGAGATCGTGCCGATGATATTCCGCTATTGTCTGAGCACTTTGTACACAAACACGCAGCAAGACTTGGCAAATCAATCGACGCGATTTCCGCAAGGATGCTTAAGGAACTTATGAGCTACGCCTGGCCAGGTAATGTGCGTGAGCTGGAAAGTATCATCGAGCGCGCGCTGATATCGGCAGAAGATAATGCGGTGCTCGAGCTAACTGGGCCGCTTCTGCCAGCCCCGCTAATCGGTGAGTCGAAACCGGTTATTGTGATCGATTCGAGTTTTGATACGTCCTCGTTCGAGCGCGCGCAAATCGTTAGCGCGCTAGAGAAATCCAAGTGGAAGATTTCTGGTGAAAATGGCGCCGCTGCTGCTCTGAGTATTCCGCCCAGTACGTTACGGTCCAAGATGAAACGACTGAATATCAGTCGTTAGTTGCCTCCCAGGCGAAAGACTTAGTAGTCGCCAAAGTTACGACAACAGGTCATCATACGGACGAACAACGCCAGGGACTCCATGCTAGCTTTTATCAAACGTAACTTCCGTTGGATTGCCGGCGGATTCGTGCTCACCTACTTCTCCAGTTTTGGGCAGACCTATTTCATTTCCGCGTCTGTATCGGAGTGGCAGGCTGCGTTCGGACTGAGTCATGGCGAATTCGGGCGCCTCTATATGTTCGCTACGCTGGCGAGCGCGGTGTTTCTTCCGTTCGTAGGCCGGTTGGTGGATGTTGTGCCAGCTCATCGCATGATCGCCCTGGTGGTGCCTGTGCTCGCCGGAGCCACGTTACTCGCGGGCTACGCGTCTTCGGTTCTCGTGCTCGTTGTCGCTATTTTTCTGTTGCGGTTATTGGGTCAGGGCATGATGACGCATATCGCGCTGACATCGACCGGGCGATGGTTTGTCGCTGAAAGAGGGCGTGCCGTATCGCTGGTCGTACTCGGTCACCAGGGCGGGGAGGCGACAATTCCTCTGGCGTTTGCGGCAATCACGATCGTGTACGGATACCGAGTGGGTTGGGTTGCTGCCGCGATCACGTTGCTGGTCGTTGGCCTACCATTCGCATTCTGGTGTTACCGCAAGCCGCGGGTGCCGCACGGGCAGTCATCCAAAGAGACGGACAACTCAGCTGTGGTACGTAGCTGGACACGGCGGGAAGTATTGCGTGATCCTGTATTCTGGGTGTTATTGACGGGTGTACTTGCACCGGCATTTATCGGCACGACGATCTTCTATCACCAAAACTATCTAACGGACTTGAACGACTGGCCACCGCAACTGTTCGCTTCATCGTTGCTCATTATGGCATTGACGACAGTGGCCTTCGCACTGCTGGTCGGGGCGGCGATCGATCGTTTCGGAGCAACAGCAATTTTGCCGTACTTTCTGTTGCCGCTGTCGAGCGCCTGTTTCGCATTGGCCTACAGCGGGCCAGAAATTAGTTTGTTTATCGTAATGGTGCTGCTTGGAATCAGTTACGGCGTGTCGTCGACGCTCTTCGGCGCGTTGTGGCCTGAGGTCTATGGCCTGCAAAACCTCGGCGGCGTTCGTTCAATTACTGTTTCTGCAGCAGTCCTGGCAACAGCAGCCGGCCCCGGCCTGACAGGGACTTTGATTGATCAGGGCACGAGCTTGCCCACGCAAATGAAATACTTGGGCGTCTATTGCCTGTTAGCCGCCGGCGCCATGACAGTCGCAACCCTGTTCTTGCGACGGCGTTCGGGAGTAATAGTTGAATAACAAGAAACGGATTACGCTCGTGAGTTTCCTGGCTTACTTTGTGATGTCCGGCTTGTTAACCCCAATGGGGATAATCTCGGGAACTATGGCGGAGTATTTTGATCAGCCGGTGACGGAAATCACAGCGAGATTTGGCTGGCTAACTTTCGGTGTTCTGGGTGGCGCAATCATCGCGCTGTTCATATTTGATCTGTATCGCCTTAAGAAAATCTTGCTGACACTCTACGGCGTTATCATTATTTCGATCGTTTCATTGTTGTTCCTCGATGATCTGTTTCAAGTTGGCGTACTAATGGGTCTCATGGGCGTGTGTTGCGCCATTGGACTTGCGGGCGGGGCCTTGGTCATCTCGCGAACGTATGACACCGAGCAGCGAGCGTCGATGCTTATCATTACGGATAGCTCGTTCAGCATCGCTGGTATTATCTGCTCGATGGTTGCGATCTATTTGATCGCTCAGGAATATCATTGGTCAGCTGTCTACCAATTCGTTGCGCTGTTCATAGTGGTCATCCTGTTTCTCAGTCTGAAATCGACGTTTCCCGTCACCGCCGCTGAAAGTCGCGATACGACAGCTACAGAAAAGTGGCCCATAGCTGTTTGGCTCTGCATTGTCGGACTGTTTCTCTATACGCTTGGTCAATGGTGTTTCTTATTGTGGTTGCCAACCTACGCCGAAACGGAATTAGGCTCGCCGCGTGGTCAGGCTGGGCAACTGGCAGGACAGTTCTGGACGGGCATGACAATCGCCCAGTTGTTTGTTGCATGGTGGGTCTTGCACGTTGGAGTTCCTCGCCTGGTCATGCTTGCAGGTGTGACCACAAGCCTGTTTTCCATCCCGTTATGGATTGTCACGGACATCGATGTGTTGATCGTACTGTCCGCTTGTTGGGGTTTCGCAAATCTGGGCTTGCTGAAAGTCGCGTTGTCATTCGCGACCCAAATGATGCACGAGCCAAGCGCGCGGCTGGTTTCGACACTATTGTTGGGGGCGACGCTCGGAACAGCGACAAGTCCCTGGATATCGAGCCAGATCGTTGCCGCGACCAATACGCATTTCGTTCTGAAATTTGGAACAGCCTGCTACGTCGTATTGACGATATTATTACTCACCGCTTGCTACCTTTATCGGCAAAAAGTGCAGCATGAGCATTAGAACAGTCGACTATCAAGATCCCGAGGCTGGAGCGGAGTTCGTTCGTTCGTTGCGCGAGACCGGTTTTGCCGTTTTGAAGAATAATCCCGTCTCAGGCCAGCTATTGGACAGCATTTACTGCGGTTGGCGAAACTTTTTCAAGAGTAAGGAGAAGCAAGACTTTCTGTTCGACCCGGAAAATCGAGATGGTACGCAGCAAGGTTATCACCCAACCGAAGTGTCAGAGACAGCGGTAGGCCACAGCGTAAAAGACCTGAAAGAGTATTTTCACGTGGTGCCGGGCTGTCGAATCCCATTCAGCCTCAAGTCTGACATCCTCAGTTATCGCGATGCCGCATTTGAACTCGGTAAAGAGCTCGTTGGCTGGCTGCAAGATTACACGCCGCAAGACGTGACTCCTCGGATATCAGAGCCGTTTGTTGAGATGCTGTCCAGCGACGCAAGCTTGCTGCGCATTTTGCACTACCCGCCCTTGACCGGTAACGAAGAGGCGGGTGCCGAGAGAGCCGCTGCGCATGAAGACATCAATATGATGACGATATTGCCAGTTGCGGAAGAGCCGGGACTGCAGGTGATGGATAGCAAGGGTAACTGGGTAGATGTCGCAAGCGTTCGCGGCGAACTCGTGGTTAACAGTGGTGACATGCTGAAGGAATTGACTGCCGGCTACTATCCGTCTACGACACATCGAGTAATCAACCCGGCTGCTGACAGCAACGTGGAAAACGTGTCACGCATCTCTATTCCATTTTTTCTTACGCCGCGCCCTGATGTCGTACTCTCAGATCGTTATACCTGTGACAGCTATCTGGAAGAAAGGCTCAGCTTACTCAGCCGCTAACGCCAGCGTGTTTGTGTATAGCGCAAGCACCTTATCGGGTTCTACGCCCACGCATATCTTGCAAACAGGCTTGTTTTTCCACGCATCCGACTCGAAATTGGCGTCGGGGTTGCCGGCAATCGTTTGACCAATGGCAATTCCAGTGGTCACGACACGCACTGCGGCAGTCTTGGTTTGGTACAGATTGGGACGCAGAAGATAAGCGACTGCGCTGGAGTCATGTATCGGGCAAGAGTGTGCACCGCTGATTTGTTCGTGAAAGCGGAGGTAGAAACGACTGATCCTATAGATGAAGTCGCCAGGCTTGCCGGTTGTCGCCTGTAAGGTTTCGAAGAACGAGTCATTCGCAATTGTCTCCTCTGTGACATCAAGTCCAACAATGCTCACCGTCAAGCCGCTGGCGAATACCTTGTCGGCAGCTTGCGGGTCACCAGCGATATTCGCTTCGGCGACCGGAGAGACATTGCCGCAATGTCCGTTGTGACCGAAAGTTCCGCCCATGACGATCACCTCGCGAACGAGGTTTGGCAGCTCGGGACACAATTCGAGCGCCAGCGCGAGATTTGTTAATCGCCCAACCGCCACGATGCTTATTTCCTGCGGACACTCTCGGACGATATCGACGATTGCTTGCGCACCCGACAGGCTTTCAACCTGTGTGGTTGGCTCATGAATATCGATTTCGCCAAGTCCGTTGTCGCCGTGCACAAAGTCCGGGTACCCGTGGCCTAAACGATCACCAATTGGCTCTGCAGCACCGCGATAAACGGGTGCGTCGATCTCGAAATGCTCTTTCATATAGAGTGCATTTCTGGTCGTCGTCTCAATGTCAGCATTGCCGAAACCGCTGACTATCGCTTTCAGTTCGACCTCAGGTGAATAGTGTAAGAACAGCAATGCCATCGCATCGTCGATGCCGATATCCGTATCAAATATGACTTTCTTCATAGATTACGCTCGTGCTGCTAGTAGGTTCGCAAGTTCTTGGTGTCTGGCCCGCAGCCGCGGGACGTCAACGCCCACTAATTCGCCCTTCGTGACGCGCCACTCACCGCCGACCATCAGGTGGCGGACTTTGTGCGCGCCGCATAGTACGAGCGCGGCGACTGAATCTCCACTGCCAGAGAATCGTAATTCATCGAGGTCGAACATAGCTATGTCCGCTGCATTGCCAGGTTCTAGCGCACCAAGTTCGGGACGCTGCAGCACTTTCGCTCCGCCGGCGGTGCCCCATCGCAACGCGTCTTCATGAGAAATATCGGCAGAACCGTAGCGAGTACGCTGCAGCAAAAATGCCTGCCGCACTTCCTGCATCATATTCGAGCTGTCGTTGGACGCGGAACCATCCACGCCTAGTCCAATGGGTGAGCCTGCTGCTTCGAGGTCTTTCGTTCTGCAAATGCCGGACGCAAGCAACATATTGGAACTCGGACAATGTGAAATGCCAGTGCCGGCACGACCAAGTCGCACAATCTCGTCATCATTGAACTGCACGCCATGCGCAAACCAGACGTCGTTGGCCAACCAGCCAATTTCTTCGAGCAGGTCGACCGGCCGCTTGCCGAATTTGGAAACACAATAATTGTTTTCATCTTCGGTTTCGCCGAGGTGGGTATGCAGAAGCACACCATATTGTCGCGCCAGGACGGCACTGTCTCGCATCAGGTTTTGTGTGACAGAAAAAGGAGAGCAGGGCGCGAGAGCAATCTGAACATAGGCGCCCGGCTCGGCGTCGTGATAAGCCTGAATCAATCGTTCACTCTCGGCGAGTATGGTGTCTTCGTCCTGAACGACAGCATCGGGCGGTAAGCCGCCTTCTGTTGCTCCGAGGCTCATTGAACCACGTGTCAGGACAACCCGAGCGCCCATCTTCTTCGCAGCTTCAACTTGAATGTCGATGGCCGTGGAGATTTGATCGGTGAATAGATAGTGATGGTCGGATGCGGTGCTGCACCCGGATAACATCAGCTCGGCCAGCGCGAGCTCAGTTGACAGGGCGATGCTTTCCTCGGCGAGTCCAGCCCAGACTGGGTACAAGGACATCAACCAGTCAAACAGTTCCTTGTTCAGCGCGCCCGGAAACGCGCGTGTCAGAGTCTGAAAAAAGTGATGATGGCAGTTGATCAGCCCGGGGATGACGACGAGACCACTGGCATCAAACTCCCTGTCCGCTTTCTCGGTGGGTGCGCTTCCGGCCGCAACGAGTTCCAAAATACGCGCGCCGTCGACAACAATGCCGTTTCCGGCATCGCTCTCAGTGCCAGTCCAAACCGCCAGCGGATTCCTGATCCAGGTTCTCAAAGATATCGACTCACCGTCGTTAACCTGGAGGCAGTTTACTCAAATAAGCCGCGCACCGGTGGATCGCTATCCTGGGTCAGTGCCGAAAATCCCCAGCTTTGAACATCTTTCGAACGTCGTTTCGATTCGCACAAGAGTACTCTTCGGGTTCGCAGTTGACTTCAATACAGACAGCTACCTGTTCGTCAGTGCAACCAATGGTCTGTGCGATATTTTCGGCATTCCGGTCACGTTCAGCGTGCTCTGCTGTGGCGCAGGCGCTTATGCCAGTGGAGCAAATGGCTAGCAATAACAGTTTGTTGCATGCGTTCATGAGTCTATAGACCGCTGTTGGCGGCAAATGTTGCAATACCGTCTAGCTACAGCTTACGTCAAAACCCACCCGGCCATCAGTTCTTTGTACGGCCTGCTTGAAGAACACGGTGCAATTCTCTGTATTGACGGTGTCGCCAACGTTCATCCGTGCTTTCTCGCCGTTCAGATTTACATCAACAACCTTGCCCCAGTCTCGCGTCATACCGAATACATTGCGCCGATCTCCGATCGCGACACTTTCGCCAGTCTTGAGCCAGAAATCGGCGCCGCCCGCAAAACCCCGTTCTTTGAGTGACTCTTGCTTGAGGTTGGCAACCTGGTCACCGAGATACGTAAGCGCCGTGTTCGACTCGTCTTGCAATTCACCTTGTCGTGCGAGCAGTTGGCCGAGCTCAGTCAGGCTCTTACTCACGTCGGGATCGCTCGATTTTGATTTGAGATCCTCCAGGCGAGCGGTGATATCGCTGAAGTTTGCTTGCTGCTCCTCGAGCATCGCGTCAACTGACGGGCCGAGAATACCGGTGCTTTCTACCCCAACCTGAATTGCTATGCCGACGAATGCACCGACAATCATGCCGCCAAGTGCCAGTCCGCCCTGCTGCAAAACGCTGCGCGTGAGTAGCGACTTCATGTCGCCATCAGTTTGTAAGCTTGCAGGTGTTGATAGCCCTTGTAAAACATGAACAGGCCAAACGGAAACAGGAGCACACCGATCAGTATCGGAATAGTGGCGACACCGACTAATGTGAGAATGATCGCCCACATCATGATGTACCAGGTGCTGTAACCGTAGATCATGCCAATCGTGTCGTTTCGTACCAGGACCGCTTTGACCCCGCTACGTGTGTCGCTGCCAACAACAGTTGCCTCGTCGCCGTCGGTAAGCTCGATCGTCTTCGGCATTTTCATCGATATAGGTCGGTTACCTACCCGAAAATTGATCTCTTTCTCAGTACGGACTGTCGTGTGTCCAGTGTTCAAATGTGGGTTTATGTTTGTCCGCGAGCTCGTAACCTTGGTTTCTTCGCGAAAATTTCCTACTGGTCCTGAGATTTTTACAAGTGCCATTTTCGTTCTCCTTCAAGGATTATTCGACTGCCGAATGAGTTCCAGCCCCATGGGCCCGTAGAGACGATCGTCGCGCCGTGTCAGCACGACCGTGCCTTGAGCGCTACTCACCAATACTTTGTTGTCATCAAGGTGGTATTCGGCGTCTACTTCGGCGCCGAGAACGCGAATTTTTACAGCACCGTTGCCTGCAAACGCGTATTGCGTGATGCCCGAAATGTCTGCATACGTTCCGGCAATTTCGTCGCCGCAGCCCGCCAGCGCGATCGCGCTAAGGAGCAGGACTAATTTGGCTGTTTTTCGCATATGTCGTCTCCACTGCCGTAAAACTAGGGTATTTGCAGGTCACGTGGCATCGACAGCTAACGGTACTTAGGGCCAATTAACGCCAGATTCCGTATGTGCGATAAGATTTGCAGTCATGAGTCCATCGACGACGGCACACAGGAATCGAGGCATACGCGCTTCCCGGGCGAAGTTAGCGCACGCGCTGACCGAGGCCGGTCTGAAGACGCAGGCGGCGCTCGCCGAGCGAATTGCCGACATCGAAGAACTTGATGCCGCGCCGAAAGACGTTGTGAATCGTGTGTTTCGCGAATTGCCAGTCGATCCAACAACGCTTGAACGGGTCGCCCGTGCGCTGGGTGTCGAAGCATACTCCTTATATAAGACGGCAGACGAAGATGATCTCGCGCTGTCAGATAATGGCGCGCGCCGACTGCCGTCGAATCGAGTCTTGCAGGCCGTCATTGCTGCGATTGCTGTACTAGGGATAGCTCTCGGCACACGCTGGTGGTTTGAGCCGAACGCGGAATCACCGTCCGAGCAATTGCCGGCGACGGACAAGCCCATCGCCCTCGATATGGGAACGCCGACACTCGCCGTCGTTCCGTTTGTAGATGATGCGGACAGCGCATTTAGCAATTCGCTGCGCGCTGCGTTGCAGAACCACTTTAATGTCGCGCGGCCAACGGCAGATGTGCTTACACAATCACGCGACCCGGTAGAAGTGGCGAAACGTCTGCGTACCGATGTGGTCGTCGATGGCGAACTTCGACAGATTGGGCGGCTGACTTCGATTCGAATTTATCTGTTTCGGACTGGCGTGCGGCAGCAAGTCTGGGCTGACAGTGTTCCTGCTGCAGCATTGCCAGAATCGCTCGCCGCGATCGCGGGCGATTCTGCATTGGCGATTCGACGTGCCGTCGGTATGCCGGTGCCCGAGAATGCTGTTACGCACTTTCCATTGGCTTCAGTACAGGACGACTATCTTGAAGGCGAACGCCATTTGGATTCGCCATCGACCGAGCTCAACATCAAGCGCGCGCAAAGCCGGTTCGAGGCGGCGCTTCGCCAAGATGCAAATTATGCGCGTGCGCATGCCGGACTTTGTCAGACATTGCTTGAAGAGCATTGGATGGACAGTGAGGAACGCGCACTCAACGATGCTTCGTTGGCCTGTGGTCAGGCGGTGCAGCTCGACCCCGACGATCGCGTTGTCGCAACGGCGCATGCGCATTTTCTGCAACGGACGGGTCGCGATGACGAAGCGATCGCTTTGTATGAGCAGACCATTGCAGTGCACCCGAAAGACTCGGTGGCGCTCGCCGGACTCGCTGCCAGTCAGCTGGCGGTCTTTCGTGAAACCGGCGAGCACGAACACCTGCTCATAGCGAAGGCATCGGCCGGTCGCGCTGCCGAGGTTGATCCATTCGTGTGGAAGCCGCTATTTTCGCTCGCAACGATGGAGTGGTTTGATGGCAACGTTACTGGCGCGATCAAAGCAAGCGAAGCCGCACGGGCTCGCGACGAAAACGAATTCGTGCTGGCTAACCTAGGTAGTTTCTATCTTTGCGATGGTGACCTCGAGAACGCAAGAGAAGCTTACGCGCGTGCTCGTGATTTGAATCCGAATTCCTACGTCGGGGACGAGTTTCTCGGTCAGGCGCATTATTTTCTGGGCGACTTCGCGGTGTCGGCCGAGTTGCGACAAAAGGCAATCGATTCGGTTGCCAACGGTAATCCGGAGATTCATGAGATGTGGGGAAATCTCGCCGATTCATATCGGCAAACTGGCAACGAGGGCAAGGCAGTTGCAGCGTATGTGCGTGCTGCAGAAATTGCTGAACGCGATTACCTTCGCGGTACGGCACCGGTTGCGGATCAGGCAGCACGTGCTTACTACTACACAATGTTAGCGAGGCTGGATTCAGATGCTGTGCCGCAGTCAGTCTTGCATACGATAGATGATGAGATCGATACGATCGCCGCTGAGCTCGTATCGGCGTCAGGTTTGCGGCGTATGGCACAAACCTACCTTGAGCGCGGTGAAACGGAAAAAGCTCGCGCAACGCTCGATCGCGCGACTGAATCCTGCAGCGGTTACGCAAAAATTCCTGACCTGGCCGCTTTGCTTTGAGTGGCACAGTCACATTCGATGGCGCACCGCCGCCAGGCACGATCAACCTGGGTATTGGCCAGCCATCGGCAGACATGTTGCCTGTCGATCTCATTGCTAAAGCCAGTGCCGCGTTTTTCAAAGCGGCGGAACCGATTGAATTGAATTACGGCGTCGTTGCCGGCGACGAGAGATACCTGAGTTCGCTGGCGAGTTTTCTCAGCGCGGCTTACGGTCAACCGGCGGACCCAGGTGAACTGTTTATCACGGCCGGCAATTCGCAGGCAATGGACTTTGTATCCAATGTGTTCGCCAAACCTGGCGATACCGTTTTCGTCGAAGAACCCAGCTATTTTCTCGCGTTTCAGATTTTTCGCGATCATGGGCTAAATGTTGTTGGCATCCCCGTAGACGATGACGGTATGAGCATCGAGTACCTGCAGAATGCACTGAAGCAACACAAGCCTGCATTTGTTTATACGATTCCGAGCTTCAATAATCCCGGCGGCCAGACGTTGAGCCTGCAGCGGCGACAGCAACTGATAGCGCTCAGCAAACAACACGATTTCCTGGTTGTTGCCGATGAGGTTTACCAATTGCTGCACTTTTATGACGCGCCACCACTCGCATTTGGCGCCATGATCGACAGCGATACCGTGATATCTCTGGGTTCCTTCTCAAAAATTCTCGCTCCCGGCATGCGGCTTGGCTGGATACAGGCTTCGAAGAAGCTTCTAGATCGCGTGCAGGCAAGTGGCTTTATCAACAGCGGCGGAAGCATCAACCACTTCACTTCGCATATTGTCCGCCACGCGCTCGACATGGGTTTGCAGAGCGCGCATATCGAAAAATTACGCACCGTGTATCGTGGTAGGTCAGAAGCAATGGACGATGCGTTGCGTCAACAATTCGACGGGCTTGCGAGCTGGCATAAGGCCGACGGCGGCTATTTTTACTGGCTGAAATTTGCTGAGGATTTCGATGCTGGCCCGTTGCGACGGCGGGCGCCCGAATTGGAAACTGGATTCCAGGCAGGCGACGTGTTTTCGAGTCAGGGTAAATGCGCCAATTATGTTCGACTTAGTTTCGCGCACTATAACGAAGACGACATCATCGAA
>JBPCYB010000018.1:0-61703 GCA_051007995.1 Woeseiaceae bacterium | reverse complement strand
ATGAGCCCTGGCTGCTCAACGACGATTGGCAGTCGTCGACGATTCGGTCGAGTTCGAAGTCATCGATGTACGGTGCCTGGATTTTTGCGGCAATCTGGAATCTGATATCTGCACCGCTGCCATTCGTCTTGTACGACGAAGTGATGCAAAAGGAAAACTATCTCGCGCTTGTCGGCTTGTTGTTTCCGTTAGTCGGCATAGGGCTGTTGGTTTGGGCAATTGGCCGGACGCGGGAGTGGATGCGTTTTGGCCCCGCGCCTGTCACGCTTGACCCGTATCCCGGCTCGATTGGCGGTCATGTTGGCGGAACAATTGATCTCAAGCTACCGTACGACGCGAGCCATCAATTCGCCGTGTCTCTAACATGCATCCACAGCTACACGTCAGGCAGCGGCAAGAACCGAAGCCAGAAAGAGAAAGCGATCTGGCAGGAAAACCTCATCGCGCACGCCGCGCCGGGCGCTAGTGGTACCCGTTTGACGATTCGCTTCGACATTCCCGAAGGCCTTAGTGAATCGGATACTAAGAAAGACGACAGCTATCACATCTGGCGCTTGAATCTGAGCGCGGTGCTGCCGGGCACAGACCTCGACCGTGACTACGACCTGCCCGTGTATGCCACAGCAACGCAATCGCGTTTCTTATCCAACGTCGCCGTGCAAAAGTCGCATGACATGCAACGCACGGTGGACGATCAAGTTGTAAGGGAAGCTATCAACCTCGAATCGACGTCGGGTGGCAAACGAATGTTCTTCCCGATGGGACGACACCTGAGCTCGGCGATCGGCGGATTTATTGTCGGCGGAATCTTTGCGGCGGCTGGTTGGTTCTTGATTGTTCAGGAAGGCCACACGATTTTCGGCAGCATCTTCGGCGGTGTCGGCGCGTTGATCGCGATTGCCTGCCTTTATATGATGCTGAATTCGCTCGAGGTCCTGCAGGCTAATCGCGAGATAGTGACCGTGAGACGATTACTGGGAATTCCGATCAGCCGCAAACGCATGCATCGCGATGCGTTCGCCAAATTCGAAAAGAACAGTTCACTCAAGACCCAGTCGGGCAAGAAACATACGATCTACTATTCACTCGAGGCACACGACCGGCAGGGCAACAAACTGGTCGTAGGCGAAGGCTTCAAAGGTGAAAACGAAATTAATGCCGCTATTCGATTGATGGGTATGGAATTCGGTCTGACCGAAGCGGCAAATGACTCGCTCAACCAGGACGACGAGCAGAACAGCCGCAATCTGCTCGCCTAATCGATTTCAGCGATAACGATTGTCCGAATTGTGCGCTTCACAAATCCCGGCCTAAGCAGGACCTTCTTTTTGCTCACTTAGCCAGGATTCGGCATCCGCGATAGATCGAAATGATCTCACGGGCATGCCGCGATTAACCGCCACTGTCTCAGCAAAATCTGCCATCTCGCCCATTTTCTCATCGACGAAAGCGATTGCCCGGAGCATGCCGACCGATTTCATCGCGCCGTCCGAGACGACCGAAAAAACATCAATCGTGCTAAGCCGCGGACCTTCCAGCTGCTCGTCAATCAGTACTTTGAAACAAGCGACTCGCTGACATTCCTCGACAATGTCTCGCAAGTACCGCTCAACAGTTGCGGCATTATTCTCACCGGTCACGCGAGCATGCAAATAGTCGACACGCTGCTCGAATTCCACGCTGTATTCTTCCATCGAGCAAGTGTACACGAGGCCTAGAAATTGGTGGGAGACCGGGGAATCGAACCCCGAACCTGCGGATTAAGAGTCCGTTGCTCTGCCTGATTGAGCTAGTCTCCCGTCGGACGCGCGATATTAGCAGAACACTAGAGCGCAAACACCCACTTCAGGCCTTGTCTGAATGACGCAGGAGGTGCCGAGAAATGCGTATGCGTATCCAGAGTGACCGCCTGCAAATCCCACGGTGTCTCATCCATTTCCGTCCAATGGTTGATCCAGCTGAGAGCTGGTTGACGGAAGACTGGATCATCGTGGGATCCGCTACCGACAAATAATCTGGATCGCTCATGCTTCGGCGGACTCTGCGGGTTCATTTCGAGAAACAGTGGAAGGTTGCGGTGCAATGCTGGATTGCTGGCGATATGCCCCGCGAATAAGTTTGGTTTGGTCTGCGCCGTAAACAGCACGAATTGACCGCCCAGCGATTGGCCGAAGATTACTCGCTGATCCCCGTCTGATTGATATTCGGATTCAATGAAGGGCAGCAACTCGTCTTTCAGGAAGATCTGAAAATTCTCCGCACCGCCATAATGTTCGCGCTCATCCGAAGGCGCTGTGTAGTCATGGCCACGGTGATTACCAGTTGCGAAATCCCGGCTGCCGTAAGAAATTCCAACTAAAATAGCTTCAGGTGCTTCTTCGCTGTTCCGCAGGTAATTGTAGTAGCCACGCAGCAACGGAAATAAGACGCCGCCGTCCAACAGGTAAATTGTGGGGTATGTCGTGCTGCTGTTTGGATCGTAACCGGCCGGCAAACCGACCAGAATGTCGAAGCCTCTTTGCAGGATGTCGGAGTCGACGCGGTGATAGTGAGTCTCGTCGAGTCCCTGCAGCCCCTTGATCGAAACGATTTCCGCAGATGACACACCGGAGATCAGTAAGCAGAACGCGATAGCTGTCAGTATCTTCATTTCAGCTTAGGTCTAATCCGGCAGCAAAGGTTCAGCAGGATTTGTTTTGGGAAATGGGGTGGACGATGGGACTCGAACCCACGACGACCGGCATCACAAGCCGGGGCTCTACCAACTGAGCTACGCCCACCATAGTTTCCGAATTATATCGCGGCTGAAGCCGCTCCTACACTTATTGGCGCGCCCGGCAGGACTTGAACCTGCAACCCTCGGCTTAGAAGGCCGATGCTCTATCCGGTTGAGCTACGGGCGCATTCGATACAACCAGCCTGACGTGCCTGGAAAAACTGGCCGCGAGTATGCCTCAGAACCTACGTACCGGCAAATGGCGCGGCGGAATAGACGACCTCGCCGTCGACAACGGTCAGCAGCGACACAATCTCACTGATGTCGTCCTCTGCGATCGTCATATAGTCATCTGACAGGACCACGAGGTCCGCTGTCTTACCCATTTCCAGGGAGCCAAGCCCAGCTTCGTCGAAGGACACCCAGGCGCTGCCGCTGGTATACATCCGCAATGCTTCTTCTCGAGTCAGCAGCTGTTCTGTTGTCCTGGTTCGTGTGCCGGATATGGATTTCCCCGTAACAAACCATTCCAGAGCGACAAACGGATTGTAGGGCGCAACACGGTGCGAGTCGGTTCCGGCTGCGATCACAAGCCCCATTTCTAGGCCGGTCCTGAGTGCCGGCGCTCGACCAGCGATATCCGGTCCCATGATGCGCCGATATTCGTCCCCTTTAAAATAGAGTCGGTTCTGCACACCCCAGCCCATGCCGAGTTTTTTCATGCGCCGCAACGTAGCTTCGCTGAAGTCTTCCCCGTGATCGATCAGCCAACGGAGTTCACCGATTGGATGCTCGTCATTGACACGCTCGAAAATGTCCAGAATCTGACCCGCGCTGTGGTCATGATGCGCATGAATGCGGAGTGTGACATGACGCTCCGCGAGAAACATTGCCGCATCGTACAAATCGCTCCGCGCCTGTTCAGCGGCATCAAAACGAATACCGATCGCGCCACCATCATGCATCCCCCAAATGACAACTTCGCCAAACCCATTGAAACGAAGCATGTCATCGCCGTGGCCCATGGTCTGGTAGTTGGACCACTCCTTTATGTCTTCTAATTCATTGCCTCTGCGCTGCAGACTGACTTGATAGCGCACTCGCTGTGTCAGTTGGTCGTCTTGCCAGACCTTGTACAAAGCGCGATAACTGTGCGGGAAAAGCCCGCCCCCACCAGGGTCAATGACGCCCGTCAATCCGACTCGATTGAGTTCCGACATGAATGCCTTCGTCCCTTCTACCTGTTGTTCAAAAGATGGTTTCGGCAGTCGTCCGTGCATCTCGAAAAAAAGCGGCAGCGCGCCTGTGATCCGGCCGCTCAGCCGACCGTCTGCATCGCGTTCGTAAGTGCCGTTCGACGGATCTGTTATATCACCAGCGATCCCCATGGCGTCCATGCCCGTTGAATTCAGAACGATCAGGTCATATTGATGTTGTATGTAAATGGGGTGTTCGCTGGAGACCGCATCGAGTTCGGCCGACGTTGGCGCGCGACCTTCTTGCAGCTGTTCCTTCACCCAGCCACCCGCGACAATAATCCACTCGCCGGGTGGTGTTACCGCAGCTCTGGCGCGCAAAGCTGCGAGTCCTTCATCGAGGCTCTTGACGTCATACCAGCCAACTTCATCGGTATAGGTCAGGCCCGCGCGAATCGCGTGAATATGCGAATCGATGAGACCCGGAATAAGCGTTCGCCCATCGAGCTCGAAAACCTCGGTGCCGGGCCCGCTAAATCGCCTGGATTGTTTTTCACTTCCGGTAAAAAGAATTTTCCCGTCGCGAACCGCGAGGGCCTCAACTTCAGTTGATTGGTCGTCCAGCGTAAGGATCTTGCCGCCCACGAACAGGAGATCGGCATATTCGGGCTTAGGGCCAGCGACCGGTTTATCGGCGATTGCGGGTGTCGCCAGAAGGAGAACTATGAAGAACGGGAATCGAATATTGCTCTTCCTGGAAAATAAATTGGTCGGGGCAGAGAGATTCGAACTCCCGACCCTCTGCTCCCAAAGCAGATGCGCTACCAGGCTGCGCCATGCCCCGACGCTGGTCATTCCAGCCGCGCGATCATAAGGCCGAGCTGAGCAGTGGTCAAGGAATAGAACGTGGTCGGCACCCGCCGTTCTTGATATCGTGACGCTATGACAAAGACATTGATAGCCCTATGGCTGGGAATCTCGTGCTCGTTTGCCTTCGCCGCAGACGAGGTGCCGCCTCACCCTTACATCGAAATAGTAACCAACGTAGGTACGGTCATTCTGGAGCTCGATGGCAAGCAAGCGCCACTAACGGTTGGCCACTTCCTCGCGTTGGTCGACAAAGGATTCTACGATGGCACAATTTTTCACCGCGTCATTCCAGGATTCATGGTGCAAGGCGGTGGCCATACACCCGATCTAAAGCTCAAGGAAGATGAAAATACCGTTCCCAATGAGTCAGGTAACGGATTGAGTAATACACGCGGCACGATCGCCATGGCTCGAACTGGTGATCCGCACTCGGCAAACTCGCAGTTTTTTGTAAATCTGGGTGACAACTCACGATTGGATCCTGGCAAAAAAGCCGTTGGCGGAAGCTGGGGATATACCGTGTTCGGCAACGTCATTCAGGGTATGGAAATCATCGACAAGATTGCTGCTGTTCGCACGGGACCGCAAGGTTCGTTTGCGTCCGATGTACCGTCTATACCGATTGTTATCAAGAAAATGTCACGCTACACCTTTGAGTAACTTTATATGAGCACACTGTTTGTTTCCGACTTGCATCTTGAGGCTGAGCGCCCCGACATTGGCAATCAATTCATCGAATTTCTCAAGACTGACGCTACTGAGGCAGATGATCTGTACATACTCGGCGACTTGTTCGAAGCCTGGGTTGGTGACGACGATCCGAACTCACACTATGCGAAGATCAAGATGGCCATTCGCAAAGTCGTCGACAAGGGTATTCCGGTTTATTTTATGCACGGCAATCGGGATTTCATGATCGGCCGACAATTCGCCAACGAAACGGGTGTGGAAATTCTCAAAGACCCCTACCCGATTACAATGTACGGACAAAAAGCGCTGTTAAGTCACGGCGATGCGTTGTGCCTTGACGATGTCCAGTACCAACGTGTTCGAGCCATGGTTCGCGATCCAGACTGGCAGGCATCGATGCTCGCCAAACCACTTAAAGAGCGACTTCGCATTGCTGAAGAGGCGCGTCGCCAGAGTCTGGAACGAACGCTGAATCTGAGCATGAATATTATGGACGTCAACCAGGACGAAGTTAAACGCGTAATAACAAAGCATGGCGTCGATGTCTTGTTGCATGGCCATACGCATCGACCCGGTATTCACACTGTTGATCTAGGCAGGCGTAAGGCAAAACGAATTGTGCTTGGTGACTGGTATCAACAGGGGAGCGTGCTGAAATGGAACCTCCAAGGTCCCAAATTGCAGGAATTGCCCCGCGCCTAGACCGGCATTCCTGAGTGAAAACGAAATTGCGGATCAGGGTCTGCAATCAACTTGCCTTCGATAGTAAGTAGCTCCTGCAGTCGCTTCTCGACCTCATCATCCGAAATTCCGCACTCGTTTTTTGCAAACGCGATGTAATGCTCGAAGTGTCGCGCCTCGGACGCAAGTAAGCCGTTGTAGAACTTGCCAAGCTCTGCGGGCAGTCGTGGTGCCAATCGTGCGAATCGTTCACAGGATCGCGCCTCGATCAAAGCACCGATCAACAGCATGTCGAGTAGTTTGTAGGGCTCGTGATCACGTACCTGATCGCGCAACTGGCCTGCGTAGCGAGACGCAGTTAGCCGATCGAATGGCACTTGCATGTCCTGCATGATCGAACGAACTTGCTCGAAGTGACGCAGTTCCTCACGAGCGAGCCGCGACATTCGCTGCGCAAGTTGTGGGCGATCGGCGTAGCGGTACAAGAAACCGAGCGCCGTTGACGCAGCTTTAAGCTCGCAGTTCGCGTGATCGAGCAACAACTCCGGGATACGATTGCAGGCTTCGTCCAACCACTCATCAGGCGTTGCCACATCCAGGAACTGATCGATAGCCACAGGAACTACAGCCATTCTTCAACCTCGTCTGCAGTTTGCAGTCGATCCTCCGGCTTCTTGGCCAACATCATGTTAATCAGGGCCTGGTATTTCGCAAGCCGAGGAGGTAACAAAGGCACAGGTGCTTTCGCATGCAAGTAGACAATGCCCATCGCCGTATCTGCACGAAACGGCTTCTTGCCCGTCAACATCTCGAAGAAAATTACGCCCAGGCTATAGATGTCACTGCGAATATCGACTCCGTTGCCATGTCCCTGTTCTGGACTCATGTAATACGGCGTGCCGAAAATTTCACCACTGTCGGTAATTTCCATCTTGAGTCGCATTCGTTTTGCCAGTCCGAAATCAATCAGCGCAATCGAATTATCTTTGCGCAACATGATGTTGCCGGGCTTCAGGTCGCGATGCAGTATTCCGACTTCGTGCACGGTCGCCAACGCGCTGGCGATCTGGCGTAGAAAACGGACCGCATCCAGCTCGTTGATACTCCCGGCGATGCGTTGTTTTAGGTCACCGCCATCGAGATACTCCATGACGATATGTGCATGATCATCACCGACGCCAAGATCAAAGATCCTCACAATATTCGGATGATCAATTTCAGCGATGAGCTCGTATTCCTGCAAGAAACGATCAAACGCGCCGATGCTATCGGCGACGTCAGGCACCTGACGCAAAACTTTTAGAATAACGTCTCGATCCGTCGATTGCTTTTCGGCCAGATATACAGCCGAGTGATTCGACGCGCTAAGTTTCTTAATGAAGCGATAACCACGAATCAGCGGGTGAATCCCGGTACGCTCGTCGCCGATAAACAGAGAACCTGTCGATGCGATGCGGCGTCGCGACTTTAAAATGTCGCCAAGACGGATAGTCAATGACTTGTGCCGAATATTGTCGCGCTGGAAGAAACCGTCGGCGCCAAGCTTTGTCGCCCTGGTCTCCTCCGCCGAATCACCGAAATATACAATCGCTGGAAATGCCGGTGTGCGCACGAATTGCTTCAGCACTTCGGTGCCGTCGCGATCACCCAAAGAATTTCCGAGCAGAACAATGTCATTTCCGGCACCGGAAAATTCGGTGGGCAAGTGCCCTGCCGTGACCGGATCGTACGCCGAAATAGCCGCATCAGCCCAGTGCGTCGTAATGTGGTGAGAAAGCAGGCTGCGAAAATCAGCCTCGCCGTCGATGATCATGAATTTGAAGCTCATTGACTACGATCCGCAGCTGATCGCGTCCTACATGCCGACGGCGGCATCCGGCTTGTCATCCTTGGTATCAACTGCATCGCCCGCGACATAGCTTTGACGCTTGTTGCTGCGCTTCTTCTTCGCCTTGTCGTTGCGCAATTGCTCGAGCTCATGCAGGTAGTCATCGGTTACATCCCCAGTGACATATTCGCCGGAGAAGCAGGAAGTATCAAATTCCGTGATCGATGAATTGTTATGCCTGACCGACCGGATCAAGCCGTTCAGATCCTGATAGATCAGTCTGTCAGCGCCAATTATCTCCTGAACCTCATCAACCGTCCGCCCGTTGGCGATCAATTCGGAGGCGGCTGGCATATCGATGCCGTAAACGTTCGGATGTCGTACTGGCGGTGCTGCCGACGCGAAATAGACTTTGCGAGCACCGGCCTCGCGCGCAAGTTTGATGATCTGCTGCGACGTTGTCCCACGCACAATCGAATCATCGACGAGCAAGACATTCTTGCCGCGAAATTCCAGATCAATAGCGTTCAACTTGCGCCGAACTGACTGTGCACGCTCTTTCTGGCCGGGCATGATGAACGTGCGACCGATATACCGATTCTTGATAAATCCCTCGCGATACTTTGCGCCGAGATGATACGCAACCTGCACGGCAGCGGTACGGCTCGTGTCGGGTATAGGTATGACAACATCAATATCGTGATCAGGAAAGTCGCGCACGATCTTGCCTGCTAATTGCTCACCCATGCGTAATCGCGCTTTGTATACAGAAAGGTCATCGATTATCGAATCAGGCCGCGCGAAATATACGAATTCAAAAATGCATGGCGTGTGGCGTACCTCGCCTGCAAAATTTCGACGATGCAGCACGCCAGCATTTTCAATGAATACCGCTTCGCCCGGCTGCACATCTCGCAGTCGTTGAAACTGCAATATATCCAGAGCCACGCTTTCAGAAGCGACCATGTAGTCCGGACCCGACTCCTGCTCGCGCGAGCCAAGCACGAGGGGTCGAATACCGTTTGGATCACGAAACGCGACCAGCCCGATACCTACGATCATCGCCACAACAGCGTATCCGCCGCAACATCGTCGGTGTACTGCGTCAATGGCGTCGAAAATCTGATCCGGCGTTGGCTTGCCGTCCGCGCGCACCTGCAGCTCATGCGCAAACACATTGAGCAAGACTTCCGAGTCCGAGCCAGTGTTGAGGTGACGACGATCTTCCTTAACCAGTAGCTCAGCGAGCTCGTCTGTATTCGTCAAATTGCCGTTGTGGCCCAGGACGATGCCATACGGCGAGTTGACGTAAAAAGGTTGCGCCTCGGATGCACGCGCTCCTCCAGCCGTCGGATAGCGAATGTGACCAATACCGATATTGCCGGTTAGCTTGTCCATATGGCGCTGCCGGAAGACGTCACGCACGAGTCCGTTGCTCTTGCGCTCGCGCAGGCCATCCTCGCCCCAGGTAACAATGCCGGCAGCATCCTGGCCGCGATGCTGCATCACGGTAAGCGCATCGTACAGTCCCTGACTTACGGGTTGGCTGGCAACAATTCCGGCGATGCCACACATCAGTCGAGCTCGATCGGCATAGAGCCGCCTTTCGCATCCGGTACTAGCAAGTCATAACCCTGCGGAGCCATTACCTTGATCCACTCGGCAACTACTTCAAAGTGTGGAATCAGTTTTGACTGCAGCCACCATCGGTCATTATCGAAGCCGGCATACTCACCGCCCAAAATAAACAGGGCGACAAACAACACACCGCGCGCAGCGCCGAAAACAGCGCCAACCAAGCGGTCGATGCCACTAAGTACCGACAAGCGAACCAATTTCGAAATACCCCAGCCAATCAGCCCGCCGAGTGACAGAATGACAATAAAGACAAGAACCCGCCCGAACCAGACCTGCAATTCCTCTGAACTGATCCATCTTTCGGAAACTTCGCCGATTTCAGGCCCGAAGAATAGCGCCGCCCATATGGCAACGAGCAAAGCAGCAATTGAAATGGCTTCTTTGACAAAACCACGGAAAATGCCCACGACAACAGAGATGGTCAGCGCGACGGCTATTAGGATGTCAATAATCGGCATCAGAGATGTCGGTTAGTCTGCTATCTAGGGGTCGGATGGCTGGAGATTCTAACAGATCAGGGGTGTGGTACCACTTGTCCTTTGTGCCCGGCTTTTTGCAATCGACCGGCCATCGCCTCGGCGCTTTCCCGGTCCTTTTGCGGGCCAATTCGAACCCGATGCAATTCGCCAGAACCCGTCGACAATTGACTTAAGAAAGCCGCAAATCCTTGTTTTCTTAGATCAGCTGCCAGTTTCTCTGCGTTTGCCTGACTCCCAAAGCTGCCCAATTGCACGGCCCACATTCCGGTCGTCGATGCCACCAGGTTGTTTTGTTCCGGCGTCGGCGTCGCCGCAACCGGCTCTGGCTCACGCTTCGGAGCAGGCTCTGGCTCTGGATCAGGCGCCGTAATTTGTTGCGCCGGCGCCGCCTGAATTGGTGTCGTTTCGGACTGTGGTTGTGGCTCAGGCTCAGGTGCAGAGTTGTTGCTAGTCGCAGCAGGAACCGGCTCTGTGCGGTCGCGCTCAAGAACGACCGTACGACTCTCCTCATCAGACTGGCCCGGCAGTGGGACACTTTCACTGATGATCTCGCCGTCATTCGTTGGCCCGTCTAGAAAAACGGGAACAACGAGCACGACGAACAGGACGAGTACGATCGCCCCAATGATTCGTTCTTTCAATGCTCTATCCATGATGCTGCCCCAGCGCGGCGAGTATACCGTTTACCACGTAAAAAGATCCTGTCGCCAGGATTAAATCATCCGCTCCGACCATTTGCTCAGCGCTCTCGATCGCCGACTCGACAGAATCAGCGATCAGGCACGCGCTATCCGTTTCATTCGCAACACGCCGTGCCAGTTCCTTGGCCGGAATCGCGCGCGGATTGTCCGCCGTTACCGCTATCCAGACATCAGCATATGGCGCGAGCGGCGCAACCACGCCCGCGACGTCTTTGTCGTCCAGCATGCCCAGGACCACAATCATGTGCTTACCGTGAGCCTGTGTAGCAAGCACCGACGCCATCACTTCTGCAGCGGCTGCGTTGTGCGCTACGTCGACCATCCAGTTTGCCCCGACCAACTGCGCGCGACCCGTTAGCTGCAGATCTCCGAGCGCCGAATTGACTGTTGCGGCGTTCAACAAGTCATCAAGACCGACTTGTTCCAGAAGAGTTAGCACGCCGGCAGCGTTTTGTATCTGGATATCACCCAACAATGACGGCCGTGCCAGTTGTTCAATAGAGCGGCTTACGCCGCGCCACGTCCACGAGTCACCGTTGACCGACCATTGATAGTCGCGGTTTGCGGCGATTAGTTTCGCACCTATCGATTCGGCGCTTTCGACTATAGCGTTCGGCATTTCTGGCGCCGCAAATACGGTGGGCCTGCCTGAGCGCATTACGCCGGCCTTTTCGACTGCGATGGAAGCGACATCGTCACCCAGCCACGCGCAATGGTCGAGCGACACATTCGTAATCAGGCTGGCTGTCGGTTCGACAGCATTGACGGCGTCAAGCCGACCGCCCATACCTATCTCGAGCACCGCAACATCCACTTCAACCTCCGCAAACACCGCCAAAGCAGCCAGCGTGCCAAATTCGAAATACGTCAGTGCTAGGTCGCCGCGCAGCGCATCAATTTTCTCAAACGCTGCAACTATTTGCGTATCGCTCGCCTCCACGCCATCAACTCGTATGCGTTCGTTGTATCGCTGAATATGCGGCGACGTGAAGCAACCTACCTTAAGTGCCGATTGTCGCAGTAAGGACTCCAGCATCGCTGCGCTCGAACCCTTGCCATTCGTTCCTGCGATGTGCAAAACCAGATCCGGCTGCGGCAGGTCCATGCGCTGCAACAACAGCTGCACGCGCTCAAGCCCGAGGTCGATTTCCTGAGGTGAATATGTTTCGAGTAGCGCTAGCCACTCATCCAGAGGCAAACCGGCGGTCTGCATGCTTATTCCTGGACGGGGCTCGGCCGACCTTCAAACTTGGCAAGCAGATCGGCCACCTGCTCACGCATTTCGCGGCGGTCAACAATCATGTCAATCGCACCATGGTCGAGCAGGAATTCACTGCGCTGAAATCCTTCCGGAAGCTGTTGACGCACCGTTTGCTCAATGACGCGCGGACCAGCAAAACCGATCAATGCTCGCGGTTCGGCTATGTTGACGTCACCAAGCATCGCCAGGCTGGCCGATACGCCACCCATCGTCGGGTCCGTCAACACTGAAACGTAGGGCACGTTAAGCTTGCCGAGTCGCGCCAGCGCTGCTGAGGTTTTCGCCATTTGCAGCAGCGAGAACAGCGCTTCTTGCATGCGTGCGCCACCACTCGCCGCGAACGATATCAGCGGAATCTTGTTTTCTGCAGAATATTCGGCCGCGCGGGAGAATCGTTCGCCCACAACAGAGCCCATTGAACCGCCCATAAACGCAAATTCAAACGCGCAAGCGACAATAGGTCGACCGAGCAATTCACCGCTTGCCACGACCAACGCATCTTTTTCACCGGTTTTTTTCTGCGCTTGCGAAACCCGATCACGATAGCGTTTGCTATCACGAAACTTCAGCGGATCCTCAGGTTCCAGGTTGCCTGACAATTCTTGCTGTGTGTCGGGATCGAGGAAGAAATCCAGCCGCTGACGCGCACCAATACGCATGTGGTGATCGCACTTTGGGCACACCTGCAAGTTGCGCTCCAGCTCATTGCGATAAAGCTGCGCGTCACACTTCGGGCACTTGATCCAGACACCTTCCGGCACGGAACGCGTACGTTTCTCAGTACTGATACGCGACGGTAATAATTTTTCAAACCAGCTCATAACGGCATATTAACCTTTTTCGGCAGCTCAAAGTCGTCTGGATAAGCGACATCAACAAGTGTCAGTCCATGCGGCGGCGCCGCCACGCCACCCTTTTTTCTGTCCTTGCTCGCCAAAATCTCCGACAGCGATTCAATCGTGTCGTCGCCCGACCCGATGGCAGCCAATGTTCCCGTGATATTTCTCACCATGTGTTGCAAAAACGCGTTCGCCGTAACATCGAGAATAATGTTTTCACCGTGACGAACGACCGTAATAGACATGATTTCCCGAGTCGGTGTCGATGCCTGGCAGCCTGCCGCCCGAAATGCAGAAAAATCGTGCTTACCGAGCAAGACCTGAGCTGCTGCGTTCATGCGCTCGGCATCCAGCGTTTGATAGACCCACCAGGCACGATGACGATCGAGCGCCGACCTGACCAGACAATTTCGTATCACGTATCGATAACTGCGCGCGGTCGCAGAAAACCGAGCGTGAAATTCGTCACTGACAGGCTGTGCCCAGGTAACAGCGATGTCATCGGGCAGATTCGTGTTCGCGCCAAGTATCCAGCTACGATCACTACGTTCGCTCGTGGTGTCGAAATGTACGACCTGGCCACTCGCATGTACACCGGCGTCCGTTCGACCCGCGCAACACACCTCAATCGCCTCATTCGCGACCGCAGATAATGCCGTCTCAACGTGAGCTTGTACGCCGTCGCCGGTTCGTTGGCGTTGCCAGCCATTGTACGCGGTACCGTCGTACTCGATGCCGAGAGCAATTCTCAATCAATTCGCAATGGTTACGTATCAGGACGGAAGTGAATCCAGAAGTTGCTGTGCCTGTTGCCGTTGCGCCTCATCACCTTCGTCCAGCACTTCCTCAAGGATAGAGCGTGCACCTGCAGGATCGCCCATGTCGACATAAGCGCGCGCAAGGTCAAGCTTCGTACCAACCTCGGTCATCGTACGAGCGTCGTGCAGATCATCGCTCATTTCGCTCGGTTCCAGCGCCATCGTCGCTGCAACATCATCGTCGGCATCCGTCATATCGGGCCGTGGTTGCTCGACAGTCGCGTCGTCACGAAGCTGCTCAATCGTGTCGCCAATTTCGCTAACTTCCAGCGCGGCGGTCAGGTCGTCCAGATCGAGGTCAACGTTGGTACTCGCA
Source organism: Woeseiaceae bacterium (assembly GCA_051007995.1). Lineage (GTDB taxonomy): Bacteria > Pseudomonadota > Gammaproteobacteria > Steroidobacterales > Woeseiaceae > UBA1847. The sequence goes on along the minus strand of JBPCYB010000018.1, from coordinate 47,670 downwards.
ATAGCTGGCAATTCACCGGTCTCATCCAGATTGGAATTCCCGGTAAATGCCTCGGGTGGCAATGCTTCAGTCTTGGCAAAATCGAAATCAGCCGAGTCGTCGTCGTCATCCAGGCTGGCCAGCATCGTCTCTTGATCGTCCGCCAGGCTGTTTTCGGCATTGTCGTCGCCATAGCCGGGCGCCAGCATAGTCGCTTCATCGTCGCTGAGTTCTGACTCGATGCCGGACAAGGTTTCTACAGCGAAGTCATCGGGTAGAACTTGTGTAGCACCCGTCGCATCGAGCAATGATTCATTGATACCGGTATCGTCCGCACTCAACGCCGTTTGTATGCCGGTTGCGTTCGGATCAACTTCAGGATTCTTGCCGGTCACTTCAGTCAAGTCTTCGAGACCCGCCATCTCGCCAGTGGCATCGAGATCATCAAGCGACGCGACCTCCGTTTCCGCCAGCCCATCCAGATCCAGCCCAAGATCATCCAGATTTATTTCTGCTGTTGCGTCGGCCGATTGGCCGCCGCTGTCGGGTATGCCACCAAGCGTGTCCTCGAGGGACGGCAGTTCTGCCGTACCGGAAAGACCGTCAAATTGTTGCTCAATCGTTGGCGTTTCAACTGTCGACTCGGCGGTCGGCATCTCCGCCGTCACATCAAAATCGGTCGGGTCCCGATCGGCACCCGGCTCGGCCGCAATATCCGGCACCGCTTCAACGGTATCGTCAAAGTCAAAATCAAGCCCTTCCGCATCATCAGCTGCGCTGACCGTCTCGTCGTCTCCGCCCAAGTCGACAATGTCACTCGCATCTTCGCTGTCGGCACCAAACTCCATATCGAGCGCACCGGTGCCTTCCATATCGGATTCAAATGACAAGTCCACGGCCTTGGTCGCACCTGCGACGCCAGCTCCCGCGAACATTTCGTCATCGGCCGCGATCTGCTGGCCCATAATCACAATCTTGTCCCACTCGGGATTTTCGCCGTCGCCCACCAATGTTTTCAGGCGCCCAGCCGAATCAATGAATGCGTCCCGGTTACCCCACACGAAATAGATTTCGCAGAGTTTCGCCAACAGATCTTCTCTTTCCGGCTCAATTCCCAGCGCGCCATTGATCAGATCGGCCGCCTGATCGTAGAGCCCATACGCCATATGAAAATCGGCTTCGGCTATGGGGTCCGACTGGTCAAGATTGATCGCCGTTTCACTACTGAAAGTATCTTCGAGCGAATCGAATTGGCCGGTATCACCCGTCGCTGCCTGTTCTTCGTCCGAAGCTGCATCGGGCAACGGTTCTGACGAGAATTCCGGGCCAGGCGCATCGACGGTCTCGTCCATGTCGCGGATTCCGGATTCCTGCTCAACGACCATGATCGATTCATCGACACTGGGGGCTCGCATGCTTTCCGTTGCCGCCAAGTCGGATGGCGTCAAATCGTCGTCATCAAGAGAGCGCCACGCTTCCGGTCCCTCGTCATCGTCATCACCACCGCGCCGCATGAACCAGAACAACAGTCCGCCAACGACGACCAGTACTCCAACGATCGCCATCCACCAACTGGTCAGGATGTCGAGAGCTTTTTCAACGAGTGTCGGTTCAGAACGACGTGTCGGTCGCGCCGTTGGCTCTTGGTCGGCAGCTACGTCATCTGCTGCATCATCAGCAGCATCATCGACCGCATCATCAACAAACGGCTCGTCCGAGTCGTCGGCGATCGGTTCGTCGAAGGCATCTGGGTCTTCTAATCCGGGGTCGTAAACCTCGCCACGAATATTTGCGAGTTCTTCGCGAAGTGCAGCAAGTTCGTTGTCACGAATTTCGATCAATGACTGTTGAACCGGCACTTCGGCGTTTTCAAGTTCAATTATGCGTTGCTCGATTTCCTGTTCGCGGTCGAGCGGTTCATCGACCATAGGGTCATCAAATGCATCGTCGACCACCGGGTCGTCAAGAAAATCGTCATCAGGAGGAACCAGAGTCAGGTCGTTCTGCGACACTGAATCGTCTACTGCGGGATCGACTGCAGGATCGACGGTCGTCGTCGGTAACGGTGTATATCCGGAATCCCAGGCTGCGTGTTGTCGCTCAACTTCACTGAGTGCGTCGCCACGACCGATCTGATAGATCTCGTCCGCGCTGGGAATACGCAATGCCGCGCCAGCACGCAGTATGTTGATATTGCCGCCGAATGCCTCCGGATTCGCTTCAAAAATCGCCAGCATCGTTTGGTTCATGGTCAGACGGCCGTCAGGACGTACCCGCGACGTAATGCCCCAGAGCGTTTCACTGCGTTCAACCTGGTAGTCGCCGGCCGAGCCAGCATCGTACGGCCTGCTATCAACCACAGGGTCTGGCTGCGAGGTTGGCGTTGTTGTCGGTGACACCCGTGGCGGACTGGTCCGCACAGGCTCGGGATCCGGCGACTGCGCTGCAGACGATGGTGCGGAACGCTGAATACGACCACTGTCGGCTGGATCACTCCGTGTCGGTGCCGTTATTGCCGGTGTTGACTGCGATGCGGTAGGCGGCGTGAATGTCGGCGGATCAAGCAAGATGGTGTATTCGCGCAGCAATCGGCCACGAGACCAACTCGCTTCCACGAGGAAGGTAACGAAAGGCTCTGTAATCGGCACGACGGATCGCACCTCAATGATATTGCCGTCGGCACGGCCACTTGGACGAATCTGAAATTGAATGCCCTGTAAGAATACCGGCCGATCCAGACCGTAACGGTCAAAGGTTTCAGCCGCTGCCATAGCGACTTTCAGACCTGCCAGCTCCTCAGGAGTAGCGGAAAGCAGTTCGATCTCGGCACGCAAGGGTTCGTTGAGCGCTGAGTCCAGCTTGATTTCTCCCAGCCCTAGCGCCCAAACATTGCTACACAACAAGGTGACGAGCGCCAGCGAGATACGAGAAAGTCGTCGCGACATAGTGTTTATTCTCCAGCTCCCCAAGAGCCCGTTGTGACGTCGTGCAGGGCCAAAGGATGGCATGCAGATCGGTTTAACATATGGTCCGAACTATATCTTATAAATGGTTTTTCGCCAATATTTCAGCAATTTGGACACTATTTAGAGCCGCGCCCTTACGTATGTTATCGGACACAACCCACAGATTTATGCCACGTGCATGGGAAATGTCTTCGCGTACTCTGCCAACATATACAGCATCATTACCCGAGCTTTCCGTGACGGCAGTCGGATATTGACCAGTCTCGACCCCGTCCAGCAGCGTAATGCCAGGCGCAGTCGCCAGTATTTCGCTGGCTTTCGCGGCGCTCAGCTTCTCTTTCGTCTCGATGTGTACCGCCTCGGAATGCCCGTAAAACACCGGAATCCGCACCGCCGTCGGGTTCACCAGAATTTCTTCATCACCAAGTATCTTCCGCGTCTCCCACACCATCTTCATCTCTTCTTTGGTGTAACGATTGTCCTGAAAGACATCAATGTGCGGGACCGCGTTAAAGGCGATCTGCTTGTTGTCACCCTCAATTTCCAGCGGTCGGCCGTTTAACAAGGTTGCGGTTTGTCGAACCAGTTCTTCGACAGCACTACGCCCCGCACCTGACACTGATTGGTAAGTCGCTACATTAATGCGCTCGATGCCGGCGGCGTCGTAAATGGGTTTGAGTGCAACGACCAGTTGAATTGTTGAACAATTCGGGTTCGCGATGATGCCATTGTCCTCGTAAGCCGCAATTTTCTCCGGATTGACTTCCGGCACAACCAACGGAATAGCGTCGTCGTAACGAAATTGTGACGTGTTATCAATGACGACACAGCCCGCGGCAGCAGCTTTCGGAGCAAACTCTGCGGAAACTGACGCGCCGGCCGAGAACAAACCGATTTGCGCACGCGAAAAATCGAATTCCGCCAAGTCCTCGACGCGCAATTCGCGATTGCCGAACTTGACAGTCTTACCGACCGACCGCTCACTGGCCAGAGCATAGATCTCACCGACCGGAAATTTGCGCTGCGCGAGAATCTCCAGCATTGCCTCGCCGACGACGCCGGTAGCACCGACGACAGCGATGTTGTATCCATTTGTCACTTGAATTTATTCCTTAACGTTCTTTTGCTAGCTGATTGCGCGCCGTCAGACAATCGGCGTCGCCGACTCGACGTCGGCATTCTGTGCCCGATGGCGTAAATAATGATCGACGAGAACCAGCGCAACCATTGCCTCAGCGATAGGTGTTGCGCGCAATCCAACACAGGGGTCATGCCGACCCTTGGTAACAATTTCTGTTTCCGCACCACTCTTGTCAATTGTCTTGCCCGGCACAGAAATGCTCGAGGTCGGTTTGAGCGCAATGCTCGCGAGCAGATCCTGCCCTGACGAGATGCCGCCAAGCGTGCCGCCGGCGTCGTTCTTGCTGAATCCATCCGAACCAATCTCGTCGCGATGCTCACTGCCGCGTTGCGTCACGGCTCCGAATCCTGCACCTAGCTCAACGCCTTTCACTGCATTGATGCTCATGAGTCCGTGTGCAATTGCTGCCTCGAGCTTGTCAAACACGGGCTCACCGAGGCCGGGCGGAATATTGCTCGCCAGTACACTGATCTTCGCACCGATCGAATCGCCATCGGCGCGTAACTGATCCATGTAGGACTCAAGCTCAGCGATCCTGCCCGGATCGGCGCAAAAAAACGGATTCTCATCCACCGCACCTAAATCAACCATGTCCAATACAAGCGGTCCGAGCTGCGACAAATAGCCGCGAATCTCGATACCCAGCCGTTCGTTGAGATATTTGCGAGCGATGGCGCCTGCGGCTACCCGCATCGTCGTTTCACGTGCAGACGAGCGCCCGCCGCCGCGATAGTCGCGAATGCCATATTTCTGCTGATACGTATAGTCAGCATGGCCTGGGCGAAACTTGTCTTTGATATCGCCGTAGTCTCTCGAACGCTGGTCCTTGTTTTCGATCAGCAAACCAATCGGCGTACCTGTTGTTACGCCATCAAATACGCCGGAAAGAATCTGTACCTGGTCCGGCTCTTTACGCTGCGTGGTATGTCGCGACTTGCCAGGGCGACGGCGATCAAGGTCTATCTGAATATCGGCCTCAGTCAGCGCCATGCCTGGCGGACACCCGTCGACAATACAGCCAAGCGCACGCCCATGGCTCTCACCAAACGTCGTGACAACAAAACTGCGACCAAAACTGTTACCGGACACTTCAGATTCCTTGCAAATCGTCTTTCGTCAGCAAAAACACACCGGACCCGCCATGCTCGAACTCCAGCCAGACAAATGCAACACCTGGATAGCGTTTTTCGAGCGCTTCCTGACTATTTCCCACTTCGCAGACGAGAATTCCGCCGTCGTTTAGAAAGCGCGACGCATCATGCAGGATCACGTTGACCGAATCCAGACCGTCAGATCCGGCGGCCAGTCCGAGTTCCGGCTCATGCTGGAATTCGTCAGGTCTGGCGTCCATATCCGCCTGATCGACATAGGGCGGATTGCTAACGATCAAATCGTATGTTCGTCCTTCAAGACCGGCAAAGAAATCAGACTCCACGAGACGCACGCGTTTCGCAAGCATGTGACAATTGACGTTGATCGCCGCCACTTCAAGCGCTGCCGCTGAAATGTCCACTGCGTCTACCTGAGCTTTTGGAAACGCCTGCGCCAACGCAATAGCGATGCAGCCACTTCCGGTGCCAAGATCGACGGCACTGTGTACCGAATCAGCGCCCAACCAGGGTGCAAATTGTTGTTGAATGAGTTCGGCGATCGGTGAGCGTGGCACCAATACCCGCTCATCGACATAAAATTCCAGACCCGCGAACCATGCTGTATTGAGCAAGTAAGCAAGCGGTTCTCGTTTCTGCAGCCGGCGCTCTGCCAACAATTCAATCCCCGCATGGCCTTCCGAATCGACGCTCATGCTGTACGCGTCGGGCAGATCGTCATGAGTAAGGCCGAGTTGTGCCAGGACCAACCATGCGGCTTCATCGAATGCGTTGTCTGTGCCGTGGCCGTAGCTCAACTCGGCTGCATCAAATCGCTTGCCGATCTGCTGGATTAGCTCTTCGACCGTCATGTGCTGTTAGCTGGGTTCTTCATATATAAGGAGTGTGTATCATTCGACGAATGGACTCGAGAAAATATTTCATTATCACGGTAGCCGTCGTCGCGATCGTCACGGGAACCTGGCTAACGTGGCGCCTTACCGTGCCACCGGCACAACCGCAAACGGCGACCGTATTTCCGCCGGTTGCGTCATTGCCTGACTTTTCATTGCTAAACCACCAAGGCGATGTATTTTCGCCAGCCAGTTTTGAGGGACATTGGAACCTCGTGTTCTTTGGCTTTACCCATTGCCCGGATATCTGTCCGCTCACATTGCAGGTGCTCGCCAACGCACGGCGAACAATGGCAGAGAATGCCGCGACGACACTTCCACGTATTGTCCTGGTCAGCGTTGACCCGGACCGCGACACCGTGCAGGCGATTGGCCAATACGTCGCGCATTTTGGCAGCGACGTTGTCGGCGTAACCGGCGAGCTGGCGGAGATTCGCAAGCTGACCGAAGCATTAGGAATATATTTCGAAAAAGCCAACATCGACGCCGACAGTTATGCGGTAGATCATTCCGCTGTGGTCATCGTCATAAACCCTGAGGGAAAATTCCAGGCTGTATTCAGTGCGCCACACAAAGCTGAGAGCTTCGTACACGATTTGCCCATTATCATGGCCACACAATGATGTTTCGATTACTTTTGCTGTCGCTTACCATCTGCGTCAGCGCCGCTTGTTCGAACGATCAACCCCCACTTGTTGCAGAAAACGTTGTCATCACACAACCTATTCCCGGAATGCGAATGAGCGCAGGCTATATGACGCTGCACAATTCGAGCGACTCGCAAATTTTGATCAACCGAATCGAAAGCCCTGATCTTGAATCTGTGCAAATGCACGAGACCGTTTTGGACGACGGAATTTCACGAATGCGTCCTCTGCCAATGGTCGCGATTCCCGCAGGTCAAGCGGTGACATTTGAAGCCGGTGGCAAGCACCTGATGCTGCGCCACTTGTCGCAAACACCTGACACTGTCCGTCTACAGCTTTTCAGCGACGAAACTTTAATACTTTCGATCAACGTGAATCCAGAGGAATAAACCAGAATGCTGGCTCGCCTGTTTGCCTATTTGCAATACTTGTTGCCGAAGTTTTGGATGACAGCGATCGTATATCGCCTGACGCGCGTACGGCATGTCGGAATTAAAGACTTCCTCATCACTCGCTTTATTCGACTCTATGATGTGGAAACAGAAGATGTAGAACTCACAATTCCAACTGACTTCACCACGTTTAATAAATTTTTCATTCGCGAGCTCAAGGATGGCGCAAGGCCAATTGACGCAAGCGATCACTCGATTGTCTCACCCGTAGATGGAACCGTCAGTCAGGCAGGACAGCTGCGTGGTGACGCGATTTTCCAGGCCAAGGGAATTGAATATTCTTTGGGCGACCTGCTCGCGACAAACCTCGATGATGCGCGCGCATATACTTCGGGGTGCTTCGCGACAATATACCTGGCGCCGTACAATTATCATCGCGTACATGCGCCGCTGGCGGGTACGCTTGTGTCGGCAAGCTACGTTCCGGGCGACCTGTTCAGCGTTAATGCTGCAACGGCCGCTTATGTCTCGGGCTTGTTCCGACGCAATGAACGATTGGTTCTTAATTTCGAGACGACACGAGGTCCGGCAGCGATCGTTCTTGTCGGCGCACTAAACGTCGGAAGCATTACGACTCCATGGAGCGGTGAGATCCGCCCACGTAGCAAAGGCGTTGTTGAGACAGTTGACCTTGGCCCGACACCTGTCTCGGTCAACAAAGGCGATTTGCTCGGATGGTTCAATATGGGATCTACAGTCATTCTCCTGTTACCCGATGGCCGTTGCCAGTGGAACGGTAGCTTGGTCGCCGGCGCTACGGTGCGCATGGGCGCGCCGATTGGCACATCGAGCGACGCCAACAACTTGCGCTGACATGACAAACTGGCGACCGTCCTCTCCTGCCGCTGCTGCAAAAAGTCGTGCGGCGATGCTGCAGCGCATGCGTGACTACTTCGAGGCGCGTGAAGTGCTGGCTGTGGACACCCCGGCATTGAGTTCATTCGCAAGTTCTGACGTAAGCATTGATAGCGTCGTGGCAACGCTGGCAACAGGGCCTCGATTCCTGCACACATCACCGGAATCGAGTATGAAATGCCTGCTTGCCGCAGGCTACCCGGATATCTATTCGATTTGCCGCGTTTTCCGCGACGGCGAACGCGGTCGACAGCATTTGCCGGAATTTACACTGCTGGAATGGTATCGGCTCGGATTCCAACTCTCGGATATCGTCGCAGACACGACTGCACTCATCGCCCATAGCCTGGCGCGCCCCGATCTCGCAAACCAGGTTGATGTGCTTGACTACGCGGATGCCTTCCGGGACGCAGCAAATCTCGATGTGTTTACTACCAGCATCGAAGAACTTGCTGACGCTGTATCCGCTGACGCCTCGCTACGGAACTCGATCGGCGATGACCGTAATGCCTGGCTCGACCTGATGCTCACGTCGGCGATCATGCCGGGGTTTTCGACCGACCGGCTAACAGTGTTGCGACACTACCCGCGAGCCCAGGCTGCGCTGGCGCGGATATGCCCCGACGATAGGCGTTGCGCCGATCGCTTCGAGGTCTTTCTCGGTCCGCTCGAGCTAGCAAATGGATACGTTGAATTGACCGATGCCGACGAACAGCGCCAACGATTCGAACACGACAACGAACAACGACGGCTCGCTGGCAAACCTGAAACAGCAGTTGATGAACTATTATTGGGCGCGCTGCAGCATGGATTGCCAGCTTGTGCGGGTGTCGCGCTCGGGATCGAACGATTGCAAATGATCTTCGATCGAGTCGACAACATTGATAGGGTTGTCACATTTTCTGAGCGAAATAGTCATGAGTGAACCCGATTACGAACTGCTGCAATCACAGGTCATTGCGTTGTTGCGAAACGAAAATGATGCGCTTGCAAACTCGAGCAATTTTGTTGCGTTAATGAATCACGCAATGGACGACGTTAACTGGCTCGGGATCTATATCTTGCGAGACGATGAACTCGTGCTCGGTCCGTTTCAAGGTCAACCCGCTTGCGTGCGGATTCCTATTGGAAAGGGAGTATGCGGTACGGCCGCAGCCAGTCAGGAGTCACAACGCGTCAAAGACGTGCATGAATTTCCCGGCCATATTGTCTGCGATGCGGCGTCGCGTTCTGAACTGGTTGTGCCGCTGATGATTGATGGTGTGCTTGTCGGCGTGTTGGATATCGACAGCCCTATCGTCGATCGCTTCAGTGCTCGTGATCAAGCCGGTGTCGAAGCGATTTGCGCAGCATTCTGCGAGACACTATCTGGCCGGCAGAAATTTATTTGACGCGCGACGCGTATTCACGCGAACGCGTGTCGACACGGATGACCTCACCCTGATCGACAAACAGCGGCACTCTTACGACGGCGCCAGTTGACAATGTCGCAGGCTTTACTCCACCGCTCGCGGTATCGCCCTTCACGCCCGGATCCGTTTCAGTAATTTCGAGCTCTACGAAATTCGGCGCTTCAACGACGATCGGCGCATTGTTCCACAGTGTTATCTGACACATATCTCCGTCGCTAATCCAGTCCTTGGCGTCACCCACAGCCTTTTTGTCTGCAGCGTATTGCTCAAAAGTATCGGCAACCATGAAGTGCCAGAATTCTCCGTCGCTGTAGAGAAACTGCATCTCTGTATCCATCACGTCAGCAGCCTCAACGCTTTCACCGGATTTGAAGGTCTTGTCGACCGTTTTGCCCGTCACCAGGTTGCGAATACGCACACGACTGAACGCCTGGCCCTTGCCGGGCTTGACGAACTCATTTTCGACGATCACACAGGGATCGTTATCGAGGATGATCTTCAACCCGGAGCGAAATTCATTGGTACTAACATTGGCCATTTTTGTGCTCATATCCCATTTGTGGCGGCAGCTATCATACCCGAGTCACTGGTCGGAGCCACGCCTGAGCCAAATACGGGCCCAATAGCCGCCAAATGTCCGCAATTTGGGCGTGAAATTTGATATCCGTCACGGTTTTGACACCCCGAAAACGGTCTCAAACCGCGGCGGTGCTAGACTCAGCTGTCTTAACAAAATCCGGATACCACGGAGGTTTCCGGACTCGTCGCAAGGAACGCATTTGAACGGGCGCCAGAGTATATCTATTGCCGTTCTGACCGAAAATCAGGACGAAGTCGCATTGATCAATGGCACGCTTCGCGATGCCGGTCTTGCCGCACATTGCCACTGGATCAACCAACCCAGGAAGCTCGGCCAAACGCTCGCCGACGAGCATATCGAGTTGTTGATTTTGAATTGCGATCGTTACCCTGAGTCGATCCGCCAGGTGGTCAAGCAAAAGGACCGCCACAATCCCGAGCTGCCGGTTATCGCCGTCCTCGAACAAGCGGATGAAAACAGCATTGAGAAGGCTATGCGCGACGGCGCCTGCGACCTCGTGTCGTTTGGACTAAAGAGCCGCCTCCAATCGGTCGTTTGCCGCGAGCTGCGAGCGCTGCGTGTCGAGCGGGCACTAAATTCGACAATCCACTCCGCAACCGAATACAAGAAACAACTAAAGGACTACATGCAAGAGTCGCCTAGCGCAATTGCATTGGTCCAGGAAGGCATAATTACCGACGTCAATGCTGCCTGGCTGGCGCTGTTCAGATCGGCCAGCAACGATGAAGTTACCGGTCTTCCATTGATGGATAGTTTCGATACTGAATCGCAGGCCGCCATTAAGGGCGCACTAATTGCAGCGATCGAAGGCAAATGGCAAGCCGACGAGAAACTGATCGCCAAGTCGCATGTAACGAACGAGGACACCGATGAAGTAAATCTTGAATTTACCAAATTCGTATTCGATGACGGTCCCTGTGTAAAAGTCTGTATCACGCCACCAGAAAGACCGTCACAGGAACCAACCAAGTTGGTACACGATGCTCTTAAGCGTGACCCGACGACGCTGTTTTTTCATCGCTCGCAGTTTCTTGATCGAATAAAGAAACGACTGCGCAAGAAACCATCCTCTGGGCTACATGCCATTGCGTACGTTCGCATCGATAATTTCGAGAAAGTCTGTGCCAACGTCGGCTATCTGAACTCCGAAGAGGTGCTCGCGCAGTTTGCCGAGATGACGCGCAAGCGCATGCATCCACGCGACGTCGCTGGTCGATTCGAGGGCACTACCTTGATGGTCCTGTTGGAACGCGGTAGTGCGCGTGATGCCCAGGTCTGGGGCAAACAATTGTGCGAACACATGCAGAAGCAGACGTTTGATGTGGAGGATCGCTCGACACAGCTGACCTGCACGGTGGGCGTTTGCGCCGCAAATGAAGTATTCAGCACAATGGAGGACTTCGTTGGCGCGGCCATTGACGCCTACAAACTCGGTAAGCAAGCCGGTGGCAACCAGGCATACCTGAGCGAAGCCGGCGATGAAGACACCAAACAGCGTGAATTTGACGCAATCTGGGTTAAGCACCTCAAGTCGGCGTTAATGGACAATCGATTCCGCCTCGCGCAATTGCCGATTGCCGGCCTGCGCAGCGACGGAGTCGAGATGTACGACCTGCTCGTCCGAATGCTCGATGAGCAAGGCAATTCAGTCTTGCCTTCTGAGTTTCTGCCTGCAGCAGAACGAAACAACATGATGAAGAACATCGACCGCTGGATGATCAAGGGAGCGGTGAATTTTTGCGTCAATTCAGATGCTGACCGGGTGTTCGTCCGTCTATCGAAACAATCAGTACTCGACCCTGGCACTGTCGGCTGGATGGACGGCGAATTTGAGCAAAATAGTTTCGATTGTTCAAGACTGGTTATGCAGATCCCTGAGTGCGATGCGGCAAAACACATCAAACAGACACGCGCCATCGTCAAACAGCTGCGAAAAATGGGCATCGGCTTCGCGTTAGAGCACTACGGTATCGATCAGGAGAAATTCCAGATTCTCGATATCCTCAAACCGGACTACATTAAGGTCGATGGCGAACTCATGCACACCTTGATGACAGACACGAATATGCAGCAGAGCGTAGAGAAAATTGTGCGCGCTGCAGCTGAACGAAACATCAAGTCGATCGCCGAGCGCGTTGAAAACGCGAACGCCATGGCGGTGCTATTTCAATTGGGTCTGGACTACATGCAGGGACATTATGTTCATGAACCAGAGGTGGTCTTGCAAGACACTGCGAGTGGCAAATTTACATCGCTTGCCGATCTCACGGCAGCACAAGCTAGCTGACTAAAGTGACCAAATCCAAAGTGTGACGTAGGTCACACTTTGCTTCCGGAACCATGCGCTATCTAGCAGGCCACAGCATATTTTAGAATAGCCCGGTAGCCGAACTCAGGAATATTGGAGTGTCAGAAGTGAAAAAATCCTCAGCAAGAATGTCCACACTTATCGCTGTAGGCGGTGGCCTGGCAGCGTTGCCGGCAGCCGCACTTGAACTCGGCGAAGCACAAGTAAATTCCTCGCTAGGCCAGCCCTTGCGCGCCAGCATTTCTTACGCTCTTGCACCGCATGAATCGCTACAAAACACTTGTGTTTCCTTGCAGGGCGCATCGCCACAGAGCGTCATGCCCGGAATCGGCCCGGCTACGATCAGCGTCGCCGATGGCATAATTTCGATCGCGGGTAAGACCGCCATACGCGAGCCGCTCGTTACGATGCGTGTCAATATTCGCTGCGCCTATACGCCGAATCTGAGCCGCGAGTACATGCTGTTTGTCGATCCGGTCGGTACACCCGCTCAGGCTGCTGCGACCCAGGGCATCTCTGCGCCAGTCGCGGTACAGCCAGTCGCGGTTCAACCTGTTGCTGCAGCCCCGACACCGGTCGCAACTCGACGTCGCCCAGTGACCATCGAGCCGATTGATATCGGCACTCGCCACAGAGTTCAACCGGGCGAATCGCTCTCTGAAATTGCACAAAGCATCGTCGACCGTCCGATCGGCCTGTGGGCAGCCGTCGGCGAGATTTTCGACGCCAATCCGGAAGCATTTATCGACAATGATCCGAACAAATTGAAGGCCGGCAGTTGGTTGATCATTCCAGATTTTGGGGTTGACGCAACGACAGCGACTGCCGACGCCAAAGTCTTTTCAAGCGAGCAGCCTGCAACAGCCTATCCAGGATTCGCGGAAGAAATTCCTGCAGCCGACCCGGTTCAGGAAACTGCTGACGTGACAGAAACGGTTGCGGCAACGGAAGAGGTTGCCGAAGGTATCGAGGCTGTCGAAGATAATCCGTACGTTACACCCAGCAACTCTGTCGGCGAAACAGTGGTCAGCATTCCGGACACCACGCTCGACGCGCCGGTCGCAACGTCATCATCACCGAACGTACCAACCGCGCAAATTCAACCCACAGTTGCCCCAGAGCCTGCAACGAACTGGTGGCTATGGTTGGCTTTGGCAGGCGGCGGCATCGTGATAATTGCCGCGCTACTGTTCTTTGGACGACGCGGTCGATTTGGTTCAGCGCCGATCGGGGCCGCCGCTGCACCACAACGTCGTCGATCCGACGTTGAAGACGACACGCACAAACTGGAGGCCGTCAGCGAGATCGAGATCGAGCTCGACGAATTGAGTGCAACCCATGAAAACCTCGCGCTCGACGCCGATTTGATTGTCGGTACCGGCTTGCAAGACGGTAACGACATGGACGTCGCCCAGGATTTTGGGTTTGCCGCCAGCGGCACGCAACTCGATATGGAGTTACCTGAAGAAATGTCGAGTGGCGGGGATTCCACATCGAATACCGACATAATTCCGCCGATGAATATTGACGCAGATTCTATTCTTGAGAACGAAGTCTTGCCTGACGAAGAGCAAGCTGAGGACGATGACTACGATATGTCCGTGATCGTCGACGCAACCAAGATGCCGTTGCCGGAGGACGTCACACAAAAAGACCTTGAGGCTATTCCAGTAGAAACGAGCGACGAAACGCTGATCACTGGCGATTACACAGTCAGCCATGAGGTCGATTACAAAGTCCTGGAGCAGGACTACGAAGACGAACTCACGGCTACACAGGCATTGAACGTCGAAATCTCTCGAGCCGCTGCAGAGCTGGCAGAGAGCCTGGACAACCAGACTGACGACGAAGAAGAGACCAAGAACATGACTTTGGCTTCAGTTACCGCTCTGGATGTTACCGCTCAATTGCCAGCCAATAATGATGACATCAGCGATCTCGACGACACTGGCATCAACGAAGCTGTAACAGTAAATATGCAGGACACCGACAACACGGTGGAAATGCCAGCCGACGACAGCGAAAACACCATAGAGATGCCGAGCAAGAAAGGCAGATCAGCTTAAGGCTTACTCGGGGGCAATCCCAACGAGACGGTCAACATTGCGCCAGCCACGCGGCAGCAATCCGCCGCGCAGTGCACGCTCGCCGTAATACGGATCTGTGTCGTCCCACTTAATGGTCATCATGCGTTCGCCGCAATAGACCTGTAGGTCGCCATCCTCCGGCACCACTGCGGCAGCGATCAGCCGCTCCTCTCCACTGCTGTATTTCTTGCCCGGTATGTTCAGCAATTTGTTGCCCTTGCCTTTAGCCAGCTCTGGTAACTCTTCCATCTCGAACATCAGCAGGCGCCCTATCGAGCTTACGGCCGCGATCAGACATTCCGTGTCAGCTGGCACTGGTGCCGGTACAACGGCCCGACCGCCATCAGGTACACGCAAGACAGCCTTGCCAGCTTTGTTGCGCGTAATCAGGTCTTCGAGCGTCGCTATGAAGCCGTAGCCGGCGTCGCTCGCCAATAAGTACTTCTGATCGTTGTCACCGATCAACGCACCGCAGAATTCCGCACCATCAGGCGGCTTAAAGCGGCTCGAAAGCGGCTCGCCCTGACCACGTGCAGACGGCAGCGTACCCGCCATGACGCTGTATACGCGGCCGGTACTATCGATAAACATTGCCAGTTGATTACTGCGGCCCTGTGCGGCCGCCAAATAGCCATCACCCGACTTGTAGCTGAGCGCCAACGCATCAACCTCGTGCCCTTTGGCAGCACGTGCGAATCCACGCTGCGAGAGAATCACTGTCACAGGCTCACTGGATACCAGCTGTGTTTCGTCGATCGCCTGTGCAGCGTCGCGTTCAACAATCAGCGTGCGACGATCATCGCCGTAGGCTTCTGTGTCTTCGAGAATTTCGTTCTTGATCAGGGTTTTTAGTCGAGAGGCACTCTTTAGCGTCTTTTCGAGTGAGTCGCGCTCTTCATTGAGCTCGTCCTGCTCGCCCTTGATCTTCATTTCCTCGAGCTTCGCCAGATTACGCAGCCTGAGATTGAGAATCGCCTCTGCCTGAATGTCGCTGAGCTTGAAACGCTTCATCAGAACCGGCTTGGGTTCGTCCTCCGTGCGAATGATCTTAATGACCGCATCGATGCTTAGGTATGCAATCAGTAATCCATCAAGAATGTGCAGCCGATCAGAAACGATCTGCAAACGATGTTGTAAGCGTCGCTTAACGGTTGACTTGCGAAACTTGATCCATTCGCTGAGCATGCTGATAAGGTCGAATGCCCGCGGCCGGCCTTCAAGATCGATGATATTCATGTTGACGCGGACAGTGCGTTCAAGCGACGTTGTCGAAAATAGATGCGACATCAGCTCATCTTTATCTACGCGGTTCGACCTGGGGCTGATCACGAGCCGTGTGGGTTCTTCGTGATCCGATTCGTCGCGCAGATCGTCAACTTGCGGCAATTTCTTGTTGCGCATCTGGGTGGCAATTTGCTCAAGCACCTTACCGCCCGATATCTGATACGGCAGCGCCGTAATTACGATGTCGCCGTCTTCGACCTTGTAGGACGCCCGTAATCGAAGTGTGCCGCTGCCGGTCGCATAGATCTGCTTGATATCCGCGCGTGGCGACACCAACTCACCACCGGTTGGATAATCCGGACCTTTGATGTGCTTCATCATTGCGGCGACCGTCGCTTTGGGCGTATCAATCAGATGAATAAGTGCACTCGCGACCTCTTTGAGATTGTGCGGCGGAACATCCGTAGACAATCCAACAGCAATACCGGTAGTCCCGTTTAGAAGCAGGTTTGGCAACCGCGCTGGCAGCACGACGGGCTCATTCATCGTGCCGTCGAAATTCGGTACCCAGTCGACCGTGCCGTGCGCAAGCTCCTGCAGCAGGCTCTTCGCATAAGGTCTTAATCGAGACTCTGTGTAGCGCATGGCCGCAAAAGACTTCGGATCGTCAGTCGAACCCCAGTTTCCCTGGCCATCGACGACCGGATATCGGTAGGAAAAGTTCTGTGCCATCAAGACCATAGCTTCATAACAGGCCGAATCGCCGTGCGGGTGGAACTTGCCGATGACGTCGCCGACGGTGCGCGCGGATTTCTTCGGCTTTTGCCCGGCCGAGAGTCCTAACTCGCTCATCGCGTAAATGATGCGGCGTTGCACGGGTTTCAGGCCATCACCGATCTGCGGCAATGCACGATCGAGAATGACGTACATCGAATAGTCGAGATAGGCCTTCTCTGTGTATTCTTTGAGCGGTTGTTGCTCGACGCCCTCGAGATTCAAACTGTTCTGCATGCGTTATACCTCGGCAAGATTGCCTTTGGTCTCAAGCCATTTGCGGCGGTCTTTCGCGCGCTTTTTGGCCAACAACATATCCATAGTCTGGTCGGTCTTGTCCTTGCCGCTGACAGTCAACTGTACGAGACGCCGCGTGTCACGATTCATCGTCGTGTCTCTGAGTTGTGACGGATTCATTTCGCCCAACCCCTTGAAGCGCGTCACGGTTACTTTGCCGCGCATCTTCTCAGCCTCAATCCGATCGAGAATGCCTTTGCGCTCACTATCATCAAGTGCATAAAACACTTCTTTGCCGACATCGATGCGATACAGCGGCGGCATCGCGACGTAGACATGTCCTGCGAGAACAACTTCGCGGAAATGGCGCAAAAACAGTGCACACAGCAAGGTCGCAATATGCAGGCCGTCGGAATCCGCGTCCGCGAGTATGCATATCTTGTGGTAGCGAAGATTATCGAGCTTGGTGTCACCCGGATCGATTCCCAATGCGATGCTGATGTCATGCACTTCCTGCGAACCCAGGATCTCGGCTGAATCGACTTCCCAGGTATTCAATATCTTGCCGCGCAGCGGCATGATCGCCTGCGTGTTGCGATCTCGAGCCTGCTTCGCCGACCCGCCTGCTGAGTCGCCTTCCACGAGAAAGATTTCGCATAGCTCGGGTTCCTGCGACGTGCAGTCTGCGAGCTTGCCCGGCAACGCCGGACCCGAGACGATTTTCTTGCGAACGACTTTCTTCGCGTCCTTGAGACGCTTCTGCGCCTTTCCGATCGCTAATTGCGCAATTTGGTCACCGGTCTCGGGATGTTGATTGAGCCACAGCGAAAAACTGTCCTTTATGACGCCCATAACAAACGCCGCCGATTCACGCGACGACAGCCGTTCTTTGGTCTGCCCTGAGAATTGCGGGTCCTCGAGTTTTGCACTGAGAACAAAACTGAGGCCATCCCAGACGTCCTCCGGCGCCAGCGACACGCCGCGTGGCAACAGGCTGCGAAAATCTGCGAATTCACGCAATGCATTGGTTAAGCCCGTTCGCAATCCATTTACATGCGTTCCACCCTGTGGCGTCGGGATCAGATTGACGTAGCTCTCGGTTACCGCCTGGCCGCCCTCGCCTTGCCAAACCAGTGCCCAGTCAACGGCTTCATTGTTACCGGACATGCTGCCCGAAAAAGGCTCCGCCGGCAGTAGTTCGCCGCCGCCGATGGCCTCAACAAGATACTCTTCGAGACCGCCCGAATAACACCATTCAATTTTTTCTTTGGGTTTCTCAACTTTGAGCCGAACTGTTAAGCCCGGGCACAAGACCGCTTTGGCTTTGAGCGCGTGTTTCAGGCGGGAAACGGAAATCTTGTTCGAATCGAAGTATTGCTCGTCTGGCCAAAATCGAATCGTAGTTCCCGTATTTGCTTTGCCGACTTTACCAACTACCTCAAGTTTGCCGCGCTTCTTGCCGCCGGCAAAGCTCATGTTGTATTCCTTACTGTTGCGGCGAATCCAGATTTCGAGGTTCTTGGATAACGCGTTTACGACTGATACACCGACACCGTGCAGTCCACCTGAATATTGATAATTCTCGTCAGTGAACTTTCCGCCCGCATGCAAGCGCGTCAGGATCAGCTCGACACCAGGAATTTTCTCTTTCGGATGTTTGTCGACTGGCATGCCACGACCGTCGTCAACAACCTCAAGCGACCCATCCTTAAAGAGCGTGACTTCGATTTTCTTACAGTGGCCAGCAAGCGCTTCATCGACGCTGTTGTCGACAACCTCGTGAGCGAGGTGGTTCGGCCGAGTAGTATCGGTGTACATCCCGGGTCGGCGCCGCACAGGCTCCAACCCGCTAAGGACTTCGATGTCCGCAGCGTCGTAGCGTTTAGCCATTAATCAAATTTTCAGAGGTTGCCCAGAAGCACGGCAGATTCTAGCTCGAATATTGCAGCGGTGCACTGCTTAGTCGAGGTCGGCGAGCAAAGAGTCGCGAATTCGGTCGGCTACCGGCGAAATTTCAGTCTGGTAGCTTGGGTGGTCAATGCCAGCGATCAAAGCTGCGCCACCTTTGAGCGCTGCGACCTGTTCCGCATTCAATTCAAAACGCAGAAAATGCACGGCAGATGTCTTGGCTTCATCAGCCCGATCCATGTCTTCATCGGCGATCGCCATGCTGCGCTGTAGTTCACCGACCTGCACGTACACACAATCCTCAATCCCGACCAGCTGCCGGAGCATTTCACGCCGCTCATTCTCTTCGGGAAACTCGACCATGAACGTCGCTTTCCAGTTGGACCCATCTGGAATCAACGGATTGTAGGCGGCAAGTTCCTCATTGATGCCGGCCGCTTCGAAAATGCGTTCGATGCGCAACATCTCTTGGATTTGATACTGCATTGTCATTCGATCTTCAAAGTACAGCGCCGCGTTGGTGCCCAATTCGAGGCGCCGATCGCGTTTATGGCGCAGCACGTCGCTGCGAAACGCCGCGCGAGCCTCCGAGTACTCTTCAAGGCTATAGAGATCATCACGGGTCAGTTTTTGCATAGGGTCAGATACCGTAAGCCTGACGTAACAGACCCATTGGATGTTTAGCGTCGTGCTCGTCGAGCCCTTGAACGATTTGCTCGGCGGCCATCGGACAGTCACTGATGAAATAATCGGCTTCGGCCTTTTTCACTTTGTTGACAACCGGCCGTGCGATCTTTTTTGAAACCTCATGAAACTCTTTCTTGACCGCGTACGTGCCATCGTGACCGGAACACCTTTCGATAGCATCAACGGTAGTATCCGGAACGAGTTGCAGGATATCGCGCGTTTTCAGTCCGATGTTCTGTACTCGTAAGTGACACGGCACCTGATATGAGACCTTGCCAAGCGTGTTTTCGAAGGCCGTTTTGAGCACGCCGTCTTTGTGTCGCAGCATCAGGTACTCAAACGGGTCATACATTGCGTCCCGAACTTTGAGCACGTCAGGGTCATCCGGGAACATCAGCGGCAATTCCTGCTTGAACATTAAGGTGCAGGATGGAATTGGCGTAACAATGTCCCAGCCTTTGTCGACCCAGGCGGCCAATACGGGGATATTGATGTCTTTAGCTCGCGCTACGGCATCGAGGTCACCCAGTTCGAGTTTCGGCATGCCACAGCAGGCTTCTTTTTCAGTCAAAGTGACGTCTATGTCGTTGTGCTCGAACACAGCAACCAGATCCTCATTCATGGTGGGCAAATTACGATTGCCGTAGCACGTCGTATACAAGACGACTTTGCCGCTCGTGTTGTCCGATGCCGATGCAGTATTGCCTGTAGCGCTTTGATTGCCCTTGAGCCGCTTTCTTGCCGTCTTCGAGTGGTATTCAGGCACCGGCGCATTGCGGTGCACGCCTAGCGTGCTTTCGAGCAATTTGCGTCCGGTTTTGCTGCGATTAACGGCGTTCACTGCCTGAACAACGACGGGAATTCCGGCCAGGTTGCCGACCGTATCCGTGGCACTGAGTACGCGATCGCGCACCGACGCCCCATCTTTTTTGAATCGTGTCGCCTTGGCGCGCAGCATCAGATGCGGAAAATCGACGTTCCATTCATGCGGTGGCACATAGGGACATTTGGACATGTAGCACATGTCGCACAGATAGCAGTGGTCGACCACATCCCAATAGGCTTTCTTGGGCACTGTATCGACTTCCATGCTTTCCGATTCATCGACAGCATCGAACAGCGTCGGAAACGAATTGCACAAATTGAAACAGCGCCGGCAGCCATGGCAAATGTCGAAGACGCGTTCGAGCTCCTCAAAGAGTTGAGGTTCGTCGCAAAACGCATCGCTTTGCCAGTCGAGAGCGTGGCGAGTGGGAGCCTCAAGGCTCCCCTCGCGGTTGTTGGACATATTAGTCGTCTAGCGTATCGAGAGCTTTTTGGAAACGATTAGCATGTGAGCGCTCCGCCTTGGCCAGCGTCTCAAACCAATCTGCGATCTCGTCGAAGTCTTCGTCGCGAGCAGTCTTGGCCATGCCAGGATACATGTCGGTGTATTCATGCGTTTCGCCAGCAATGGCTGCTGCGAGATTATCGGCAGTGGAGCCGATCGGCAGGCCTGTCGCCGGATCGCCAGTTTCCTCAAGGTACTCGAGATGCCCGTGCGCATGTCCGGTCTCGCCCTCAGCGGTCGAACGGAACACTGCCGCAACGTCGTTGTAGCCTTCGACATCGGCTTTTGCTGCGAAATACAAATAGCGACGATTCGCTTGAGATTCCCCGGCAAAAGCGTCCTTCAAGTTTCCTTCTGTTTTGCTGTCCTTCAGTGACATTTCTCGTCTTCTCCCAGTGAGTGTAATTATAGTTTAGACTCTGTCTAACCTTGGTGAAACTTTAACCGCGCGCATTATATATGTCAATCTCTCCGACGCACGCACAAATGCGTAAACTAGGCTCGCTATGACCGCCAAGAAATCAGTAAACCTTGAGAAATCGCTCGCCGACCTGGAAGCCCTGGTCGACGAACTCGAGTCCGGCGACCTGCCGCTGGAAAAAGCTATGAAGAAGTTCGAGCAAGGTATCAAGCTCACCCGGCTATGCCAGACGGCACTCAAAGACGCCGAACAAAAAGTTGAAATCCTCGTTCAGTCTGCCGGCGGCGAAGACTTAGAGGACTTTGACGTCGACGATTAGTCGCCCATCAATTGTGGCCCCGTTTTGAATTATCGGGCGATTGTAGCCTAGGTTGCGCCTTGCAGGCGTTTGATCAGCGAGCGCAGGAAAACCTTGTTGAAGCGCAATTGGCAAGACGACGAGACTTGCTCCATCAGCGTCGAACTGACACGCAAGATAGTTACTGCACCATCCGCTTTAATCGAGGCCTGGCGCTTAGCCCCACGCACGTAGCTCGTCTCGCCAAAACAATCGCCGTTCGACAGCGTACCGATATTGTTGCCATTGGCCTGCACGATTACGCCGCCCGTCACAATAATGTAGAAGCGATCGTCGATTTCGCCTTCGCGAACGATGTCGTCATCATCTTTGTATTCGTGCCAGTCGGAAGCTCGCAGCACTTCCCAGATTTCGGCGTGCGAAAACTCATGGAAAAACGTCAGCGTGCGAAGTACGTCAAAGTGCTCCTGATTATCGAGGCTATCGTATTTTTGCCGCAGGTCTTTGTAGACTCGCGTTAGTTCTGCTGCCATCGAAGCACCGCTCGCCAATCGTTGGTCTGGATCTTTGAGCATGGTTGTCGCCACGACGTTCTCGAGTTCTTCGGGAAGGTCATCGCGATAAGTGTGAATCGGTGGTGGTGTTGCATACACGATCTGGTGCAACAACTTCGAGAGATTATCAGCACGGAAAGGTCGGAACCCGGTCAGCAATTCGTACATGACTGCACCGAGCGAATAGAGGTCGGAGCGATTCGTCAATTCCTCTGACTGTACTTGTTCCGGGGACATGTAACTCGGCGAACCGGCGATGCCCTCGATACGCGACACTTCCGAGTCGTTAACGATTGCGATACCGAAATCGATAATGCGCACGTCGTTGTCGATCGTGAGCATGACATTTGATGGCTTGATATCGCGATGAATCACGCCGCGGCCATGAGCATAATGCAGGGCCTTGGCACACTTGTAGATGATTTCTACGACATCGTCGACGCGCAGCAGATTGTCGGGCCGACAGTATGCCGCCAATGTACGCGCACCTTGAATATGTTCGGTGACAACGTAGTACTTCCCGTCTTCCTCGCCCGCATCGTAGATCGGCATAATGTTCGGATGCTGCAGCATGCCAACCATATGTGCTTCATTGAAGAACATCTTGCGTGAAACTTTGGCGCGATCGGCGTCGGAGTCTTCCTCGATGTTGTAGACCTTGATCGCAACATCGCGGCGGTAGTAAGGATCGTGTGAGAGATAGACTTCGCCGGTACTGCCCCTGCCAATCTTGTTGATAATGACGTACTTACCAATCTTGGCAGGGACGTCATTTGGGCGTTCGATTTCGGAAACCGGGCTGGCCATTTTTGCTCACATCTTAAGTCATCAGCCACCTGTACAAAGCCAGTAAAATCGCGGCATACAAGGCAGCTACAAGGTCATCCAGCATAATTCCCAGACCCCCGCCTATACTGTGATCCAGGTCCCGAATCGGCCACGGTTTGACAATATCGAAGACCCGAAACAGCACGAAAGCCAGTATCCATGCGCTTATCGTCGCTGGAGCGACTAACAGCGTGAGATACATGGCAGCGATCTCGTCCCAGACAATGCCACCCGGATCATGCTGCCCAATTCGCCTGGAGCTGTTGCCGCAGATCCAGATGCCGGCGACGAACATAGCGACACCGATCCCTATCTGCAGCATCAATCCCAAATCCAGGACCAGCCAGGCGAATCCGACGCCGAGTAGTGTGCCGACAGTTCCTGGCGCCACCGGCGCCAGTCCGAGACCAAATCCAAACGCCAGCAGATGAACAGGATCGGTCAAAACCGTACGCGCAGATATTTTCTCAGCAGCAGTCATTGAAAATGACGGTAACCGCTGTCTTTAAAGGGCACAAGCTCACCCTCCTGCATGCAGACAAGCTCGTCACCTTCTGTCACTGTCCCTATACGGGTGACCGGAAAGCCTTTACCTTCCGGTACATCGGTTGACGGCGAAGTAAAACAGAGTTCGTAGTCATCACCGCCAGACAAGCCGAATTGCAGGCAAGCATCACTATCAAACGACGCACGTAATTCGGCAGAGAATGGCAGTCGCTCAAGATTTAGTATTCCGCCCACACGACTCGCGGCTAGCAATTTCGCGAGATCCGCGTACAGGCCGTCCGAAATGTCGATGACGGCCGATGCAAGCTCCTGCAATTCCTGGCCATAATCGACGCGTGCATTCGGGCGAAGAAAGCGCGCCGACAAGTAGCTGTCCGGCGTGCCGGATGCGGCGAGTTCGAGTCCCGCCGCAGCATCGCCGACTGTTCCCGTGACAAATATATGATCACCGGCTTTCGCGCCGCTGCGCTTAAGCGCTTCGCCAGCAGCGACATCGCCTGTGATCTGCACACTGACAACCAGCGATTTGCCTAGCGTCGTATCACCACCGACCAGCGAAACTTGATATTCATCGGCTGCAGCGCGCAACCCTTCGGCAAAGCGGGCAATCCAGTTTTGATCCGCAGCAGGCAGAGTCAACGCCAGGGTCATCCAGCGCGGACGCGCGCCCATCGCTGCGATATCGGAAAGATTGACGGCGACCGATCGAAAACCAATATCGAACGGTTCAGTACCGTCGGGAAAGTGAATACCTTCGACCAGCGTATCGATAACGGCGACGAGTTCGCGACCGGGATCGGGTTGCAGAACGGCGCCATCATCGCCGATGCCCGTGCTGACTCCGTCGGCTTCGCCCTCGCGAGCGAAGTAAGTCTGAATTAACTCGAACTCATCCACTGCCTTGCGCTTGAACTTCGTCGCTGCGCAAAGATTGCGCGGCGAGATCGAGGCATGCATTGATGTATTTGTGACCATCAAGCGCACCAAATCGTTTAGCGAGGTTGACGCCTTCATTGATGACGACGCGATAGGGAACATCCAGTCGTGATTCAAGTTCGAAAACACCGATAAGCAAAACACCCAGTTCAACAGGGTCGAGTTGCTCGAGTGGTCGATCGATCAACGGCTCGATGGTTTTTTCCAGTGCAGATTGTGTGTCGCATATTTTCGGCAACGCGACATCGAAAAATTCGTGATCCACGCGTTTGTAGGCTGTCTGCTCCTGAAACTGACGCATCAATTCCACACTGTCATGCCCAGCGATCTGTTTCTGGTACAGGGCTTGTAGCAGAAGTTCGCGTGCGCGTGTCCGAGCGCCAGTTGAAGCGGCTTTACTCATGGTGACATCCTGGCCGCGTCGCTAGTCGATGCGTCGCAACAAGTTGACCATCTCGATGACAGCAAGTGTTGCTTCCTCACCCTTATTGCCCGCCTTCGTACCCGCACGCTCGATCGCCTGTTCAATGGTATCGACGGTCAAAACTCCGAAACCCACCGGGACACCGTGTTTTTGTGATGCTGCGGACAAGCCGCGAACACATTCGCCGGCGACGAAATCGAAGTGTGGCGTACCACCGCGAATGACGGTGCCTAGTGCGATGATGCCGTCGCATCGGCGACTTGCAGCCAGCTTGTCTACCGCGAGTGGCATTTCGTACGCGCCCGGCACTCGGATAATCTCAATGTCGGCGTCAACCGCGCCATGCTTATGCAGACACCTGACAGCAGCACCGAGCAAAGACTCAACGATAAAATCATTGAAGCGAGCGGCTACGATGCCGAAATGCGCATCGCGAACGACCAGATCCCCTTCCGTTGCCTTTATCTTGTCCATCAATCCTCGACGTACTCGGTGATCTCGAGATCGAATCCGGAGATCGCGTGCATTTGCTTGGGTGCTGATAATACACGGATTTTCGACAATCCGAGATCACGCAAAATCTGAGCGCCAATACCGTAGGTACGAATTACGCTGTCACCGTCGCGGCGTGCGGTCAGCTCATCGTTCTCTGTGTCGAGGGACTCGACTGACTCCATGAAATCTCGCGATGACTCCTGTTCGCGGAGCACGACAACCACACCGACATCCTCGCGAGCAATTCGCTCAATTGCGGCATCCAGTGGCCAACCCAGCGTGCGACTCTTAACGCCGATCACATCGCCGAGCGTGTCCTGCAAGTGAACTCGTACCAGCGGATTGTCATCGCTCTCGAGGTCCCCCTTGACCAGCGCAACGTGAACGGCACGATTAACGAGATCGTCGTAGCAGAGCATCGTGAATTCGCCATGCTCACTCTGGATACGCTTGTCAGATATACGTTCGACATTGCGTTCTTTCTCGAGTCGATACCGAATCAGATCGGCGATCGTGCCAATACGGATATTGTGCGCACGCGCAAATTGCTCAAGATCCGGGCGCCGGGCCATGCTGCCGTCTTCATTGAGGATTTCCACAATGACGGCAGCCGATTCCAGTCCGGCGAGTCGCGCAAGATCACAACCTGCTTCCGTGTGCCCTGCGCGTGTCAGTACGCCGCCGGGTTGAGCCATCACCGGAAAGATGTGTCCGGGCTGACTCAGATCTTCGGGTTTTGCGTTCGCCGCGACGGCGGCTAGTACGGTTCGAGCACGATCATGCGCCGAAATGCCGGTCGTAATGCCCTCGGCCGCCTCTATCGATATCGTAAAATTGGTTGCATGGTGTTGATCGGTCTCGGTGACCATCAATGGCAGACGCAGTTGTGCACAGCGCTCTCGCGACAGCGTCAGGCATATTAGTCCCCGGCCGTGCGTCGCCATGTAGTTGATATCTTCGGGTCGGACCTTCTCGGCCGCCATCAGCAAATCGCCTTCATTCTCGCGATTCTCGTCGTCCACCATGATGACCATTTTGCCGCTACGAATATCGGCGATAATGTCCTCGATGTCGCTAAATGAGCTGCCCATCGCGCTCGGGTGCATTGTTGTGTTGTCAGACATAGCCATTTGCCTTGAGAAAATCCATGGACAAGCCGCTTTCGTTCTTGTCCAGTAAACGTTCAATGTAACGGGCCAACAGATCCACTTCGATGTTCACTTTGGTCCCGACCGTGTAGCCAGCAATGATTGTAGTCTCGGCTGTATGTGGAATGATATTCAAGTCAAACGTATTTGCAGATACCGCATTGATGGTAAGACTGACTCCGTCCACGCAAACTGAGCCCTTGCGAGCGACATAACGCGCAAACTCGGCGTCTATCTCAATGCCTAATCGAATCGAGCGCGCATCGTTTCGGAGCGACATTACAGTTCCCAGGCAGTCGACATGGCCACTAACCAGGTGCCCGCCCAGTCGATCACCGAAGCTCAATGACGGTTCCAAATTAACCGTCGACCCGACGACCAGGTTTCCGAGCGACGTAACGGCCAGTGTTTCGGTCGACACGTCCGTGTCGAAGCCGTCGTCTCTCAAAGCCGTCGCCGTCAGACAAGCGCCGTTTACGGCGATACTCTCACCAACCGCATACGACGAAAATGGCAGTCCGTTCGAGCGCACACGCAGTCGGACATCACCGTCAATTTTGTCGATCGATGCGATCGTGCCTGTTGCCTGAATTATTCCTGTAAACATTCGTCTTAGTTCGCCGGCCGTGCCGTAATTCTGGTGTCGTTGCCTATTTGCGTTACGTCCATAATTTGCAGTGCCTGTCGGTCTGCAAGTTGGGTCCACTTTGGCGTCTCGAACATTCCCATCGTTTCACTGCCCATGATATGCGGCGCCTGATAGATGACGAGCTCGTCAATCAGTCCTTGCTCGAGCAATCGCCCCGCTACCGTCGGTCCTGCTTCAACCAGCAGATCATTGATCTGACGTCGGCCCAGTTCTTTGAGTACTGCATTCAGATCGACGACCGTTGCAGCGCTCTTCAGTTGCACCACCTCCGCGCCAGCATTCGTCAATGCTCGAGACTCCTGGTCATCACAGCAAAAGATGAGAGTCTCACCTGGCTGAGATAACAACCTGGCGGCCGGCGGCGTGCGCAAGCCACTATCGAGAATTACGCGCAGCGGCTGCCTGTCGTGTGGATTGAAGGTGGCATCACGAACCGTAAGAGACGGATCGTCGGCCAACACTGTGCCAACTCCTGTCATCACGGCGCCGGACCTGCCGCGCAAGCGCTGCACATCTGCTCTCGCTTCTTCGCCGGTGATCCACTGGCTATGGCCGTCAGCCATCGCGATTCGTCCATCGATACTGCAAGCGATCTTCAAGCGAACTCTTGGGCGTCCATGCATGACTCGACTAAGAAACCCGGCGAGCAACTCATCTACCTCCTGTTGCATCAAGCCAGCACGAACCACAATGCCTGCGCCGTCGAGTGCCTGCATACCTTTGCCGTCAACCTTTGGATTTGGATCCTGGCGTGCAAATACGACTTCTTTAACACCAGCAGCGATCAATGCGTCTGTGCACGGAGGTGTCTTGCCATGATGAGCACAGGGCTCCAGCGTCACAAATGCCGTTGCGCCGTTCGCCTTTTTGCCGGCGCTCTGCAATGCGTTAATTTCTGCGTGTGGTTCTCCGGCGATCTCGTGCCAACCCTCACCGACGATCTCTCCATCTTTAACCAATACGCAACCAACCATTGGATTCGGATGCGCGCTGAATTGCCCATTGCCGGCCAATTGCACAGCTCGCTGCATGAATGCGCTTTCAGGTTTTGAGAATTCAGGCACAGGCGCCTACTTTTTCTTGCCGAACATCTCGGGCAAGAGCGACATTTGCTCGCGACTCGCTGCCGTCTCGGATATTCGCTGTAAGCGCTTTATTTCTTCTTCAAATTCTGTGACATCTTGAAAGCGTCGATACACCGAGGCGAATCGCACATACGCTATTTCATCGAGTGCTCGCAGCTCCTCCATGACCAGATCGCCAACCAGACGCGACGGAACTTCGCGCTCGCCCATGGTTCGCAGACGATGAATCAATCGGCCTACGGCATCTTCCAATTCATCGCTCGGCACAGGTCGTTTTTCAAGCGCACGAGTCATGCTGCTGCGCAATTTGGATTCATCAAACGGTTGCCGCGAGTTGTCGCTCTTGACCAGACGCGGCATGACCAGTTCTGCCGACTCAAACGTCGTAAAACGCTCGTTGCAATCGAGGCATTGTCGCCGACGACGAATCTGCCGGCCATCGGCCGCCAGGCGCGAATCGATTACCTTGGTTTCTTCGTGGCTACAGAACGGACAATGCATGGGAAATCGATATCAGACGTACACAGGAAAGCGTTTGCAGAGCTCGAGCACCTGCCCGCGAACCCGTTCGCTTGTCTCCTCGTTCTCGAGATCGTCCAGTATATCCGCTATCCAACCCGTAAGCTCACGGGTCTCATCGGCACCGAATCCGCGTGTCGTAATGGCCGGAGTACCGAGTCTCAGTCCGCTCGTGACGAACGGCGATTGGGGATCATTCGGCACAGCGTTCTTATTAACAGTGATATTGGCCTGTCCGAGCGCGGCATCTGCGTCTTTCCCCGTAATGCCTTTGTCGATCAAACTCACGAGCATCAGGTGATTGTCGGTACCACCCGAAATGATCGGATAACCACGGCTTTGCAAAACCTCAGCCATGACTTTGGCATTAACACACACCTGCGCCTGGTAGTCCTTGAACGACGGATCAAGCGCTTCCTTGAACGCAACCGCCTTGGCCGCAATTACGTGTTCCAGAGGACCGCCCTGTGTTCCCGGAAAAACCAGCGAATTGAATTTCTTGGTGAGCTCATCATTCTTGCGCGCCAGAATCATGCCACCTCGCGGTCCACGCAAAGTTTTGTGAGTCGTCGTTGTGCATACATCGGCAATCTGGATCGGACTCGGGTAGTGCCCGGTCGCGATCAGTCCAGCTACATGCGCCATATCGACCATTAAATGGGCCCCGACGCTATCGGCGATCTCGCGAAAGCGCTGCCAATCTACAACGCGCGAATACGCCGAGAAGCCTGCAACCACCATTTTCGGTTGATGCTCAGTGGCCAGTGCCTGCACCTGTTCATAGTCGATCTCGCCAGTCTCGGCGACAAGTCCGTATTGCACGGCATTGTAGAGCTTGCCCGAGAAATTCACCTTCGAGCCATGGGTCAGGTGGCCACCTTCAGCAAGGCTCATTCCCAACACCGTATCACCAGGTTCGCACAACGCCATGTAAACGGCAGCATTCGCCTGCGACCCGGAATGTGGCTGAACGTTGGCATAATCAGCAGCGAACAGAGTCTTCGCACGCTCTATCGCCAGCGTCTCCGAATCGTCCACATACTCGCAGCCGCCGTAGTAGCGCTTGCCCGGGTAGCCTTCGGCATACTTGTTGGTCAGGACCGAGCCCTGCGCCGCCATGACTCGGGGGCTGGTGTAGTTTTCCGAGGCAATCAGCTCGATATGCTCTTCTTGTCGCTTGCCTTCCTGAGCAATCGCTGCGGCGAGCTCAGGATCATAGACGTCGAGCGTTGTTGAGGTGTCGAACATTTTGGCAGGTCTCCGTTCGGTGGCGCGCAAAAAAGAAGCGATGTTACTGCCTAGTCTGCCGCGACGAAAGACTGAACGACGCGCGTCCAGGCACGCGCCAGATTTTCGCGATTGTAACCACCGCCACCCGTGCCGATGATACGGCCGCCACAATGCTTGTCAGCAATTCGACACAATGCTGCAGCAGCGTCCGCATGCGCTTGTTCCGTATAACAAAGGTGGGTAATTGGGTCGCCTTCGAGGCTATCTGCACCGCACTGAAACAGAATGAATTCGGGCTTGGCGTTGTCAAGATAACTTTCTACACGGCGCCATTCGCGATGAAAATCTGAGTCCACCGCACCCGGTGCCATGGGGATGTTCAGCTTGGTGCCGCGCGCCCGACCCGACCCGGTTTCCTCGGCCGCGCCTGTGCCAGGGTAGAGAAAACGCCCATCCTCATGCAGATCCGCGAATATCAGATCCGGGTCATCTTCGAAGCCATAGAAAACACCATCACCATGATGCGCATCGATGTCTATGTAGGCGATACGACGCAAGCCGTATTGTTTGCGCAGATATTCCACGGCGACGCCGCAATCATTAAAAACACAGAATCCGGCGGCATGTTCGCGAGCCGCATGATGCAGTCCGGCGATCGGCACGAACGCACGTTTGTGGCCTCCGTCCATGATCGCGTCGACGGCTGCCAGGGTCGTGCCCACCACATCTGACGCTGCGTCGAAAATACCGGGCATTGCCGGCGTGTCGCCTTCATCGAGATAGCCGCGCCCCTCTGACGATTTCTTCGACACAAAATTGATGTAATCCGCAGAGTGAAACAACAGCAATTCATCGACAGTTGCGCGGCGCGGTGACGCATAGGTGATATGGCTATCGAGGTCGGCATCGGACAACTCATTTTGAAATACATCGTGTCGATCAAAGCCGAACGGATGCGGATCGCCAAATCCGTAACTGGCGAGTTCCTCCCCTTTGTAGACAAGCACTGAATCGCTCATGGTCGCGACTTCTTGTTGATTGCTATGGCTGCAGCATACCGGAGAATTCCCTCGTCGCGACACAAAGACGTAGAATCAATCGAATGCCACTCGCCGAGCACAAAGCGATTTTAAATGACGCAGCATCACACGCACTTGCTGTAGCGCTGTGTCTTGCAGCTCCATTGCTGGTATTTCTGAACGCAAATGACTACAGCGTCGTCGCTCTCGAGATCTGGCCCCTCTACCTGCTTGCTTTGTTCTTTGGACTGATCGTCGCGGCCTTTGTCCTGCTTCGAAAGACTCTACTGACTCGCCTGGGACTGTGGGCGGGTGTCACCGTTGCTATCGCGTTGATGACTACTAACATCTCCGTCGCGACGATGCTCGTCGTTGCAATCGTGGTCGCGGGCCTGCTGAAATTGCTTCGCGAACATGCTGCAAAAATTATTTTGTTCGCGGCGTCGGTGCACATTGCGACGACAATCGTATTGTCACAGCTAGAAATGACGACGACAGAAATCAGCAACGATACGACTGAACAAAGCCATGAGTCGGGCGACTCAAATCTGCCGCCTGTCGTGCACATTATTCTTGATGAGATGATCGGGCCACACGGATTGCCGGCAGAAATGGCGCAATCACGCGATGTCGAATCCGAGATCGCGGCAGTTTTCAACGCTCAGAGTTTCGACGTATATCGCCGTGCGTACACGCAATACCTCTCGACTTTCGATTCCTTGTCCAACCTTTTCAACTTTGATTCAAGCCCGGTGCAGGAAAAATACTTTTCAAGGCCGCAGGTGCCACCCGCGCTCAGTGAGAACCGCTACTTCCAGTACTTAAATAATCTTGGCTATGCGATCCACGTGTTCGAATCAAACCACCTCAATTTTTGCGATACTCCCAACATTGCGGTCAGCACCTGTTATCGGTATCGATCAAATAGCATCGCCGCAATTCGCGATCATGAATTCGCGACATTACGGAAATCGATGTTCGTCCTTGATAGCTTTCTCGAATCATCGCGATTCTGGCGCGGACTGCGTCGCGCTTACAACGCCGGCGCGCAGTCCACTGGCCTGAATTTGCCTGTCTGGGCCATCGGCGATAGTCGTACCGGTCCGCTTACATCGATACCTGTAATGGATCTCTTGCAGTCCAGGCTGCGTGACCTTCGACGGGGCCAAGTCTATTTTGCGCATCTCATGCTGCCGCACTACCCCTATGCACTTGATGCAGACTGTTCTATCGATGACCAGCTTGGCGAATGGGAGTACCGCGCGCCCAGGTCCGTGCTCGGAACACTGTTGCAGCAGAATGACACACAGTCGCGTAAGAGTAGATACGCGCAATACCTGCCGCAATACCAATGCAGTCTGCAGTCGATTGCCGACATGATTGATGCGATAAAGTCGAGTGGGCAATGGCGCGAGTCGATAATTATTGTGCAAGGTGATCATGGTTCTCGAATCGTGCGCAATTTTCCTGGTGCCAACAGCGGGACTGACGCTGAAGACGACTTTCGAGACGTGCATTCGACGTTCTTCGCATTCAAGAACGCGAATTCAGACGGTGCCAACAACAATGAAGCCACATCACTGCAGTCAGCACTGAGCCAAGTCTGGAATCTTGATCAATACAAAGATAGCCAGCATTGGGTGTACCTGGCTGAGCTGGGTACAGCGGACCTCGTCGCCGTGGAATTGCAGGGGTTCGATTGATACCCGATAATGCGCGCTGCTTAACTATCGACGGTTCGTAATGGCGCAATACATATATACGATGAATCGCGTGGCCAAAGTGGTCCCGCCCAAACGTTTCATCATCAAGGACATCTCCCTGTCGTTCTTTCCGGGTGCGAAGATTGGCGTGCTGGGCCTGAACGGTGCAGGCAAATCGACCGTTTTGCGAATCATGGCGGGTCTCGACACCGAGTTTGACGGCGAAGCCCGTCCTCAGCCCGGTATCAACATCGGTTATCTGCCGCAGGAGCCAGAACTCGATACTGACAAGGATGTACGCGGCAACGTCGAAGAAGGCGTTGCCGAGACCAAAGCACTGCTCGATCGTTTCAACGACATCGCCATGCAGTTTGCCGAACCCATGAGTGACGACGAAATGAACGCATTGCTCGAAGAACAGGGCAAGCTCCAGGATGCGATTGATACTGCCGGCGCCTGGGAACTGGACCGCAAGCTTGAGATCGCGGCCGATGCGCTTCGGCTACCGCCTTGGGACGCCGACGTTAGCAAACTTTCCGGCGGCGAGAAGCGACGTGTCGCGCTGTGCCGTTTGCTGTTGTCACAACCCGATATGTTGTTGCTTGACGAGCCTACTAACCACCTCGATGCAGAGTCAGTGGCCTGGCTTGAACGCTTCCTTGATGAATATCCGAGTACCGTCATAGCCGTGACGCACGATCGTTATTTCCTCGATAACGTCGCGGGTTGGATTCTTGAGCTTGATCGTGGCCAGGGAATTCCATGGGAAGGCAACTACTCGTCCTGGCTCGAACAAAAAGCAAACCGCCTCGCCAATGAAGAAGCGAGCGAGAAGGCTCGTCAAAAAGCAATGAAGTCGGAACTCGACTGGGTACGCTCGAATCCAAAAGGTCGACAAGCGAAGTCGAAAGCCAGATTGCGTCAATTCGAAGAGATTTCGTCACCAAATTATCAAAAGCGCAATGAAACGAACGAGATCTATATACCGCCTGGGCCGCGACTTGGCGACGTCGTGATCGAAGTCGAGGGTCTGAAAAAGGGATTCGGCGACAAACTCCTGATCGACGACCTGAGTTTCCAACTCCCCGCCGGCGGCATTGTCGGCGTTATCGGGCCGAACGGCGCGGGCAAGACTACGATGTTTCGTATGATCACAGGTGATGAGCAGCCAGACGAGGGAACAATTCGTCTTGGCGAAACAGTGCAGCTTTCCAGCGTTGATCAATCACGCGACAGTCTCGACGAGAACAAAACCGTCTGGGAAGAGATATCGGATGGCCTCGACCTGATCAAAGTCGGCAATTACGAGACGCCATCGCGGCAGTATGTTGGACGATTCAATTTCCGTGGCGCGGAACAACAGAAAAAGATCGGCGTGTTGTCTGGCGGAGAGCGAAATCGCGTGCACCTGGCCAAGATGCTCAAGTCCGGCGGCAATTTGCTCCTGCTCGATGAACCAACCAACGATCTCGACGTCGAGACATTGCGCGCACTCGAAGAAGCTTTACTGGAATTTCCTGGTTCCGCAGTGGTCATCTCGCACGACCGCTGGTTTCTGGACCGTATCGCGACACACATACTCGCGTTTGAGGGTAACTCTGACGTCACGTGGTTCGCCGGCAACTATGCCGACTATGAAGAAGACAAGAAACGTCGTCTTGGAGACGATGCGGACAACCCACATCGTATAAAATACAAGCGCCTCGACGCTTAGGAGAATCTGATGAACGTGTTAGTTGCCGCCAGCGCAATATTCACGCTCATAGCCCTGCTATTTCTGCGTTCGACCGTCAAACACACGCGGCGGGGACGCCTGCTTCGCGCTAGCGGTTCTGCCGCATTTTGCGCAACCACGGCCGCGTTGGGAACAGCTGGCATTTTGTTATTCATGAGCTATCTCGGCTACCAACGTTTGACGGCGGAGCAATTGATTGGCGTCATCGAATTTTCGGCATCCGGCAGTGACGAATTCACTGCGAGACTAATGGTCGACGGCGAACTCGATCGATTGCTACCGCTGCGCGGCGATGAATGGCAACTGGATGCACGTGTCCTGACCTGGAAACCGCCCGCGACGATTCTTGGACTTGAGCCGGTCTATCAACTCGAGCGATTGAGCGGGCGATATTCGTCAGTCGACCGGGAGCGCAGCGAACCGAGAACCGTGCATGCTCTGGCAGAAGAAAGACCGTTAGACCTCTGGAGTCTCGCCCGGAATTTTCCGAAATTCACACCCGGTATCGACGCCTACTACGGTACCGCGACGTATTTACCTATGGCGGACGGTGCGCGCTTCCAAGTAAGCTTGAGCCGGGACGCGTTAATTGCACGGCCAATCAATGATTTTGCGCGCGAAGCGGTTGGTCAGTGGGGGCAATAACAAGAATGATTTCAGGATTATGTTAACGGCTTCCGGCAAGCCCGTATGCATGGTGCATACTGGCCTAGCGTATTGATTTGCGAGCGAATATGGCGATCATTCTGCACAGAGATCAGGGGCTACAGACAGAGAGCGACGAGCAGATCGGACTCGAATGTCCGTATTGCGGCGTCTACGCACACATGAGCCCACAATCGGTGCCGCACGCCGACGACCTCCTGCAGGACCGGCCAAAACACGTCGGCCTGGTTTTTCAGTGTGACGCCTGCAAAGCGCCGGTTTTTCTTCGTTTCGCCGTTCGTTCCTATAGCGACAATCGAGTGGAGCTTTATCGCAATTTCATCGAGCTTGAGCGACCCAAAGAACGCTTTTCTTTTTCCTATCTACCGAAGCATACCGAAGTGTTATTTCGCGAAGCACTGACCTGTTATTCGGCCAACAGTTTTAATGCATTTGCGTCAATGTGCCGACGCTCAGCCAACAGCGCTTTCGAAGCCCTTGGCGAGGGTGGCAAACTGCGTGCGTTTGATGAAGTCATGACTGCACAGGAAATTACCGGGATCGACGACGATTCGTTCGATCCAATTAAGAGCATCTTATTCGAAGCAACAGAAGACGACGACTTGCCGCTATTGAATCGTTCGCAGGCCGGCATACTGCTCGAAGTACTCAAAGATATGTTTTATCAGTGTTTCGTGAGGCGCGGCAAACTGACACGTGCTATCAAAGTGCGACGCTTTTTCGTCGAAGAAAGTAATAGCAATTTACAGTCAACTGCCTGATCGCTAGCCAATCTCCGCTCGCGCATTGCGGAACATGCGCATCCACGGTCCATCTTCTCCCCAACTTTTTGGGTGCCAGGAATTTTGTATCGTGCGGACAACCCGCTCGGGATGCGGCATAATAATCGTCACGCGCCCGTCATCATTGGTTATTGCACAAATTCCGTCGCGCGATCCGTTTGGATTCGCCGGGTATGCTTCCGCGACTTTTCCGTAATTATCGACGTATCGTGCCGCAATCAAATGCGATGCTGCGTATCGATCCATGTCGTCGTCGAATATGACCCGACCTTCGCCGTGTGAAGTCGCTATCGGCATTCGCGATCCCGCCATGCCTTCAAGAAATATTGACGGGCTGTGAAGGACCTCAACAAGACTCAAGCGGGCTTCAAATTGTTCCGATTTGTTGCGCAGGAAACGCGGCCAGTTCTCCGCACCTGGAATAAGTTCGCGCAGATGCGACAACATTTGGCACCCATTGCAAACACCGAGCGCAAACGTATCATCGCGCATGAAAAATTCAGCAAACTGATTGCGCGTTTGATCATGATACAGAATGGACTTCGCCCAGCCGCCACCGGCACCCAGCACATCACCGAACGAGAACCCGCCGCAGGCAATTATGCCGTGATAATTGGCGAGGTTGTCCCGACCATCGAGTAAATCACTCATGTGCACGTCAACTGCTGTAAACCCGGCACGCATAAACGCGGCCGCCATCTCGTACTGACTATTGACGCCTTGTTCGCGAAGAATCGCGACGCGTGGGCCGCTGGAACCACGATACGGACGGGCGATGTCGTCGCTGCAGTCATAGGTAAGAACAGCATTCAAGCCAGGATCGTTGTCATCAAGAATTCGATCGAATTCTTCTTTAGCGGTAGCGGGGTTGTCCCTGAGTGCCTGAATCCTTGAACTCGTTTCAGACCAGTCGCGCTGCATCTCAGCACGGCTTAGTTGCAATACAACGTCATCTTCTCGCCGCACAGTCAGCGTTTGACTATCGTTCTCTACCTTACCGATTGCCGTCGCTTTCGCGCCCGTTCGATCAAGCACCATTTGTACTTGGGTCAACTTCTTTTTCTCAACCTGAACGACCGCGCCGGCTTCTTCGCTGAAAAGCTGCGCCAGCAACGCTTGTGTCGAATCATCCATCTGCAGGTCAATTCCAAGCCGGCTGGCAAACATCATTTCTGCGAGCGTCGCCAACAGTCCACCGTCGCTGCGGTCGTGGTACGCGAGCAGCATCCCACGCTCATTGAGCTCCTGAATCGCTGCGAAAAAGTTCTTTAGCTGATCAGCGTCATTTAGATCGGGCGTATCTCCGCCAGCACGGTTGTAGACCTGCGCAAGACAGGATCCACCCATGCGATTCTGGCCGCCACCCAGATCGAACAGCAACAGATAGCTGGAATCCTCGACACTCTGCATTTGCGGCGTTAGGTGTTTGCGTACGTCCGTAACCGGCGCGAAAGCCGAAACGATCAGTGACACCGGCGCGACTACTTCATACTCGTTTTCATTGTCGCTCCAGCGCGTCTTGAGAGACAACGAGTCTTTGCCAACCGGAATAGCGATACCCAGATCGCGACACAGCTCATCGCCAACGGCCTTTACCGTATCAAACAAATTCGCGTCTTCGCCCGGATGGCCGCTCGCCGCCATCCAGTTTGCAGACAAACGTATTTTCCCGATGTCTGCAATCGGTGCCGCGGCAATATTCGTAATTGCCTCTGCTACGGCCATTCGCCCGGAGGCTGGCGCGTTTAGGGTTGCAAGCGGCGAGCGCTCGCCCATCGCCATCGCTTCACCCGTGAATCCTTCGTAACTCGTAGCCGTGATCGCAACGTCGCTCACGGGCACCTGCCAGGGACCAACCATTTGATCGCGAACGCTCAAACCGCCGACCGTCCGATCACCGATATGGATCAGAAACGACTTGTCGGCCACGGCAGGAAAGCGCAAGACGCGTTGCACGGCTTCCTTGATTTCGATGCCACTAAGGTCTACTTCCTGGTCAAGGCGTGATTCACGTGTAACGTCTCGAGTCATTTTTGGTGGATTGCCCAGCAGCATGGACATCGGCATATCGACAGGCTGGTTGTCGAACTCGCGATCATTAACAACCAATTGGCCGTCGCCGGTTAGTGCACCGATGACCGACACCGGGCATCGTTCGCGCTCGCACATCGATTTGAAATCATCGATCTTTTCCGCTGCAATAATCAGTACGTATCTTTCCTGTGCTTCGTTGCACCAGATGCCCATCGGCGACATACCACGCTCGGCATTTGCGACCTCGCGCAACTCGATTTGAGCACCGTGCTTGCTGTGATCGACAGCTTCCGGTACCGCGTTCGACAAGCCGCCGGCACCGACATCATGAATCAATAAGATCGGGTTGTGTGTACCCATCTGCCAGCAGCGATCAATGACCTCTTGAGCACGTCGCTGCATCTCCGGGTTGCCGCGTTGCACAGACGCAAAATCCAGATCCTCACTACTGCTGCCGCTCGCCAGACTGGAGGCCGCGCCGCCGCCCAATCCAATCAGCATCGCTGGTCCGCCGATGACGACGACCTGTGCACCGACCGGTACGTCGATCTTGGTCGCATGTTCGGCACGCACGTTGCCGAGGCCGCCTGCGATCATGATGGGCTTGTGATAGCCGCGAATCTCGTTGTCGGACAGGCCAGGCACGTGGCTCTCAAAGGTCCGAAAGTATCCAAGCAAGTTTGGTCGACCGAATTCATTGTTGAACGCCGCGCCACCAATCGGACCTTCCGTCATGATTGCCAGTGGCGATGCCATGCGATCGGGGTGCGGAAAGTCGACTTCCCACGGTTGTTCAAAGCCAGGAATGCGTAAGTGCGAAACCGTGAAACCGCTCAGACCGGCTTTCGGCTTGGCGCCTAAACCAGTCGCACCCTCGTCCCGGATCTCGCCACCTGAGCCCGTCGCCGCCCCTGGAAACGGTGAAATCGCCGTTGGATGGTTGTGCGTCTCGACTTTCATCAAGATGTGGATCGGTTCGTCGCTGTAGTGATACTCGCGATCAACATCAGACGGCATCAAGCGCGCGCCATGCCATCCTTCGATGACTGCAGAATTATCCGAATAGGCCGAAATTACGCCGTCTGGGCTGGCCTCAGTCGTCGATCGAATCATGCCGAAAAGTTTTTCGTCCTTCGGCTCGCCGTCAATTACCCAATCGGCATTAAAGATCTTGTGTCGACAATGCTCTGAATTCGCTTGCGCGAACATCATCAGCTCAGTGTCGGTCGGATCGCGCTCGAGTTTTTTGTAGTTGTCGACGAGGTAGTCGATTTCTTGTTCGGCCAGCGCCAGTCCAAGATCTTTATTCGCGTTGGCCAGGGCTTTCTTGCCACCATTCAGCACATCAATTGTCGCGACGCGCGCAGGCTCATGCGCCTCGAACAGCGCAGCCGCGTCTTCACCGTCATCAAACACGCCTTCGATCATGCGATCGTGCAGCAGTGCACCCAGTTCTTTGATGTCACTTGCACTAACCGTGCCTTTGAACTGCAGTCCATAGCAGATACCGCGTTCGATACGATCGACAGATTCAAGACCGCAAGCGAGCGCGATATCCGTCGCCTTGCTTGACCACGGTGACGTGGTTCCGGGTCGCGGCAAGACATAAATTTTGGTTGCAGCCTTGCCAAGATTGCCTGCTTTTTCGCCGGACAATAACAGCGCCTTAAGGCGTTTCTTGTGTTGCGCCGACAACGTCGAATTCATTGCAACGAAGAAGCAATATCTTGCGGCAACCGATTTAACACGCGGTTCAGCGTGTTGCAGTGATCCAAGGAGTTTTGAAAGACGGAAGTCTGACAGCGCGGGCTGTCCGGCCAACTCAAGCATCAGGAGTTATGATCCCCCGGCGTGTAAATGGGCATCGGAAATTGCGCCACGTTACCTTCGATTTTCGAAATCTTGCTGGCACCCTGCTTGTCCACTTCATCGATGCGAATGATGGAGTGCATTGGCAAATAGGTTCGCTTCACGTGCTCAAATTCGGATTTGATTTTTTCTTCGGATGGATCGACAACGACCGTGGTGCGCTCACCAAATACGAGTTGTTCAACTTCGACAAATCCAAATAAATCGCCATGACCAACCGAGCGGGCATAGATCTCATAGACCTGTCCCTGGCTCATGAATACAACCCTGTAAAGAATCTCTTTTGTCACGACTACCCGCTCTTCAAGGTCGCGTAGTTTAACCAAAACACGGGAATTTGGCCCGGGATAATCTTGCATCGGCCCATTGTAGTTATATGGTCGAAATAGCGCATATTTTGTTAAATGCCGACCTGGTGAGGTTCTGATTATGTGAACTATTCGACAGCGTAGGCCTTTGATTCTCTGCACTATTCACTTCTCATGGCACTGCAACTCGAAATAGTCAGCGAACACCGCGACATCGTCGGCGACGATGCCGTGCGCGTTTTTCATGACAAGGGCGGAACCATTGGTCGCTCGCTACAGAACGACTGGATTCTGCCGGATCCGGATCGCTATATTTCGGGTCGCCACGCGACCATCGATTTTCAGGGCGGCGCCTACTATCTGGCCGACACCAGTTCCAATGGCGTTTACATCAATGGTGACTGCGAACCACTAGGCAAAGGCAACCCACGACGATTGTTCAATGGCGACATCATTCGACTCGGTGACTTCGTGATAAACGTCGTCGTCGATGAAGGCGAAAGCCTGGTCATGCCGCTCGACGAACCTGAATCAGCTGTCACCGACCACAGTGGCTCGCTGGTCGACGTCGACCCGTTGAAGACCGGGATGCTGCTTCTGGACGAGGAAGCACTCACCGGTGACGATGAATTTCAGTCGGCGTTATTTGGCAGCCAAACGCAAACCGGCGTTGCAACGCCCGCCAAGAACGACCCGCAACCGGACAAGAATGACGCACAACCGACAAAGAGTCCGCCAGCACCTGCTCCGCTAGATGAAGCAGATCTAGTCGCAGCCGATTTGATTGATTCCTTCCTAGATGGTCTGGGTATCAATCGTGCAGAACTACATCCGTCTACTGATCTCGGTGAGATCATGCAAAATGCCGGTGAAGTCATGCGCGAGTTCGTTGAGGGCACTACACAACTTCTTGCTAGTCGGGCCAATCTGAAAAACGCTTTTCGACTTGACCAGACTACCGTATTGCCCCGCCACAACAACCCGATGAAATTATCGGCCAATACCAGAGATTCCATCAAACAATTACTGGTCGGCAGAGAAGGTGAGTATCTTGGTCCTCGCGATGCTGTCCGCGAAGTCTGTCGCGACCTGCTGTTTCACCAGGATGCATTTCTCGACGCGATGAATGACGCATTCCTTGAATTTGCTGACCGCTTCGACCCGGAAGAATTGAAGGACGGCTTCGATCGTACGATCGGTGGTGGACTACTCGCGAAATTCAATCGCAAGTCCAAGTACTGGGACCTGTTCGGTGACTTGTACCCGATCCTCACAGAAAAAGGTGGCGGCCGCTTCCCTCAGATGTACGCAGAAGAATTCGTCAGGGCCTACGAGCGCCAGATTTCCGAATACAAACGTCTCGGTGGCAGCGACGAAACGCTTAAAGAGACGGTCGTTCTAAACGAAAATGACTTCAATCCGGCGAAGGGTGTAGATCCCGACGTCTCTGTCGAAGTCGAAGAACTGTCGGAGTCACCCTTCGAATCCGATGACTATGTCGACGAGTTGCCTGCCGAAGAAATGCCTACCGACGAAGTGACGCTCAATGACTTCAGCGACGACGACTTGCTGGATGCGTCCAAGGACTAGCTAGCCGTCTAGCCGGCGCGGTTCTGCCGATTCTCAATTAGATCCTCTACCACTGCCGGATCGGCGAGTGTCGACGTATCGCCCAGTTCAGCAAAGTCATCCGCCGCGACTTTGCGCAATATACGACGCATGATCTTTCCTGAACGTGTTTTCGGAAGTCCCGGCGCCCACTGAATCTTGTCCGGCTTCGCAATCGGGCCAATCTCTTTGCGCACCCATTGCTGCAATTCCGTGCGCAGCTCTTCGCTTTGCTCAACGCCTTCCATCAGCGTGACATAGGCATAGATGCCCTGCCCCTTGATGTCGTGTGGATAGCCAACGACCGCAGCCTCAGCGACTCCCTTGTGAGCGACCAGTGCACTCTCAACTTCGGCCGTGCCCATACGATGCCCCGATACATTGAGAACGTCATCGACCCGGCCCGTGATCCAGTAGTAACCATCCGCATCGCGTCGCGCGCCGTCGCCGGTGAAGTAGGCATCGTCAAACGTGGAAAAATAAGTGTCGACGAATCGCTGATGATCTCCGTAAATTGTTCGCATCTGCCCGGGCCAGCTATCGGTCATTATCAGCACACCTTCGGCGGCGCCATCGAGCCTGTTGCCGTCACCGTCGACAATCTCAGGTTGAATGCCGAATAGCGGTTTTGTTGCTGAGCCCGGCTTGAGCGCGGTCGCACCCGGTAGCGGGCTGATCAATATGCCGCCTGTTTCGGTTTGCCACCACGTATCAACGATCGGGCAGTGTTCGTCGCCGACGACATGGTAATACCACTCCCACGCTTCCGGATTGATCGGT
The DNA here is from genome assembly GCA_051007995.1 of Woeseiaceae bacterium. Lineage (GTDB taxonomy): Bacteria > Pseudomonadota > Gammaproteobacteria > Steroidobacterales > Woeseiaceae > UBA1847. Next base: position 5,462 of record JBPCYB010000018.1, on the reverse strand, counting down.
TCGCCAACGGAGCCCAGCAATCGCAAACTCGCTCTTGAGGTCCGCTTAACAGGCTCGTCACCTTCGCGCATCAATGCACGAATCGCAGTGGGTGCGGTGTAGCAAATATTAACGTCATGCTTGTCGCACACCTCCCAGAAGCGAGACGACGTTGGATAGTTGGGAACGCCTTCGAACATTAGCGTCACAGCACCGTTTGCCAGCGGTCCGTACACGATATAACTGTGCCCGGTCACCCAGCCGACGTCGGCTGTACACCAATAAATGTCCCCGGGGTGATAGTCGAACACATACTCATGCGTCATCGACGCGAAAACGAGATAGCCACCGGTTGTATGCAAAACACCTTTCGGCTTACCGGTTGAACCGGACGTGTACAAAATAAATAGTGGATCCTCGGCGCCCATTTCCTCGCACGGACAATCGGCATCTACGGTCGACTCCAGATCATGCAACCAGGCGTCGCGGTCCTCGACCCAATTGATGTCATTGCCCGTATTGCGAACGACCAGGACTTTCTCAAGCGTAGTCACATTGGCGTTCTTCGCTGCGGCGTCGACATTCGCCTTCAACGGAATTGCTTTACCACCGCGAATTCCTTCGTCTGCGGTAATGACGATATTCGACTCGCAATCATGAATGCGTCCTGCCAACGCATCCGGAGAGAAGCCACCAAAGACGACCGAATGTACGGCTCCGATTCTGGCGCAGGCGAGCATGGCGACAGCAGCCTCAGGAATCATCGGCATGTAAATTGTGATTCGATCGCCTTTTTTCGCGCCGAGTGCTTTCAGCGAATTTGCGAATTTGCATACTCGTTGGTGCAACTCGTTGTAGGTGATTTTCAGGTCGCGTGACGGATCGTCACCTTCCCAGATGATGGCGACATCGTCGGCCTTGGTTGCCAAGTGCCGGTCCACGCAGTTGTAGCAAGCATTGAGAGAGCCATCCTCGTACCAGCGAATATGCAGGTCGTCCTTGGCAAAAGAAACGTCTTTAACTTTACTAAATGGTTTTATCCAATCGAGACGCTGTGCCTGCTCCGCCCAAAAACCTTCGTTGTCGCTTACGGAACGCGCGTACATTTCGTCGTAACCCGACTCGTCGATTAACGCTCGCTCACTGACGGCGGCATTCACCGGATAAACTTCACTCATCAATTTTGCCTTCTTTGTGTTGTTATCTAGATTCTCTATGCGGTGGCGAGCTTTCTCGCGAGCTGCAACAAGCGTTCCGCATGCAGCAAATGCGGTCTATCGATCATCATGCCGTCGAGACCCAACGTACCGGCGCCCGGATTGACGGCAAACAATTCAACAATGCGTTGTGCCCGTTCAATCTCGGCCGCCGTCGGTACAAATGCCCGGTTGATCACGTCTACTTGTGCCGGGTGAATCGCCAGCATTCCCGAAAATCCGTCACGACGCGCATTTGCGGCATATCGTGCCAGTCCATCGCCGTCCTGGTAATCCGTAAACACCGTATCGATCGCAACAACCTCGGCCGCTGCAGCCGCGCACAAACACAATGAGCGCGCCATCTCATAGGTGGGCAGCCAGTTACCGGCGTCATCGCGATTGGCGCTGGCGCCGACCGCCGCGCTCAGGTCCTCGGCACCCCATGACAGACACGTTAAACGCGGTATCGAGCTCGTGTAGCTGTGCAGAGTGAACAACGCTTCGGGCCGCTCGGTACAAATTGCCATGATCTTGGTCTGCCCCGCAGATATGTCATGGGTCTTTTCGAGCGCATCCAGCTGTGTGGCCAGTCGTATGACATCTGCTGCACTACGCGGCTTCGGCAACACCAGCCCCGTGGGCCCGGCGGCCACGACAGCCGCAAGATCGGCTGCCGAATCATCGCTATCAATCGGATTGATACGCACCCAGACATTGCTGTGCTCAGCGAGAAACTCGACCGCGAGTTCTCGCGCAACCGGTCGCGCCGCCGCTGCCACTGAATCCTCCAGATCGAGAATCAGCGCATCAGCGCCAACTTCAGCGGCCTTTGACAATTTGCGCTTGCTGTCGGCAGGTACGAATAGGTAGCTACGATTCATCGCGGTTTCTTTAGCATTAGCGCCGAGCGCTTGCAGATACCTACCAACTCATCCGCCTGATTGTAAGCACGGTGTTCGAATACAATGATTCCATTGTCCGGTCGCGACTTGCTATCGCGTTTTTCGAGCACCTCGGATTCGATTCGAATCGTATCGCCATGGAACAGAGGTTTCGGAAAACGAACTTCATCCCAGCCAAGATTGGCCACAGTCGTCCCATGCGTCGTGTCATTGACCGAGATGCCGACCATCAACGACAAAGTCAGACAGCTGTTGACAAGCGGCCGTCCGAATTCGGTGCTCTTCATGTACTCGGCATCCAGATGCAATGCGGCCGGGTTGTGCGTCATGGTTGTTATCAAGACGTTATCGGCCTCGGTGATAGTACGCCGAATGGGATGGTCAAACTTCTGTCCGACCGAAAATTCGTCAAAATACAAGCCAGGCATATCGAACTCCTATTTCCCTGCCGCTCGTTCGATCGCCGTAACAATTAATGCCCGAGCGTCTTCAGACCCATGCCAGTCACCGATCTTGACCCATTTACCCGGTTCGAGATCTTTGTAATGTTCGAAAAAATGTTCGATTTGCTGCAGCGTAATCTCCGGAATATCGGAATATTCCAGAACGTGGTCGTGACGCTTGGTCAATTCCGACGACGGCACTGCAATTATTTTCTCGTCCTGCCCGGCGTTGTCTTCCATGATCAGGACGCCGACCGGGCGAACATTGATTACGCAACCTGGAACCAGTTGCCGTGTATTGCATACCAGCACATCGATCGGATCGCCGTCCTCGGACAGAGTGTGCGGCACGAAACCGTAGTTGCCCGGGTAGAACATCGGCGTATACAGGAACCGGTCCACAACCAGCACTCCGGAATCTTTATCGAGCTCGTATTTGATCGGCTGTCCACCGACCGGCACTTCGATAATGACATTGACATCATTGGGTGGGTTTTCGCCAATTGAGATCGCGTCTATGCGCATAAATTTCCCACGACATTTCTAATGATTGTTGCAGCGTATGTTAGCAGATATAGGGAGAATTCAGCTCTAACGCAACCACTCGACAACACTGATACCGATGAAGCTACCAACCGCGTAACCCAAAGAACCCGCCAACAATCCGGGGATCAACAGGTCCTTCCAGCCTTTGGCTGACGCCAGCGCCGGCGCACTCGACGGACCACCGATACAAACGGCCGATGCCATCGCAAGCTCTGCAAGGTCAAGCTTCAGTAATTTGCCAATACTGAAGGTCAAGAGCAGGTGCACGATGATAATGATCGACGCAAAAACGAACAGCACAGGCCCAATGTCGATCAACTGCCAAATGTCTGCGGTAGCGCCGATGCTAGCCAGAAAAATGAACATCATCACGATGCCTGCCTCACTGTGCCCGGAAAGTTTTTGTACCTGACCTGGTAGCAGCGTTGCGAATAACACGGTCAATGCGGTCGTCACGATGATCGAATACTGCGGTGTGCCCATCCATTCGGCGATTACGATACCGATTGCCGCCAGCATGAACGCGAGCGCAAGCGCCGCGAGCAGCCCGGCGATATCCAGATCTGCAATACGATGGACCTTCGCGCCCGAATCCGCATCGAACTGCACGGCGTTATCCATATGATGCGTCGGGTAGCGCTTCGCAAACCATGCCAGACCGGGGATCAAAATAATTATCAAGAAATGCAGATTCGTAACTACATTGTCGGCAGCGATTGAGGCGGCCAGCATGCTGCTGTCCTGCATTCCGCTCGCCTCTGCGACTGCCACAAAATTCAGCGCACCGCCGATATAGGTGCCCGTAAATATTCCGGCCAACTCGGCCTCATTGGATCCGAGATCGAGTAGCGCAGCACCGACAATCACACCGGCGACTACGGATGCACCGCTGATCACGAACGCGATGAGTATCGGGCCGGATTCACGCAAGATTCGCTTCAGGTCAGCTTCGAACAGGAGCAATGGAATGGCGATCGGCACAAGATAATTCCAGACTGCGTCATAAGCAGGTGCCGACGTTGGAATAATCCTGAGGTTGGCCAGGAGGATAGCGACGGCGATAAGCAACATTACGCCGGAATATTTTCGGCCGAACGGAAAACGTTCAGACCAGAAGCCGAAAGCACTTATAGCGATGAGTATCGCCCAAAGTGCGAAATCTTGATCAGGACCAATCAGCGGTAACGTCATAGGTTATTCTTCTCTTAGCCTGCTGCGTTAGAATGTGTCTACTTCAGACGCACACAATAAGAGGAATACCGATGCGCTTTGTAATTCTAGCCTGCTTGATCATGACAATGCCTGTTTTTGCCGGTGAAAAACCGATTCCCGTCAAGGTCGTTGTCGCTGCGATGTTCGAAAGAGGTGACGCAACTGGCGACGAACCTGGAGAACTCCAATTCTGGGTCGAGCGCTTACAAATGGAAAACGCTGTTGCATTTCCGCTTGGTCAACATGATCTCTATCTGAATGACGATGGCGTAATGATCGTCTTGCTCGGCGGCGGCATCACCAACGCTACTGCATCGACGATGGCGCTTGGCCTCGACTCTCGTTTTGATCTGAGCAAGGCCTACTGGCTCATCGCAGGAATCGCGGGCGGCGATCCGGCCGACACATCGCTAGGCACGGCTGCGTGGGCAAGTCACGTCATTGATGGTGATCTTTTGTACGAGATTGATGGTCGGGAAATTCCTGACGACTGGCCGTACGGCATGGTGCCGTTGGGCGCAAAAGAACCGGCATTAAGACAGGAAGACATCGAGGGTGGATGGACTGTCGATACTATTGCGTTCCGTTTGAATGATCAGTTAGCCAACTGGGCTTATTCGATCACCAAGGACATTCAACTCGAAGACGCGGCAGGCATTGCCGCCTACCGCGAAATGTACGTTGGTCTTCCAGAGGCACAGCGACCACCTTTCGTAACCCAAGGCGACACACTGAGTTCGAGCACTTATTGGCATGGCGACTTGCTGAATCAATGGGCGAACGACTGGGTACGTCTGTACGCGGGCACAGACGCAAATTTCATGACATCGAATATGGAAGACAGCGGCACGCTAACGGCATTGCATCGCCTAGGCAGATCAAGCCGCGTTGATACCGAGCGTGTGATGGTGCTGCGCACAGTCAGCAACTTCACGACACCGCCACCTGGCAAGACGGCGCAGTGGAGTCGAACCGCCCCCTATCCCGACAATGGTCATCCAGCACTTGAGTCTGCATTCGTTGTCGGCAATACCGTCGTTCAGGCATTGCTGGCAGGCTGGTCGAGCTATGAAAATCAGTTGCCGCAAGCCGCAAAGGGCGACATGAATGAATAATCTTACGAAGCTGGTTGCGATGGTCATGATCATGCTGGCATCCGCCGTAAGTGCCGACGAAGCGGG
>JBPCYB010000017.1:0-9792 GCA_051007995.1 Woeseiaceae bacterium | reverse complement strand
AGAATATTGCTCTTCGCAAGTTCGATCTCGTCCTTGTTGCGATCATCAAGGCGATCGTTCAAGCGTTTGTAGTGGTTGTAGACCGCAACCGACAGAACTTTTTTGGCATTCTGTTGGCCAATAACGTACTCGTCGAGAATCTCCTTGATTTCCATGGGCTTGGGCAGCTTGTCATGCCCGGTCTCGCCCGTGTCCTCGAGCTCCTCGCGAATAATGTCATTACACAGCTCGACGCATTCGTCACAAATAAAGACGGATGGACCCGCAATTAGCTTGCGGACTTCGTGCTGGCTTTTGCCGCAAAAAGAACAATAAAGGAGTTTGCCGTCCTCGTTCTTACCGCGGGAATCGTCGCTCATAAAGAGTTGGCCTCTGTAACAATAAAATCAGTCGCTTAGAGCGACGCTGTGTATATAACATGCAGCTTTTCGAGGTGCAAAGCACCAGGTCCCATAAGCGACATGCTAAGTTTATAAGTTATTGATTTTTAAGGAATCAATCCTTGGCGCCGTCGGACATTTCCTTGCGCTCAGCGAGCACTGTGTCCACGAGTCCGTACTCAAGAGCCTCTGCTGCACTCTTGAAATTATCGCGCTCCAGATCTTTCTCGATTTGCTCGATGGATTGGCCGGTATGCTTGGCCATGATCGCATTGAGGCGCGCTTTGAGATCCAGCGTTTCCTTGGCATGGATGCTGATATCGGTCGCCTGGCCCTGATAACCGGCGCTAGGTTGGTGCACCATGACGCGTGAATGCGGCAATGCGAAGCGTTTGCCCTTGGTTCCGCCCGCCAGCAACAAGGCACCCATGCTCGCGGCCTGACCGCAGCAAATGGTGCTCACGTCGCAGTTGATGAACTGCATCGTGTCGTAGATTGACAGTCCAGCTGTCACCACACCGCCTGGCGAATTGATGTACAGGTGAATGTCTTTGTCGGCATTCTCTGACTCAAGATAAAGCAGCTGAGCCACAATCAGGTTCGCCATCTGGTCTTCAACCGGACCCACGATAAATACCAGGCGGTCTTTCAATAGCCGCGAATAGATATCATAGGCGCGTTCGCCCCTTGCCGTTTGCTCGACGACCATTGGTACGAGATTCAGTGCCTGTGCGCTCATTTGTCTTCCTTCGGGTTCATAAACTCGGTAAAGGCCACTTTCTTCGCAGTCACCTTGCCATTTTCCAGGAGCCAGTCGATGGCTTGTTGCTCAAGCACCATCGGCTGAATTTGCTCGACGATCTGTGGGTTGCTCATGTACATATTGACCATGTCAGTCGCGTTTTCGTAGCCAGCGCACATATCTTCAACGCGAGCTCGCACTTTTGCGTCATCCACGGTCAGGTCCTGATCTGCGATCAATTGCCGAACTAACAACCCCAGACGGACACGTTTTTCAGCCAATTCGACAAAATTCTCGAGTTCCGGAGCCTGCTCAGCATCTTCAATGCCCATGCGCTGCATCGCGTCACGTTGCAGCGCATGCATCTCCTGGTGCTTCAATGTATTCGGGATATCAATCTCGTTGGCATCGATCAGGCCGTCGATGACTTGCTCGCGAACATCGGAATTGACCTTGGCATCGGCTTCTCGCCGCATGTTTTCTTCAACACCTTCCTTGAATTTTTCGACTCCGCCTTCGGTCACTTCAAACATTGCCGCGAACGCGTCATCCACAGGCGGCAAAATCTGCGCTTCGACCCGATGCGTCACGATTGCGAAGTCGACCTTCTTTCCTTGCAGGTCTTCGGCCTGGTAGTCCTTCGGAAATTTGACCTTGAACGATTTCTCATCACCTGCCTTTATTCCAAACAGTGCCTTCTCGAAATCCGGCAGCATCTGTCCCTCGCCAAGAATGACTGGAACCTCAGTGCCCTTACCACCAGGAATGGGCTCGCCCTTGATCGATCCGTCGAAGTCGACAACAACGCGATCTCCTTCGGCGCTTGCGCGGTCGACTTCTTCCCAATCTGCTTTTTGCTTACGCAGCTTTTCGATCATCGCATCGAGATCTTTCTTGCCAATCGTTACGTCTGGCTTATCGACCGATATCTTGTCGAGATTCTTTAGCTCCACCTCCGGCATAACCTCGAACGTCGCGACGTAGGCGAAACCGTTCGCGTCTTCTGCTGGTTGCGGCTCGATACTGGGGCCACCGGCAGGATTCAGATTTTCCTGCATCACCGCATCTGTGTAGCTTTTCTGCATGATCTCGGACAGCACTTCCTCACGGATTTGCTGGCCATAACGTTGCTTGACGACATTCGGCGGTACTTTCCCGGGACGAAAGCCCTTGATCTTGGCAGTCTTGCCAACGGACTTGAGTCGAGAATTTACTTCCTGGTCGATACGCGCAGCCGGCAACTCGACGCGCATGCGTCGTTCCAGTTTGCCAGTCGACTCGACACTAACCTGCATTGCATTATCCCTTTACTGTCTTTTGTTAATTGTAATATTGGTGCGAAAGGAGAGACTCGAACTCTCACGGGTTACCCCACAGGCACCTAAAGCCAGCGCGTCTACCAATTCCGCCACTTTCGCTTGCCAGCCGGCTAGTTTAATCGGTTGAAAGAATCTTGGCCATCAATTCCGGATCATCGGGCAACAGACCCGACGCCGGGAGACGCTGGACAAGGTCTCGCCACTGCGGCCACATCGCGAAAGCCTTCTCAAACAGCGGTAGCGACTCCTCCACTCGGCCTGCGCCGGCCAATGTGGCGGCATGCCAGAAGACCATTTCGTGGCTGTCGGGAACGAGGGCTTCCGCACCAGCATAGGCTTCGACCGCTTTTTCCACCTCATTGAGCGTCATCAGCTCGTCGCCCTTGTTCATCAGGTTGTAGGCACGCGCCATCGTTAGAAGCCGGCGCATTTCAGCCAATGGGGTCGCGTGGTCCTCAACTCGCAAGTCAATGATTCGCCCGCCCCACGCCGGTTGCGAGCGATCATTGTTCACAACCAGAATCGCCGCTGATTGTTTGCCACGCGCATCACCGCCTTCGCCTTCAGCGGCTTCCAGCGCCAACATGAGCCGTTCCGATAGCTCGCCCTCTGCGGACTCAAAGGCGGCGGCCATGGCTTCACAGACCGTTGAATTCAGCATCAAGTTAGCTTGCACTGTGTAGCCGTCGCCTGCGATATCGCAATGCTCGTCAATGGACATGTTGCCCGTGTGATTTGCGACCACGCCGTTGGCATCGACCATTCCAACCTGTCGCACATTGGCATGCTCATCAATAGCGAGCAGCGCATCCAATGCTTGCGATGCATCTTTGCCAGCACGCATCAGTTGCAAGCCGAGCGGTCCGTAATTTGGATCAACGAAGGATTGGGTAGCCACGGCGCCGACGCCGGGCTCGGCCCACAACACTAATGAGCCGACCGAAAACCAGTGCGACTGCACGGCAACACCCATTTCGCCCGTTTCGGCATCGCGGGCGACGATCGAGTAGGTATTGACGGGTCGCAGCGGATTGTTGTCGGCCAGCCCCTGACCAGACAGCAGGAACACCAATGCCATAATATAGGTCCGAATAGACATACGAGATCTCCCCGGGGGAAAAATGAGAATAACTATACGCCGAAGCGCCTTCGCAATAATCGTATTCGCCGCAATGGGCATTTCTTCGCCAACAAGCGCTAATGACGACGTTGAACAGCTTATCGCCGCGATGCTCGGTGATACGCCCGTTATCGACGATCTACATGAGCTCACTGACACGATCGGCGGTCGCGTGACAGGGACTGACGCAAATCGGGCCGCAGTTGCGTGGGCTGCCGCCAAGTTTCAGCATGCTGAGGTAACTGTCACCACTGAAGACTTTCAAATGCCGGCCGTATGGCAGGAAAATGTTGTCGCCGTTTCGATATCCGGCGATACCAGTTTCGAAACCAATGCGGTTGCAAAACCGTTTTCCATTTCGGCCAATGCACTCACCGCGCAACTTATCGATGCGGGGCGTGGGACCGAAGCGGACTTCGAACAACTGGCGGACGCAGCCAGTGGCGCATGGCTTCTGGTCGAAACTGTTGTTCTCGATGATGCAGCGGGCCTTAGCGGGCTGTTCGCAGAATATGGCGAGGCCGTCGGCATTGAATCCAGAGCGGCAACGGCAGGGGCATCCGGTGTCGTCTTCATGTCGTCCCGACCAAAGAATCTCGTATTTCGGCACAACGCCGCAGCCGGACGCAAAAATGAAATGCCGTTGCTCGTACTGGAACGAGAACACGCGAAGCGCGCGATGCGACTATTACGCTCGGGTCGTCAACTAACGCTGACCGCAACGATCGGCGTCGAACAAGAAACGGATATCACTGCTACGAACGTCATTGCAGAAATCCGTGGCACGACGCGGCCCGACGAAATCGTATTGTTCGGCGCGCATCTTGATTCACATGACCTCGGAACAGGCGCGCTCGACAATGGCGTCAACGTCGTCATGCTCATGAACATCGCGCGTCAGATTACGCGACTTGGATTACGACCCGAGCGGACGATTCGATTCGCACTCTGGAATGGCGAAGAACAAAATCTTGACGGATCGTGGAAATACACTGAGCAACACGAAGACGAACTCGACAATCACATTGTTGCCGCGTCATTTGATATTGGTAGTGGTCGAACCAGCGGCTTCTTTACAGGCGGCCGGCCAGGACTGGTACCGTTGGTTGACAGATACCTCGCACCGGTTGCCGGACTCGGACCGTTTCAACAGGTCGACATTCCACTGGTTGGTACCGACAACTTTGATTTTCTAATCGAAGGAGTCCCAAATTTGATCGCCATTCAATCCGACGCCAACTACGCGTCTAACTACCACGCCGAATCAGATACGTTCGACAAGGTCGACCAACAACAGCTGCGATTGAACTCGGCGGTGACTGCCGCGGTCATATGGGGATTCGCAAACGATTCCGTACGGCTGCCGCGACAGTCGCACGAGGAAATTGAGGCATTGATTAACAGCACCGACCTGGAGCAGCAAATGAGAAATTTTGCCGTCTGGGATGCCTGGGCAGCAGGTGTACGGGGACGCCATGACTAGAATTGTAGTTTTGCTTTGTATTTCGGCATCAGCGTTGGCGCAGCAATCGGTTATCGAGCATTGCCGCAATACATCGAGTGACGCTGATCGTATTGCCTGCCTGGAAGCCGCATTGCTTGCCAAAGAGCCGGTGGTATCACGTGAGCCCGCCTCGCCGATCGTCGCGCCTGTGCAGACAACCGGGCCAGAGCCGGAAGGTATTGGTGCGGATCAAGTTGTTGCGCGGACTCAGACGCAGGAGCAAAGGCTCGAGGAACTCGAAAAAGCCGAAGGATTGGTCGTGGCAAGCTACGCAACGGTGCCGTACGAAAAACTACAAGTAACGTTGCAAAACGGCCAGGTATGGCGGCAAATCGTCGGAGACACACAAAAAATTCGTGTCAGCCTAAAGCGCAATCAAACCGTCGACATTTCCGAATCGTCAATTAGTGGCTACAAGATGCAACTCAATGAAATGCGCCGCTCAGTGCGCGTCGAACGTGTGAAGTAAGGTTTCAAAAAAAAGGGCGACAACCTGAAGGTTGCCGCCCGTTCTTTCAGTTTCTTTCTGATCAATGCTGCTCAGAAACTCTTCTGCAGATTCAGGAACGCACGACGGCCGTAAAAGTCGTACGTGGACTGAACAACGTAGTTAAGACGCGCAGGGCCCGAGCTTTGCGCGATAAGCGGCGGCTCATTATCAAACAGGTTCTTGATACCGAGTGACACGGACCAGTCATCGCGAACGTATGTCGTTGACAAATCGTGGTAGATCTTCGATGGGCCGAATCCTTTGTCAACACAATCGGCGGGACCACCCAGGGTGCGACAAGGGTCGCGTCGGCTAAGGTTTGTAGATGCCACAAGGTCCTCAGTATCCAGCGCGAAGCTATCGATGTAGCGTGCACGGTAGGTCACGCTCCAATTGCCCGTATTCAGGTCGACACGCGCGATCCACGACCACTCCGGAGAACCCGCTTCGCCAACAAGATTGTTGACTGGTGCTTCATTGTCGATTTGCTCCAGTTGCTCGTCGTAGTTAGTTGCGGTCAACGTCGCCTGTAGATCCCAGAATTTGTTGCCTACCTGGAAGTCGTCAACGTATCGAACGTTTATGTCATAGCCCGTAGACGTTACGAGGCCCAGGTTGACGAACGATGCATCCACTCTACCGATCGTGTTGTTCTCGGGATTGACGCCGGCGCGCGTAATCCGACTGCAAAACGGGCTTGCGAGATTGTCTTCATCGTTATAACAACGATTCAGGATCGTTACAGGATCAAGCTCTTCAACGGTGTCATTTACTTCGATATCAAAGTAGGTGATGCCGAAGTCAAGATCGAAAGCATCAGACCAGGGCTGAGAAAATACGAATCCCGCCGTAAACGAATCTGATGTTTCCGCTGTGATGTCGTCGGATCCGCCCGTGTTTGTCGGAATCAAAACATTTGCCTGTAATCCCAATGCTTCAGGGTCCGTTCCATCCTGGATACAATTGGCCAAAACCCGTGCTGAACGAGGATCCGAGGCCGCGTCGTAAACGCCACCGACGACGGCTACGGCCGGAACAACACAAGGATCTGATGTGCCAGCTTCTACACCCGCTTGTCCGGCGAGGAACTGCTCACGCAAGTTGGGCGCACGAAATGTCGTGCCCGCTGTCGCGCGAATACGGAACCAGTCAACCGGAGCGAACTGCGCCTTGGCAGACCAGGTGGTCTCGTTGCCAAAGTTTTTCTCCTCGGTGTAACGACCGGACAGATTGAGAATAAACGTATCGTGTACCGGTAACTCGATCTCAGCGTACGCGTCTGCAATCCACGTAGAACCAATCGTGTCACCTTCGATATCGGTCGACTCGGATGCTGACAGTCCCTGCGATCGAATTATATCGTTCGCGGAATTGATCGAATTCTCGCGGTACTCAACACCAAACGCCATCGCGGCTGGTCCGGCTGGCATGTCGAAAATTTCACCCGAAACCAATGCTGAATAGTGCTGCTGTTTGATCTCGGTCGTGTTGATTACATTACCGAACAGGAATTCCGATTCTGCTTGCGTAGCAAACACATGTTGACTGCCGTCCACATCGAACAATGACGGCGCAAACCAGTCGACAACAACACAATCTGCTGGTGTCAGGAAGCCAAAGCCGCCGGCTGTGCGCGGCAAACCACACTCGAGATTACCCGCTGCATTTACATGCAACGTATCAATCGACTCGCGAATGTGCGGCTCCAGGATGCCAGCTTGAACAGACGTGCCGGAGTTTTCCTCGAGGCTTATGAACGCGTCGTAGAACCAACCTCGATCATTGAACCAACCCGAACCGAAATCACCTTCAATGCCGGCGACGACACGAAAGTTATCGATATCAGTCTTGCGCTCTTGCGACAAGCCTCTCAATGAGTAAACCGGAAGTGCGCGTTCCGCATCGAATGGATTGAGCGGGTTATCCACTAAAATCGGCTCACCAGCTGCAGTCATCAAGACTCCGGCGCATGGAAAACTACCGGCGCCAACCGGTGTCGGCGACGCAGTCGGATCGCACATACCGAACATCGGGTTTGGCGTAGTACCGTCAGCTAGAAATTCATTCGGATCATTTTGGTCTGTCGCCCAGAAAATATCGTCGGGCTCGACCACAATGTTGCCGTTGATATCCAGCTGCGGAATCATGTGAGGTATTGCCGGAAACGCCTGCTCCGACGTGAATATGCCCTCGTTTTGGCGTTGCGTGTACGACCCCTCGAGATATATCGTCGCAGATGGTGTCAATTCGTACTTACCTGTCGCATACAGATTGACGCGCTGTACATCGCCCTGCAATTGGGTGTCGAGCTCCTCTTGTTGCAGATTGTATGGCGTCTCGGAAGCCGATCCTGTTAAGTTGCCAGGTAGCTCCGTTCCTTGATCAGTACGTCCCAGAAAAAGGTTCGCACCGTCAGCTGACGACCAGTCCGGAATGCCCAAGTCCGTTGTACCCGGTGTGTAATACACGAAACCCGCGCTACTAATAAAGGCAGCATTGTCCGGACGACTATCCTGACAGTGCTTGTAGACAGTGCCATCAGTGGCTACTTCCATGCCCATCAGGCAGCTGTTCCAGTCGGTGCGATCTCGCGCCATGATGCGGTCGCGATTAAAGTATTCAGCTGCAACAGTGAAGTTGGATCTGTCATTGGATGCACCGCCGATGAAACTCACCAAAGATTCTTCGCCACCGCTTTGCTCAGGCGACGTACCAAAGCCACGAAGTTCGATGCCTTCAAATTCCGAACGCAGGATGATGTTGGCAACACCCGCCACAGCATCCGCGCCGTAAATTGACGAGGCGCCATCGGTCAGAATTTCAATGCGATCGATCATCGCGCTCGGGATCAAATTGAGATCCGGTGCGACCGGCGCACCGCGGACACCCGATGGTGACAAGCGACGTCCGTTGACCAAAAGCAATGTGCGTTCCGCGCCTAAACCGCGCAGCGAAACTGTTGCGGAGCCCGGCCCGCTGGCAGGCACACCTTCTACTGCGCCAGTGGTCGACCCGGAGTTCGTTGAGCCGTCTAGCTGCGTACCGAAGACGAACGGCGACTCAGCAATCATTGCGGCCGTGTCGACCGTACCAATCTTGACGGAATCCTGGCCACCGATGACTTGAACGGGCGAGATTGACGAGAACTCGTCGCGACGGAGCTTCGAGCCCGTAACGACAATCTCCTCAACCGCTGCGTCCTGCAACTCGGCAGCGCTGTCGTCGTCCTGTGAATACACAGGTGCCGACATAGAAAAACCAGCCGCAACCAGCGACCAGCCAAGAGTGCGCCATAGGCGCTCGTGACTATTCATGGTAAATCCCCCTATAGAAATGTGTTGTGACAATCCAACAAAAACCATATGTGTGTATCAAAAATGGGCTGACTCGCTCCTGGCACATGTCCAAAACTCGACCAAAATCGAATGCAACTCATTGATGTGTAGATGCTAGGAGTTAGGGAAAAGTTGCTCCTAAGCTCGATACCGTTTCGCTATATGTGCATTAGTTTTCGTTGCTTTATAACCACAAGGAACAAGCAAACAGTAGTTTGACTATGATCACGGCGACAACTTTCAGCGCTTGCTATGGTCAATTGCATGAAAGGAAGAATCCTTGTATCCCTGTTCGCGCTGCCGTTTTTCTCGGTGGGCATCTGGATGTTGTGGTCCGTCAGCAGCACCCTTGTTTCTGCCTGGCAGATGGACGGCTGGATGCAAGTCGAAGCAAGCCTGACGACCGGCGGCTACACAACCCACAGCGGCGATGACTCAGACACACACCGAGCGTTTGCCTCGTATGACTACAAAATCGGTGGTAAGCAATACAGCGGCGATCGCGTTTCGATTAGCGGCGGCGCCGACAACGTTGGCAGTTATCAAGAGGATATCGGGCGAAATCTGCAGAGCGCTCAAGCGTCCGGCGACATGATCATGATTTACGTTGATCCGGACGATCCAACGGCTTCGATCATCGATCGTGGCGTGCGTTGGGGGCTGCTTGGTTTCAAATCGATATTCTTGTTTGTCTTCGGCGGTGTCGGACTCGGCCTCCTCATAGCCGCCTGGAAGGCGCCGACAGAAAAAGACCAGGCCTTGCCCAAGTTTCAGAATGAGCCCTGGCTGCTCAACGACGATTGGCAGTCGTCGACGATTCGGTCGAGTTCGAAGTCATCGATGTACGGTGCCTGGATTTTTGCGGCAATCTGGAATCTGATATCTGCACCGCTGCCATTCGT
>JBPCYB010000016.1:0-20806 GCA_051007995.1 Woeseiaceae bacterium | reverse complement strand
CCTGAGGCCGAATCGGCCGCAACGACCATGGCGGACTTTGGCAAATTGCGCGAGCCGGTCGTTCGTTATGCGTCCATCTTGCGTCAATTTGGGGCGAACAGTAGCGATGGTTTCATCGCGAATACCGGGTTCTTCATTCAGGAAATCGGCAAACAGCATCCGTTATCGGCACCGAGTGTCTTTAACTTTTATCTCCCGGCACATTCGCCAGCCGGTGAAATCGCCGCTGCGGGGTTAGTTGCGCCAGAATTTCAGATTACGACCAGCAATTCGATTGTTGGCGTCTCAAATCTCGTGGATTTTGTCGTTCTTGCTGACTACGTGACCGATTCACCACCCCCATTCGCGCCGGTATCTTTGAACTACGACGACTACATAGCGATTTCATCGGATATTGACGCGTTGGTTGATCGTCTCGATATCGTACTTACCGCGGGCACATTGGACGCAGCTACGCGGCAGGCGATCGAAGGCGTTCTCGTCGGTCTCGATGACCCAAATCTACGCGTACGTATAGCGATCTACATGTTCTTACTCTCATCCGACTACGCCGTGCGGCACTAAGGAGAATTACGATGATGACACGACGCAATTTTCTTTCTCACAGTTGTTCGCTCGGCATTGCTTCGGCGACCGTTGCATCGACAGTGTTACAACTCGGCCTCGCGAGAACTGCGGCTGCGCAAAGTGCACCCGGTTATCGTGCGTTGGTGTGCATATTGCTCGCAGGTGGCAATGACTCGTACAACATGCTGGTGCCTACCGATAATGATCAGTTCGGTGAGTACAACAGCATCCGTGCTGATCTGGCGCTGCCGCAGAATGAGCTACTGACACTGCCGGGAACCACCAGTAATGGTCGTAACTACGGTCTGCATCCTGGCATGTCTGAACTGCATTCACTGTTTTCAAACGGTGAGGCGGCAATGATCGCTAATGTTGGAACACTTGTAGAGGCGTTCGATGCGCAAGCGGTCGAGAATGGTACAGCGAAGTTGCCACTTGGCTTGTTTTCGCACTCCGACCAAATCAGCCAATGGCAGACTGCTGTTCCCAATGGGCGAGTCGCGCAAGGCTGGGGTGGTCGAATTGCCGATCGAATGCAGGACGTCAATATGCAAAACGGCGTATCGATGAATATCTCGCTTTCCGGCTCGAATATTTTCCAGAGTGGCGACCAGGTCGGTGAGTACAGCATCGACGCAGCAGGCGACGGCGCACCGGGGCTTAATGCATATGATGATGGCTCGGAGTTTGGCGCTTTCAAGAAGGTCATGGTCGATAATCTACTCGCAGTACAACAGCAACACATTCTGCGACGGGAATATTCGCGGCGACTTCGAGGGGCAATTGATGCACAGGCCGTGTTTGTCGACGCGATGCAAACATCGCCCACCTTGAGTACGGCTTTCTCACCAGGTCCTTTCTCGCAAAGCTTGCGGCAGATCGCGCGGGTAATTGGTGCGCGCGACGCGCTCGGCGCAACGCGACAAACGTTCTTCGTGACCGTTGGTGGCTGGGATCATCATGATGACGTACTCGACAACCAGGCGAATATGCTGCCAGCCGTCAGTGCCGGGTTGCAGGAATTTCGCGACGCATTGGTCGAACTGGGCGTATTCGATGAGGTCACGACGTTTACTACGTCCGATTTTGGACGCACACTGACCTCCAATGGCAAGGGATCAGATCACGGCTGGGGTGGACATCATATCGCCATGGGCGGTTCGGTTAATGGTGGCAGTATCTACGGCGACTATCCGATCTTGTCGGCGTCGAGTCCATTGGATGTCGGGCGAGGCGTCTACGCCCCAACCACATCGGTTGATGAGTATTTCGCCGAACTGGCACGCTGGTTTGGTGTGTCGGCATCGGAGCTCGATGAAGTATTGCCCAATGTCCGATCTTTCTACTCACCGGAAAGCAATCAGTCACCCATCGGCTTTTTGTCAGTCTGATGACACCCGATGAGAATGGACGAATCCTCCGATGTTGAATTGGTCAGACTTTTTAAGTCAGGTAACCCGGATGCGTATGACGCCATCGTGCGTCGCTTCCAGGACCGGGTCTTCAGACTTGCCTGTGTCTGGTTGTACGACGAGCAGGCCGCAGCCGATGTCGCCCAGGAAGTATTCGTTCGCGGTTACAAGGGTCTGCGCAGGTTTCGGTTTCGATCCGCACCCTTTACGTGGCTGTACCGAACGACCAAAAATGTTTGCCACGAATTCAATCGGGTGCGGCCGACAGAACCACTGGAAGACGAGTTACCCGATCCAGGACCTGCTCCGGAACGCGACGTCGCAGAATACGAAAGTGCACGCCAAGTGAGACGGGTCGTCGAAAATCTGCCTGAGCGGCAACGTGAGGTTGTGTTGTTGAGAATTTTTGAAGACATGTCAGTGAAAGAAACGGCGCAGTCGATGGGTTGCCGCGAAGGGACCGTGAAAGCGTTGTTGCACAAGGCAACAGCGAAAATGAAATTGAGCATACAAATCGCAGGATTGAATCATGAATGATGAACTGGACGATCTGAAGCGCGACTATCAGGCAATCAGCGCGCCGCCGCACCTTGCGTCGCGAATTCGTGCCAATGTCGCGGATTCGCGAGCCCGTTCCAGATTCTGGATGCCGGCCGCAGTGTCTTGCACTGCGATTCTTGCCCTAGTGTGGATGCTGCCTCTTACAAACCAGGTATCGACCGATACGACGAAAACACCGGCAAAACCATCGATGACCGCATTGGCGGCCTTGAAACCGACAAAACCGTCGGTTGCGTCACCAAGTCTGTCGCAGTTGCGAAGTGTGAGTGTGCCCAGGATGCCGGCTAAACCCAAGCCGACGAGCTCGTCACAGCCACAAACGAATTATCAATTTGAAAATAAAACTTTGAAGGAGAAGAACGATGCGTACATTTAGGAAAATTACGATAAGTATCACGGCGGCAATGTTGTTCGTTGTCGCACCTGGCGCCAATGCGCAGAATCAGGACGATCTGGAGCTTATGCAGACGTTTCTCTCGATCATGACCGACTATTTCGAGATCATCGAGTCGACTTACGATGTTTCGTCGAACCCGGAGAAAGCAGCGATCATGCAGATGCAGAAGATTCAGGAGGTCTACGAACAGCGTGGCGAAAAGGCGCGTTCGACAGAAGTACTGAAGCAGGTACTTGCCGACAGCGACAATACGACGATCAGAAACGCAGCCTACATGTTGCTTGGTGACACGTTGAAAGAAACAGGGCGTGCCGATGAAGCGATTCAGCTACTGCGCCAGGGACTGAACGAAAACATTGAGGCGGCAAAATAGTTTTGTTGTGCTGGGTGAGGGCTTCTTTGGAGGAGGTTTCTGCAGCAAGCGGATGTTATCGATACTGGCAGCTGTCGGCGCGGCAGACGGCGTCAATGATAACTGCGGTTACGTCCAAAGAGTCCCTGCCTTGCAGATTGCCGTAGATCTTCTCCAGTTGATTCGTGTCGATCTGCGAAATCGAAAGTAGAGGTGTAATCTTTTCACTCTCTGAGTCCGGCACCAGCATTACGTAGCTATTTTCATGCCCGTCGACGACATACCCGCCCCCCTGGCGGTGCAACGTCAACGGTGCTGCGCGACCGGCGATCGCGGTGTATTCGGACAGCATGTTAGGCGAATTGTCCTCGGTATATGGCGTAATTCGCCTGACCTCAGTCGTGACTACGTAGACGCGATCCCCAGATTGGAGTTTTGCCATACCAAGTTCGTCCGTCGTGGCAATCTCGTGGACTTCGGTCTTGCCTTCGTGCAGCGAAAAGTACAGTTGTGCACCAAGACTGTAGATGCCGTGGTACGTATCGCGTTGCAACGGGCTTCGGGCGTCATATACGAATGCAATTGATTTCGAGGCGACGACCCGACCACTCGTTCCAGCTGACTCGAAAAACCGTGGCGGGTTAATTGTCCCGGTAGAGACTATTTGGCTAGCTGCTACGGAGAACCCGCGAACTTGATCAAAGGCGAGGACGAGGACCATTGCGATCAGGGGTATCCGCCGTCTTATCGACCACTCAATGGCTGGCACAATAAGGACGGCTGTCAGTGGCGCGAGGAAAAGAAAGTAGCGCACCTCTTTGAACGTCACGAATTGAATAGTTATTGCGGACGTTAACCAACATATCGCAATCATCCGCAACCGCGGGTCGTTCCCCCGTAGCGCGATGATTATGCCCGGGATAACGAGTAGCATCGCCAGTACGCCGAAATTGTGCAGATTCCGCAGGTATAAGTCGGCAGGAAATACCATGTGCGAGTTCTTGCCGAATACCTCAGACACACCGATGGCGAGTTCCCACGGCCGCATATACCACGGTACGTACGCCCACTCATCGGCCGCGAACCACGCGTAGCCAACCCAGGTAATCCCGCCGCTGAGCACGGCAAGACTCATTAGCATTCCGAGTCTTCGCCAGTCGACACGCCCGTTGTCCCAGCGAAACAAAAACGCCATTGCCCCATACGCGACAATAACAATCCAGAACAAAGCATAGGTCTGCTTTATCAATACCACCGCAGCGCCGATGATCACCAGTAGCAGTGCGTCTACCCGGGATCCCTCGCTCAACCAGCGATTGGCGATGTAGATCATTAACAAGAAAAGCAGCCCAGGTAGGATGTCATGGCTCAAATACGGGGAGTAAGCGTAAAACACTACGGTCGATATCGCCGCGAGGAAGGCGAAGATTCTAGCCAACGGGCTGGCCCCTGAACGTTGTAGTGCCCACCAGCATCCCAGCAGATAGAGGCTGTGCAATGCGGCGCTATAGAGATGGTATGGCGTCACCTCCAACGGGCCAATATTGAACAGATTTGCCAGGACTTCGACGGGCCACAGCATGATCGCCGCCAGCGGTCCTCTATGGAAATAGTAAGTTGGACTGTCGCCGAATAGGTATCTCGAATTCGCGATGGTTTGGTAGCCGTCGGCATACTCGCCGGCAACGAGGAGCGCACAGGCCAACAGCCAGGCAGTCACGACGATCCACAGAACCCAAAAAATACGTACCGACGGCACGTAGATGACGTGAGCATCGTCACTAGTTATTCTTTCAGGCATGCAGCTCCATTCTACCTCTATTGAATCTTAATCACTCAGGATCCAGTGATATCGCCGCAAACCAGGCGGTCGACTCAACAGGCTTCTGCGTCCGGATCCATGAATGCGTAGGCTTTCTTGACGGCCGGTCGTTCCTGTATTCGTGCAAACCAGTCAGCTAGACGCGGCCGTTTGTCCGCCGCGATTTCCGCGCCATAGCCATTCGCCTGAAAGCGCTCCACAAAAGGCAGTACCGAAATGTCGGCGAGCGAGTAGGTATCGCCGGTTATCCAAGGGCCACGCTGCAGGTCGTTTTCCATCATGGTCAACTGGTCGATCACACGCTCGACGGCGAATGCCACAACGTCATCGGCGATGCCATCGGCATTGCGTATCTCATCATGGCGTCGTTGTAGATCGGGTTGCGAGCGCACTTTTTCCATCAGGACGTCATGACCATGTTGTTTCTCGTATTCGCCCCAGCGGTGCGCGTGATGGTTGTTGTGCGAGATCAGATGCATGTTTTTGTGCAATACATGCTCCGACTTGTCCATCCAGACACGCATGTTCGCACGCTCCCAGGTATCGTCCGGTTTGAGCGACGGTCCATCAAAGGTTTCATCGATATATTCAAGGATGGCGTTCGATTCGATAATGATTCGGCCGTTGTGATCCATCGCAGGAACCACGCCGTTAGGGTGAATTTTGACGTACCACGGCTCCCAGTTCTCAAATTGGTGTAAGTCGATATGCACGCTCTCCCACTCGACGCCTTTTTCTTCCAGGGTCGTTCTGGCTTTTCGCGAACAGGTCGATCCCCACCAGTGATACAAGATAACGCTCATTTCGATCTCTCCAAATCTAGTTTTGCCATGCGTTTGCCGGCAAACGGCCCGCAAGTTCGATTGAATCAGGTGCGTAGAAATAGTGGCGGAAAAAGGCATTGCCGCCGGTATACATTGGGTGCGGTTCGGTGACAAAGTGTGGCGAGACGTACTCCCACACTATTTCGCCGTCTAATGTAACCTCGATGATTCGGCCTTTGATGCCTTCGAGAATCGAGGTGTTGCCAGTCTCCAGTCGTTGGGCATTGCTGATAAACCAACTGAAGAATGAAAAACTCGGCGTCCCGGCATATTGCCAAACCGGTGTCTTGCTGTGCGGGTCAAGCTCGATAACACGTGAGCCCGCTTCGGGGCCGACGCCTAGAACATTCGCGCCATTTGCGAAGAACAGCAGATTGCCGTTTTCAAGCATGTAAACGCTGTGCTGTTGACCATAGTCGTAATCACAAAGGTGCCATCTGAATTGTTTTGTTTTGTAGTCAATGATCGCCATCAAATGGTTGTAGCGAAAATTGATCAATACATCGCCGTTTTCCAATTGTGTGATGCAATTCGCATGACACCACTCGTGGCGCGGGCACATCGGATTTAGGGGGAAGTCGTACATCTCGTCGCAGTCCTCGGCACGCCACTCCCAAACTACTGTGCCATCCGACTCAATTTCCCGAATCACGTCACCCCAGATACCGTCGGCATGCTCCGTGCCTGTTTGCCCGCCGGGAACGCGCTCTTCGTTTTCCTTCTTAAGCAACTCCCAGCGCAGATACATCGTGTTGCCATTCTTACAGCGCAAGAAATCATGATGCTGCAGGTCGTCCTGAAACTCCCAGATAAGCTTTCCATTCCAGTCTCGCTCCTGTAACAAACCGCCTTTGGCTGGCAACCCCTTCGGTCCATCAGGTGTACGCGACGCGGAAAGCATGTTGCCGTTGTCCAATAGACAGCCAAAGTTGCCGGGCTCGAACGGTAAGTCCCAGGAATGTACAACATCACCTTGCATGTTAATGATCAGGGTCTTCGGAATGCCCAGCGGCGAGAACATTCGATACCCTGCTGTTGCCCGATCACGGTCGGCCTGCAAAAGTCCTGTCTGAGGTTGGTGCATTCGATGAAGCCTGAACTAAATGAATGTGCAGATACTGTCAAAAGAGGGGCGAGGTAATTTTTGCCATACCGCGCTCTCGTCTCCGTATCCGACATTGCACAAGAAGTTGGATTTTATGGTCGTGTCCGCAAAGAACTCTTCATCGACGATGTCGTTGAAGAATCCGGAGATTGGACCGACATCGAATCCGAGCGCGCGTGCTGCAATCATGAAATAGGCGCCTTGCAGGGTGCCGTTGCGGAATGAGTCATCTGCACATCGCTTTGGATTGTCAATGAACATCTGCATCTTCTCAGGCTCGTGTGGAAACAACTCCGGGAAACGCTCATAAAACTTTGTGTCATAGCCGATGATGGCGCAGACGGGCGAGCTCAATACTTTTTCGACATTGTTACCTTTTAAGGCGGGTACCAATCGTTGTTTAGCGGCGTCGCTCTGCGCAAACAGAATTCGAATAGGGTGACCGTTATTCGACGTCGGGCCTTCGACCATAATGTCGAATATTTGCTCAAGGTCACTATCACTCACTGGCCGGTCCGCCCACGCGTAATGCGATCGAGCATTGCGCAGCACCAGATCGATGCCGTCGGCATCAAGTCGGGCAATGCGCTCGCGCATATCGCGAATTTCCTGTTGCGCCAGTGCGCGTGCGTCAGGCATGAAAACGTCTCCAACTAATCACTTGAGATTTATAGCACTGGGGGTAGAATAGTTCAAACAGTAAACTATAATGGTTCATTTAGTGAACCAACTACGATCTATGAAAACCAATCGCTCAGTCGAACGCGCCATGTCGGTCCTGATGTATGTCTGCCAGGGTGATAACCCGATGGGCCTGACAGACATCAGTCGCGGGGCGGGGCTCGACAAGGCGACCACGCTGCGACTGTTGAACACATTGGCGAATATGGATCTTGTTCGACAGCGTTCGGACGATCGCAATTACGTTCCAGGCGGCGGTATCTACAATTTCTGGCCAAATGAAGTCCGCAAAATTTGTCGGCCGCATCTGCAAAGCTTGCTCGAGCAGACACAGGAGACGGTTTGCCTGATCGTGCCGCGCGGCAAGCAAAGGGTGTGTATTGATGTCATCGAACCGGATCGCGAACTCAGAATTGTCGCGCCGGTCGGTCGAGCGGTTCCAGTTTATGCCGGGGCGGCGGGTCGAGTATTCATGGCGCAAAAGACAGACTTGCAAGTGCGAGAAATATTGAGTGAGGACGAACTAACAGCGCTTACCAACAAGAGTGTCACCGATCGTGACTTATACTGCCAACAGTTGGATGAGGTCAGAGCGAACGGCTGCGCTTATAGTGTCGACGAAGTTGAGCTTGATACGTCGGCGATTGCAGTGCCTGTGTTTGATGGACTAAGAAATACTGTGGCTGCTGTCGTCGTTCGTGGACCGGGGTCCAGGATGGCAGAAGATACGGTTGCGAGTTTCATTCCCGACGTGAAAGCCTGTGCCGCAGCGATCAGTGAAGACCTGGCCAGTACACAAGACTAGTAAAACAGACGAACAAGAATTTGGAGTAGGCATGTTGTATCGATACCTTTTGACAATTTCATTGGCGGTTTTTCTGGTTGCTTGCGACGGCTCGAATCAAGCGTCAAATCAGTCGGCGAGCGAATCGGCGGAGGAATTCTCATTCGCGGGTGAGACGATTACTGTGGTGATCGGACTTGATGCGTCCGCTGGCGGCACGACGCTCGGACGCTTGTTCGCGAAACATCTCGAAAGAACGCTGCCGGGCAATCCGACTGTCATAGTCAACAACATGCCCGGCGCCTCGACACTGAATGCGCATCTGCATGTTTTGCTCAAGGCACCAAAAGACGGCACTACGATTTACTATGGACCACGCTCATCGCTAGGCGAATTGCTGCAACTGCCCGGATTCTCATTCAAGTACAGCGAATTTACGCCGCTCGGTGGCGTGCAAGTGGCGGGTCTGGTTGTCTACACGCGAACTGACGCATTGGCCGAGCGTATCGCCGGACCCGAAGATATTGTAGGGAAGGACGAGTTGAACTTTGGCGGCATGCCCGCCGAGCACGGCCGGATGATTATCAGCACAATGGCGCTGGATCTGATTGGCGCAAATTATAAGTACATCGGCGGTTATCCGAGCAGCGGCAATATTCGCGCGGCCATCATCAGTGGGGAGGTTGATACGGCAACTGATGCAGCGCATGCGTATCTGAACCAGGTCGTTCCGGTACTCGTTGATGAGGGCAATGCATTACCAATGTTCAGCATGCCGCTGCTCGATGCGAACGGCGGCATGGTGCAAAATCATCTCGTGCCAGACATTCCGGCCCTTGATAAATTGTATCAATCGCTAAATGGTGAACCGCCGTCCGGTGTCCTGTGGGAATCGATTGCGACGTTACTCGAAATTGACCAGACGATGCAGCATGTTTTTATGGGCCCACCCGGTATGGACCCGGCCGCCGCAGAGGCTTTTCGCGTCGGCGTTGAAGCCGCCCTGACGTCCGACGAGTATTTTGAGGAGGCCGAACGCATACTCAGTTACGCGCCCGGTTTTGTTAGTCATCAACGTCAGGCAGAAATACTGGGTGCGACCGACAATGTGTCTAACGAAGTGGTTACGTACATCGAATCGCATATCAAGAAAAATAGCGGTTACTAGAGTCTCCGGGGGAGCGGACGATGTTAGAAGCCTTATTTGAGGGACTCGGCCTTATTTTCCAGTGGTCCGTCGTCGGCTACTTCGCATTGGGTTGCGTTATCGGGATTCTGCTTGGAGCGGTCCCGGGCATGGGCGGCGCTATTGGCCTGGTTCTGTTGCTGCCGTTTACGTTCAGCATGGAGCCGGTTGCCGCATTCGCACTATTGCTCGCATCCTGGGCATCAACGTCGACCAGCGGCGCCATTACATCAGTATTACTCGGAGTGCCTAGTACGGCGGCGTCGCAAGCGACCGTTCTTGATGGCTATCCTATGGCGAAACGAGGCGAGGCCGCGCGTGCCTTGGGCGCGTCATTCACGGCGTCGGCGATCGGTGGCGTAGGCGGTGCACTTGCGTTGGGTGTGTCCCTTCCGTTGATCTTGCCAGTGATACTCGCGTTTGAATCCCCCGAACAATTCATGCTCGGTTTGTTGGGACTGGCCATGGTGGGTTCATTGTCAGGCAGCTCGATCACGAAAGGTGTCGTTGCGGCTCTATTCGGCCTGCTGTTAGCAACGATCGGCCTGCCTGAATCGCAGGCGATTCCACGCTACACATTCGGCACTCTTTATATGCTCGACGAGCTTCCGTTGATACCGGTCTTACTGGGTCTGTTCGCAATTCCGGAAATTCTGGAACTCGCTGTCAAAAACGTCTCGATAGCAAGGGACGGCGCAAGCAACAAATCTGATTCGGGTTTGCTGACGGGCGTACGCGATGCATTCAAGCGACTAGCGCTGGTGATCCGTTGCAGCATCATCGGCGCCTACATCGGTATGTTGCCCGGGCTCGGCGCGTCAATAGTAGGTTGGGTGACTTACGGACACGCCAAACAAAGCGTAAAAGACAATTCGCAGTTCGGGAAAGGCGACGTGCAAGGATTATTGGCGCCGGAAGCGGCCAATAATGCGCTTCGCGGCGGTGCGTTGATTCCAACATTGACGCTTGGTATTCCAGGCAGTGTCGGTACCGCGATTCTGATGGGTGCGTTGATCATGCACGGCCTGCGTCCGGGTCCGTCGATGCTCACCACCGAACTTCCGATGACATTCAGTTTCGTTTGGATGATCGCGATCGCAAGTGTGGTCGCTACGTTGATCTTGCTGGCAACTGTAAAGCAGGTCGCCAAGGTATCTCTGCTTCCTGGACATCTCGTTGTGCCGGCCGTCTTGATGTTTGTATTCATGGGGGCATGGCTGGGAAGCGCATCGATCGGCGCATGGGTCAGTTGCTTGGTCTTTGGCGTGATTGGCTTCGTCATGAAGCGAGCTGACTGGCCGCGGCCGCCCGTAGTTCTTGCTCTTGTGCTCGGCCCGATTCTCGAGCGCTCGTTTCAAATAAGTAATCGGTTGCACGATGGATACAGCTGGATGCAGCGACCGATCGTCATCGTGTTGCTACTTGTCATCGTTGCGACGATCTACTTTGCGCTTCGTGGCGTGGCGCGCGAGAAGCTCAAGATCAAAATTGATGTAGCGGAGAAAAAGCCGCCGCGAAAAACACCGCTCATCTCTCTGTTTGTCTCGATCACGCTCTTGCTTACGTTCGCAGCGGCCGCATTCGTTGCCTGGGGCTGGCCACCTCAGGTACGGCAGTTTCCGTTGCTGATCTGCATGCCCGGTGCGTTGTTGGCTTTAGTTGTGGTGATCAATGACGCTCGATCGGTGATGGCGTCGAAAGCAGCCGGAGGCTGGCCACAAGTCCTTACGACAGCGAGCGAAAATGCATGGATGGCGAAGGGTTTGCCGTTTTTCGTCTATCTCGTCGCCCTGGTCGCATTGACGATGCTGGTTGGTCAAAAGATCGCGCTGCCGGTATTTGTTGCGATCTATCTGCTTCGCTGGGGGCACTACAGCAAGCGAATCGCGTTTTCCTATGCGATCTGTGTTTGGGCGATCATGGTGTTTTTCTACGGACAAGTCATGAGCATTCTATTCCACCCGTCCTGGCTGGAATCGACGCTGCGCGGCGCCATGCCCTCTGGATTTCCCGACTGGCTCATCTTTTAGACAGAGACCAATGCCTGGCAGGGCCCATTTTCGTTTGCGGTGCCCGGCATAAAAGATCAGGATACGAATTATATTTCTACGGAAAAATCCAAAATGACGAAGCTAGCCGCGTTCAACTTTCAGGGCTGGATCGAAGAACACCGACACCTCTTAAAACCGCCAGTCGGGAACCAGCAAATCTGGGAAGACACAGACATGATGGTGTTTGTGGTCGGTGGTCCGAACAAGCGGACTGACTATCATGACGACCCGGTAGAAGAATTTTTCTATCAGCTGGAAGGCGACATGATTCTCAAGGTATTCGACGAAGGCGAATTCTCTGACATCGTCATTCGCGAAGGTGACATTTTCTTTTTGCCGAAGCACGTCCGGCACTCACCGCAACGACCGATGGCCGGAAGTGTTGGGCTCGTTATCGAACCCAAGCGCCCTGATGGATTGAAGGATGCTTTTGAATGGTACTGTTTTGAGTGCGGTAGTTTGGTGCACCGTGTCGAAGTGGTGCTGAAGTCCATCGTTCACGATCTGCCACCGCTGTACGAATCCTTCTACAACGATGAATCGGCGCGTACCTGCCCTGACTGCAGCGCGATGCATCCAGGTAAGGAGCCGCCTGAGGGTTGGGTGTCTTTGCCGCCGAAAGACAGGGGCTGACGTGCAATACGAATCGTCACTCGAGTTTGCGAAAACGCAGGACGAGGCCGACGCGCTCGGAAAATATCGAGACCAATTCCATTTTCCGTCGCTAGGAACACCCGAGCTTGTGTATTTCACCGGACATTCGCTCGGCCTGCAGCCAAAAACAGTTCGCGCCGCCGTCGAGTTGGAGCTCGACGAGTGGGCGAAGTACGGTGTCGAAGGACATTTTCATTCGACCAATCCTTGGTACAGCTATCACGAATTGTTGACCCCTGCGATGGCCGGCATCGTCGGCGCGAAGGAGTCGGAAGTCGTCTGCATGAATTCACTGACGACCAACATTCATCTCTTGTTTGTGTCGTTCTATCGCCCGACTAAGAAACGCTACAAGATCATCAGCGAAGCAAGAATGTTTCCGTCAGATCGCTACCTGCTGGAGACACAAGCAAAGTTTCACGGTTTCGATCCTGACGACGCCATCATCGAGGTGGCCCCAAGAGAGGGAGAAAGACTGATTCGGCACGAGGACATTCTTGCTGCGATCAATGCGAACGCGGATGAGCTCGCGATGGTGTTTTTTGGCGGTGTCAATTACTTCACAGGTCAGCTGTTTGATATTCCGCGCCTGACGGAAGCGGCACACGCCGTCGGCGCTATTGCAGGGTTTGATTTCGCGCATGCAGCAGGAAACGTGCCTTTGTCGTTGCATGAATGGGGTGTCGATTTTGCCGCGTGGTGCTCGTACAAGTATTTGAATTCAAGTCCCGGCAACGTCGGCGCGATATTCGTGCACGAGCGTCACGGCAAAAATTTCGACCTGCCGCGATTCGGCGGTTGGTGGGGACACGACAAAGCGACGAGATTCCAGATGAAAAACGGCTTTCAACCGATGCAGGGCGCGGAGGGCTGGCAGTTGAGCAACGTGCCAATTCTCGGCATGTCCGCGATGAAAGCATCGCTAGATATTTTTGCCGAGGTCGGTATGCCCGCATTGCGGGAGAAGAGCAAAAAGCTGACGGGCTATCTTGAATATACGATCGACGAGCTGGCGAAAGAGTTTCCGGATGCCGAGATCAGTGTCATTACACCTCGGGACTCCGCACAGCGCGGCAGCCAGATTTCGATGGACGTTGCAGGTCGGGAGCGAAAACTGTTCGATGACATGATTGCAGCGGGTGTCATCGCCGATTTTCGGGAGCCCTGCATTATTCGCATGGCACCCGTGCCGCTCTACAATTCATTCGAGGACGTATATACGTTCGGCAAAGTGATGCGTGAATTGCTGACACAAGGTGCGTGCTAGATGACGCAAAAGACATTTACAGTTGTAGGCGGCGGACCTGTTGGAAGCTTGTTGGCGATTTCCCTGGCAAGACATGGCTATTCGGTCGGACTCTATGAAGGTCGACCGGACTCGCGGCAGACCAGCATCTACCAGGGAAAATCGATCAACATCGCATTGTCTGATCGCGGCTGGACGTCACTTGAGAAAATTGGCATCAGTGCTGAAGCCAAGAAACAGTCCATACCGATGTATCACCGCGCTATCCATGGGGTCGACGGCGATCTGAGCTCGCTTCCTTACGGCAAAGAGGGTGACGCGATCTGGTCTGTTTCGAGGGGCGGAATTAACGAGCAGTTGTTGGATATTGCTGACGAAGAGTCGAATATCACGACGTTTTTTGAGCATCGGTTGGTCGATATCGATTTCGAAACTGCGCAAGCGACCTTCAAAGTGGCGAACGGCGAGGATTTGGTTGTTTCTTCGGACTTTGCGTTTGGTGCCGATGGCGCGCACTCGAAAGTGCGTCGGCTGGCCCACAACCTTCCAAGATTCAGTTACAGCCAGACATATATGCCGCAGTGCTACATCGAATTGAATATTCCAGCAAACGCCGATGGCTCACATCAGCTCGAGAAGAACGCGTTGCATATCTGGCCACGCAAGGACTTCATGCTAATCGCGCTGCCGAATCCCGATGGTACGTTTACGTGCACGCTTTTTATGAATTACTCGGGCGAACCGTCGTTTGAGTCGTTGCGGGAACACTCGTCAGTTAATGCATTCTTCGAAGCCAATTTTAAGGATGCGATGGGCTATCTCGAAGACCCGGTGGAAGTGTTCATGGAGAAGACGGCCGCGCCACTTTTCCTGGTACAGGTATTTCCTTGGTCGTTTAACCGGAAAATAGGCCTGATCGGCGATGCCGCACATGCGATCGTGCCATTCTACGGCCAGGGTATGAATTGCGGCTTTGAGGACTGCGCCGAGCTTGACGCACTGATCAGCAAACACGAGCATGATTGGAATCGAATTTTTCCAGCCTATGAGAATGCGCGCAAACCGAACGGCGACGCCATTGCCGAGTTGTCGAAACGAAACTTCGTGGAGATGAGCGACCTTTCGGGCGACAGCCGGTTTCAGCTGCGCAAGAAGATCGAAGCGAAATTTAATGAACGCTTTCCGGAATTGTGGACACCACTTTATTCGATGGTAACTTTCTCGCCAGATGTCCCGTATTCAGAAGCGTTACGAATTGGTGACGAGCAGAACAAAGTGATGCAAAAAATTATGGCGCTGCCAGGCATTGAAAATGACTGGAACGAACAATATGTCATGGATCAACTCTTTGACTTGGCCGCAGAGACATTTGGGGACGGACAGTGAATCAGACACCGAAAAACTATAGGGAGCTCGAAGAGAGCATTCATACTGATCTCAGTGATCGAATGAGCTATGGCAAGTACCTGCACTTGCCGGAAGTTCTGAATGCACAACACCGACTTTCAGATCAGCACGACGAAATGCTTTTTATCGTGATTCACCAGGCAAGCGAACTCTGGTTAAAGCTGGCTGGATATGAAGTGGAGGCCGCTATTCGAAACGTCAGGGAAGACGACTTCCGACACGCGTTTAAGGTGATTGCTCGCGTCAAGCTTATCCTAATGCAGCTAACTCAATCCTGGTCGATCTTGTCGACAATGACGCCGGTCGACTACCTGAAATTTCGGGACACGCTTGGGCCGGCGTCAGGGTTTCAATCGCATTGCTACCGAAAACTTGAGTTTCTTCTGGGTAACAAGAACAGCAAACTAATTGAAGTTCACCGCCACGATCCCGAAGTCTATAACGAGCTCGACCGTGTTCTGGTTGAACCTGGTTTGTACGATGTGGTGTTGAGAAAGCTAAGCGATGTCGGATTCGACATTGACGAGCAAGTGCTCGAGCGCGATTTCAGCCTACCCTATGATGCCAATAAGTCGGTGCAGGCGGCATGGCATGCGATCTACAGTGACCCGGAAAAGCATTTCGAATTGTACGAACTCGCCGAGAAGCTCGTCGACATAGAAGACGCCTTCCAGAATTGGCGCTTCAAACACATGTATACCGTGCAGCGGATCATTGGTAATCGGCAGGGAACCGGTGGGTCATCGGGCGTTGGGTTCCTGAGAAAGGCGATCGATACGAGTTTTTTCCCTGAGCTTTTTGCAGTCCGAACTGAGCTCTAATAGCTAACTCAACTAGACGATAGTCAGGCTGTGCGAGACGTTCTTCGTGACCATGTAATGCTGCAGACCTTCAGTACCGCCTTCGCGACCATAACCACTGGACTTAACACCACCGAACGGTGTCTCAGGCAGTGACGCCTCAAGCGTGTTTATCGACAAGTTGCCCGCTTCGATGCCCTCAATCATGCGGTCCACATAGTCGGCACGGTTCGTGAAGCCATAGGAAGCCAAGCCGTAAGGGACGGAATTCGCTTTCTCGATGGCTTCATCCAGTGAACGAACGGGGTTGATGATCGCCAATGGCCCAAACGGTTCTTCCTGCATGACTCGAGCAGCGTCCGGTACATTGGCTAAGACGGTGGGCTGAAAGAAATAACCCTTGTCGCCCAGTCTGCTACCGCCGGTCATGAGATCCGCACCTTGTGCACGCGCATCTTCAACCAGATCGGTGAGCGCGCCTATCCGGCGCTCATTCGCAAGCGGTCCCATCTCAACGCCGGGGTCTACGCCATTACCGACAACAGTTGCCGCCGCGCGGCGCACGAAGGTCGCTGTATATTCTTCGAAAATACTCTCGTGCACGAAAAAACGCGTGGGCGATGTACAAACCTGACCCGCGTTGCGCATTTTGCGTACGGCGCCCGTGACGGCAGCCGCCTCAACATCGGTGTCTTCGCAAACAATGACCGGCGCATGCCCGCCCAATTCCATCAGGACCGGGGTCATGTATTGTGCGGCCAGGGTCGTAAGGTGTTTGCCAACTGGCGTGGAGCCGGTAAACGCCACCAAGCGCACCTGCTCCTGTCGGATCAGGTGATCGGAAATATCGGCGGGTGTTCCAAACACGAGATTAAGCACGCCCGGCGGAAGGCCGGCATCGTGAAATGCTCTCGCTATATGCAGTGCGCCTGCAGGCGTTTCTTCGGCTGCCTTGAGAATGATTGAGCAGCCGGACGCGATTGCGCCGGCCACTTTTCGGCACGGTTGGCTCATAGGAAAATTCCATGGCGAAAATGCAGCGACTGTCCCGATCGGCTGGTGATGCACGATGTAGCGAATGCCTCGCGCGCTCGGAATGACGCGGCCATAGGTCCGAGTTGCTTCACCCGCATCCCATTCGAGAAATTCACAGCCGCGGATCACCTCGAGGCGCGCTTGACTGAGTGGCTTACCGTGTTCCGCAGTTATGGAAGTCGCAATTTCTTCTTGTCGTTCGCGCATGATTGCGGCAGCTTTGTACAAGACGTTTGCGCGGTCACTCGGGGACACGTGACTCCAATGTTCGAATCCGCGCGCGGCAGACTCGACAGCATCGTCCAGATCGCTGATCTCTGCATGTGGCAGACGACCGATTTCTTCTTCGGTCGCCGGATTCAAGACTGGAAGGTCGCTGGCGGTCTTACGCCATTCACCGTTTATATAAAGATATAAGTCTGGGTAGTTACTCATCGTTGGTCGGTCTCTAGAAAATGATGCGCCGTGATTCTTGCTCAAGTTTGCTGACGACGCTCATGGCTGCGAGTGCAGAGCTGCGAGGATTGTCCGGTAACGATCGCCCTCTGATCTCGAAAGAAAAGCTGCCGAATTCGCCTTTTGCATGAACCTCGTGAATATTTTCGGTAATGTCCGGATCGGCGATGAGCTGAACCTGTGTTTCGTCAAAGCCGATCCCGGCAAGCGCGACTGCCGCTGCGACATTAGCATTCTTTGGGTAGGTAGTGGCGGCGACTCGGGCCGAGCCATCGAAGTGCGTTGCCGGGCCCCCGCTGAGATTGTCCAGGTCCAGCCGTGTTTCGGCGGGCGATCCCTTCCAACCCAAAGGCGGCTTTCGCCCAATATATGTGACGCTGTGCAAGCCGCCGACATGCGCAGATCGCAGACAATCAAGCGCGCCAATGGCTCCGCTCGCAAGATGAAGTCTTGAATCGCCGTCTATTGCAGCCTGCTCTAGGTTTCGGAAGAGCTCAGTGTCCGCCAATGCACCCAATGAAACCGTGGTTAGATCCGTTCCACTGCGCAGAATATCCGGGCCATAAGACCGCAACGCCGTGTGGCCCGCACAATCAATCATATGATCGATGTCTTCAGGCAGGTCCGACACCGCGCTGACGCACAGAGCGCCATTCGATGCCGGCGTACGTTCCTGCAGGCGTTCCGGGCGCAGCAGAAGTGCGAGCACAACGTGATCACGTTCGAGAGCCTTGTCACGGACGTAGCGGCCGATAGCCCCATCACCGATAATCCCAATTCTCATGCGGATCTCCATTTTCGTCTTATAATTGGCGCAAGAGCAAAAGGCCTGGACATAGGAACCTATCATAGCCATTAACTACTCAAAATCAGAAGCCAAAGACTACGCTCGAGAGAATATGCGAGGGATTTGGGCTGCTGCGCTGAACCCGTTTAATGACGACCTTTCGATCGATGAGGTTGGTATGCGCGCAAACATTCGTCACTGGATCGACGATCTCGATATCAAAGGACTATTTATCGCCGGTAAGCAGGGCGAATTTTTCTCCATGACGCTGGAGGAACGGAAGCGAAATTTTGAAATAGCCGTCGACGAGTGTGCAGGCAAAGCCGGAGTAATCGTCTCGGTATCCGATCAAAACATGAGTACGGCGCTTGAGCTCGCTCAGCATGCACAGGATTGCGGCGCTGATTACATTGTTGTTCATGCGCCGGTCCTGAGCTTTGTACATGATCGTGGGGAAGTCCTGTATCAATACTACAAGGCGTTTTGTGATCGACTTGATATCGGCATCGCCATGTGGAGTCACCCGGATTCTGGTTATCTGATGCAGCCCGAAGAATGTGCACGCATCGCCGAATTGCCAAATATTGTCGCTATCAAATATTCGGTTCCGCGCGAAATGTATGTTCGCCTGAGCCACATGGTCGGGGACAAGATTCAGGTTTCCACATCGTCGGAAGACGAGTGGTTGGACAACATCGAGGAACTGGATTGGAAACTCTATCTTTGCTCTTCGCCGCCTTATCACTTGCAGACCAAAAACGACAAACGCATGGATAGATACACGCGGCTCGCGTTTGCCGGCAATCTTGTAGAGGCACGGCGCGTGCGTGACAGCCTCAATCCAGTGCGCGATGCGATGTTGCGGTCAAGACCTACCGATAAGCCGCAGGCGTTTGGCAAATACTGGCTCGAGTTACTTGGGCAGGTTGGGGGGCGTGTGCGCCCACCGATGCTGGAATTGTCGGATGCGGAGAAAGCGACAATACGGGAAGCATTCGAGAGCTGCGGGCTGACGCTGTAAGTTTTCTTTAAAATCCGTTACTCGTAACTGTCGAGCAAGAGATTAGTTTCGGTGGCTGTAATGCCATCGATCAAGCGCAGAGCTCCGACAATCTTGTTAAAAGACGACAGCGAGTCCGTCTGTATTTCTGCAATCAGATCCCAGCGACCAGTGGTGTGGTGCACCGCGCTTACCTGCGGATTGCCACGCAGACTCGCGATCACGCTAGCCTCGCTCGTGCTTTCAGCGCGAATGCACATGTGCGCACGAATAGCAGGTGCTTCCACAGCTGGGCCCATCGCAATCGTGTAGCCGAGGATTACGTGCTCGTCTTCAAGTCGACGCATACGGTTTTGTACGGTAGCGCGAGAAACGCCGAGCCGTTTCGCAAGATCAACCACCGAGGTGCGTGCATCGGCCCGCAGCATGGCCAGCAGGCCCTGGTCTTTTGTGTCCAGTTTTAGCACGGTAGCGCTCCGATCAAATTATGGAGATTAGGCAGAAACTACCACCATTTCGTCAATACTGCTCGAAAAAACTATCAAAATGCTATCTATTACCTAACATTACATCAATTTATAGTAGACATTCTGGCAATTACTGAAAGAGACTCACCATGACGAAATTTGTGGATGTACCGACGCTTGGCCGTATCGTTGAGCGTGTCGGGTTGACCGAATTCATCGGCGGAATCGCGACGACAATGCGCGAGGATTTTCGGCGTTGGGAGTCCTTTGATAAGAGCGCCCGGGTCGCCAATCACAGCGACGTCGGCGTGATCGAACTCATGCCTGTATCGGACGCAGACCGCTACGCTTTCAAATACGTCAACGGTCACCCGGGAAATCCGGACAGAGGCGTATCGACAGTGATGGCCTTTGGCGCACTGGCTGATACCGATACGGGCTATCCTGTATTGCTGTCTGAACTAACTCTCACAACGGCATTTCGAACGGCAGCGGCCACCGCGATAGCGACGGAAGCACTGGCACGCCCGAATTCCAAGGTATTGGGGATGATCGGCTGTGGCGCACAGAGCGAGTTTCAAGCCATCGCGTTTCATAGTTTGCTCGGTATCGAGGAAATTCGGATTTTTGATATCGATGTAGCCGCAATGACGAAAGTGCAACGTCACCTGCAACACATACCTGGCTTGCGTGTAATTCCGGTTGCATCATCGCAAGAAACTGTACGAGGCGCCGATGTAGTAAGTACTTGTACTGCGGACAAAACCTGGGCGACGATTCTTACGCCGGACATGGTGGAACCGGGTATGCACATTAATGGAATTGGCGGCGATTGCCCTGGCAAAACCGAATTGCATATCGATGTTCTGAAGGCCGCAAAAATTTTCGTGGAGTACGAGCCGCAAACGCGTGTCGAGGGCGATATTCAACAGCTGCCCGATACGCACCCGGTGCACGACCTGTGGAGGGTTTTCGCAGATAAGACTATCGGACGTGAATCCAGTGAACAGATTACGATCTTCGACTCGGTAGGATTCGCTCTGGAAGATTTCTCAGCGCTTACTTACGTGCATCGGCTGGCCATTGAATTGAACGAAGGCGTCGATATCGAGCTCGTTCCGACACTCGAGGAGCCCAAAAACCTGTTTGAACGCGTCTTCAACGACAGAGGTCGCACTCAAACCAGGCAAGCTGCTTAGTCGTGCATTAAGA